>NZ_JDWJ01000007.1:0-382378 GCF_012932895.1 Pseudomonas sp. KD5 | reverse complement strand
CCGGCGCCGAACAGCCCGTCGCGGCGTTCGTCACGGCTGTTGTAGAAGCGCTGCCAATCGATCGGCAAGATGCCCGGCAGCACGAAATCCAGCTCTTCGTCCCCACCCAGCACCTTGGCCCCGGTNGCNGCATGCACCGGGTTCGACGAACCCATGGCGGCGTTGGCCATGGCGCCCATGGCGCTGCTGACAGCCATCGACGTCGCGCCGCCGATCAGCATGCACGGCAGTTTGCTGAAGAACTTGCCTTTGCNGCCCTTGAGCATCAGCAACGCGGTGACCGCCAGCCCCACGCCCGGGGTCTTGCCGCTGCGGATCTCGCGCACNACCACCGAACCGCCACCAATGGTNACGTTCGANGAGATCAGCCCGGACGATACGACCTTGGCGTCGCAGGTGGTGCGGTCGCCGCTGCGCACGGCGGGCTGGCCGTTGATGGTGACTTTGTCCGANCCCTCGGCCAGAAANTGCGGCGGCATCGGTGGATGCTTCATGCAGGTGACCAGGTCCAGCGGCTTGGGTACGGCGCCGGGCGCNGGGGTGGCGACGGTGGGGCGCCACATCTGCGAGAAGAAGCTCTCGGCCATGTCCAGATAGCTGGGCTCGGCTTCGGGCTCGGGTGCCTCCAGCTCGGTGCCGGCCGGCGCGACATGGGACGGGATCGCCCCGGCGGCGCGGGCGGCGGGGATGTTGTTGGTCAGGGTGTTGGTGGAACCGGTGAGAATCGTCGCCTGCACCGTGGGNGGAAACAGCGNATTGCTGAAGCTCTCGCACAGNTTNCTCAAGCCNTTGTCGGCNCCNGTCTTGCTCATGGCNAGGCCGACGATGGTGCCCACCACCGCGCCGAGCAGAAAGCANCCGAGNCCGCCGGTGGCNACGGTGATGCCCGTNGCCGCCACCACGGCAGCCGTCGCCANCGCGGTGATCGCGATNTTGGCCGCCACCTCCAGCACACCGCCGAGGATGTCGGCCATCATCGAGGTGTGGTCGAGTGCATCGCCCAGGCGGGCGGCCCAGAGTGCGTCAGACATGCAGGGTGCTCATCAGGCCGGAACGTCGAACAACAGCGAACTCTTGATGGTTGCCCAATGCGCGGCTTCGGCATCGCCGAGTTTTTCCGCCTTCACGTAGCTCAGGGCGAGCATTTTGCGGGTGCCGGGCAATACCAGCGCCAACTGATACTGGAAGACTTTGTCGTTGCCCTTGTTGAACTGGCTGCGCAACTCGATGCCTTCGACCTCCTGGCTGGCGCCCAGGCGCACGGCGACGCCCGGCTGAAAACGCAAGTCCTGCACTTGTTTTTCCAGGCGCTTGAGCTGGTCGTCGAAGTTGCTTTGCAGTGTTTCGCCCTCGGCCAGCAAGCTGCGGCTGACTATCAGCGAGGTGCCCAGTTCGGGGAACTTGAGGATGTTGATCGTCGCGTCTTGCAGCTCGCTTGCCGGCAGCTGGAACTGGAATTCATTGATTCGGTAAGCCATGGAACACAGATCTCGTGATTAGCCCTTGGGCTTGGGAAACGCGGCATTGATATTGGCGTCGATGCTGGCCTTGACGCCCTGGCCGTCAGGCGTGGCGCCAGGGCCGCCGCCGTTGTTCAGGTGCAGCACGCCGCCGGTGTTGATCTCGGCGTCACCGCTGGCATAGAAGCTGATTTGCACGCCGGTCAGGTTGATCTGGCCGCTGGCATTGAGCTCCAGGATGCTTTCGCCGCATACCAGCCGCAGGTTTTCGCCCACTTCGATGACGTAGCTCTGGCTGATGCTGTCGGTCTTGCGCTGGCCCACCGACAGAATGTCTTCCTGCTTGACGATGCGCAGCCGATTGTTGCCGATGGTCACCGTTTCGTTATGCCCGATGCTTTTGTTGCGGTCGTGGCCCACCGAGTGGCTTTCATCCACCTCGACCACGATGTCCTGATTGCGCTCGGCATGGATGTACAACTGCTCGGCGCCTTTTTTGTCTTCCATGCGGATTTCGTTGAAATTGGCCGGCGAGCCGCCCTTGCTCGAACGGCTTTTCATGCCGCTCTGGGTAGCGTTTTCCGGCAAGTCATAGGGCACGGTCTGTTCGGCGTTGTAGACGCGGCCGGTGATGATCGGCCGATCCGGGTCGCCTTCGAGGAAGCTGACGATGACTTCCTGGCCGATTCGTGGGATCTGCATCGAGCCCCAGTTTTTTCCGGCCCAGGATTGCGACACGCGAATCCAGCACGAACTGTTTTCGTTGGACTGATCATGCCGGTCCCAATAGAAATGCACCTTCACCCGGCCAAACTGATCGGTCCAGATTTCCTCGCCTTTGGGGCCCACCACCAACGCGGTCTGCGGGCCTTTGACGATGGGGCGGTGGGTGTTGGGCAGCGGGCGGTAGCTTTGTTGGGCGTCGATGCAGGTCAGGCTGCTTTCGAACTGTGCCGAAGGCGCGCCACCACCGGTTTCCCCGCTTTCCTGGGAAATGTAATAGCGGGTGCCGACGATAAGGTATTCACGGTTCTGGTCCTGGCGGCTGAAGCCGGTGAGGCTGAACAAATGACCCGAGCCCAGGCCTCGGGCGTTACCGGCCAGCTCGACCTGTTCGTGCAGGGTCTGCAACGCTTCGATGCGGGTGCGGGCGTAGTGTTCGCCGTCTGCGCTTTGCACATAAGTGCCGGGGTAGTCGTACAGCGGATAATCGCCGGCGGTGTGCGGACGAGGCATGGCCGAGCGCACGTCGATACGCGCGCTGGGGCGCTGGAAATCATAGTCGTTGAGTTCCAGCGAACCCGGCTGGACTTGCTGGGCCAGGTGCCAATCGTAGATGTGATCGCGTTCGCGCTGCTGTTCATTCTTGGGGTAGTAGGGCACCGAGGCATAGCCGGGCACGTTGGCATGGGCGCCGTAGGCGTCGGCCAGCACCAGTACATGACGACCCTGTTCATGGCGGAAGAAGTAGTAGATTCCTTCCTGTTCCATCAGGCGGCTGACGAAGTCGAAGCTGGTTTCGCGATACTGCACGCAGTATTCCCACTCGCGATAGGGCCGGCTCAGGGCATCTTCGAAATCGGAAAAACCCAGGTCGCGAAACACCTGCTTGATGATCTGCGGGATGGTCAGGTTCTGGAAAATCCGGCAATCGGAGGTGCGGGTCAGCAGCCATAGCCAGGGCCGCAGCGTGGCCTGGTAACTGGCGAACTGGCCCTGGTCGACGTTCTGGCTGCAACGGGCAACGATGCCATGGAAATGACGCTCGCCACCGCCGTCCAGTTGCAGGCTCAGGCACATGGGTTTGCCGAGCAACTGGTTGAGGTCGATGGCGTTGTCCAGCGAGTGCAACTGCAGCTCATAGCTGAACAGCCGCCCCAATTCTTCGTCTCCGCCCATGTCCTTGAGCAACAGCACATCCGGCCCCAGGGGGCTGGTGATCTTTGCCAGGCGTGAGAGTTGCTTGAATAGCATCAGTTATCCCTTGTCACTGCTCGGTTCCTTCCTACGGAGGAGGGCCGCTTAGGCGGCGTCGCTGAAGTCGTAGTGCAATTCGTTATCCCGGGCGCTGATCCGCACGCCTGCCAGCGCTTTGCCTTCGAGCATGCGGGTGAGGAATTCGCGGCTCATGTCCGGTAGCAGGCTGTTGGTCAGGATGGTGTCGATCATCCGCCCGCCGCTTTCGGTTTCGGTGCAACGGGAGACGATCAGGTCGATCACCGCGTCGTCGTAATCGAAAGCCACCTTGTGGGTGTTTTCCACGCGCTTCTTGATGCGGTTGAGTTGCAGGCGGGTGATGGCCTTGAGCATCTCGTCGCTGAGCGGGTAATACGGAATGGTCACCAGCCGGCCCAGCAATGCCGGCGGGAAAATCTCCAGCAGCGGTTGGCGCAGGGCCTTGGCGATTTCTTCGGGCTCCGGCACGTTTTGCGGGTCTTTGCAGACCTGGGCAATCAGCTCGGTGCCAGCGTTGGTGGTCAGCAGAATCAAGGTGTTCTTGAAGTCAATCACCCGACCTTCGCCGTCCTCCATCACACCTTTGTCGAAGACCTGGAAGAAGATCTCGTGCACATCCGGGTGAGCCTTTTCCACTTCGTCCAGCAGTACCACGCTGTAGGGTTTGCGCCGCACGGCTTCGGTCAGCACGCCGCCTTCGCCATAGCCGATGTAGCCCGGTGGCGCGCCCTTGAGGGTGGACACCGTGTGAGCTTCCTGGAATTCACTCATGTTGATGGTGATGACGTTTTGCTCGCCGCCGTACATGGCTTCGGCCAGCGCCAGGGCGGTTTCGGTCTTGCCCACGCCGGAGGTGCCGGCGAGCATGAATACCCCGATCGGCTTGCTCGGGTTGTCGAGGCCGGCGCGGGAGGTCTGGATGCGTTTGGCGATCATCTGCAAGGCATGGTCCTGGCCGATGATGCGTTTCTTCAGGTGCTGGTCGAGGTTGAGCACGGTTTCCAGTTCATTACGGGCCATGCGGCCCACCGGAATCCCGGTCCAGTCGGCGACCACCGAGGCCACGGCCTGGTAATCGACCGTCGGCAGAATCAGCGGCGTTTCTCCTTGCAGGGCGCTGAGACGCTGTTGCAGGTCCACCAGTTTTTCGCGCAAGGCGTGGCTGGTCTCGCTGCCGTCCTCGCTGTCCACCACACCGACGCGCTCGCGCAGGGTGGCGCGGGTGGCGAGCAATTCATCCACCAGGGCTTTTTCTTCGGCCCAGCGGTTTTCCAGTTCGGCCAGGCGTTCGCGTTCGGCGCTCAACAGGTTTTCGCTTTGGGTCTGGCGGGCGCCGATGACGATGCCGATGGCGTGCTCGCGGGCGATGATCTGCAGCTCGGTTTCCAACGCCTCGATGCGCCGACGGCTGTCGTCCACTTCGGCCGGCACGGCATGCAGGCTGATGGCGACCCGGGCGCAGGCGGTGTCCAGCAGACTCACGGATTTGTCCGGCAACTGGCGCGCGGGGATGTAGCGATGGGACAGTTTGACCGAGGCTTCCAGGGCTTCGTCGAGGATCTGCACCTGATGGTGTTTTTCCATGGTCGAGGCCACGCCGCGCATCATCAGCAGCGCCTTGTCTTCGGACGGTTCGGCGACTTGCACCACCTGGAAGCGGCGGGTCAGGGCCGGGTCTTTTTCGATATGCTTTTTGTACTCGGCCCAGGTCGTGGCGGCCACGGTGCGCAGGGTACCCCGGGCCAGAGCCGGCTTGAGCAGGTTGGCCGCGTCCCCGGTGCCGGCGGCGCCACCGGCACCTACCAGGGTGTGGGCTTCGTCGATAAACAGGATGATCGGTTTTGGTGAGGCCTGGACGTCTTCGATGACTTGGCGCAGGCGCTGTTCGAATTCACCTTTCATGCTCGCGCCGGCCTGTAGCAGGCCGACGTCCAGGCTGCGCAGTTCCACATCCTTGAGCGCCGGCGGCACGTCACCGGCGACGATGCGCAGGGCAAAACCTTCGACCACGGCGGTTTTACCGACGCCGGCTTCACCGGTCAGAATCGGGTTGTTCTGCCGACGACGCATGAGGATGTCTACCAATTGGCGGATCTCTTCGTCACGGCCGACGATCGGGTCAAGCTTGCCATTTCGGGCCTGCTCGGTGAGGTCGACGGTAAAACGCTTGAGCGCTTCCTGCTTGCCCATGGCACTTGGGGCCATGGCGCCACTGGCTTCACCGGGCACGCTGCCGGCGTTGAAACCATCGCTGGCGCTGAGTGCATTTTCCGGCGAGTCGCCGACGTACTCGTCGAAC
Organism: Pseudomonas sp. KD5; assembly: GCF_012932895.1. NCBI lineage: Bacteria > Pseudomonadati > Pseudomonadota > Gammaproteobacteria > Pseudomonadales > Pseudomonadaceae > Pseudomonas > Pseudomonas sp. KD5. Next base: position 376,663 of record NZ_JDWJ01000007.1, on the reverse strand, counting down.
CGCTCGCTCAGGGCCTCGACCTTGATCTTGTCGAACTCTGCCGACAGTCCCAGTAATCCATGGCGCAAGCTCGGGGTCTTGAGGATGCCCAGCACCAGATAACCGGTACGCACCTGGCTTTCGCCGAACATCAAGCTGCCGTAGACCCAGCCACGCTCCACGGCTTCTTCCACATGGGAAGACAAGTCAGTGATTGACGTCGAGCCCCGTGGCAAACGGTCCAGGGCTTCGGTCAGGTCCCGGGCCAGGCGCGCCGGCTCGATATTGAACTGGCGGATGAGGCGGTGCAGGTCCGAATCCTGCAATTGCAGCAACTGATGAAACCAGTGGGCCAGTTCCACATAAGGGTTACCGCGCAACTTGCAGAACACGGTGGCGGCTTCGATGGCTTTGTAGGCCACGCTATTGAGTTTGCCGAACAACGCGGCGCGACTGATTTCACCCATGCTCTTGGCTCCTTGAGATCTGTGAGGTGTTGGCTTGTTCGGCGTAATGCCGGGCGAGTATTAAGTCCTTGGCATCTTTTGCGGGCTTGCCCACCCAGGTATTGAACCCCAGGCGGAAGCGGCCATTGAGTTGCAGTGTCGGCACTTCGGGCTGTTTCAGAACCAGGTTCAGATCCCAGTCCAGTTCATGGCCCAGGTATTCGGCCACCCAGGCCACCAGCTCATTGAAGGATGGGCTGCCGGGCAACATGCTCATGTAGTCATCCAGCTTGAGCGGCCCCAGGCGAATGCGGAATTTGTGCTGGCGATCCCAGACGCAGCGGCCCAGGCAAAAATCCACGCCCAATTGATGAGCGCTGACGCCCACGCGGCTGCGCTCCGGCAGCACCAGCCATTGGCCGACGTATTCTTCGATCTCCACCGGCAGGCCGAAGTACTCGCCGATGATTGCCTTCAAACCGTCGGGATAGCGGGTTTGTGCCGACAGATGACCGCTGTAATGCAGCTTCGCCGTGTCGGGTATCAGGCCTTGTTTGAGCAGGCTCGGCATGCCTCGACCGCTCAGCGCTGCCAGACGTGCCGACCAGTAGTCATCGTCCGGGCGATCATGGCTGACTGTCGGTCGTGCTTCGGCCCAGGCCCGGTAAAACAGGCTCAGCAGGCGATGATGGAACACATCCAGAAAGCGTTTGCTGGTGCTGTCGGCGTTGTTGCGCTGGCGTTCACGCACATATTCGGTGAGGTGCAGCGGCAACGGGCCGTTGGGGCCGCCGAGGCCAAAAAAGAACTGTTCCAGACGCGCCGGCGAACCGTCGATGCCCGGCTGTACCGAGGCCAGGGTCGCCGGGGCGAAGGTGCAATCGGCCTGTTGCCCAAGGCGCAAGGGGTCATCGGCCAGGCGCAACGAATGGCCCAGGCGCGGAAGCTCAGGCGATTCGCACTCGATGCGCCGTAATGCCTGGAAGAAGTCGTATTCCCAGGGCTGCTGGTGCATCGCGTCCAGGGTATTCACAGGGTCGGACGGCGTCCGGGTTTGGCTTTCCATCGCATGATCTCGCCGCGCTCGGTGGTACGGATCACCGTCTCGGTAAAACTGTTGATCGACACGTAACGTGCCAGGAAGCGCTCGAAGACTGCACCGAGCAAGAAGACGCCCGTGCCACGAAACGCGTTCTCATCGAATTCCAGGGTGATTTCCATACCGCGGCCAAACACGATCGGGCCCGGCATTGGCAAACGTCGGGTGCAGGGTTTGCTGCTGACTTCGCGCAGGCCTTCGATCTGCAATTGCAAGGCTGCATCGTTGTCGTCGCCATACAGGCGCAGCAGCTCGCGCAGGGCGGCGGCGCCCTGGCCTTGCTCGCTGAGGGACAAGTAATTGAGCGAAAGCTGGCTGATCAACCGCCAGGCCTTGGCGTCGTGGGCATGGCTGGCGCGTGGGCGGCTCGGGCCTGCCACGCAGCGTACCGCCGCTACCGGCGCGCTGTCGGCCAGGGTGAAGTCGGTCTTGTTGTTACCCACGCTCATGAACAGCGGCAGGTCGCGGTTGGTGCACAACGCCGTTACGCCCAATTGGCGCAGGTCGTGACGATAGGGCGCCTGCTGGCTGTCCACCAGACTGACGAAGGTTTCGCTGCCGATGTAAGTCGAACGTGGGCCGTTGCGCCGCTGACCGCTGGAGAGCATACGGGGTTCGCGCCGCACCGTGTAATACGCCTGATCGCGGCCGTAGCGAGACGGATCGCGGACGGCGTAGAACGGCAAAAAAGGCTGTTCCGACCCGGTGCCGTGGCCGGTGAGGGCGGTCAGGGAATGAATCTCGAAATCCATCGGCCGGGTACGGTCGGCGATCACATGGTGTTCATTCACACGTTCCGACAAGTGGATGCGATCCAGGCGCTTGGGAAACAAGTTGATTGCCGGGGTGCAGAACGGCAGGAACTGTGCGGCACCGACACTGCCTTCCAGGCTCGGATCGTGACGGTCGAACAGCACGATCAATTCCAGCTCCTGGCCCTGGCAGCGTTTGACCGCCCGGCTCAACCCGGTGAAGTCGACAAACAGAAAGCGGCGGGGCAGGGCGAAGTATTCCTGCAACAGGCGATAGCCCTGGAAGGCTCGCGACACCACTGGCAACGCGGCGTCGGTATCGTCGAACCCCACGGAGCGCAGTGCATCCTGGGGCAGGCGTTCTACCCAATCGCCGCCGGGCTGACGGGCGAAGACGGCGCAGGCGTTACCCAGCAACTGTTCGTAGAGGCGAAAGGGTTGTTCGTCGGCGCCGTTGAGGTACAGCGGCAGGTTGTCCAGGGCCAGACTGTTGAACGGCAGTTCGGCACCGGTGCGCAGGGTCAGGCGCAGGCCAGCCTTGGCCTTGGGGGCGCTGGCGGCCAGGCGCCCGAGCACGGCGGACGGGTTGCCGAAGTACTCGGCCTGGCTGACCTGCAATGGCCACAACGTCACCGCATGGGCGGTGCGGTACTCACAGCAGGTTTGGCTTTCGCGACCCAGGGCGGCGCGCAGAACCGTATCCCGAGGCAACGGGAAACCGCTGCTCAGTGAGCCTTCATCGGGGTCGGCCTGCAATTGCACCACGGTCATCGAGGGTGTCGGCGCCAGGTAATGGGGGTACGCGATTTCCAGCAGGTTGTGGGTGAAGGTCGGGTATTCGGCATCGAGTTTGAGCTGTACCCGCGCCGTCAGGTAGGCGAACCCTTCCAGCAAGCGCTCGACGTACGGGTCGGCGCAGTCCATGCCAGACAACGTCAGCCGACTGGCGATTTTCGGGTATTCCTGGGCGAACTCCGCCGCGCTTTCGCGCACGTGGTGCAGTTCCTGGTTGTACAGTTCCAGCAGGCGCGGGTTCATGAGTGTCTCCGCTGGTCGGCGTTGACCACTCGCACATGGCCGGATTCCAGGTCCAGGTCGGTTTGCAGCATCAGGCGCAGCGGCACTGGCTGGGCCCAGAGGTCGCCTTCGATCTCGAAACTCAGGGCGTTGTGATTCATCTCGGCGGATGCCCGGGCCCGCACGCGCAGGGTATGGCGCAGAATCCGCGGCTCGAACGTGGCGATGGCCTGGTGGATCAGTGCTTCAAGCGCCGCGATATCGACGTTCGATGCACTGTTGCCGGCCAGGGCTGGCAGCCCGAAGTTGACCACCGAAGTGCCGGCCGGTGTGTGCAGCGTCGCATCGGCGCTGAGCAATGACGTGGTGTTGAGCAGCCACGCCAGGTCCCGCAGCACCGAGGCTTTGAGTTGGGTCAGGGACAGTACGCGCTTGTCGGCGCTTTCCTTGAGGTTGCTTGGGTCGTCGTCGGTCAACCGATCCAGCAGGGACGGTTGCAGGCGATCGCGGGTGGCGATGTCGGTTACCACGAGAAATGCGCCACGAAATTTTTCTGGTCCATGCCGCCGGTCATGCAGCCAGCACTATGGGCGACGTTTGACACTTCCATGGGCTGACCTTTGATTTGGCGGATGGCCTGATACCGAGCGTCACAATCACGGCTGGGAGGGGGCTCGGGCGTGGAGTGCTCCACGATAATGATTTGGGCGTTGTTGAAGGTTTCGACCCGTGGCTGACCCTCACGGTTGACACTCAGAAAACAAGGCCACGGCATGTCTAGTTTCAAGATGCTTTGGTCCTGTTTGCGTAACGCACATTGCTGATCGTGGTTTTCCAGAGTCAATGTTTGTCCGGCGACAATGACTTCATTGCTGGGGGCAGCAAGTGGTTGCTGCCCGGCCCAGGCGTTGAGGCTCAACGGCAGGCAGCCGGACAGCAGCATCAACAGGGTTCGTTTGATCATTTCAACCCTCAAAGCCCAACCTGTTTTGCGCGATGCGCAGAGTCGTAAGTGATTGCATGTGAAGTCGCTTACCAAGTGAAAAGCGCTGTGTAGTCTTTCTGATCGCCTGCACCGCGCAGGCAACTGGCACTGCGAGAAACCACCGAAGGTTCGAGCTGGCCTTTGATCTGGCGTACGGCGCGGTACTCGGACCGACAGTCGCGACTGTTCGCAGGGTCAACGCTTATGTGCAGCACGATGGCAATCGGCACATTGTTGAAGGACTCGACGTGCGGCTTGCCTTGGCGGTCGACCGCAAATTGGCAAGGCCATGGCATTTCAAGTGGCAGCACGCTCCGATCCGGTTTACGCAACACGCAGCGCTGCTGGTCGTTCTCCAGTGTCAGCTGTTGTGCGCCCAGGGTGACTACCTGGTCTGCGGCAGCAGACGGGGCTTGCTGGTCGGCGCACGCGGATACACTCGACAATACGCAACACAGGACCACAGCGTTTCGGCTGGACTTGATCATGTCAGCTCCCAGAACCAGATGGCTCGGGATCGGTAGGATGGGTCGCTATACCGGCCGATGGTCAGGCCGCGATTCCACAGGTCGATATGGTCGCCGGTGCGACTGTCCGATGACTCTCCTGTCTGCTGGAAACAATCCTTGAAGAAGATGAGCCCGGTCTTGTCTTGCAACTTCCGACGTTCTTCGGCACTTCCACCGAGAATCAGTGGCCGCCCCAGATGATGCTTCCACAACCAGTTCGCCAGTGACTCGGCACCCCGGGCGTGCTCATGTGCACACTTGGGTTCGGTATAGGTGGATTTGTTGACCTTGATGGTCAGCTCTGTGTTGAGCGTCATGCTCATGCGGATAGCACACTGGTTTTCCCAAGGGCCATCACAGGGCTTTGCATCAGGGTACGTGACCAGGAGATCGGAATACGCTTTCCACAAATTAATAAACGACGGCTTGGCCATGACTCAGACACCGGATGGGAAAGGATTGGATTCGAGCAAGCACCAAAATGCCCCCGGCGCATAACGACGGGGGCACGTTCGATTACACCTTGACGTTCTGGCGGATGTTCCAGCCGAACTTGATCGGCCCGCCTTCCTTGGTGCCGTCGGCTTTTTGCGGCTGGTAGTCCACCAGCACCTTGGCGAAGTTCAGGGTGACGTTTTCAGTCAGACGATCATCGCTGCCCGAGCCGCCGGTGCTCAGGGAACTGATCAGCACTTCTTCCAGGTTGATGATCATGTACTCGACCTGGCTTTCGCCGCCGGCCTTGCGCACGGTCAGCTTGACCTTGTCGATGTGCTTGCCGCTGGCGCAGTGCATCATCAGGTTGGGTGTAGCCTTGTCGACGTACTTGGTCAGCGACAGGTCCTGGACGTTCACCTTGCCGGCACCGCCGCCGCCGCCCACGTGCATATTGCCGGACTGAGACATGCCCCAGCTCCAGTTCAAGACGTCGATTTCGTCCTTGTGGGCCTTGTCCATGGACTCGCCCTTGATGTCGCCGATCTTGATGAAAATATCAACAGCCATGTTCTCTCCCTGTGTGGTGTCTACCACGTTGTGTTTTTCTGATCGTTCCCACGCTGAGCGTGGGAGCGATCACATCAAGGGCGGTGTTACGCGCCTTTAGCCGAAGGCAGCTTGGATACCAGGCGCAGCGACACCGTCAGACCTTCGAGCTGATAGTGCGGGCGCAGGTAGAACCGAGAGTTGTAATACCCCGGGTTGCCTTCCACCTCTTCGACAATCACTTCGGCCGCCGCCAATGGGTGCTGGGCCTTGGTGGTTTCGGTGGAGTGCGCTGGGTCACCGTCGACGTAGTTGAGGATCCAGTCCTGCAACCAGCGCTGCATTTCGTCCTTCTCTTTGAAGGAGCCGATCTTGTCGCGCACGATGCACTTCAAGTAATGGGCGAAACGGCAGGTGGCGAACAGGTAGGGCAGGCGCGCGGCCAGGTTGGCGTTGGCGGTAGCATCCGGGTCGTCGTACTCGGCCGGCTTTTGCAGCGACTGGGCGCCGATGAACGCGGCGAAGTCGGTGTTTTTCTTGTGCAGCAGCGGCATGAAACCGTTCTTCGCCAGTTCCGCTTCACGGCGGTCCGAAATGGCGATTTCCGTCGGGCACTTCATGTCCACGCCACCGTCGTCAGTCGGGAAGGTGTGCGCCGGCAGGTTCTCCACTTCACCACCAGACTCCACGCCACGAATGCGCGAGCACCAGCCAAAGTGTTTGAACGAGCGGTTGATGTTCACCGCCATCGCGTAAGCGGCGTTGGCCCAGGTGTACTTGGAGCTGTCGGCGCCGTCGGTGTTTTCTTCGAAGGCGAAGGCTTCCACCGGGTCGGTCTTGGCACCGTACGGCAGGCGTGCCAGGAAGCGCGGCATGGTCAGGCCGATGTAACGCGAGTCTTCCGATTCACGCAGCGAGCGCCAGCCGGCATATTCCGGGGTGGTGAAGATTTTGGTCAGATCGCGCGGGTTCGACAGTTCCTGCCACGAGCCCATGCCCATCACGGTCGGCGATGCGGCGGCAATGAATGGCGCGTGCATGGCGGCGCAGACTTTCGACAGTTCGCCCAGCAATTCGACATCCGGCGGCGACTGGTCGAAGTAGTAATCGCCCACCAGGCAGCCGTAAGGTTCGCCGCCGAACTGGCCGTATTCTTCTTCGTACATCTTTTTGAAGATCGGGCTCTGGTCCCACGCGGTGCCCTTGAATTTCTTCAGGGTCTTGTGCAGGTCGGTCTTGGAGATGTTGAGCACGCGGATCTTGAGCTGCTCGTCGCTCTCGGTGTTGTTGACCAGGTAGTGCAAGCCACGCCAGGCGCTTTCCAGTTGCTGGAACTCCGGGTGATGGATGACCTGGTTGACCTGGGCGGTGAGCTTGGCGTCGATGGCGGCGATGATCGACTCGATCGACTTGATGGCGTCGTTGGACACCAGGTCGGTCTGCGCCAGGGCCTGTTCGGCCAGGGTGCGCACGGCGGTCTCGACGGCTTCGCGGGCGCGTTCGGTCTTGGGTTTGAATTCTTGCAGCAGCAGGGAGGCGAACTCGCTGGCTTCTTCGGTGGTGCCCAGTGTCTGGGCGCTTGCGCGTACTGGATCGGTCATGATCATTCGTCCTGATTAAGCCTGAGGCTCGGCGGGCTTGGGCGCACTGGCAAGTGCCTGGAGCAGCGCCGGATCCTTGATGGCCTTCATGATGATTTCTTCGGCACCGGTCTTGCCGTCCATGTAGGTCAGCAGGTTGGCCAATTGAGTGCGCGCTTCGAGCAGCTTGTTCAGCGAGTCGACCTTGCGCGCCACGGCGGCCGGGCTGAAGTCGTCCATGCTTTCAAAGGTGATGTCCAGGCTCAGGTTGCCTTCGCCGGTCAGCTCGTTGGGCACGTGGAACGCAACGCGTGGCTGCATGGCCTTGAGGCGGGAGTCGAAGTTGTCCACATCCACTTCAAGGAACTTGCGATCGGCCACAGGTGCCAGAGGCTCGGCGGGCTTGCCGGCGAGGTCAGCCATAACCCCCATCACGAAGGGCAACTGAACCTTTTTCTCGGCGCCGTAAAGCTCGACGTCGTACTCGATCTGCACTCGAGGCGCACGGTTGCGCGCGATGAATTTCTGAGAACTTTGCTTCGCCACGTTGCTGCTCCTGGTCGCTCAAGCGACGGTGTTGGCGTCATCGGCGGTGCCGGTGACGTGACTGCGTGATCCGTACGCTTTTATTCGCTGTCTGGTCCGCGCAGGTTTTCAAATTGGCTGATGCCGTCGGGAATCAGGTTGCGCACGATCGCCGCGAAGTCGGCGTGCACCAGATTCTTTGCCCGGTTCAACAGCACCGGCAGGGGGCTGGAGGGCTCGTGACGGGTGTAATACGCAAGAATCCGGTCCAGGCTGCGCAGCACGTCGTCACGGTTGTTGATTTCGCCGGTGCTGGTGCTGGTGCTGGCGTTGCGCGGCGCGCTTGGTGCGGTGGGGTATTCAACCGGCGCGGCACTGTCGTCGCTGATGGCATCGGGCAGGGGACTGTCGCCGCTCTGCGGGGCGAACTGGCCGAGAATCTGCAAGGCCATTTTGAGCGGTTGCTTCAACGGGCCAAGGTCAACGCCCTGGGCGGAGCCGACTTGTTCGCTGACGTGTTGCTCGATGGTCTCGGCGGCGCTACGGGCCTCGTGCAAGGCTTTGCGGATGATGTCCAACTGTTCGGGATCGCTGTCGAGGAACGCTCCGGCGAGTTGTTCGGCGCCGAGGTTTTCGTCAGGGAAGCTTTGCAGGCCGCTGGCGTTGGCGGCGGCGCGCAGGCTGACAGCGCCAAAGGTTCGCGAACGGGCCAGGATACTTTCGCGCAGCAGGCGAATGGTGGCATCGGATGCCAGGCCGGCGAGGGCATTGATGCGCACGGTGGGATCGTTGTCGTCTTCGGCATCCAGGCGTGGATGCAGGTCGGCCCAGTATTGCTTGAGCAATTCACTGATCAGCGTCAGGACGCGGGCCAGGCCGGTGACACCTTCCAGGGCAAGGGAGCTTTGCAAAAGGAAATGGGTGATACGCAGGTCTTTGCTGCGTTGCAACAAGTCCAGGCTTTGCTGCTGGATGCTGCGCCATTCAGGCGGTTCGGCAGGCAATATCGAATCGCCCATGCTGCGCTCGGGCTGGCCTTGGGAATCGCGTTCCAGGCGCAAAAAGTCCGCGTCGTATTCCAGATCTTCGCCACAAGGCGAAGTCGCAGAAACGGCGGCGAGCAGCAAAGGCACTTCCACTGAAATTGATCTCCCTATCGCCCGCGACAGAATCGGGCAGTTCACACGTAAGCTCCAAGTGGAACTTCGCATGTTTCCTTGTGCGTAATGGCCCTTTGGATCCTCTATGATCTTAAAGTGCCATCACTGTATTCAAGAAAGTTGTTCATTTTTGGTGTAGTACTTATGGCTTGTCAAGGTAAGCTATTTCTCCTGTGTGACAGATGTGAGGTGCTTAACAACCCTTGCGACCGGTAGGTCTGGGAAGGTACTGACGCAGGTTTTTTGTCACGTAAACCGGTTAAGATCAGCAAATATGCTGGTAAAAAGCTATTTTTGAGGTTGTTTGCAAGGTTTGTCGGCGAGTTCCGCGGGGATTGATCCCCTCATTCGCCGGCGCGCAAAGTGTGCAGCAAGGAGGCAAGATGCCGCTGTGTTTGACTATCACTAGTTATCACAAGATTACCCCTGGTCAATGCTCTGAAAAATCCATGGATCAGGGAGTGATGGCAATTGGCCGTAATTCTGATAATGACTGGGTATTGCCCGATCCAGAGCGCTTGGTTTCCGGAAAGCATTGCGTTATTCAATATAAAGATGGCCGGTATTATTTAACCGATAACAGCACTAATGGTGTGGAATTGGTTAAGGCCGGCATTCGTCTGCGCAAAGGAAACAGCGAGCCGTTGCAAGATGGGGAAGTTATCCGCATAGGTGATTATGAAATCCAGGCGCGCATCGATTTCAATCTGCCGGTGACTGACAGCAACCCTTTTGCCGATTCGTCCAACAGCTTCGAGGCTCTGATGGGGCGTCAGGGCGCTGGCGTGGCTACGCCGACATCGTCGCCCATGACACCACCTGCACATTTCCAGGGTGTGTCGGCCATGGACACGTTGCCGGACTTGTTCGACTTTCTGGCACCGACCACCGTCCCGCCGGCCACCCAGTCCGACCATGTCCCGGCTGAGCAGCACGACTTCCGCCCACCGACCCCGATCCCCAGCCCGACGCCCATGGCCGAGCCTGTGCCGCTGGCGTCGGCCCCAGCCCCAGCCCCAGCCCCGGTGATTCCGGAAGATTGGGACCTGTTCAGCGACAAGCCCGCGCCAGTGGCGGTTACACCCCTGCCTGTCGCCCCCTTGCCTGTTGCAGAAGTTGCGCCGCCGGCGCCTCAAGTCAGCGTACCGATCGAGGCACCGGTCGAGCCGCCACCACGGCACGAACCACCCGTGGCCATCGTCGAGCATCCGGTCAATCCGCCCGGCCCGGTCGACCATTCGCAACCCGACCTGTTACGAGCCTTTCTGCGCGGCGCCGGGCTGGATCAAGTGCGCCTGGAAAAGGCCCAGGCCGAAGCGCAGATGGAAAACATCGGCCGCAGTTATCGATTGATGGTCGAAGGCCTGATCGATGTCTTGCGCGCCCGCAGCAGCCTCAAGGGCGAGTTTCGCATTCAGCAGACGATGATTCAGCCGGTGGAAAACAACCCGCTGAAATTCGCTCCCAACGTCGATGAGGCCTTGCTGCTGCTGTTGCGCCACACCAATCAAGCGTTCATGGCGCCGGACCTGGCGGTGCGCGACAGCTTCGATGACTTGCGTGCCCACCAGTTGGCGGTGATGGCCGGTGTGGAAGCTGCGATCAAGCACCTGTTGGCGCGTTTCGAACCGGCACAACTGGAAGAGCGCATGGGCAAGCCCGGTGGCCTGTCGAGCATTTTCAATGGTTCACGACAGGCCCAGTACTGGCAGCAGTTCACCGAGCTCTACAGCAATATTTCCCGTGAGGCCCAGGAGGATTTCCAGGACCTGTTCGGTCGGGAATTCAGCCGTGCCTACGAAGAACACAGTGCAAGACAACGTCGCCACTGAGCGTCGCCGTCACATAACGCGATTCATAGCAAAGAACGGAACAACGGATAGCTGAAACGTCATTGAGGACGCAGGATGATTCACAGGTTTTTACTCGCAGTCGCCACCGCGCTTCTGCTGACCGCGTGTGCCAAGGATGCCACCAAACCCCAGCCCGAAGAGGCTGAGGCCGACACGGCCGCCGTCGAGTTGCACTTTCACGCCATCGCCGGGCTCAACCCCGGAGCCACTGGCCAGCCGGCCCCGGTCCGGGTGCGCATTTTCGAATTGAAAAATGCCGCCACCTTCGGTCGTTCCGATTATTTCGCACTGGCCGAACGAGCCCAGGCGACGCTCGGTGCGGATCTGATCGACCAGGACGAAGTGCTGATCCAGCCTGGCCAGCAGTTGAGTCTGCAGCGTGACCTCGATCCGGCCACCCGCCATATCGGCGTGCTGGTGGGGTATCGCGAGCTGGATCAGTCGCTGTGGCGCACGGTGATGAACGTCCCGCCGCGCCAATACACCGAATACCAGATCAGCCTCGACGTGCGAGCCGTGCGCAGCGCCGTCGCGGTTCCCCCATCCAGCCCTGCCCAATAAACAATCGGAGCCCCCATGTCCTGGAACAATCGCGTGGTCTGGTCGGAAGGCATGTTCATTGGAACGCAGCACTTCCAGCAGCATGACCGTTACCTGGAGAACCTCATCGACGCCCGGAGTCGCCCATTGTCGGCCGGTGCCTGGGGGTTTTCTGAGTTGCTGATCGACCAGGGCCTGCTGGCCCAGGGCAAACTGGCGATCATCTCGGCGCGGGGCCTGTTGCCAGACGGCACGCCATTCAACATTCCCCAGGATGACCTGGCGCCGAGCCCGCTGAATATCGATGACAACCTGCGCGATGGTTTGGTGTATTTGGCCTTGCCGCTCAAGCGCGCCGGTGCGCGTGACACCGTTGACGAAGGCGAGGCCCTGGGCGCTGCGCGCTATGTGAGTCAGGTGCGCGAAGTTCGGGACGATAACGCGCCATTCGAAAACCAGGCCCCGGTGGCCGTGGGGTCGAGGGCGCTGCGATTATTGATAGCCCGGGATGGCATCAGCGACTACGCGGCCATCGGCCTGGTGCGAATCAAGGAGAAACGCGCCGACCGCGCCTTGGTGCTCGATGACACTTACATCCCGCCGCTGCTGGATGTGGTCGCCTCCACGCCCTTGGCTGCGTTTCGCAACGAGCTACTGGGCCTGCTTCATCAGCGTGGCGAAGCGCTCGCCGGGCGGGTGGTGGCGTCCGGTGCTGGCGGTGCCTCGGAGATTGCCGACTTCATGCTGCTGCAACTGGTCAACCGTGCCCAACCGCTGATCCAGCACTTGAGCCGGTTGAGTCCGTTGCATCCCGAGCGGTTCTACAGCGAGTTGGTGAGCCTGGCCGGGGAATTCTCGACTTTTACCGCTTCCGGGCGGCGACCGCAGGAATTCCCGCAGTACCAGCATGATGACCTCGCGCTGAGTTTTGCCCCGGTGATGCAAGCCCTGCGTGAAGCGCTGTCGATGCTGATCGACAGCAAGGCCACGCCGATTCCGATCGTCGAAAAAGCCTATGGCATTCATGTGGCCATGCTGGCTGACAAGACCCTGCTCGACAACGCCAGTTTTATTCTGGTGGTGCGCGCCGATGTACCTGCCGAGACCCTGCGCAGCCGCTTCGGCCTGCAGAGCAAAATCGGCTCGGTGGAACACATTCGCGACATGGTCAACCTGCAATTGCCGGGCATCGGTCTGCTGCCGCTGCCGGTGGCGCCACGGCAGATTCCCTATCACGCCGGCTCCACCTATTACGAACTCGACCGGGGCAGCGAGCATTGGCAACAACTGGCCAACTCCGGCGGTTTTGCGTTCCACATCGCGGGTCAGTTCCCGGGGTTGAACCTGGCTTTCTGGGCGATCCGAGGATAAACCGCGATGAACAACGACGATCGTACCCAGTTCATGCCGACCCCCGGTGGTCGTGGCGCCGAGCCGGCCCGCCCGGACCCTGGCCGCGCCCAGCCCGCGCCACTGTCGATGCCGGCCGCGCCGCTGTTGACCGGTAAAACCGAAGGTCTCAACCCCCTGGAGAGCGCCGCGGGCCCGCTGCTGGCTTTGCTGACCCGTTTGCGCAACACCATTGCCCACCCGGCACCAGCGAGTCTGCGGGCGCAACTACTGGCCTACCTGCGCCAGTTCGAGGAGCGCGCCGAGGCCGCCGGCGTGGTGCGCAACGATGTGTTATTGGCCCGCTACGCCTTGTGCACCGCCCTGGATGAAGCGGTGTTGAGTACGCCGTGGGGCGGCGCCAGTGACTGGGGCAAGCAAAGCCTGTTGATCACTGTGCACAACGAAGCCTGGGGTGGCGAGAAAGTGTTCCAGCTCCTGGAACATTGCCTGCAAAGCCCCCGCGAACGTTTGTATCTGTTGGAGCTGTTGTACCTGTGCATGTGCCTGGGTTTCGAAGGGCGTTACCGGGTCATGAATGACGGTCGCAGCCAACTGGAGGCGTTGCGTGAGCGCACCAGTGCGGTTATCCGCAGCGCCCGTGGCGAATATGAGCGCGAACTGTCGCCCCATTGGCGCGGCGTGACCGTGGCGCGCGATCGACTGGCGCAATTCATGCCGCCATGGATCGCGGTAGCCATCGGCGTGGCGTTGCTGCTGGCCCTGGTGTTCGGCCTGCGCTTGAAACTGGCCGCCGATGCCGAGCCGGTGTTTAAAAACATTCATGCGCTGGGCGAGATCCCGGTGCAGGCCATCGACCGTCCGGTGGTGCAGCCGAAACTGGTCGAGCGGCCACGCTTGGCCGGTTTTCTCGCTGATGAAATCAAGGCCGGCCGGGTGGCCGTGGAAGATGCCGTTGACCGTTCAGTGGTGACCATCCGTGGCGATGAGCTGTTCGCCTCGGGCAGCGCCAGTATCGTCGACAATTTCCAGCCGCTGATGCTGCGCATCGCCGATGCCATTCGCAAGGTCAAGGGCCAGGTCCGGGTGACCGGCCACAGTGACAATCGCCCGATTGCCACCTTGAGGTTCCCATCGAACTGGGCGTTGTCCGAGGCGCGGGCCACTTCGGTGCTGCAAATCCTTTCGGCCAAGACCGGCCAGCCCGAGCGCTTCAGCGCCGAAGGCCGCAGCGACACCGAACCGCTGGCCTCGAACGCTACGACCGAGGGCCGCGCACGCAATCGTCGGGTCGAAATCACAGTGTTGGCGGAGGGGGTCGAGTGAAGGCGTTTTTCAGTTTTATGACTCGCTGGGTCATTCCGTTGCTGGGGCTGATCGCCCTGAGCCTGATCATCTGGTTTGTCGGGCCGCTGCTTGAACTCCTGGTGCCCGAAGGCCGGCGCTGGGCGCTGATCATTCTGGTATTCGCGGTGTGGATCGCCTATCGAGTGTTTCGCATCATCCAGGCCCGCCGTCAGGCCGCCGAAGTCATGCGCAGCCTGGCGGCGCAAACCCCACCGGACCCGACCAGCATCGCTACGGCCGAAGAGCTCGAAACCCTGCGCCAGCGCATGGACGAAGCCCTGACGCTGTTGAAGAAAGCCAAGCTGGGCGGCGACGAACGACGCAATCTCTACGAATTGCCGTGGTACGTGATCATCGGCCCGCCGGGTTCGGGCAAGACCACGGCGCTGGTCAACTCCGGTCTGCATTTTCCGTTGGCCGCGCAGTTGGGCGCCGGTGCGGTGCGCGGCGTCGGCGGTACGCGTAATTGTGATTGGTGGTTTACCGACCAGGCTGTGCTGCTCGACACCGCAGGCCGCTACACCACTCAGGACAGCGACGCGACGGTCGACAAGGCCGCATGGCTGGGCTTTCTGGGTCTGTTGAAAAAACAGCGGGCCCGTCGCCCGATCGACGGTGCATTTATCGCCATCAGCCTCTCCGACCTGTTGCTGGGCAGCGATGCCGAACGCGCCGCCCATGCCGCTGCGATACGCCTGCGCATTCAGGAGCTGTACACCCAACTGGGCGTGCGTTTCCCGATCTACCTGATGCTGACCAAGCTCGATCTGGTGCCTGGGTTCATGGAGTATTTCGACTCCCTGAGCAAGGAAGAGCGAGCCCAGGTTTGGGGCATGACCTTCGCTCTGGATGACGGCAAAAGCAATGACAGCCCGCTGGCCCATCTGCAAAGCGAATTCGCCGGTCTGGAGCAACGCCTGAACGATCGGCTGGTGGAGCGCTTGCAGCAGGAACGCGACCCGGCGCGACGCGATCTGATCTACGGTTTTCCACAGCAGTTCGGCGCGTTGAAGGATTGCCTGCAAAGCTTCCTTGAGGGCGTGTTCAAACCCAACGCCTTTGAAGAGCGGGCGCTGTTGCGCGGGGTGTATTTCACCAGCGGCACCCAGGAAGGCAGCCCGATTGACCGGCTGATCGGCTCCATGGCCCAGAGCATGAACCTGGACCGCCAGCACCTGGTGCGCCAGAACGGCACCGGGCGCAGTTACTTCATCGAAAAGCTCTTCAGCGCCGTGGCCTTTGCCGAGCGTGGGCTGGTGGGTGTCAATCCGAAAGTCGAACGTCGACGCAAGTGGATCGCCCAGGGCGTGCTGGCCTCGACCGTAGCCTTGGTGCTGGTGGTCGGGACCTTGTGGTGGGTCAGCTACCGCGCCAATCAGGCGTATATCGCGCAAGTCGATCAGAAAGTCGTGCCCCTGGGCCAGGCCGTGCAGAACCTCAGCCCGGCACAGCGGGACGTGCTCGCCGTGTTGCCCTTGCTCAACGCAGTGAAGCACTTGGCCGATGACGCGCCGAACTGGGCCGAAGGCCTGGGTCTGTATCAGGGCGACATGCTTGAAGCCGAGTCCGGCAGCGTCTATCGCAAGCTATTGATCGCGGTCTTCGCGCCGCGCTTGCTCACGCGTATCGAGGAGCAACTGCACGGCGGCGGCAATTCGGACTTCCTTTACGAAGGCTTGAAGGCCTACCTGATGCTCGCCGACAGTGAGCATTACGATGCTGATTTCATCAAGGCTTGGATCGCCCTGGACTGGGACCGCAGCCTGCCCCGCGACTTGCCGGCCGAGCAGCGCGTAGCCCTCGGTGAGCACTTGCAGGCGCTGTTCGAGCGCCATCCGCCCACCGCGCGTCTCGACCCGCGCCTGATCGATGACTTGCGCCGGCAATTGCAACAGCTGCCGGTGGCCCAGCGTGTCTATGACCGGATCAAGCGGCAGAAACTGCCGGACGGTATCCCGGACTTTCGTCTCAACGAAGCGGCCGGGCGCGATGCTGCGCTGGTGTTCAGCCGCAAGAGCGGCAAGCCGCTGGGCGATCCCTTGAGTGGCTTCTTCACGGCCAAGGGTTACCGCCAAGGGTTTTTGCTCACCAGCCTGAACCAGACCGGCACCTTGGCCGAGGAGCAGTGGGTGCTCGGTCGCGATCAGGCAGAACAACAGAACGTCGCCAGCCTGGCCGCCGATGTGCGTCGCCTGTATTTCCAGGATTATCAGCGCCAGTGGGACGCCTTGTTGGCTGATATCGACTTCGTGCCGATCACCAGCGTGGCCCAGGCCGCCGATGTGCTGCGGGTGATTTCCGGACCGACTTCGCCGTTGAAAAAATTGCTGGTGGCGGTGGCGAAGGAAACCGACCTGCAACAGGAAGAACGCCTGCTGGCGGCCAAGGGGGCGCCGGTGGAGGGTGGGGTCGACAAGCTCAAAGAGCGCCTGGGCACCTTGCTCGGCCAGGAGCAGGCGATGCAAAACGCACCTGAGGCCAGTGACGATCCAGTCACCACGCATTTTGCCGAACTCAACCGCATCGTCAGCAAGAACGAAGGCGAGCCGGCAGCCATCGACGGCCTGCTGGCCGACATGAACGCCCTGTATGTGCAGGTCAGCGCCATGGTCGGTGCCAGCGGCGACGCCTTGCTTGGCGAAGCCAAGAACCAGGCCGCAGCGGCGGCGACGCGGGTCAGCCTCAACGCCGAGCGTCAACCGGCGTTGGTGCAGGGCCTGGTCAAGTCGGTGGTCAACTCCACCACCAACAGCATGATGGGTGGAGTACGCAATCAACTGAACGCGGCCTGGACCAGCGAAGTGGTGAACATCTATCGCCAGTCCCTGGCCGGGCGTTATCCGATGTCGCCAGGCAGTGCACGGGACGCGACCCTCGACGACTTCGGTCAGTTCTTCGGTGTGGGCGGGGTGATGGACAACTACTTCCGCAAATACCTGCAGCCCTACGTGGATACCTCGACCCAGGCCTGGCGCTGGCAACCGGGCGCCGCGCAGAAGCTCGGCATCGCCCCGGGTGTGCTGCAAACCTTCCAGCGGGCAGCGACCATCCGGGATGCGTTTTTCCGTTCCGGCGGTACCCAGCCGATGGTGCGCTTCGAACTCAAGCCCGTGGCCATGGATTCCACCATCACTCAGTTTTTGCTCGACCTCGACGGCCAGCAATTGAGCTACGACCACGGTCCGAGCCGTCCGACCGCCATGCAATGGCCCAACCCCGGCAGCATCGGCGTGGTGCGGATCTCGATCATGCCGCCCACGGCCAGCGGTCGGTCCGGCATCACCCTGGACGGGCCCTGGGCCTGGTTCCGCCTGCTCGAGCAATCGGATCTCACCGCCGGCAACTCGCCGGACCGCTTCAACCTGCGGCTGCGGGTCGACGGCGCCAGCGCCTCTTATGAGCTGCGGGCCAACAGCGCCTTCAACCCGTTCAAGAGCCGTGTGCTCAGCGGTTTCAGCCTGCCGGAGCGCTTATGAGCACGCCGGGCTTCTATGGAAAGTTGGCCAGTCGCGGGGACTTTGTCAGCCGTGGCTTGCCGCAGAGTTTTATCGGCCCTTGGGATTCGTGGCTGGCGGCGGGGTTGCTCGCCAGCCAGAGCCTTGGCGACCGTTGGCTGAATGCCTATCTGGTCAGTCCGCTGTGGCGCTTTATGGTCGCGCCCGGTGTGTGTGGGCCGCAGGCCGCCGTGGGGGTGGTGATGCCGAGCATTGATCGGGTTGGCCGGTATTTTCCGCTGACCGTCGCGGTGCTGCTGGATCACGATGCCGACCCGGCGTCGGTGGTGAGCGGTTCGGACGCCTGGTTTGAACAGGTCGAGCAATTGCTGTTGAGCACGTTGAGCGTGGAGGCGAGCTTCGAAGCCTTCGGTGCAGCGCTGGAGACACTGGGCAGTCCGACCTGCCTGCCGCGCACCCCGAGCAGCCGTATTGCCGGCCTGCACCGCTTTGATGTCACCGATCCGCAGGCGCGAATGATCGCCCTCGCCGAACAGGCCTGCGAAGGGGCCAGTGTGTGGTGGGGCCAGGGTTCGGAGCGTATCGCCCCCGGTTTATTGCGGTGCCAGGGCCTGCCGGCCGCCGCTGATTTTGCGCAATTTTTGCTCGGCCAAGAAGGTTTTGTGTAGATGTGTTCAAACGTGGGAAGGACCCTGAAGTCTGCAAGCAAAAGCCATGTCGGCATGGTCCGCCAGGTTAACGAAGACGCTTGCCTGGACCTGCCGCAAAAAGGCCTGTGGGTGGTCGCCGATGGCATGGGCGGGCACGCGGCGGGCGACTACGTCAGCAGTCTGATTGTCGACAGTCTGCGTAGCATTGCTGTGGGCCGTTCGCTGGATGAATACGTCGCGGCGTTGAAAACCGACCTGCTGCGGGTCAACGCCGCCGTGCGTGAAGAAACCGCCAACCGCGGCGTGACCATGATGGGCAGCACGGTGGTGGTGATGGCGGCGCGTGACTTGCGTGGGGTGTGTTTGTGGGCGGGTGACAGCCGCTTGTATCGCCTGCGTGACGGCCGGCTCAAACGGATCTCGCGGGACCACAGTTACGTCCAGGACCTGCAGGACAGCGGCCTGCTCAGCGAAGCCGAAGCCCGGGTGCACCCACGGTCCAATATTGTCACCCGCGCCATCGGGGTCCAGGCACAGCTGGAGCTGGCGATGGTCGAGTTGCTGTTGAAGCCCGGCGACAGTTACCTGTTGTGCAGCGACGGGTTGAACAAAACCGTTGAAGATCATGAGATCAGCGAGGTGCTGGGCCACGACGAGCCAGGGGAAATCGCCAGCAGCCTGGTGTCCCTGGGCCTGATGCGCGGTGCTCCGGACAACATCACCGTCGTCGTCGTGAAGGTGCCTTCATGAACCTCACCGCGAACATTCTGATCCCGGGCTACGACATCGACGGTGAGATCGGTGAGGGCGCCATGGCCAGCGTTTACCTGGCGACCCAACGCTCGCTGGAGCGCAAGGTGGCGTTGAAGGTCATGGCCGCCGCGCTGGCAGCCGATCCGAGTTTCTGCGAGCGCTTCCTGCGCGAAGGCAAAACCCTGGCGCGCCTGTCTCACCCGCATACGGTCACCATCCATGATATCGGCAATGTCGGTGAGCTGTATTACATGGCCATGGAATACCTGCCCAATGGCACGCTCAAGGAGCGCATTTCCGCCGGCCTGACGCCGGAGCAGGGCCTGATCTACATCCGCCAGATCGCCTCGGCGCTGGGCTATGCCCACGGGCTGGGGCTGGTTCATCGCGACGTCAAACCGGCGAACATTCTGTTCCGCGCCGATGGCACAGCGGTGCTCTCGGACTTCGGCATCGCCAAGTCGCTGGACGACCGCACCCAGTTCACCCAAGCGGGTTTCGCCGTCGGCACGCCCAGCTACATGAGCCCGGAACAGGCGCGCGGCCAGGACATTGACGGCCGGGCCGATCTTTATGCCCTGGGCGTGGTGCTCTACGAAATCCTCGTCGGCAAACTGCCGTACACCGGCAACGACGCGCTCTCTACGGCCCTGGCGCATTTGACCGAACCGCTGCCGGAGCTGCCGGTGCACCACGGCCGTTATCAAGAGGTGCTGCGCAAGCTGTTGGCCAAGGATCCGGCCGAGCGTTTCCCGGATGCAAAAGCGCTGTTGCAGGCGCTGGATAATCTGCCGCGTGAATCGGTTGAAGCGACCACGATCCGGCCGTTGCCCCTTCCAATGAACAATGACCTGGCGGGACTGACGCCGGTGTCTATCGACATTCCGACGAGCCCTGCACAGCCACAACCCCAAGCCAAGCCTGTTGCGCCGACGGCGAAGTCGACGCCGCAATCCTTGGCCTCGGAGCAGCGCAAGGGACCGGTGTTCGCGCTTGCCGCTGTTGCGGTAGCCGTGGTGCTGGCCTTGGGCGGCGCGGGTTATTGGTGGCTGTCCGGTGACGTCGAAGCGGACGCCAAGGCGCCAGTGGCTTCAGTGCCTCCAGTCAAAACACCGCCGCCAGCCGTGGCGCCACCGGTGAACCCCCCTGTGGCGACAGAAGTCGATAACGGTCAGCGCCCGCTGCTGATGGCCGGCAAAAAAACCTTGTTCCAGCGGGTGCTCAGCAAGCCGGGAGCGAAACTCGCCAGTGAACCGGGGGCAGCACCTGATAAGGCCTTGCCGGCGTTTTCCGTGCTGTACGTCTATCAGCGCCAAGAGGTGGCCGGCAGCCCGTGGCTACGCGTCGGCGCCGCCACCGACGGGCGCAGTGACGGCTGGTTGCCAGCCGAACAAGTCAGCGACTGGAAGCAAAGCCTGGTGCTCAAGTTCACCGAACGCTCCGGTCGTGCGCCGGTGATGTTCCTGCGTCAGCCCGGCGAAGTGGAGCGGCTGCTGGCCGATCCGTCGGCTGCAAAAAACCTGTTGCTCAAGGCCCAGCAGAACCGTGAAGACAATCAGCAGGTGCTGGCCCTGGAACCGGCCGCCAGCGCGGTGCCGCAGAACCAGTTTTATCTGTTGCCGATTTTTGATTCGCGCGAGAGCTTCGATGAAAACGGCCAGCCGGTGCAGTTGCTGAACGTGGCGTCCATCGACCCCGGCAATGCACCGAAGGCCACTGTCGGCAACACTCCGATCAGCGCCGCCAATGCCGATGCATTTCGCACCGCTGTGGTGTTGGTCGTCGACACCACGGTGTCCATGCAGCCCTACATCGATCAGGTCCGCGACGTGGTGCACCAACTGCAAACCCGCATCGCCGAGCGGGGCGAGCTGGACAGTGTCAGCTTTGGCCTGGTGGGGTTTCGAAACAGCATCCAGAAAACCCCGGGCCTGGAATACGTCGCCAAAACCTTGATCACCCTGGACCAGGGCCGCGACCCACAGCGCTTCATGGACTTGGCGCGGCAGGTCAAGGCGTCCACGGTTTCGAGCCATTCGTTCAATGAAGATGCCTTTGCCGGCGTGATGGAAGCGGTCGAGGGCATGGACTGGTCCGGTTATGGCGGACGCTTGATTCTGTTGGTCACCGATGCCGGTGCGTTGCGCAAGAACGACCCGTATGCCGCCACACAAATGAACGAGGCCGAAGTGCGTCAGGCCGCATTGGGCAAACAGATCAAAATCTACGCCTTGCACCTGCTTAGCGATGCCGGCAAGAAAACCCATGGCGGTGCGCAAAGTCAGTATCGCACCCTGACCGCCGACGCCAACCCGCAGATCGGCGATCTGTACATCCCGGTGCCGGGCGCCGATGTGCGCAAGTTCGGTGAACGGGTGGACGAGATCGGTTCGGTGTTTGCCGACCTGGTGCATCAGGTGCGCAGCAACAAGTCGCAAACCGTGCCGCTGCTGAGCGCTGCGCCGAGCCTGGCCGACAAATCGGCGGCCATCGGCTACGCGATGCACATGGACTTCCTGGGGCGAAAAGCCGCCAGCCAGGCGCCGCAACTGGTCAGCGCCTGGACCGCCGACCGCGACCTGACCAACCCGGCCCTGCCGGCGTTCCAAGTGTGCGTGATGCTGACCAAACTGCAGCTCAACGACTTGCAGCAATCGCTGAAACTGATCGTCGACGCCGCCCGCAAGACCCAGACCTCACCGAAGAATTTCTTCCAGGAAATCGCCAGTGCCAGTGCCTACATGAGCCGTGATCCCTCGGCCTTGCGCAAGGGCGGCAATCTGGCCGATGGCGGAGTTTTGGGGGAGTACCTGGAAGGACTGCCTTATCGCAGCAAGTCGCTGAACATGACCCAGGATTTGTGGCTTTCCCTGAGCGTGGCCGAGCAGGAGGACTTTATCGACGAGCTGGACTCGAAAATCCGCCTCTACGAAACCTTCCACAACGACCTGGCCAACTGGGTGCGTTTCGGCGATGCCGAACCGGGTGATGCCTTGTACCGCGTTCCATTGTCGACGCTGCCGTGATGCTGAACATGAACGCAGTGCACAAAAGCCGGGGCGCCGGCAGCCAGCGCTACAGCCTGGTGATTCCACGGCTGCAACTGCGTGCCGGTGAGCAACTGGCGGTGGTCGGTCCCAGTGGCTGCGGCAAAAGCACGTTGCTCGATTTGCTGGCGCTGGTGCTGGCGCCGGATCGGGCCGGGCAGTTTGATTTTGCGTCCGGTCAAACCACGACGGACATTGCCGGGCTGTGGCGCGCAGATGCGCAAAGTGCCTTGGCGAACCTGCGCAGCCGGCACTTGGGCTACGTGCTGCAAACCGGTGGCCTGCTGGATTTTCTGGACGTGCGCGGCAACATCGACCTGTCGCGCCAACTGCTCGGCTTGAAAGACGACGGCAGCGTCGATCGCCTGGCCGGGGCGTTGGATATCACCGATCAACTGGGCAAAAGACCGTGCGACTTGTCCGTCGGCCAACGGCAACGGGTGAGTTGTGCCCGCGCCCTGGCCCATGGGCCGCGCCTGCTGTTGGCCGATGAACCGACCGCTGCCCTCGATCCGCTGAACGCGGAACGCGTGATGCAGTTACTGGTGACCCAGGCTCGTGAACACAGGGTGTGCTGCGTCGTTGCCACCCACGACGAGTCACTGGCCCGCGCCAGCGGTTTGCAGGTGCGACGCATCAGTTGTCATCGCGACGTCGATGGCGGTGTCACCGCCACCCTTGGGGAGGCCTGCTGATGCGCGGCGCGCTGGTGGCTTCCCTGGCCTGGCAGGATTACCGCAACGATGCCTGGCTGTCGGCCTGCTCGGTATTGGCGCTGGTGGCGGTGATCGCGCCGCTGCTGGTGCTGTTCGGTTTGAAATTCGGCCTGGTCAGCAGTTTGACCGAGCGCCTGGAAAACGACCCGGCAACCCGGGAGATCATCCCCTTGGGTGGCGGCCGGTTCAGTGCCGCGTTTATCGAGCAGTTGAGCCAGCGCAGCGATGTGTCGTTCGCCTTGCCGCGCACCCGGCAGATTGCCGCGACAGCGGATCTGACCGCAGGCGCTTCGACGGTGACTGTGGAAATGATCCCCACCACCGCCAACGATCCGTTGCTCGGCAGTCTGCCGGCGCCCCAAGGGCTGGATCAGGTGCTGCTCAGCCAGACCGCCGCCGAAAAGCTCGGGGCCAAGGCCGGTGATTGGTTACAGGCCGGTTTTGGCCGGCAGGTGGCTGGTCGTGGTGAGGCGCAGCACACTCGCGTTCAGGTGCTGCAGGTTCTGCCGCTGGAAGCCTTCGCCCGGGACGGATTGTTCGCGCCGTTGACGTTACTGGAAGCGGCTGAAGATTACCGGGACGGCCGCGCCGTGCCAGCGTTCGGTTGGCCAGGTGATGCGGTGGGCGCGACGGAGCAGCGGGTATATCCGGCGTTTCGCCTGTACGCCCGCAGCCTCAAGGATGTCGAACCGCTGCGTCAGTACTTCGCTGCGCAGAACCTGCTGGTCTCGACCCAGGCCCAGGCCATCGCCCAAGTGCAATCGCTGAGCCGCAACCTGTCGATCGTGTTCTGGATCATCGCCGGATTGGCCGTGGCGGGAGCGTTCGCGGCGATTTTTGCCGGGGCGCTGGCGGCGGTCGAGCGCAAGCGTCGAGCGTTATCGGTGCTGCGCTTGCTGGGGTTTTCCACGGCAGCGTTGCTGTTGTTTGTGGT
This sequence comes from Pseudomonas sp. KD5, assembly GCF_012932895.1. Lineage (NCBI taxonomy): Bacteria > Pseudomonadati > Pseudomonadota > Gammaproteobacteria > Pseudomonadales > Pseudomonadaceae > Pseudomonas > Pseudomonas sp. KD5. The sequence goes on along the minus strand of NZ_JDWJ01000007.1, from coordinate 352,982 downwards.
GGTGCAGGCGCTGTACAGCGCCGGTCTTGCCGCCCTGTTGAGTGCCGGGCTGTATGGCCTGGCGCAATCGGGCCTGAACCATTTATTTGCGCAGATGCCGGGCGAGTACGCCAGCCATCTGCTGGCGCGTCACTACGCGTTGGCCCTGGCGGCAGTGCTCGGCGTCAGTGCCGTGGCGGCGCTCTGTGGTGGCTGGCGAGTGGCGCGTATCCAGGCGTGTGAAGGAATCCGAGATGTATAAGTTACTGGGCGCCGCCGTGGCGCTGAGCCTGGCCGGCATGGTCTGGGCTGATGAAGGCACCGACAAGCTGGACAACCCCAAGCCGTTGCCCGATGACGTCAGCCTGCCGCTGCCGTGCGAAGGGCAGATGGTGTTCCGTTACGTCTACATCCTGGCCCAAGGCAGTCTGGACGACCGTGAGATCAGCCTCGGTTACCCGTTCAGCGAAGGTGAGGCCGGCTATCAGCAGTCGTTCATTTCCGGTTATCGCCGGGACTTCATCAATGGCCAGTTCACCCTCAAGGATCTGCCCAAGGACTGGAGCAAGAGCATCACCCCGTTGATGCCCAAGACCGACGCCAACACCCCGCTCAAACCGATGCTCTATTTCATCGGCAAATACGAAGTCACCGCCCGCCAATACGCGCAGGTCATGGCCCAGGCGCAATCGTTGGCCAGCGGCGAGCCGGCGCCGGCCTGCGAGGCGTTGCAGGCTGAAATTCCGCAAGGCATGGCCGGGCGTTTACCCAAGGTGAAGCTGTCGCGATTCGAGGCTGAACGCTTCTCGGCGGTGTACAGCGCCTGGCTGATGAAATACCACAAGGATCTGCTGCCGGTGAGCGGTCGCGGCACCTCGGCAGAGGAGGGCGGGCTGGGTTTTGTGCGCTTGCCAACCGAAGTCGAATGGGAATTCGCAGCCCGTGGCGGGCAGGCCGTCAGCCGTCAGGATCTGGAAGGGCGCCTGTTTCCCCGGCGCCTGGACGGCAGCGAAAGCGACGGACCGCTGGCCGATTGGGCGGTCTTCAATCAGGTCGCCGGCGGCACCGGTCAGGCCGCGCGGTTGATGCCGATCGGTACCAAACTGCCAAACCCCATTGGCTTGTTCGACGTGATCGGCAACGCCGCCGAAATGGTCCAGGAGTCCTTCCAGCTGGTGCACGCCGGACGCCGCCAGGGCACCTACGGCGGCTTCGTGGTCAAGGGTGGCAATTACCTGGAAGGCGAGGGCACCTTGTTCACCGGGATGCGCCGCGAGTACTCGCTGTTCGCCGCTGACGGCACCGAGCAAAATAACGAAACCACCGGGTTCCGGGTCGCGATTGGTGCGTTGTCGGCGCCCCGTTCGCGCTACAAGGAACTGTTTGCCCAATGGCAGAAAGAAGGTCGTCTGGCTTCGCTGACCGATGCCATCGACGACGCCCAGGACCCGACCAAACGCCTGGACAGCATCATTGCCGCCAGCGTCGATCCGCGTTTGCAAGCCGAGTTGGGGCTGGTCAACGAAGAGCTCAAGCGCAACGTCTCGCTCATCGCCCAACAGCGCGAGGAAGCGGCCGGCAACCTGATCCAGTCGGCGGCCCTGGTGGCCGAGACCGTCAACAACTACAACATTCGCCTGACCAATTTGCAGAAGAGTCGCCAGCAGGCCGTGGACGCCAAGGACGAGGCCAGCGCCAAGCTGTTCGCCATGGCTATCGACAACGGCCGCAGCGCGCTGGACGGCGCGGTGGCGATCTACATCGACAACCTGGCGACTGGCACGCGCTACACCGATGCCGTGATCCAGGCGCAGTTTCAACGCATCAAGGAAGAGTTGGAGCGCAAGCCGGTACTGGGCAAGAGCCTGGTGACGCGCGCGACGTTATTCGTTCGCCATGTCGGTGATTATCGTCAGCAACGACGAGCCGACCCGGCGGCGATATTGAAGGAATTGCTCGCATCGAACGCTCAGCGGTCTTGATCGTTCGTTGTACAGCGAGCTTGGAAGGGACTCAGGCGGCGATGGGCCGTGCTGAGCTGGTCAAACTTAAACGAGAACACAACTATGCTTTCCTCCCGTAAACCTTTTGCTTCGGTTTCCAAGCGTCATCTGCTGCTGATTGCCGTCGGCTTCAGCACCGTACTGACCGGTTGCGCTACATCGCCGACGTCCAAAGTCGCCTCGAGCACCAAGGTCGAGTACTACCCGAACTGCTACGAGCCGGTGCAGCACCTGCGCGCCACCGATTCGAACATGACCAAATCGGTGGTTACCGGTGCGGCGGTCGGCGCTGTCGGCGGTGCACTGTTGGGCGCCCTGACCGATTCCGAGAACCGTGGCCGCAACGCCGCCATCGGTGCAGCAGGCGGTGCCCTGGCGGGCGGCGCGGTCGGTTACTACAACGAGCGTCAGAAGCAGATCGCCGATGACAACCAGCGCATCGCGTCCTACGCCTCCGACGTCAACAAAAGCGCCGCCGACATCGACCGCAGCACCGCGTATGCCAAGGCTTCGCAACAGTGCTACCAGAGCGCGTTCACCAAACTGGTCGCCGACCGCAAGGCCAAGACCGTCAACGACACCGAGGGCCGCAAGCGCCTGGCAGAAATCGTCGCCGGCCTCAAAGAGTCCAACGACCTGATCGTCGCGGTGAACGGTAAAGCCAGCGAAGACCTGAGCAACTACACCCAGGCCTACGAAAAAGACCTGCAGCAAGTAGGCGTGCAGCGCACTGACGTGGTCACCGTGGCGACCGCCGACACCACACCGGTCGTGACCCCGACCAAGAGCAAGAAAGCGGTGAAACCAGCGAAAAAACCGGTGCTGCCAACCGTGCCGAAAGAAGCGGTCACCACCGAGAAAACCCTGCAAACCGCACAAGCCAAACAGGCGGAAAGCAAGCAAGTTGCCAGCGCAGGCACCACTCAGGTCAACAGCATGTGCAAGAACCCGGACCTGGGCGACTGGGCACCGGTACCTTGCCCGAATGTTTGATTGAGTTTTCTGTAGGGCTTTGATCATTCCCACGTGTTGCGTGGGGATGATCTGTACTGGCTACGCCTAGGCGCCATGCGCCGCCATCTCCTGCGCTGGCAAATGATCCAGCGCTCGCTTCACCGGCAACTGCACGTCATTCGTCATTCTTCTTGGCCTACCAGCTTCCATAGGGGATGCCGAATTTCTCGATGTAGGCTTTGGACTCCTCTGAAAGCGGTCGATGTTTTCCGTTGGACGTGCCCCGTAGGGGCCTTTGGGATTGATCGTGCCTTGTACGCGGGTGACCTCGGAACGCAAGACCATAGATGTAGGAGCCGGCTTGCTGCTTGGCGAAAATCGCCGCCATTTCCGGCTCATTGATAGGTAGCTAATACCATCCGGGCAAACTCTTCCTTGCTTGGCTGGTGGGGGTACTGCTCCAAGTACTTGCGCCATTCAGATTCAAGCACGGATCCATCGTGATCGCCGTCGGTAGCGAGATAAGCTGAGGCATCATCTTTTAAGGCCTGGGCGTAGTGTTTCGAGGGGCTATCTTCAGTGGCGTCTGAGGTCGAAATAAATGGTCCGACCGTTGTGTAGATGAAACCAATTCCAGTCAGCATCGAGAAATCCAGGGGGCCGCCGTTTAGAGCGCAGCCTAAACCGTGGCACCCTTCAGCCCGAACAGAGACGCTAGCTACGAGTGTAAACATGGCGACCCAATAGCACCCAAATGCCACGGTCCATTTTTTATTGTGTCGACTAGCCATGAACTGATTGAACTCCCTGTTTATTGGCGCGCTTCCATGAGCGATGTGCCGCACCCACTCAACATCGAGTGTGCCTGTGCAAAGTAACGAGGCAGAGAGGCACTTCAAGACCAAGCAGACCAAATCGGACGCGTCCTACATGTGCTCCGGAAACAGGGAAGATAACTGTGTTGGTTTTTGTGCTCCCAGCTGTGTGCTGGGCACCGTGACGAGAAAACCCCGATGGGGAGGAACACACCCATCGGGGTTGCTTGCTACTTGGCGAGTTAGCTGACTTTACTTTGTTGCTTGGCGAAAATTGCCGCCATTTCTGGTTCATCCAGATGATCCAGCGCTCGCTCTACCAACAAATGCACCCCGTCGGCCATGCGGCTGAGCGCCAAGGCTACAGAGCGGCGTGAACCGTCCACATCGTCGGCGAGGTCGGCGGCGATGGCGCTGATGGACAGTAGATCTTCCGAGGCGCTGGCGAGGAGGGCTTCAGTGTTGATGCCGGGGCAGACAGCGAAGAGCTGGCCGTTGCGTTTTGGTGGTTTTGGTTCGGCTGGCGGGAAGTGATGGTCGAGGGCGCGCTCGGCGGCGTCGTTGAGTTTGTTTGAATCGGGGCTTTCGTATGGGGAGATCGGGTCGGTGTCTGGTGGATTTGGGGTGACTTTGAACATTTACCAACTCCTGAAGTGGAGCCGTTCACATGTCGCTGCTAAACGATGGGTGGCGGCTATGCGCGGGTTAGCAGACCGGGGAGTTAGCAAACCGGCGCGCCCGAAGGCGCCCCACGCACAGCCACCATCAAGTGCAGGACATGAATACCTGACTGAAGGACCGCTATGCACCTCACTAACAACCACGGGCTGCTAAACCCGATCACTGATGGGCAGTGACAGGAATCAAGTTACCGACCGCCCCCAAGGCGCACAAGCCGGCAGATTCTGGCGCAGCCGTAGGCAACGACGCAAGGTGTTGTAGCTTGCAGGACGTAACCTTGAGGCGTTTTAAACAAGCCCTATTGAATGGTGTTTAACCATCGGAAATGTAGGCATTCCTTACCAGCTTCCATAGGGGATTCCGAACTTGTCGATGTAGGTTTTGGACTCCGGTGACAAAAGCAGAGCATAACGGCCTTCATTTTTTCCCTGAGAGGGACCTTGTGTATTGACGGTGCCTGCCACCCGAAGAATCTCGATCGCGTTCAAGCAGGCACCACCAAGCCAGACCTTAGCGATACCACCTGGAGCCAAACCAATGCCGATGTTGTCACGGGATTCGGTAATCCATTCGGCGCCGAAGCTGCAAAACGCCTTTTCAGGTTTGCGCATAATTTCCCGTGCGGATTCGGGAATGACGATATAGGCCTCATAGGTTTGCGGTTCGGCCAGCGATTGCCAGCGTACGTAGATCAAACGAGGCAGATCGGCGCCAGTGACATATCTGCCCTTACCCGCGCCATTACTGCTGACCCACCCTCTGGCAATGCCCTGGTTATTCGGGGGCTTTGGTACAGAAGCGATACCACCACCCGCACCTCGGAATACTCGCTCCTTTATGTCCACCACGTCTGCAGTTTCAATCCAGACCTCCATATAAGCGGGTGCTGAAAATCCCAGGAACCAAGGTAGTTTCTTGTCCGATTGCGCGAAGCTTTGCGAGCTAAAGGCCAACAGCAATCCAACTAGCAGGCTGATGTATTTCTTGATTGGCTTAACTGGTTTGATGATCGGCGAGGCCGCGAGGTAGTGGTTACCAAGAGCCATAAGGAATCCCGAACTGTTCTATGTAAGTCCTGGACGTTTCGGATAAGGGTCGATGCTTACCACCAGATTTGCCTTCATAAGGGCCTTTAGAGTTTATTGTTCCTTCTACCCGAATTATTTCGATAGCGCTCAGGCAGGCACCGCCAAGCCAGACCTTGGCAATGCCGCCGGGAGCCAAACCAATGCCGATATTGTCACGAGATTCGGTAATCCATTCGGCACCGAAGCTGCAAAACGCCTTTTCAGGTTTGCGCATAATTTCCCGTGCGGATTCGGGGATGACTATGTAGGCCTCATAGGTTTGCGGTTCCGCCAGTGATTGCCAGCGCACATAGATCAGACGGGGCAGATCGGCACCAGTGACATATCTACCCTTACCAGCACCGTTACTGCTGACCCATCCTTTGGCAATACCCTGATTATTCGGGGGCTTTGGAACAGAGGCTATACCGCCTCCCGCACCTCGGAATTCCCGCTCTTGGATATCCACTACGTCTGCAGTTTCAATCCAGACTTCCATATAAGCCGGCGCTGAAAAGCCCAAGAACCAAGGTAGTTCCTTACCGGGTTGGGCGAAGCTCTGCGAGCCACCAGTAAAAAGCAGCCCAAAGAGTAAGCCTGTGCATTTGGCGAAAAGGCAGACGGAATTATTCATTGGGGTGCACCACACGCTTGTTGTCTTTAGCCGGTCGGTTGATGAAAAAAACGCTCATGTCGCTGCTATTGAAATCTCTGGCTGCGTTCCAGCTAGCGGAAATATGGATGTAGCGACTGCGTAGCAATGCTCGTTCCTGGAGGGTCAATCCCTCGACCGCTGTTTCGCCAAGGGCATAGGCTTGCAGCTTTTTGTGAATGGGTACCAAATCGTCAGGCAGGGCTAGTTTTGGGTCGTTGGCATCAATGATGCCAAACGGTACATCGTGTCGGACTGCCAGTTCGCGCATGATCCGTAAGTAAACAAGCGACAATTCACCTCGCACCGGGCGTTCAATCGCAGCAGTTGCAAATACCTTCTTCTGTGGTTCGATCTTGGTTCCAGCTGGCCCTTTTGAGTAAGGCAGCGGTATTTCCCAATACGCCACTTTGATTTTCTTAAGCGGACCTTCGAAGTCGATGACGCCTTTTCCATACCAGGCGAATGCCTCTTTTTCGGCTGAAAGGTAGGCCTCAGTGCGGGTGGCGTCCGTGCTCTCGCTCACGGTGCTTGTTAACGGCTTACCCAACAGGAGTTTTTCATTGGCTATTGGCAAATAACCACCGCCAAGGTCTGAGTGCACACCGGGCAAAACCAGGTCTGTATCACCGAGGCTGTTGAGGGCAAAATTTTCACGGACTTCGTCTCGCGCGACCAGATGCACAATCTTATTGGCACAGCCGTCCGGGAGTCTGAGATTGAGGAAAGGGTTTCTGCTGTTGGCACCATTGAAGTCAAGCACCCACGGGTTGGCGATCGAGGCGACGGTATCGAACAGACCGATAAAGTTGATAGCCGCATCTATTTTTGGCCGCCATGCAAAATTTTTAGCCAAGCCTTCGAAGCCGCTAGGAAAACTTTTGGCAAGAACGCCTTCGTTACCTTTGAGCACTTCGTTCGCGAAATGCCTCGCCGCTGCGGCGCCTCGGCTGAATCCGAAAATATCGAACTCAATTCGCTCTATTATCAATTCCGGGTTACGTGCTCTTAGCTGCCGTATCTGCTCGCCGATAAGCGCCGGACTCTGCTCGACCCGGGCAGCCACCCCTGTTTCACCCCGCCCCGTTGCCTGGGAGTAACGTGAGTCTTCACCACCATTCGTGGTCCCGATACCTTCGACGTAAATGGCGATCGAAGTCGTCGTTGCTTCTGGCGAAAGCGTTTCGTCCACTCGGTCCTCATAGAGTTTGTAAAGCCGCACGATGTTGCTCACATCATTCCCATAACTATTGTCCGGCGAGCTCCCATTGCCGTCATACCCATAAGCTGCGCAATACTTTTGTACTTCCTCGGCCGCCTCCGCCAGTTTGGCGTCCGGCGCATAACACGCTGCCACGGTTTCGCTGTTGGCTTTGTTGTTGCCCGTGCCATCAAAGAACACCCCAATCCGCAACGTAATCCCTTCTTCCTCAACTTCCTCCTCCTCTTCCTCCAGCTCATCCGATTCATTTTCTTTCGGTGATGCCGGCGCAGGTGCGACGGCAACCAACAAGCCTGCTGCTGCCCCTCGCAACAATGTATGAGGAGCCGTGCCTGGCATCGGAGCACCGCCGAGCTCAATCGGACTACTGCTGAAAATCCCGTCGGCGTTGAGCACAATGTGCTCATTGCCAACCTTCACGGAAAGACTTTCACCCGCGCTAATCACCAGGTGTGTACCTGCCTTGATATGCACGTGCTGACCGGCTTCGATAACCAGCGTTTCATCAGATCTTGTGTGGCTGTCGCCAGAGACATGCAGGTAGTCGTTGCCGCTAACCTGGATTTTTCGATCCGATGTGATAGTGAGGTGCTCTTCAGATCCCAGTACCGTAATACGGTCGCCCTTGATGGTGACTCGACTCTCATTACCCACCTCAATCCGGCTGTCGTTCCCGACCTTCTGCTCCATATCCCGCTGAGCGTGCAGGTAGATCAACTCATCGCCCGCGCGATCTTCCATCGACAACTCGTTGTAGCCACCCGTAGCGGGGGAGCTGTGGGTTCGAAGCACGGTTTTGGTTTTATTTTCGGGCAACGGGTAGGGCGCCGGTGTGACCTTGTTGATCAGGCAACCGGTGATCAACGGATTATCGGGATTGCCTTCGAGGTAGGTGACGAGGACTTCCATGCCGATACGAGGAATGATCACTGTGCCAAAGTTGTCCCCCGCCCAACTGGACGCTACTCGCAGCCAGCAACTGCTGTTTTCAGTGTTGCGTTCCGACCGGTCCCAGTGAAATTTGACTTTGACGCGACCGAATTCGTCGCAGTAAATCTCTTCACCAACAGGTCCGGTGACGCGAGCGGTCTGGCAATTCAGCATGGGTCTTGGTGCAGGCATCGGTGGCCGATAAAAAACGTCCCATGGAATGGCGCTGAAGCAGTTGCGGTACCCCTGGGTAAATCCGTTCTCAGGTTCGGTCGCGCTGGCTGACTCTTCGAGCACCTGGGGATTTTTTCCAGAGTGGGTAACGCTGAGCAACAGCCATAAATCGTTGTACGTTTCGTGCGGGCAGTTCGTCAGGCTGAAAAAGTGGCCGCTGCGCAGCGTTGGCTGGTCGCTTTTGCCCTCCGCCAACTGATAATCGACCCGGTGCCGTTCAAGTGCCTGGCGGGCAAGTTGTTTGCCGCGCTTTTCGCTCTCCAATGGCACCGGGTAGCTATAGTCTTCCAGCTCGGGACTGAACTCAGCGGTAAAGCGACTTTCCAGCAACGCGTTCGGGCGTTTCAGGTCGTAGTCACGGCGGGTAACTACACTGGGGCGGGTTTTGAAACCCATGCAAAACTGGCTGACCACCGGATGTTCCGCCACCATGCCGGAGTTTTGCTGATATGGCGTTTCGCCCAGTTTGGGGAAGAATGTCTGGTCATCGGTGAACTCCAGCACATGGCCTTCCGAGGAGTGCTGGTGATGCCACGTAATGCCGTCCTCGGCGCAGAGCCGCTGGACGAACTCCAAATCATTTTCCCGGTATTGAGTGCAGTATTCGCGCGGGGGACTTGCCTTGACGTGGAAGGTAAATGCATCGGCCTGAATGCCGTGCCCTTTGAGGACCTGAGCGATGATTTGCGGCACCGTCTGCCCCTGGAAAATTCGCTGATCCCGGCTGAACTGCAGGTAATGCAGTGCCGGCACAAGGTTCACGCGATAGTGGGTCAGGCGTTTACCAGCATCACCCACGGACACGCTTACGATGTGACCGTGAATACCTTCGCCGTTAAGTCCGAATTGCAAATATGCAGGTTGGTCCAGCAGGCTCTCCAGATCGAAATCGGGGTACTCGCTGATCAAGTCGACGTGAATTGAATACAAGGAGCTGATGGTTTCAGTGCCTTCAAAGGCCAGCACTTTGAAATCGTTGCGGACCGTCGGAATCACAAGCGTGAAATGGGCTGCATCGGCAGGTGCGAACATGCGCTTATCCTTTTGCTGTTTAGTCGCTCGTCCTTAAGCTGAGGAAAACAAATTGCGATGCCCAAGCCATACCTGGCCCGGACAGGCGTCAATGGCTGAACACGCTAACAAGGCACTTTTATGATTGATGTAGGAAGGGTCTGGAAGCCAAGCCTGAAATTTCCGCATTCAAAAATGTGGGGTACATAAATTGTTATCAATTTGATGTTGTTTTTTATTTGGTTATTGGCGTTCACCGAATTGCTTGTTGATGTCAGTAATGTTTCGGAATGGTCCTACATTCAGCGCTTTTTATTTTTGGCATGCTTCACGCCCAATCAAGATGAGTGCGCAGTACTGAATGCATAAGTGGTTCTGAAATATTCAAAGTAAGGCTCTATTCCAGTGGTTTGTGGCGAGGTTGTCGTGCGATGAGATATCGGTCCGAGATCATTAGTGCTGCTACATATAGGGAAAATTCCTACGAGCAACAGAGATACTTCGTCTTGCTATCTGATTAGGTGCTTGACAGTGGTTGCAAAGTGCCAATGTTTAAGGAGTAAGGACTAAATAAGGAAAGGCTCTTCGTCGTTCTTTGATGCTGCCCGTAGTCATTGGAATTTCAATGGGCAATGACAGTTTTTCTAACTAAAGGCTATAAATGTCCCACTCAAGCAAACTTTCTGCCCATTACCTTGAACTCGCAAAAGCCTCTGTTTCCCAAGAGAGTTTCGCGGGCGAGGATGTTCGCTTTTCAAGCGAATACGAGGCATTGGAAAGCGAACTGGCCAAAGCCCAGTCCATGCACGAAAGTGGTCAGATCGACTGGCTGAAAGTCCGTGAAAACAGCGAAAACCTGCTGCGCACTCAATCCAAGGATTTGCGTGTCGGCGCTTGGCTGACCTGGGCGCTGTACCAGCGCGAATCCTTCCAGGGGCTGCTGGCCGGCCTCGGTTTGCTGCACCATCTCTGTGAAAACCATTGGGCCGAAGTTCACCCGAACAAGGCCCGCACCCGCTCCGCCGCCATCAGCTGGCTGGTGCCGCGTCTTGAGCAGGTGCTGAACGAAAACGTTGCGATCAAAGAGCAGCTGCCGCTGTTCCGCCGGCTGGTCGAGCATCTGGAAGGCCTCGACGCCGCGTGCACCGAGCACTTGGGCGATGACGCGCCGTTGCTGCTGCCGATCTCCCGCCGCTTGAAAAACATGGTTCAGCGCGCCGCCGATAACCAGCCGGAGCCCGGCGTGGTGGGCGCCGCAGTGGCCCAGGTCAAGCAGGCCGCGACCCAGCTGTTCACTCCCGGCGCGCCAATCGACAACGAGAAAGAAGCCCATAAGGCCCTGCGCGCCCAGCAGGAAAGCGCCCGTCCGTTGTGCGCCTGGTGGCTCAAGCAGAAAGCCACCGACCTGCGCGCCCTGCGCCTCAATCGTACGCTGCTGTGGCTGCCCATCGACGCGGTGCCCGAGCGCAATGCCGAGCAGATCACCGTCCTGCGTGGCGTGCCGGCAGACAAACTCAAGGCCTACCAGGACCGCTTCGACCAAGGGAAATACGCTGATCTGCTGGTAGAGCTGGAGGCGAGCCTGGCGAAGGCACCGTTTTGGTTCGATGGCCAGCGAATGGTCTGGGAATGCCTTCAGGGGCTGAACGCCGAGATGGCCATGCGCGAAGTGGAAATCCACTTCGCGCTTTTGGTTCAGCGCCTGCCCGGCATCATCGAATTGCGTTTCCACGACGGCGCGCCGTTCGCCGACCCGGCCACCCGCGCCTGGATCAGCGCCCACGTCATGCCACACCTGCAAAGCGCCAGTGCGCCGCGCAAGGTCGAAGTCGCCGATACCCAGCCGGCCTGGGAGCTGGCCCTGGAAGAAGTCATGCCGATTCTGCGCAAGGACGGCCTCAAGGCCGCCGTGCAGATCCTCAAGCAGGGCCTGCAAAGCGCCAACGGCGGGCGGGTTCGGTTCTTTTGGCAGTTCGCCCTCGCGCGGCTGTGCTTCATGGCCAAGAAATACGAACTGGCCAAGACCCAACTCGAAACCCTCGACCAAACATTACAGGACTCAGGCCTGCACGCCTGGGAGCCCGATCTTGCGCTGGAAGTGCTGCATTTGCTGCATAGCTGCTGCGAGTTGTTACCGCAGAACCATGCAGTGCGTGAACGCAAGGAAGAGATTTATCGCAGGCTGTGCCACCTCGATCTCGAAGTGGTACTCGAATAGGCCTCAGGGCCACAACCGCAAGGAGAAAAGCCATGGCCAAAGAAGGCTCGGTAGCCCCCAAGGAACGCATCAACGTCACCTTCAAACCCGCCACCGGCGGTGCTCAGGAAGAGATTGAACTGCCGCTGAAACTACTGGCAATCGGTGACTACACCCACCGCAAGGACGAACGCAAAGTCGAAGATCGCAAACCGATCAGCATCGACAAGATGACCTTCGACGAAGTGCTGGCCAAGCAAGAGCTGAGCCTGACCCTGAGCGTGCCGAACCGTCTGCAGGAAGATGGCGAAGCCGACGAGCTGGCCGTGCAACTGCGCGTCAACTCGATGAAGGACTTCAACCCGGCATCCTTGGTCGAGCAAGTGCCTGAGCTGAAAAAACTGATGGAACTGCGCGACGCGCTGGTAGCCCTCAAAGGCCCGCTGGGTAACGCGCCTGCGTTCCGCAAAGCCATCGAAGGCGTGCTCGCCGACGACGAATCCCGCGGTCGCGTACTGGGTGAGCTGGGCCTGAACGCCGCAGCCCCGGACGCCTGAGCCCCCATCAGCCAAGGAAGCCAACACAATGAGCACTAGCGCAGCACAGCAAAAGAGCAACGAGAACGGCGAATACAGCATTCTCGACAGCATCATCGCCGAAACCCGCCTGACCCCGGACGACGAAGCCTACGACATCGCCAAACGCGGTGTGTCGGCGTTCATCGAAGAGCTGCTCAAGCCGCAGAACAACGGTGAGCCGGTCAAGAAGGCCATGGTCGACCGCATGATCGCCGAGATCGATGCCAAGCTCAGCCGCCAGATGGACGAAATCCTGCACCACCCGGACTTCCAGTCCCTGGAATCGTCGTGGCGTGGCCTGCAGTTGCTGGTCGACCGCACCAACTTCCGCGAAAACATCAAGATCGAAATCCTCAACGTCTCCAAGGACGACCTGCTGGATGACTTCGAAGATTCGCCGGAAGTGATGCAGTCGGGCCTGTACAAGCACATCTACACCGCTGAATACGGCCAGTTCGGTGGTCAGCCGGTTGGCGCGATCATCGCCAACTACTACATGTCCCCAAGCTCGCCGGACGTGAAACTGATGCAGTACGTGTCCAGCGTAGCCTGCATGTCCCACGCGCCGTTCATTGCTGCCGCCGGCCCGAAATTCTTCGGCCTGGAAAGCTTCACCGGCCTGCCGGACCTGAAAGATCTGAAGGATCACTTCGAAGGCCCACAGTTCGCCAAATGGCAGAGTTTCCGTCAGTCGGAAGACTCCCGTTACGTTGGCCTGACCGTGCCGCGCTTCCTGCTGCGTAACCCGTACGACCCGGAAGAAAACCCGGTCAAATCGTTCGTGTACAAAGAAACCGTCGCCAACAGCCACGAGCACTACCTGTGGGGCAACACGGCCTACGCGTTCGGCACCAAGCTGACCGACAGCTTCGCCAAATTTCGCTGGTGCCCGAACATCATCGGCCCACAGAGCGGTGGCGCGGTTGAAGACCTGCCGTTGCACCACTTCGAAAGCATGGGCGAAATCGAAACCAAGATTCCTACTGAGGTTCTGGTTAGCGACCGTCGTGAATACGAACTGGCCGAGGAAGGTTTCATCTCCCTGACCATGCGCAAAGGCTCCGACAACGCGGCGTTCTTCTCCGCAAGCTCGGTGCAGAAGCCGAAGTTCTTCGGCATCAGCGCAGAAGGCAAGGCCGCAGAGCTGAACTACAAGCTCGGCACCCAACTGCCGTACATGATGATCGTCAACCGCCTGGCTCACTACTTGAAAGTGCTGCAGCGCGAGCAACTCGGTTCGTGGAAAGAACGTACCGACCTCGAGCTGGAACTCAACAAGTGGATCCGCCAGTACGTGGCCGACCAGGAAAACCCAAGCGCCGAAGTCCGTGGCCGTCGTCCACTGCGCGCAGCCCAAATCATCGTCAGCGATGTTGAAGGCGAGCCGGGCTGGTACCGCGTCAGCCTGAACGTGCGCCCGCACTTCAAGTACATGGGTGCCGATTTCACCCTGTCGCTGGTTGGCAAGCTGGACAAAGAGTAAGCGGAGCGACTCATGACTGGATACGGCAGCCTTTTCGAACGCCTGGGTGGCGACGCGGACAAACGCGTCGGCTGGAGCCGCGAGGTTTCCGCCATGGCGTCGGTGGCTGCCCATCTGGCCAAGATGCTCAGCACCCGTGCGGGCAGCGTGCAAACGCTGTCCGACTACGGGCTACCCGATCTCAATGACATGCGTCTGAGCCTGCACGACTCCCTGAGTCAGGCCCGACTGGCCATCGAAAATTTCATCGAAGCCTACGAACCGCGCCTGAGCAACGTGCGTGTCATCTCCCTGCCGCGTGACAACGATCAGCTTCGGCTGTCCTTCAGCATCGAAGGCCTGCTGGAAGTTGATGGTTTCAAGCGCCAGGTCAGTTTCGCCGCGCGCCTGGATGGCAGCGGTCAAGTAAAGGTCAATTAAGGAGACTCCGATGTCCGGCAAACCCGCAGCACGCGTATCCGACCCCACCGCTTGCCCGCTCCCCGGCCACAGCACCAACCCGATCGCCGCCGGCTCCGGCGACGTGTTCTTCGACGGCCTCGCGGCCGCCCGCCAAGGCGATGCCTCGGCGTGTGGTGGTGCGATGTCGGGCGGGTTGGCGACGACGGTTTTGATCAACGGCAAACCGGCGGCGACGGTGGATTCGGTTGGGACACATGGCAACAAGGTTACGGCCGGGTCCGGGACGGTGATTATCGGGAATTCGCATTCGCCGGTGCCGTTTGTGGCGCCAACTCCGTTGGTGATCCCGGGATTCGATGCGCAGTTTCAACTGAAGAATGGTTTAGGCAATCCGTTGGCTGATACCAAATATTTAATTCGACGTCAGGACGGGTCGCTCGAAAGCGGAATCACCAATGAGTTGGGTTTGACTCATCGGGTAGCTGCGCATACGAGCTCCGAAAAAATCGAAGTATTTATTGAGAGCTAAGGGAGTAGTCGTTCATGGCAGAGCCTGAAAAAATCAAAAAAGATGGACAGGAATATGTGCCCGCTGGCGCTGCTCCAAGCACTAAGACTTCAGAAATTACGCCCGTAGAATTAAAAGTATGTCGTTGTAATGGAAAAGAAGTAACTACACTAAGCGGATACGATAGTGTTCCGAGTTACTCCGGAGAGCTGCCTTCTCCTCTACAAATAATGTGGTATGTACCCAAGACCAAAGAGCTTCTCAAAGCAAGTTTTTCTGACACTGAAATACGTGTGTGGATAAAACAGGCCGCGGAATATTATGGGATTCCTCATATTCTGCTGGCGGTCATTCTGCAACAGGAAAATGGACCTAAAGGCAGCAAGTTTCTTCAAGCAATGCAGTTCGGCGAGCGATCATTAACAACTTTGCTGGCGATTGTCGACAATATGGCTTTTGACGCCGTTCCTGATAAGTTGGCCGGTGGCTCTAGCGGTTTTGCCAATATGAGTCGAGCTGCGTTGCAGAACTCCGTTAAATACACCGAGAATTATTACTGCAAAAAGCCATTGCCCGAAGATGTTCAGTACCGGATTTTTGGTTGGAACCAAGACACTCGAATCCCTGGCGATGACTGGAAAGCAGATCTTTATTATGCCGCGGGTCACCTGCGTGAACTCATAGACCGAGCCACAGGGGACCGCTGCCATTCAGGGTCATTGACACCGGAGCTGCTAAAGAAAGTCATTGCGTCTTACAACGGTTCAGGTCCGCTTGCCGAAAGGTATTCAAGCGATGCAATGACGTTGTTAGAAAATGCAAAGGCAGGCACTGCATGGTTGTATTTCTATGAAAAATAAAATCTCGGGATCTACCATTTTCGTGTTGGCAACCGGTGTTTTAGTCTTGGGGATCGTCATGTGGACTAACTTTTTTTCCAATGCGCTGATGTTGGCAATGGATCGCGTTAATTTCATTCCTGCGGAATCTTCAATTTTCTCTTTCGAACCGTATGAGATAAATCAAGGATCTTCCTCTTATTGGATCTATGGTCAGGATAGCGATAACTATTATTATTTTTCCTACGAGGCGACGTCGCCTTATATATTTATTTTAAAGTCTAATAATTGTCAGGGCTTTGACCGGTTGAACTTCAAAACATGGTGCGCGGCGAAACCGGGCGGTGAGAAGTGATCGGGTTTTCGGTTTGGCTAATATACGCTGGTTTGGGCGTGTCTTACTCAGCGTCTAACAAATTCGTGGGAAGTAACTAGCGGTGAGAGTGACACTTTGGCTTCCACTCGCGGCGCTGCTGATTTTGATGTTGGTCGAACACGGTAGCGCCTCGCCGGGTTCCCGATGATGTTTGGCGGGCTGGCTTTTTTACCGTACCTGCTCATCGCCAGTTACGTAGTTGTCGGTCTGACAGTCGCGCTCTACAGGACGTTTTTTTCATGAGTTCCACTACCAGGAAGGTACCCCGTGTCCTTTAACCACTACTACCAAAGCGAACTCACCGCACTTCGCCAGTTAGGTCGTCGTTTCGCCGAGCGTAGCCCGGCGTTGGCGCCTTTTCTCGGTCAGGCCGGGCGGGATCCGGACGTGGAGCGGTTGCTGGAAGGTTTTGCATTCCTGACCGGGCGCCTGCGCCAGAAGCTCGATGACGAGTTGCCGGAGCTGAGCCATTCGTTGATGCACCTGCTGTGGCCCAACTACATGCGGCCGCTGCCGGCGTTCAGCATTCTGCAGTTCGACCCGCTGAAGCGTTCGGGTCCTGCGTTGATGGTCGAGCGCGACACTCCGGTTGAGAGCGTGCCGATCGATGACGTGCGTTGCCGCTTTCGCACCTGCTACCCGACCGAAGTGTTGCCGCTGGATCTGGCTGCGCTGAATTACTCGGTGAAGGGCGACGGTTCGTTGTTGAGCCTGCGTCTGGAGATGAGCGCTGACGGTCACCTCGGCGAACTGGAACTGAGCCGTTTGCGTTTGTACTTCGCCGGTGAGCGTTACATCAGCCAGATGCTTTACCTGAGCCTGTTGCGCAACCTCGAAGGCATTGAGCTGATCCCGCTGGACGGCGCCGGTAAGCCCATCAACGGCGTAAGCGGTCAACCGATGGCGTTCAAGATGCCCGGTGACCGTGTGCAGCCGGTGGGTTTTGCCGAAGAGGAAGCGTTGATCCCGTATCCGCTGAACACCTTCCGAGGCTATCGCTACCTGCAGGAATATTTCGCCTTTCAGGACAAATTCCTCTTCGTTGATATCAACGGTCTGGACCTGCTCAAGGCATTGCCGGAAGACACCCTCAAGCAAATGCGCGGCCTTGAGTTGCGCTTCGATATTCGCAAGAGCGGCATCATGCGGATGCGGCCGACCCTGGATAACGTGAAGCTCTACTGCACGCCGATCGTCAACCTGTTCGAGCACGATGCGCTGCCGATTCGCCTCGACGGCAAACAAGACGAATACCTGCTGCTGCCGGCCGAATACGACCTGGAAAACTGCGGCGTGTTTTCGGTGGAAACCGTGACTGGCTGGAAGCCCGGCGGCCTCGGCTATCAAGAGTACGTGCCGTTCGAATCCTTCGAGCACGACCCGAGTTTCGACGTGCCCAACAGCCGTCCGCATTACAGCATCCGCCAGCGTTCGTCCTTGCTGCACGACGGCCTCGACACCTACCTGAGCTTCGGCATCCGCCACACCGAAGCCCACGAAACCCTGTCGATCGAGCTGATGTGCACCAACCAGAACCTGCCGCGCAAGCTCAAGCTCGGCGACATCCGCATGGCCTGTGAAGAGACCCCGGAGTTTTTGAGCTTCCGCAACATCACCCCGGCCACGTCGAGTTTCGCGCCGCCGCTGAACCGCGACTTCCTCTGGAAGCTGATCAGCAACATGTCGCTCAACTATCTGTCGCTGGCCGACGTCAACGCGTTGAAGGTGATTCTCGAAACCTACGACCTGCCGCGCTACTACGACCAGCATGCGGAAAAAGTCAGCAAACGCCTGCTGGGCGGGCTCAAGTCGATCAAGCACCAGCATGTCGACAGATTGCACCGAGGGTTGCCGGTTCGCGGGTTGCGCACCGAGCTGACCATCGACCCGGAAGGGTACATCGGCGAGGGCGACCTGTTCGTGTTCGCTTCGGTTCTTAACGAGTTTTTCGCGCTCTACGCCAGTCTCAATTCGTACCACGAGCTGCGGGTAAAAAGCACACAGGGAGAGGTGTACCAATGGACACCACGTATGGGCCTGCAGCCCCTGCTTTAAGCGGGCTGACCCGGGTAATACGCGAGTACTCGCTGTTTCAGGCCGTGCTGCTGGTGATTGACCGGCTGCGCGATGCACACCCGCACCTGAGCGAAGACGACCTGTACGACCAGCTGGAATTCCAGGCCAACCCGAGCCTGGGTTTCCCTGGCAGCGATGTCGATCGCGTGGAGTTTTTCGAAGAACACGGGATGAGGCGCGCGCGTCTGCGCTTCAACCTGATCGGCCTGGTCGGCTCCGGTTCACCGTTGCCTGCGTTTTATGGCGAACAAGCGCTGGGTGACAGCGAAGACGGCAACCCGACTCGCAATTTCCTCGACCTGTTCCACCATCGCCTGCAACGGCTGATGCTGCCGATCTGGCAAAAGTATCGCTACCGCGCGAGTTTCCAGAGCGGCGCGCTCGACCCGTTTTCGGCGCAGCTGTTTGCCCTGATCGGCCTCGGCGGCGAAGAGATCCGCAAGGCCCAGGAACTGAACTGGAAACGCCTGCTGCCGTACCTCGGCCTGCTCAGCTTGCGGGCGCACTCGGCGGCGTTGATCGAAGCGGTGCTGCGCTACTACTTCAAGCACGCCGAGCTGACGATCGAACAGTGCATCGAGCGCCGCGTCGAAATCCTCGACGAGCAGCGTAATCGCCTCGGTCGCGGCAACAGCATGCTCGGCGAAGACCTGGTGCTGGGTGAACACGTACGCGACCGCAGCGGCAAATTCCGCATTCACATCCGCGAGCTCGACTGGCAACGCTTTCACGAATTCCTGCCGATCGGTTTCGGCTACCAGCCGCTGTGCGCGCTGGTTCGGTTCACCCTGCGTGACCCGCTCGATTACGACATTCGCCTGGTGCTGCGCCAGGAAGAAATCCGCGAACTTCGCATCGGTGAGCAGAACGCCTGTCGCCTGGGGTGGACCAGTTGGCTCGGCCGCGAAAAAGCGGATGGCGTGGTGACCCTGGGCAGCAAAATTCATTAAGGACAGATGACACATGATCAACGTAGACCTGCAACAACTTATCCAGGCGCTGGACGCCGAAACCCGTCGTGATCTGGAAAGTTCTGCCGAACGCTGCGTCGCCCGTGGCGGCAGCAAGATCCTCGTCGAAGACTTGCTGCTGGGCCTGCTGGAGCGTCCGCAAGGTCTGCTCGCACGGGCGTTGCAGGATGCCGAAGTGGACGCTGGCGAGCTGAGCGCCGCGCTGCAATCGCGGGTCGAGCACAGCGCCTCGCGCAACCCGGTGTTCGCCCCGGAGCTGGTGCAGTGGCTGCAAGACGCCTTGCTGGTGGCCAACCTCGAACTGGGCCAGAGCCAGGTCGAGCAGGCCGCGTTGATCCTCGCATTGCTGCGCAACCCGATGCGCTATGCCGGCAGCCGTTATCAGTCGTTGCTGGCCAAGCTGAACATCGAGCGCCTGAAAGAATTCGCCCTGTCGCAGAAAGAACAACCGGCCACCGGCAAACCGGCGGTGCCCGGCGAATCGCTGCTGGAGCGCTTCACCCACAACCTGACCCAACAGGCCCGCGACGGCAAACTCGACCCGGTGCTGTGCCGCGATGGCGCGATCCGTCAGATGGTCGACATCCTCGCTCGTCGGCGCAAGAACAACCCGATTGTGGTGGGTGAAGCGGGGGTCGGTAAAACCTCCATCGTCGAAGGCCTGGCCTCGCGCATCGCCGCCGGTGAAGTGCCGCAAGTCTTGAAAGGCGTTGAGCTGCTGTCGCTGGACATGGGCCTGTTGCAGGCCGGCGCCAGCGTCAAAGGCGAGTTCGAACGTCGCCTCAAAGGCGTGATTGACGAAGTCAAAGCCTCGCCGAAGCCAATCATCCTGTTCATCGACGAAGCCCACACCCTGATCGGCGCGGGCGGCAACGCCGGCGGTTCCGACGCGGCCAATCTGTTGAAACCGGCCTTGGCCCGTGGCGAGTTGCGCACCATCGCCGCCACCACCTGGGCGGAGTACAAAAAATACTTCGAGAAAGACCCGGCCCTGGCCCGTCGTTTCCAACCGGTGCAGCTGCACGAACCGACTGTCAGCGAAGCGGTGACCATTCTGCGTGGCCTGGCTCAGGTCTACGAGAAGAGCCACGGCATCTACCTGCGCGATGACGCGGTGGTTGCTGCGGCCGAATTGTCCGCCCGTTACCTGGCGGGTCGTCAGCTGCCGGACAAGGCCGTCGACGTGCTCGACACCGCCTGCGCCCGCGTACGCATCAGCCTCGCCGCAGCCCCGGAAAGCCTGGAACGCCTGCGTGGCGAGCTGGCCGAAGGTGGCCGCCAGCGTCAGGCCCTGCGTCGTGACGCCGAAGCCGGTCTGCTGATCGATCACGAAGCGCTGGACGCTCTGGAAGATCGCCTGGCCGACGCCGAGGACGAAAAGGTCGCCCTCGAAACGCTGTGGACCGAGCGGAAAGAACTGGCCGAGCGCCTGCTGGAATTGCGTCAGCAACTGGCCAAGGCTCGCGAAGCCGCCGCCGAGCTGACCATCACGGTCGAGGAAGACGCCGAAGGCACCGTGATCGAAACGTTGCCGGTGGACGAAGCGCAAAGCGTTGAAACCCTGGAAACCGCGCTCAACGAAACTCACAAAGCGCTGACCGAGCTTCAGGTCAAAGAACGCCTGGTGAGCTTCGAAGTCTGCCCGCGTCTGGTGGCCGAAGTGATCAGCGCCTGGACCGGTGTGCCATTGGCGCAACTAGCCCGCGAACACAACGCCAAGGTCGCAAGCTTCGCCACCGACCTGCGCACCCGTATTCGTGGTCAGGAACAAGCGGTTCATGCGCTGGACCGTTCGATGCGTGCCACCGCTGCTGGCCTGAACAAACCTGATGCACCGGTCGGCGTGTTCCTGCTGGTCGGCCCGAGCGGCGTTGGCAAGACCGAAACCGCGCTGGCCCTCGCTGATTTGTTGTACGGCGGTGATCGTTTCATCACCACCATCAACATGTCCGAGTTCCAGGAGAAGCACACCGTGTCGCGTCTGATCGGTGCGCCGCCGGGCTACGTCGGTTACGGCGAGGGCGGCATGCTCACCGAAGCCGTGCGGCAGAAACCGTACTCGGTGGTGTTGCTTGATGAAGTCGAAAAAGCCGACCCGGACGTGCTCAACCTGTTCTACCAAATCTTCGACAAAGGCGTGGCCAACGACGGGGAAGGGCGCGAGATCGATTTCCGCAACACGCTGATCCTGATGACCTCGAACCTGGGCAGCGACCGCATCAGCGAACTCTGCGAAGACGGTGCGCGGCCGACCGCCGAAGTCCTCGAAGAAACCATTCGCCCGGTGCTCAGCAAACACTTCAAACCGGCATTGCTGGCGCGCATGCGCGTGGTGCCTTACTACCCGGTGGGCGGCCCGGTGCTGCGCGAGCTGATCGAAATCAAACTCGGTCGTTTGGGTGAGCGCCTGAACCGCCGTCAGCTGGATTTCACTTACTCCCAGGACCTCGTCGATCACCTGGCCGAACGCTGCACTCAAAGCGACAGCGGCGCGCGCCTGATCGACCACTTGCTCGACCTGCATGTGCTGCCGTTGGTGGCCGACCGTTTGCTCGATGCGATGGCCACCGGTGAAAGCCTCAAGCGCGTGCATGCGACGCTCGACGGCAATGCCAGCGTGACGTGCGAGTTCGCCTGAGGTGGGTGTGATGTTCACTCAAGTGCCGCAACCGCTGGTCTATGCCGAAGCCTTGCTGGCGCAGTTCGCCAGCCTGTCGCGGGCGGCGGACAGCACTGTGCTGCTGGGTGACTTCGTGCGCGGCCTGGCCGAGCTCAGCGGTTGCGAGCTGACGCAGTTGTACCTGCTGGACGCGACCCACACCTGCCTGGGGATGAACGCCGAGTGCCTGAACGGCGTTCTGCAACCCCGGGAAGGGGCCAGCCTGCCGGCGGATTACAACGGTGAACAACTGCTGCAATACGCCCTGTGCCAGAACCGCGTGGTGTGCCTCAGCGAGCTGAGCGGCAGCCTGCACGAAACCAGTTTCCTGCCACCCCAGGCCATGCCCTGGCAGTCGCTGCTGTGCGTGCCGCTGGTCAATCAGCAGAAGGCTGTCGAAGGGTTGCTGCTGTGCGCCAGTCGCCGGGTAATCGACCTGCAAGGCTTTGCCGATTCCCTCGGTCAACTGGGCTCGTTCGTGCTCGGTCAACTGCACTTGCTGCAGCGTTTGCGTCAGCCGACCGGTGATACACGCCCGGCGCCGCTCAACGTCCCGAGCGCCAGCGGTTATGGCCTGATCGGCAAGAGCGCGGCGATGCGCCAGACCTACTCGTTGATCAGCAAAGTCCTGCACAGCCCGTACACCGTGCTGCTGCGCGGCGAGACCGGCACTGGCAAGGAAGTGGTTGCGCGGGCGATTCACGATTGCGGCCCGCGCCGGTCCCAGGCGTTCATCGTGCAGAACTGCGCAGCGTTCCCCGAGAACCTGCTGGAAAGCGAGCTGTTCGGCTACCGCAAAGGCGCCTTCACCGGTGCCGACCGCGACCGCGCCGGGCTGTTCGATGCGGCCAACGGCGGCACCTTGCTGCTCGATGAAATCGGTGACATGCCGTTATCGCTGCAAGCCAAGTTGCTGCGGGTATTGCAGGAGGGCGAGATCCGCCCGCTGGGCTCCAACGACACCCACAAGATCGACGTGCGGATCATTGCCGCGACGCACCGGGATTTGTCGGTGCTGGTCAGCGAAGGCAAGTTCCGCGAGGACTTGTACTACCGCCTCGCGCAATTCCCGATCGAACTGCCGGCGCTGCGTCAGCGTGAAGGCGACATTCTCGATCTGGCGCGGCACTTCGCCGACAAGGCTTGCGCGTTTCTGCAGCGCGATGCGTTGCGTTGGTCCGACGCGGCGCTGGTTCACCTGTCCGGTTATGCCTTCCCCGGCAACGTTCGCGAACTCAAAGGGTTGGTCGAGCGCGCGGTACTGCTGTGCGAGGGCGGCGAGTTGCTGGCCGAGCATTTCTCCCTGCGCATGGAAGCCATGCCGGAAGACAGCAGCCTGAACCTGCGCGAACGCCTGGAGCAGGTCGAGCGCAGTCTGCTGCTCGACTGCCTGCGCAAAAACGACGGCAACCAGACCCTCGCCGCCCGCGAACTCGGGCTGCCACGGCGCACGCTGCTGTACCGCCTCGGGCGGCTGAATATCAATTTGGGTGACTTTGATGGGTAGGCAAAAGACCTTCGATTTCGCCTCATTTGCTTCTAACAGCGCCACCCGAAAGGGTCGGCGCTTTGTGCTTTGTCTACCTCTGGAGACCCTCTGATGCCTGTTCGTCACTGGCAAGCCGTCCTGCTGACCCTCGTCGTTCTATGCGGCCTCGGTGGCTGTAGCGGCAATTACAAATACAACGACAACACCTATCGCCCATTGGGTGATCCGCAGGCGGTCAATCGCGGCAAGTGACCGCAAGGAGCATCATCATGGAACTGGTTTTCGAAATGCTGAACACCAAGCAGTTCGTGCCCACGGATTTGTGCCAGAAGACCTTCAAACAGGCCGGTGGCGTGATCGGCCGGGACGAGGACTGCGACTGGATCATCCCCGACCGCAAGCGTCATCTGTCTAACCACCACGCGGTGATCAGCTACCGCGAAGGCACGTTTTTCCTGACCGATACCAGCAGCAACGGTATCCAGGACAGCGAAAGCGGCGCACGCCTGCGCAAGGGCGAGCCGATGCGCATCGAGCACGGCAGCGTGTATGTGCTGGGTGACTTCGAGATTCGCGCGCGACTGGTGCGCGACCCGGCGACGTTCGACGTCGAAGTCGGCCGTCCGCAGGCCGCGGGCAGCATCATCCCGGACGATGCGTTCCTCGACCTCGATCCGCTCAATGCTCTTGACCAGCAAGAGCGCGTGTACTCGGAAATCGAGGAGCTGATTTCCCCGAGCACGGTGATTGAGGACACCCGTCAGCGCGCCGACTACGCGCGCATCGACATGGAAAGCCTGATGGTGCCGGAGCTGATCGCCGCCACGGCAGAGCCTGCGCCAGCCCCGCCGCCAAAAGCGGTTGAGCGTCAGAGCGAAGGTTTCTGGGAGCACTTCGGTGCGGCGTTGGGCGTGGACCTCAAAGGCCTCGACCACGATGCCCGCGAAGCCCTGGCCCTGAACGCCGCACGCCTGCTCAAGCAGAGCGTCGGCGGTTTGCAGCAGAGCCTGCGCACCCGCAGCGAGCTGAAAAACGAACTGCGCCTGGCCCAGACCACCGTACAAGGCAGCCAAAAGAACCCGTTGAAATTCGCCGTCGATGCCGGTGAAGCGCTGGGCATTCTGTTGCAGGGCAACAAGCCGGGCCAATTGCCGGCCGAGCAAGCGATCTCCCGTGCGTTCCGCGATTTGCAGGCGCATCAGGTGGCCTTGCTGACCGCCAGCCGCGCCGCCGTTCGCGGCACTCTTGAACACTTCTCGCCACAACAGCTGACCCTGCGTTTCGAGCGCGACAACAAGCCGTTGCTCGCCACCTCCGGCAGTCGCTGGAGAGCTTATGGGCGTTATCACCAGGCCCTGCGTCAGGACGATGACTGGAGCGAGCGCCTGCTGGCCCGCGACTTCGCCCAGGCCTACGAAGAACAGATCCGCCTAATTTCCACCCTTCACACCGACCACCAAGGATGATGCGCATGTCTCGCTGTTCCACCGCTTTTTTCAATATGCTGACTGCGTTCGCTGCTTTGGTGCTGCTGGCCGGTTGCTCGTCGCTGTCGCCGTATTCCACCGTGACCAAACTCAACCTGAAGCTGACCGCCAGCGATCAATTGAACCCGGACCTCAACGGTCGTCCATCGCCGATCGTCGTGCGCCTGTTCGAGCTCAAGCACCCGGTGGCCTTCGAGAACGCTGATTTCTTCAGCCTCTACGAACGCGCCAAGGAATCCCTGGCCCCGGACCTGGTGGCCAGCGAAGAACTGGAACTGCGCCCAGGCGAAACCGTCGAGCTCAAGCTCAGCGTGGAAGAGGGCAGCCGTTACGTTGGCGTGCTCGCCGCCTACCGCGACCTGCCGGAAACCAAGTGGCGCTACACCGTGCAAATCACTCCGGTGCAAGTCACCGCGGCTGACCTGACCCTCGATCAGGCCGGCATCCGCAATACCCATGAAACGCTCGCCAAGGCGGATGACTGAACATGAATGCCCATAAAGTCATTTGGCAGGAAGGCATGCTGCTGCGTCCGCAGCACTTCCAGCACAACGATCGTTACTACGACCACCAGATGAAGACCCGCACCCAGTTGCTGGGTAGCTACACCTGGGGCTTCCTCAACCTGGAAATCGACTTGCAGTTCCTCAACATGGGCAAACTGGTGATCAGCCAGGCCTCGGGGATTCTGCCGGATGGCAGCCTGTTCGAACTGGGCGGCAACACCGAGCCGCTGGCCCTGGACGTGCCGCCGAACACCGGCAACACGCCGATCTATCTGGCGCTGCCGCTGGTGACCGGTAACCACATCGAAGCCCGTCGCCCGGAGCAATCCGACGTGCTGGCGCGCTACACCGCGTACGAAGCGGAAGTCGCCGACTCCAATGCCGGCGACGACTCCGCCAGCCAGGTCAGCTGCGCCCGTCCGGACTTCAAGCTATTGCTCGGCGAGCAGCAGAGCGATCAGGCCTACGTGAAACTGAAGATCTGCGAAGTGCTCGATACCACGCCCGACGGCGTGATCAGCCTCGACCCGGATTTCGTGCCGACCTACATTCAGGCGCACTCGTCCAGCTACCTGCTGTCGTGCCTCAAAGAAGTGATCAGCATGCTCGGCCACCGGGGCGACACCATCGCTGAACGGCTCCGTTCCAACGGCAAGGTCGGCGGCGCGGAAGTCGGCGACTTCATGATGCTGCAACTGATAAACCGCACCGAAATGCTGCTGCGCCATTACCTCGGCCTGGAACAGGTTCACCCGGAAGAGTTGTACCGCACGCTGCTGACCATGCTCGGTGATCTGGCGACGTTTTCCAGCGACAGCAAACGCCCGCGCCTGGACAGCCGTTACCAGCACAGCGACCAGGGCGCGAGCTTCCGCAAACTGATGGAAGCGATTCGTCAGGTGCTGTCGATGGTGCTCGAACAGCACGCCATCGAGCTGATCCTGCAAGCGCGTCAGTACGGGATCATCGTGTCGCCGTTGCACGACCACAAACTGCTGGGCTCGGCTTCGTTCGTGCTCGCGGCCAGTGCCAACTGCGACTCCGAAGAGCTGCGCCATCGCTTGCCGGCGCACCTCAAGGTCGGCCCGGTGGAGCGTATCCGCCAACTGGTCAACCTGCACCTGCCGGGCATCAAGGTCAAACCGTTGCCGGTGGCCCCACGGCAGATCGCGTTCCACTCCAACAAAACCTATTTCATCCTCGAACTCAGTTCCGAAGACCTGGCGCAACTCGAGCGCTCCGGCGGCTTCGCGTTCCACGTGTCCGGCGAATTCGCCGAGCTTGAACTGAAATTCTGGGCCATCAGGAACTGACCGACATGATCAAGGACATGGAACACACCCAGGACGACAAAACCGTCCTGCTCGACCGCCAGGGCCACGGCCCGGCCTCGAGTCCGCTGACTGACTTCGCGGCACCACCGCGTTTTGAACAGTTGGAAGAACGGATGATCTATGCCGCGCGCCTGCGCCCGGCCGAAGCGTTCAACATCAGCCTCAATTCGCTGGTGGCGGCGGCGTCCGAACTGCTGTCGGAAGTGGTGCGGCTCAAGCACAGCGACACCCGCGAAGACCTGTACGCGCTCAACGAACGGCTGACCGCCGGGCTGAAACTGTTTGAAGTGCGGGCGCTGCACAATGGCGCCGAAAGCAGCCAGGTGATGGCCGCCCGTTACGTGCTCTGCACCGTGGTCGACGAAGCCGTCGTCACCACGCCGTGGGGCAACGAAAGCGAGTGGTCGCAGATGAGCCTGCTCAGCAGCTTCCACAACGAAACCTTCGGTGGCGAGAAGTTCTTCCAGCTGCTGGATCGCCTGTCGAAAAACCCGGTCAAGCACCTGCCGATGCTGGAGCTGATGTACCTGTGCCTGTCCCTCGGCTTCGAAGGCAAGTACCGCGTGCAAGCCCGCGGCATGCTCGAGCTCGAAGGCATCCGCGACGCTCTGTATCGGCAGATTCGCCAACTGCGCGGCGACGTGCCTCGCGAGTTGTCGCCGCATTGGGAAGGCTTGAACGATCAGCGTCGCAGCCTGGTGCGCATCGTGCCGGCGTGGATGGTGGTGCTGTTCACCGTAGTCTGCCTGGTGGTGATGTATTCGGGCTTCGCCTGGGTGCTGGGCGAACAACGCGAAACCGTTCTGCAACCTTATCAGCAGCTTGATCCGGCCACGGCTCAGCCGCAGTCGAAGCCGTAAACAGGGACGTGTGATGAAAAAGTTTTTCAAGAAAGTCGGCGCATTCCTGCGCCAGACCTGGGTCTGGACCCTGTTGCTGGTGCTGTTCGTTGCGCTGCTGGTGTGGTTCGTCGGGCCGCTGCTGGCGGTCAATGACTACAAATTCTGGGAAGGTTCGACCTCCCGTTTGCTGACCATCAGTGTGCTGTTCCTGATCTGGGGCCTGACCATGGTCTTCGTCAGCTGGCGCGCCGGTGTGCGCAAAAAGGCTGTGGAAGCCACCGAAGACGGCCAGGACCGCATTCGCCGTGAAGAGCTTATCGACGAAGAAGAGAAAGAGTTGAAGGTGCGTTTCAAGGACGCCCTGAAAACCCTGAAAACCTCGAGCCTGTATCGCGGCCGCAGCGAACGCTGGCGCAGTGATTTGCCGTGGTACTTGCTGATCGGCCCGCAGGCCAGCGGCAAGACCAGCCTGCTGGACTTCTCGGGCCTTGAGTTTCCGATCAACAAGATCGACCGCAAACTCACCCGCGACACCCTCGGCACGCGGCATTGCGACTGGTACTTCGCCGACCACGGCGTGCTGATCGACACCGCCGGGCGTTACCTGACCCAGCCGGATGCCGAAGTCGATGGCAGTGCCTGGAGCACCTTGCTCGACCTGCTGCGCAAGCGTCGCCGCAACCGCCCGTTGAACGGCGTGCTGGTGACCATTCCGGTGGAAACCCTGCTGAGCGGCAGCGAGCAGGACCTCGAAACCCTGGCCCGCCAGGTGCGTGCGCGCCTGCAAGACGTGCATCAGAAACTGCACGTCGATGTGCCGATTTATCTGGTGTTGAGCAAGGCCGATCGCCTGCTCGGTTTCGACGAGTTCTTCGATCAACTGACCCGCGAAGAAAGCGATCAGGTCCTCGGCACCAGCTTCCGCAAAGAGCAGAGCGGCACCGATGTGGCCGTGCTGCGCGCCGAATTCGAAGAGCTGCTGCGTCGTCTCAACAGCCAGGTGATCATGCGCATGCACCAGGAGCGCGACACCCAGCGCCGTGGCCGCATCCTCGACTTCCCGCATCAACTGGGGCAGATCGGCGAGCGCCTGTGCCTGTTCGTCGACCTGGCGTTCACCGGCAACCGCTACCAGCGTGTCAGCCAGTTGCGCGGTTTCTACCTGACCAGCGCACCGCACCTGACTCAACAGATGGACCAGACCACCGCCAGTATCGGCGCCAACCTGGGCATGAGCGCCGGCATGCTGCCAACCCTGCGCAGCGGCCGTTCGCGGTTCATTCACCATTTGCTCAGCCGGGTGATCTTCCCCGAGGCCGACCTGGCCGGTCTGGACAAGCGCGAGCGCAGCCGCATCCACTGGGGTCAACGTGCCCTGTACGTGGGCGCACTGGCGGCATTGGCGCTGTTCGGCATGCTCTGGGCGGGCGGCTTCTCGGCCAACTATGAGCGTCTGGAAAACCTGCGTTCCCTGGCACAAACCTGGAACCAGCAACGCTCGGCCCTGACTGCGCGCGATGACTCCATGGCGGTGCTCAAGACCCTCGACACCAGCTACGCGGCGACACAAGTGTTCCCGAACAAAGGTGACGTGTCGTACCACGAACGTGGTGGCCTGTACCAAGGCGAAGACGCCAACCCGGTGGTCAAGAGCGCCTATGAGCGTGAGCTCGAAGCGCAACTGCTGCCACGGGTTGCGACGCTGCTCGAAGGGCAGATCCGCGCCAACATGAAAGACCGCGAACGTCTGCTCAACAGCCTGCGCGCGTACCTGATGCTGAACATGAAAGATCGTCGCGATGCGGCATGGCTCAAGGATTGGGTCGCCACTGACTGGTCCCTGCGCTACGCCGGCAACACTGCGGTGCAGAATGGTTTGAACACCCACTTCGAGCGTTTGCTCAAGCAGCCGTTTATCTACCCGCTCAACGAACAACTGGTGGCGCAGGCGCGTCAGGTGCTGCGCAGCGAGTCGCTGGCCAACGTGGTTTACCGGATGCTGCGCGAGCAGGCTCGCAACCTGCCGGAATACCGCCTGAGCCAACACATCGGCCCGCAGGGTTCGTTGTTTGTCGGCACCGATTACGTGATTCCGGGGTTCTACACCCAGCAAGGCTATCAGCAGTACTTCTCGGTCCAGGGTGCCGCGCTGGTTACCGATATCCTGCGCGACAACTGGGTGCTGGGCGAAGGCTCGGGCATCAGCGGCATGGACTTGCGTCGCCTGATGGTCGAACTGGAGCAGCTGTACTTCCGCGACTACGCCAACTTCTGGAGTGAAGCGGTCGGCCAGGTGGCACTGCCCGCGATCAGCGATTTCAGTGAGGGTGCCGAGCAACTGGCGGGCCTGACGTCGGCCAATTCCCCGGTACTGCAACTGCTGGTGGAAGTGCGCGAGAACACCCGTTTCCCGGCGGAAGCCGAACCGGTTGATGAGGCGGCCGATGCCGCTGCAAAACTGGGCGAGCAGAAGGGCAAGCTCGGCAAGTTGGGCAAACTGGCGTCGGCCGCAGCGGATGCGGCGTCTGACATGGCCGCGACCAAAAACCTGCCGGACACCGCGAAGAAATCCCTGCAACGTCGCTTCGAACCGCTGCACCGCTTGCTGGATGACAACAACGGCCCGGCCGCTGATTTGACTCCGGCCCTGCAGGCACTCAACGACCTGCAAATGCAAATGGCCAGCCTGGCCCGCGCCAGTTCTCCAGAGCAGGCCGCGTTCGAAATGGCCAAGACCCGCATGAGCGACCAGCGCGACTCACTGAGCAACCTGCGCAATGCGTCTAACCGCCTGCCACGTCCGGTGAGTGTGTGGTTCAACGTGCTGGCCGAAGACACCTGGCGTCTGGTGCTCAACGATTCTTACCAGTACCTGAACCAGCGTTATCAGAGTGAGCTGTACAGCTTCTACGGCAAGGCGATCAACAAGCGTTACCCGTTCAGCGCCCACAGCACCAGCGACGTCGCGATCAGCGACTTCCGCGAGTTCTTCAAGGCCCAGGGCATCGCCGATCGGTTCTTTGATACCTACATGCGTCCATTCGTCAGTGGCGATCCAGGCAACTATCGCCTGCGCAGCATCGACGGTCACAGCATGCCGATCTCCAAGGTCTACCTCGACCAGATGGCCGCGGCACAAGTGATCCGCCAGAGCTTCTTCTCGATCAACCCGGCCGAGCCGCAAGTGCAGTTCAAACTGGAGCCGTACACCCTCGACCCGGCGGTCAGCCGTTCCGAGTTCAAGTTTGGCGATAAGACCATTGAATACCGCCACGGCCCGATCGTGCCGGTGTCGTTCAAATGGCCGACCGATGCCGAAGACGGTCGCACCAGCCTGGTCCTCGACAAAATGGCTGGCCGCCCGATCGGCATCGAGAAGAACACCGGCCCATGGTCGCTGTTCCGTCTGTTCGACCTGATGCAGACCGAGTACCTGACCGGTCGCGACGTGCTGGTGCTCAAGGCAGACGTGGGTGGCCTGCGCGCCAACTACTTGCTGTCGAGCCAGCGCACGCCGAACCCGTTCGACATGGGCGTGCTGCGCACCTTCCGTATGCCGGTGCAGCTCTGATGCTGGTTGCCAACCCCTGGCGCAGCGCTGCGCGTACCGATCCGGGCAAGGTTCGGGCGCGCAACGAAGATGCCTTTCTCGACTGTCCACAGCAGGGGCTGTGGGTGGTCGCGGACGGCATGGGCGGTCATCAGGGTGGCGACATCGCCAGCCAATTGATCGTCGCCAGCCTGGCGGAATTGCCGGTGCAGGACGACTTCGACGAACGACTCAAAGGCATTCGCCAGTGCTTGCACTGGCTCAACCGCCGCTTGGGTCAGGAGTTGACCGTCACCGCCGGGCGTCACGACAGCATCATGGGCAGCACCGTGGTG
Source organism: Pseudomonas sp. KD5 (assembly GCF_012932895.1). Classification (NCBI taxonomy): domain Bacteria; kingdom Pseudomonadati; phylum Pseudomonadota; class Gammaproteobacteria; order Pseudomonadales; family Pseudomonadaceae; genus Pseudomonas; species Pseudomonas sp. KD5. The sequence continues at coordinate 321,802 of NZ_JDWJ01000007.1, read as the reverse complement.
GCGCTGCTGGTGGAAGGCAATCGCGCGGCCTGCATCTGGGCCGGCGACAGCCGCTGCTACCTGTGGCGCGGCCAGCGTTTGTATCAGCTGTCCAAGGACCATTCGCTGCAACAGCAACTGATCGACGAACAGAACATGAGCGTCGAAGACGCTCGCGCGCATCCTGCTGCTCATGCGCTGACCCGTGCGGTCGGCGCTGCCGAGCAACTGACGCTGGATGTGTTGGAACTCGAGGTCTATCCCGGCGATGCGTTTCTGTTGTGCAGCGACGGTTTGTATCAAGGGCTGACTAGCGATGCCCTGGGCAACGCCCTGAGCCTGACCGCGCCGCACGTTGCGCTGGAGCGTCTGTTCGACGGCGCTCTGCGTGGCTCGGCCCGGGATAACCTGACTGCCGTGGTGATCCGCCAATGACTGAATTCATGCCACCGATCGACGACCTGCTGGTGACCGAGGAAGAAGCCAATAACCTGACTTACTTCGCTTTCGCCACGCGGCTAAACGGAAAGCCGCTAAACGGAAAACCGCATCAGGCCGAACCTGCGCTGGCGCCGACCCGGGCCAGCATCGGTGAACTGCCCGACGTGCTCGCGGGGCGTTACCGCATCGAGCGCCTGCTCGGTGCCGGTGGTATGGGCGCGGTTTACCGTGCACGGGATCTGCTGCGCGAACAGTTCGGCGATCCCGACCCTTACATTGCGCTGAAAATCCTCAGCGAAGAATTCGCCGAATCGCCGGACGCCAGTGCCTTGCTCTACAGCGAGTTCACCCTGACCCGACGATTGCGCCACGACAACGTGCTGCGTTTGCACACCTTTGAAGTGGACACCGACTGCCAGCGTGCCTTCATCACCATGGAACTCATGCGTGGGCTGACCCTGGACAAATTACTCTGCGAGCGGCCCTTGGGCCTGCCGTGGAAAGAACTGCGCGACATCGCGCTGCCGCTGCTCGACGCACTGGCCTACACCCACGCGCGCGGCGTGCTGCATGGTGACATGAAGCCGAGCAACGTGATGCTCAGCGAAGAGGGCGTGCGCCTGTTCGACTTCGGTCTTGGCCAGGCCGAGGAGGGCATCTTGCCCGGCCTGCCGCACCTGAGCCGCGACCGCTTCAACGCCTGGACCCCCGGCTACGCCGCCCCCGAACTGCTTGAAGGCCAGCCACTCTCGGCCAGCGCGGACGTGTACGGCGTGGCCTGCGTGCTCTATGAACTGGCGGGCGGCAAACACCCGTTCCGCCGCTTGCCGTCGACCGAAGCCCGCGACGGGCGCCTCGACCGCGAGCTGCATGCACCTCGAAACCTACCCAAACACTGCTGGCCAGCCCTGCGAACGGCGCTGGCTTTCGATGCGGCCAAGCGCACCATCACCGCCGCCCAATTGCGTGACGCCCTGGGTGCCACTTCGTCTTTGCTGCAACGCCTTCGACTGTGGGCGTAACGGATGACTACCGAACAGGGAGCAAGCAATGTTCAACTCAGCTAGCGAAACGCACTTCAGCCTCACCGTCGAAGACTACGTCGGCGACCTGCAAGTGCTGTCGTTCACAGGCACCGAAGGCATCAGCCAGCCGTATCGCTTCGACCTGGAACTGGTCAGCGAAAACCCGGACCTGGACCTGGAAAAACTCCTGCACAAGCAGGCGTTCCTCGCATTCGATCCGAAAGGTAGCGGCATCCACGGCCAGATCTACCGCGTCGCCCAAGGCGATGCCGGCAAGCGCCTGACCCGCTACAAAGTCTCCCTGGTGCCGCACCTGCAATACCTGCATCACCGCACCAACCAGCGAATCTACCAGCAGATGTCGGCGCCGAAAATCATCGCCCTGATCCTCGAAGAACACGGCATCAAAGGCAACGCCTACAAAATCCAGTTGAGCCAGCCGTGCCCGGACCGCGACTACTGCGTGCAATACGACGAAACCGACCTGCACTTCGTCCAGCGCTTGTGCGAAGAAGAAGGCATTCACTACCACTTCCAGCACAGCGAAAAAGCCCATCTGCTGGTGTTCGGCGACGACCAGACCGTGTTCCCCAAACTCGGCCAGCCCACCGCCTACGTCCAAGGCAGCGGCATGGTCGCCGACGAACCGGTGATCAAAGGCTTCAAACTGCGCCTGGAAACCCGCACCGGCCGCGTCACCCGTCGCGACTACGACTTCGAAAAGCCCAACCTGCGACTCGAAGCCGGCTATAAACCCGACGGCAAACCCGACGGCGAAAGCACCGAACCGGACCTCGAAGACTACGACTACCCCGGCCGCTTCCTCGACCGCGCCCGCGGCAAATTCCTAAGCCAACACGCCCTGGAACGCCACCGCGCCGACTACCAGCAAGCCGAAGGCCATGGCGACCAAGCCACCCTCGTCAGCGGCCACTTCCTGGAAATCTCCGACCACCCGCGCACCGAGTGGAACGACCTCTGGCTGCTTACCGAAATCGTCCACGAAGGCAAACAGCCGCAAGTGCTCGAAGAGGCGGTGACCAGCGACACCACCGACAACAAAGACGACTTCCACCAGGGCTACCGCAACCGTTTCCTCGCCACCCCGTGGAACGTGTTCTACCGCCCGGCCCTGGAACACCCAAAACCACGCGTCCTCGGCAGCCAGACCGCCATGGTCACCGGCCCCAAAGGCGAAGAAATCCACTGCGACCCATACGGCCGCATCAAAGTGCAATTCCACTGGGACCGCGAAGGCCTGGCCGACGACAAAACCAGTTGCTGGATGCGCGTCTCTTTGAGCTGGGCCGGCGACCGCTACGGCGCCATCGCCATCCCGCGCATCGGCATGGAAGTGCTCGTCACCTTCCTCGAAGGCGACCCCGACCAACCGCTGGTAACCGGTTGCCTGTACCACAAGGAAAACCAGGTTCCCTACGACCTGCCAGCGAACAAAACCCGCACCGTCTTCAAAACCCTCAGCTCACCGGGGGGCGGCGGGTTCAATGAACTGCGGATTGAAGACAAGAAAGGTGCCGAGCAGATCTTCATCCATGCCCAGCGGGATTGGGATGAAAACATCGAGCACGACCAGAAGATTCGGGTGGGGAATGAACGCCACGACACGGTGGTGAAGAACACCTACACCGAACTGAAGGCTGAGGAACACCGCACCACCATCAGCGACCGCAAGATCGAAGCACGGATGGACGACCACCTGGCCATCGGCGAAAACCAGCACGTGAAACTCGGCACCGCGCAACTGACCAGCGCCGGGAAAGAGATTCACATCAAGGCTGGGGACAAGATTGTCATTGAGGCGGGGACTGAGCTGACCATTTTGGGGGGCGGGAGCTTTATCAAGCTGGATGGCGGTGGTGTGACGGTGGTTGGGCCGGTGGTGAAGATTAATGCGGGTGGGTCGGCTGGGTCGGGGACCGGGATCGGGATTCAACCGCCGGTGCTGCCGGGGGCGGCGGATAAGGATAAGGCGGGGAGTTTGATGGATCAGGCGTTGTTGAATGCGCCGCCTGAGAAGGTTAAGCCGAAGGCTTTTTTTGTGTTTTCTGAGTGATCGACATGAATGGTTTTTTGAACAAGAGGAATGGCTTCGCCGTAGCGGCTTTCACCGCCTCACTGCTGAGCCTGTTTCATGGCAGCGCTTATGCGGATGAATGTCCGTCTGAAGATTTTTCCCAGTTCCTTCCGGCGTTCTCTGCGAATGCTGAAACTCAGCAGCGGTTGACTGCGATGACGGTGAAGTCGCTGGTTTTGAAACCGGTGGGGAGAGCATGGAGCTTTTGAGCCACAAACGACGGGAGTCAAGAGCTCCAATTTGCCGTTTCCGCTAATGGCGCCTGTGGGCACAGACAAGACTGAGGGTGTTGAGGTCGAAGCGATCGACGATAGTCATTTCAACGTAGTGGATAAGCGAGCGGGCAACAGCAACATCAAGATTTTCAACTTTTCTCGCCAGGCGTGTTGGGTTCTGGAGGGCGTTGAGGATTGGTCTGTCAGCGAGAAGGACCTTGTTGTGGCGAGCTCTCCGACCATGAGTACTGCAGAGAATTTTTGTTATCAGCGTGCAGAAGCATTTGGTGGATTGGGGGTTGGTGAATACCGGCTGACTCGAGAGTTTTTCGAAGCGTCGTTGGAAAATTATGTGTGCGCGGCAGCTTCTGGTGATCCACAGGCTAGTTTCAATGCAGCGAGTTTGAGCCTTTCAGGAATGGCGTCGCAGTTGGAGACGGAGAAGGTCGAGATCTTATTCAAAGCAGCGGCAACCACCCTTGCTGATGGTGCCGCTGCACTTTCAACATTTTACTGTTATGGGAATAACGCCGTACCGGAAGATTTTTCAATACCAATCACAACATGAGGTATATAAAGCTTTTCTAGTTCGATTGAAAAATTCTCAGCGCGCGTGGCTAAAGTTGAGGGATACGAACTGCGTGCTAGAGGGTTTTGAAAATGAATGGGATAGAAAAGCCTATTCTGAAGATGTCGATAGGTGCGTGGCAAAGATGAGTCTGGAAAGAGCTGCCTATCTGAACGGCATTCTACCTGCGAGTTGATAGTCTTCGAACAGTGGTTGGTGTTATTAAATAGAGGCTGGAAAGCTGCGCATGACGCGGGCATTGAGTTTTGTGGTTTGATATTTTTAGAGGACTCAATGAAATGAGGTTTGCTGTTTTTTGCTCGCTGATGATGACTTTTGCATTACCGGCCAGCGCAGCCCTCCAGGACGGCCAGTGCGCGGTAGGGCCTGCCTCCGTTGAAAGCCAATAACAGCCTTCCTCTCTCTGTGACTAGTGCCAAGGCGCGCCCTTTCTCCTGAACGGATTCAAGATGAAAAAGCTACTCCCGTTACTCATGGTTTTCCTTCCCCTGACCGCCCACAGCGAGGTCACGTCCGAAAGCTACTGCTTCGAAGGCACCAACTCGATCAAGTTCGAATTCAGAACCTACTACGACCACGACAGCAACTGGTCGGGTGGTTTCGTCAAATACGTCAAGTCGAAAACGCCGATTTCCATCGTACTGACGGATCATCAGGAAGAAATACTTGCCCCGGACGCACCCACGCAAAATGCCAGTACCTGGTCCGAGATTGTCGACGGCAAGGTCACGGGAACCTATGAGTGGGTCACCCAAGCAGCGATGAGCGTTTCGATGGTTTACACCAAGAAGTCCAACGGCAAGGAATACAGTTTCCTGCTTAACCCCAATGTCGATGTTTCTCTAGACGGTGGTTGCAAGTGGGAGCAGGGCGATCAATGACTCGGGTGAGTTTGGGTTTGGCGCTGTTCGGGTTATTGGGTTCGGCGTCGGCGGGGGCCGAGGTAACATCGTTCAACCCTGTTAAAAACGTTGAAGCGATGTTGGAAGTGAACGGGCCGAAGGTGAAGGTGACGGTTCAAGTCGATGCTCGCGAGCCGCGAACCATCGACTTTGCCGCTGAAAAATCCCTGCACGTCGCTATCGATGATTTCAACTTCGATGGCATGAAAGATTTTTCTGTCTGGCAGATCGACGACGGCATGGGCACCTACACGATCCACCGGATTTTCATCTACCGGCCGAAAACCGCTGACTTCGAGGAAGTGCAGCCGGATTGTGGCGATGGTTTCGTCAATCTCCGTGTAGACAAGAAACGCAAAGTCTTGCTCAGCACCTACTGGGGAATGGACGGGCCGCAGTCATGCGTGACGCGCTTTCACAAGCGCTGAGCCTGAACCCGTCACGGTAAACGTTTAACGCTTGTGCATCTGACAACCCCCATTTTCCATTAAACTCCCCGCCCTCAAGGAATGCGCTCAGGACACGGAATGCCAGCCCCCTCTTTCTCTCTTCGCTCCACGATGGTGCTTTGGCTGTATGCCGCCGCGATCGTGCATGTGCTCGCCGGTCTCACGCTGACCTGGGCCGGTCATTCCGGATTACTTGACGGCTATCTTCACACCCTCGAACTCGCGTTCTGGGGCGCCGATGCGGTTCCTGCTGCCGGTCACGAGCAGCAGGTCTGGTGGCTCGCGTTGTTCGGCGCGACGCTGCAAAGTTATTCGCTGTACATGCTCGCGTTGGTGCACCTCGGCAACCGTCTTAAAGCACCCGCAATTTGGGGATGGTTGATGGCTGGCGTTCTGTTATGGGCACCGCAGGACATGTGGCTTTCAGCGCAAAAACAGGTCTGGTCGCATCTGTGGCTCGACGGTTTTGCGCTGCTGGTGCTGTTGCCGCCGCTGGTCTGGTTGCTGCGCCATGATCGTCGGAAATCCCCTCCAGAAAGATAGTGAGCAAGTCCAACCCGTTTGCCGGCGGCGCCTACAAGCGGGTGCTGATCAGCAAAAAGGGGACGAATTTATTTTGTAAAGTAGGTTTTAACTTTCGATAAATAAATATCTCCCCATTTTTTAAATTAAATGGAGTTAAGCTCTGTGGTTAAAAATACAATTTTCTTGGCGTGCTCAGCATTTTTTGTATTTAGCGTCGCTACCGTTCAAGCAGAACCGTTCTATTCCGCGAAGATATTACAGGCCGACTATTCTGCGGCCCCTAACTTGAGACTGCTAATTAGAATTCAAGATGTAGAAACGGGAAGTAATGAGCCGAGCGGCTCTACTCGAGCGGACTGTATGCGTGCGAGCAAGTCAGCTGCTCAGCCTGGGCCAACCCCTTGCTTTTCTTTCGAGCTGGATGAGGGAGATGGAAATGTCGGTGTTTTAAAGCAGACTCTGCTAAATGATCCGCAACGGGGAAGCGACCCAATTTATATTGAGTTGCTTTACAAATCGGAGCAGACAAAAAATCAATATGGGTGGTTTGATAATAAAACGGTTAAGCTAAGAGTTGATGACAATAATGGATTGAATAACTGGGATGCGGATCTGCCTCAGAGTTTGCCTCAAGTAAAAATAGTGCAAGAGAGCGATATTTATCAGTTGGTTTTGGCGGATGCGGATGCGCTGCTTAATTCGGCTTACCATGATAAGGCAAATCGTTTAAGTGACGAAAAAAGAACCGCGTTTCGTGAGGTTCAACGAGCTTGGATGAAGTTTCGGGATCTCGAGTGCGTAAAGTCTATATATGGTGAGCAATCTGCTAGTTGCTTGATTCGTCTGACCCTTGATCGTGCCAGGCAAATCGCGGTTGCTCCGCCATCAAAGTAGCTGAAATAAACTTAAAAATAGGTATGTTCCATAATCAAGGATTGAAGACAGTGAAACGCTTTGTTTTAGGGTTGACCAGCGTGTTAATCGCGTTCGCGCTACTACCGTTTTCAGCCGCGTTCGCCCAAGACGACTGCAGTGAAATCAGCTCTAGCCCGCAGGTTGTCCCGTGTTCCGAGGCTGCAAAGAATTCCGCAGATTCTCAGTTGAATACGAGCTATCACCAACTGATGGCAAGGCTTGAATCTCAATATTCAGTTGACCCGAAATTAGGGGTGGAGTATTCGACGCAGGTAAAGGAATCCCAGCGTGCGTGGATCAAATTACGGGATACGAATTGCACCGTAGAGGCGTTCGAGATTGAGGCAGCCAAGCCTGCTCATGTGGCGGTAGTGAACAATTGCATTGCAAAAATGAGTCGGGAGCGTTCGGCTTATTTGGACGGGATCGCGCCTGAGACTGTGGGTCGTTCAGGCAGTGGGGGCGGGGGAAGTGCTTCGTGTCCATCCTCAGACTTCGCGCAGTTTCTGCCAGCGTTTTCCGCCAATGCCGAGTCCCAGAAGCGCCTAACCGCACTGGCGGTGAAAATATTGGTGTTGAAGCGGACCTCGGACCCTGGTCGATTTGAACCGCAAATTACTGCGGAGACTGGCTCCAGTTTGACGTTTCCGTTGATGACTGCGATGGAAGGCAAGACTGAAGGAATTGAGATCGAAACGGTCGACGACACTCACATGAACGTTGTGGATAAACGAGCCGGTAACAGCAACATCAAGATTTTTAACTTTGCTAAGAAGTCGTGCTGGGCGCTGGTGGGGATTGAGGATTGGTCGATCAGCGAGAAGGAGCTTGTCGCATCCGGTAGACCTGGAATGAGCCGCGCCGAGAACTTCTGTTATCAACGCGCAGAGGGTTTGGGTGGTTTAGGGGCACTTGAACAATACCGGTTGACTAAGGAGCTGTATGAAGCATCCTTGGAAAACTACGTATGTGCTGCAGAGTCGGGCGATCCACGGGCGAGTCTGTCGGCGGCAAGTTTGAGTCTTTCGCAGATGGCACCTCAATTGGAAACCAGCAAGCTTGAGGCATTGTTTAAAGCCGCAGCAACGACGCTGCCGGACGGGGCGCTGAGTCTTTCCATGTTTTACTGTACTGGTAATTCCACCGATTATGACGGCCCTTGCCAGCACCCCGAACAGGCAGAAAAGGAGCTGATTCGCGCGGTTTCCATGGGATCTACGAATGCGCTCAACTCTCTGGCTTCCTCTTTTGAGAGTGGCGACCTAGGAACCAAAGATATTTCTCGAGCGTTGGCCTGTTATCAATTGTCTGCCGGCAAGGGTGACCAGGCGGGTATCAACAACGTGAAGCGCTTGGAATCACAAGGCACAGAATCGATCAAGGCAAGTCACTGCATCTAAAGCTCCGAGCGCAGACGTGACCAATGCATTTTGAATGAAAGAAGGGGACGTTAAATCCCCTTCTTATTTTTGCTACGCCTTAGCCCGATGCTCCGCCGGATTCGGCGAATCAATATGATCCAGCGCTCGCTCCACCAACAACTGCGCCCCATCCGCCATTCTGCTGAGCGCCAGGGCGACTGAGCGGCGGGTGCCGTCGATGTCGTCAGCCAGGTCGGCGGCGATGGCGCTTATGGACTTCAGGTCTTCGGAGGCATTGGCCAAAAGGGCTTCGGTATCGATGTCGGGGGAGACGGTGAAGAGTTTGCCTTTGCGCTTGGGTTTTTCGTTGGGTGGCGGGGCGAAATGGTGGTCGAGGGCGCGTTCGGCGGCTTCGTGGAGTTTTCTGGAATCTAATGATTCGTAGGGGGATGTGGCTTCGTTTTCAGGAGGATTTGGTGTTGGCTTGAACATAGATGTAATCCCGTAATTAAGGAGCCGACACCGTTTCGCGTGCACTTCGAAAGAGGTGGCAGCTGTGCATAGGTGTGCAAGACCGGCGGGATTACCCGGCAGACCCGAAGGTCTCCCATACACAGCCGCCATAACGGTTCGCGAGCATAGAAAAATGCTCGATGAATTGCCATAACCATTGTGTATCCCACCGGACTTGCACGTCCGAATCACCGATTTTGCGGTGACGAACAGAGGTTATCGGTGATGGCCCAAGTCGCCTAGTTCATGAACAGCCCGGCGTTTTGAAGGAAATGTCCGAGAGGTTTGAGGGCATCAAGATCAAAAGATCGCAGCCTTCGGCAGCTCCTACAGAAATGTGTTTCTTCAGGTGTAGGGCGGGTCTCTCAGAATGAAGTGTAAAGCGTGACTTGGCAGTCATCATGCGGGAAAAGAGGTTCATCTTCTTCTAACGCAACACGACGGTGGCGTTCTTGCTTGAAGCGGCTACACTGCGCCGGCCGTTCATTTTTCTTTTGAGGCTGTGCGCATGAAATTTCGTTTTCTTCTGTGGATGCTGGGTTTGTTGATGGGTAAGGCCAGTCGGACGAATCCTGCGTTTCAGCAGCAGTTGGGTGACAAGGCGTTGGTGTTTCAGCTACAGACCCTGGACGGGAAGGTGGCGCGGCATTTCGTGGTGAAGGATCAGCGCATTACCAGCAAGTCCGGCGTGTATGCCGAGCCTGCGTTTGCGATTGCCTTTAAAGACGCGGCGTATGGCTTTGCCACGATGCAGGCGAAGAACAAGCAATTGGCGTTTATGCAGGGGATTCAGGACAAGTCGATTCAGATCAAGGGCAACCCGGCGTTGGTGATCTGGTTTCAGGGGTTGACCAAGTATTTGAAGCCGCGGAAGGCCAAGCCGAAGTCATAGGTCTTTCAGGTAGCTCGCCAGGATAAGTCAGCCTCTTCAGCTATCCGGCTCAGGAGGCCCGGCGTCCAGTGGCTGGCCCCGGTATGTCTTGTAGATCTGCTGGACTTGCGGGTTGTCCAGGTTCTCGTATGTGATGTCTTCCTTGTCCAGGCCATCCAGGCCTCTGATACCACCGATGGTCTCTGGCCATTCGTCACGACTGGATATATCGACTACGAACGGGTTGAGGTAGTTATCGAGATGCCTTTCGCGAGGTTCTCGGATCTCGTCGCTGAGTGCCCGCAGATAGTCGTCTTTGCTTGTCCTTGACCAGTCGATGGCGAACCCGGCCCGATAACAGAGTTCCATGAAGACTAATAGAATCGTGCGCCCATTGCCGTCCAGGAAGGGGTGTGCGAAAGCCAGCTGGCCCATCACCCCGCCGGGATGGTCTCTGAAGCGTTTCTTGTCAGCTGCTAGCTGAAGCGCATAGTCGACAGACATTTTGATGGAGTCCGGGCGCTCGAAGACGGTGCTGCGTGGATCGTCGAGGGAGCCCTTGAAGACTGCCAGGTGAGGGACAAGCTCGTTCCGGTCTTTTCCTGCCCAGTGATAGAAGCCTGAGAACAGGATTTCGTGAACTTTGAGTACTGTCTTGTAATCGATTGGCTTCTTCTTAGCCAAATAGGCAAGCGCATCTTCGATACTCAATTCGAACGAAAGATGCTCTGACTCTTTTACTTCGGTGGGATCTTTCAGTTGCAGCGAGTTTTGAAGATATCCAGCAGTTTCGAAGTCGCCGAACGGATCAAAAGTCATGCGCTACGTTTCTGTGCACGCCTTTCCTGAAGATAACGCCCTTGGAGCGCCAGGATTTCAGACTTGCTCAGAACGCCTTTTCTCTTGAGGTTGACGAGCAACTGTTCGATGCCATCCAACTCGACGACATCGCCAGCCAAACGGGTAATGCACACGGCCATGCGACTCATGCCGTCACGTCTAGCAGTAACCTTGTTGTCTTTAGCAAGCTTGCGGACTTGGCTTGCGACGCTGACAGCAGCTGTTTGGGTCATCGGAAATCCCTCTATTTGCCGTCAAATCATAGCAGGGCGCTTGCTTCCTGTCGTTGCTGGCTCAAAGGCCAAAATCTGTGGAAATAGGGCGATATTTGCAACTGAAAAGGCCCGGGGCGGTGTATCTGGCTTACCTTTTGGGTGATTCAGTGGCTCGACAGGCCATTCATTTGGCTTTTAATGAATGCTGAACTGTCATTTATGACAGGTGTATTGGGCAATGCCACCGTGCTCCACTGTGATTGTGTCCCTAGAAGGGCATCCTTTCACGCCACGATGGAGCGCGGTCATGACTCAAGCACAACGCAATAAATCCACGGAATTTCAAGATAAAACCTTTAATAAAACTGGTCTTGTTGAACTGCCTTTCGAAGGGATTGCTGGCAGATTTGCTAATTCGGTTCTTCCATTATCCGACAAAAAATTACTGCTTCTTTTCAACGCTCCACCATCAGAGAATTCTCCAACAAAGGTGGCAAGGCTGAATGAGGATGGCTCGCTTGATTTGCAATTTGGGCCAGGGGGAACCGTCGATGTCCCATTCAAGGATGGGTCGTCATTTTCTGCGCGCCATCTGCGGCCTTCGGAAAATGGCGGATGGCTGATCACCGGCACCGTAGAACACTCGGACGGTAAAGTTGATCTCGCGGTCGTTCGCCAACTTCAGAATGGTGAGCTGGATTCTACCTTCGGTGTTGATAAAGACGGCAAGGTCACCCTCAATGTTTATGACCTTATCGATTCTCGCGCCAATCCCGGTGCTAGTTTTGTTACCCGCCGCCATGACGAAAAGAAGGCAGAGAAATCGTCGGTAAGTGCGGGCGATGTCGGGATAGTGGCCGTCGGTCAGCAGGATGGAAAAATTGTCCTGGTCAGCACTGTTATGTTCGCCTTCGACTACTTGAGGGGAATTGTAGTGCGCCTGAATACTGATGGCTCACTGGACAAGACGCTTAATGGCAAAGGCTTTGTATTAGTCGAACTTCCGGGCATTAATCACAACTGGAATTACGCTTATGGTGTCGCCGTCCAACAGGACGGCAAAGTTCTGGTCTGTGGTGATTTCAGTAGAGAGGCCTCAGGTGAACGGCCTGATGCTTATGTAATTCGCTATCACCAAGATGGCAGCGTTGATGAAAGCTATGGCGACGACAAGATCGGTGTTGTGACAATCACCGACAGCAGTCGATGGCTCGATCTTGTCTCAATGGCCTTGAAGGCTGACGGTGGGGTTGTAGCAGTGGGGGCTGCGGAGGCAGAGGGCCTGCGCGAAGGGTTGGTCGTCTCGCTAAACGTCAGCGGCAGTTTCAATCTTGTCTTTAATAACGGTAAACCGCTGTTCTCCAACTTCACTGAGCATGGTGTTTCGTGGCGGCGTTGCGTCCTGCAGGCTGATGGAAAGCTGGTTGTCAGTGGGCAGGGGGGAGACGCATTCCTTGACGAAAACAGTTCGGTCACGACAGCGCGTTATACCTCTGACGGCTCTCTGGATGTGACGTTTGCGGGTAAAGGATGGGTAGATCGGAACGATGAAAAAGGTATCGATTTGTTCCGGGGTTGCGCCGTGATGGCGGACAACCGCATCGTTATTTGCGGCTATCTGATCTCCATTCCGGAGCCGACTACTGGGTTTGTTGTGCGCTACCTGGCTTAGACCGAGTTGGATTCTTCGCGGGCAAGCCTCGCTCCTACAGGGTTTCGGTGATCTGTAGGAATGAGGCTTGCCCGCGATGCTTTTAGGCCTGGCTGAATTGCGAAGCCAGTTCGCGCAGCAGGACTTCAGCTTCGAGGACTTTACTCACGACGTCGTTGGCTTTGTCGCGAGTCAGCCCCACACGCTCCAGCAAGGCATCCGGAATGTCTTCATCCGGACCAGAGCCAATCCCGCGACTACGCAGCAAACGCACCGCCAAACACACGAGGTTCGGGTATTCCGCGTAGTCGCCGTCGTAGCTCGGGTCGTGCTGGAAGCGCAGGGCGGTGGCCAGTTCTTCGGGCATGTCCCAGTAGCGCATCAGCCATGAGCCGATCTGTTCGCGGCTGATGCCCAGCAGGTGTTGTTCCACATAGCTGTGGCACAGGTGCGGGTTGACCTCCAGGTGGCGGCAGATCAGCGAGAAGTGCGGCGGGAAGACGTGGGCCAGCAGCAAGTAGCCGAAGTTGTGCAGCAGGCCGGCGAGGTAGGTCAGGCCGGCTTCCGGGCGCTGGGCGCGGGGCATGGCGCGGGTCAGGCCTTCGATGACGGCGGCGGTGTAGATCGATTGCTGCCAGTACGGCGTGGTGTGTTGCGGGTGGTCTTTGGGCAGGCTCAGGGTTTTGCCCAGGGCCAGGCCCAGCGCCAGGTTGATCACCAGGTCGAAACCCAGCACGCGGACGATGGCGTCTTCCACTGAACGAATCTTGCCCGGCGAGGCGTAGTACGGCGACGCTGCCCAGCTGACGACTTGGGCGGCCAGGGCTGGGTCGGTTTCGACCACGCCGGTGATGTCGTCGATGGTGGCGTTGGGGTCGACCCGCAGTTTGATGATTTTTTGCGCGGTTTCGGCCAGCGGCGGAATCTCGATGGTCGCTTCCAGGCGTTGCTGAATGCGCCGCGCGGTGAACGCTTGCACGGCCTGGGTGATTTCCTCGCGGTCATCGTCGGGGCGGTCGAGGTTCGGGCGGATGCTGTGCACGGCTTCGCCGAAGTTGCCGGCGCTGGCCTTGGTGAGCATGGTTTTGAAATCTTCGCTGGTGATTTCCAGCAGCACGCCTGGCTCGCCTGAGTTGATCAGCAACTTAGGCTCGCGCAGCAGGCTTTCGTCATACAGGCACGGCGAACTGGTGAGCGCCGGCAGGCCGGGCAGCAGGCTCAGGCTGTGTTTGCCTAGCATTTTTACCAAGCGTTCGGTGGATACGGCGGTCAACCGGCGGCCGGTGAGTTCGGCGAGGCGGTTGAGGTCGAGCAATTGGCTTTGCGGAAACAGCACCATGAGCGCGCCGACGGCATCGTCCAGCAAAACCGCCTGCACTTTACGCGCGGCGTTCAGGCCGTGATGGTCTAGGACTTCCTGGTAGGCGATGCCCAGTTTGCCGAGCAGCAGCCGAATAACAGACGGAGCGTGCGGGGTTTCAGGGGCGAGGGCAGCTTCTGTCATGGTCTGTATCCGTTTTCAAACAATTGCAGGAGTATAACCAGCTTGTTTACGGCCAGGGTCCAGAAACTGCGACAGTGCTCACACTTGGCCGTATTGCTGCCCATGGCGTAGCCAGCGGTCGAGCAGCGGGCTGACGTGATCCGGCCAGCGCTCGAGCAAAGCCTGAGCGGCGTCGCGTACGGCGGGCAGCAAGTCGGCGTCGCGCATCAGGTCCGCGACCTTGAATTGCAGCAGGCCGGTCTGGCGTGTGCCGAGCATTTCGCCGGGGCCGCGCAGCTCGAGGTCTTTTTCGGCGATGACAAAACCGTCGTTGGTTTCGCGCATGATGCCCAGCCGCTGACGGCCGATCTGCGACAGCGGTGGATGGTAGAGCAGCACGCAATGGCTGACGGCGCTGCCCCGGCCGACGCGGCCACGCAACTGGTGCAATTGTGCGAGGCCAAGGCGTTCAGGGTTTTCGATGATCATCAGGCTGGCGTTGGGCACGTCCACGCCAACTTCGATCACGGTGGTGGCGACCAGCAGTTGCAGGTTGCCGGCCTTGAATTCGGCCATGACGGCAGCTTTTTCGGCGGGCTTCATGCGGCCGTGGATCAAGCCGACCTTCAACTCGCCGAGGGCGGCGGTGAGGTCTTCGTGTGTGGTTTCGGCGGCCTGGCAGGTCAGCTCTTCCGACTCTTCGATCAGCGTGCACACCCAATAGGCCTGACGGCCCTCGGCACAAGCGCCGCGCACCCGTTCGATCACTTCAACGCGCCGGGTGTCGGTGACCAGCACCGTGTTCACCGGGGTACGGCCGGGCGGCAGTTCGTCGAGGATCGAGGTGTCGAGGTCGGCGTAGGCGCTCATGGCCAGCGTCCGGGGGATCGGCGTGGCGGTCATGATCAGCTGGTGCGGACACATCCGCCCGCCGACGCCTTTCTGCCGCAGAGCCAGGCGCTGCTGCACGCCGAAGCGGTGCTGTTCGTCGATGATCGCCAGTGCCAGGTTCTTGAACTGCACTTCGTCCTGGAACAACGCGTGGGTGCCGACCACCATCGGTGCGCCGCCCGCGATCTGCTCCAGCGCGGCCACGCGGTTTTTGCCTTTGAGCTTGCCCGCCAGCCACGCAACTTCGATGCCCAGCGGTTCGAGCCAGCGCTTGAAGGTGATGAAGTGCTGCTCGGCGAGGATTTCGGTGGGCGCCATCAGTGCGACCTGATAACCCGCTTCCAGCGCCTGAAGCGCGGCGAGGGCGGCGACCACGGTTTTGCCCGCGCCAACGTCGCCCTGAATCAGCCGCAGCATCGGTTCGTGCTGGCTGAGGTCGTAAGCGATTTCGTTGCCGACCCGTTGCTGGGCGCCGGTCGGGGTGAAGCCGAGGTTGGCCAGATACTGTTGTGGCAGTTTCGTGGCTTTGGGCATGGCCGGCGCGCGCAGGGCACGCATGCTTTCGCGCAGGCGCTGCTGGGACAGTTGATG
The DNA here is from genome assembly GCF_012932895.1 of Pseudomonas sp. KD5. Classification (NCBI taxonomy): domain Bacteria; kingdom Pseudomonadati; phylum Pseudomonadota; class Gammaproteobacteria; order Pseudomonadales; family Pseudomonadaceae; genus Pseudomonas; species Pseudomonas sp. KD5. The sequence goes on along the minus strand of NZ_JDWJ01000007.1, from coordinate 306,251 downwards.
GGTCAGCAGTTCTTCGAAGGCCAGACGATGCTGGGCCCAGTGATGACCGAGGGCGAGTTCGTCGACGTCGGCATCGGCGGGCGGGTGATGCAGGTAGCGGATCGCATCGGCCAGCGGCGCCAGTTGATAGTCCCGGGCCAGTTCGGTCGGTAGCCAGTCGGGCAGGCTGCTGGGGCCGAGCAGGGTCAGGGTTTGCATGCACAATTGGCGCAAACGCTGCTGGGTCAGGCCTTCGGTGAGCGGGTAGACCGGGGTCAGGGTCTCATCCACCGGCGGCGGTTCGTCGCCGGTAATGGCGCGGTATTCGGGGTGGTAGATCTCCAGCCCCGAGGCACCGGGCCGGGCTTCGCCGTAGCAGCGAATACGCGTGCCGCGTTTGAGGCCTTCTTTCTGGGCGTTGCTGAAATGGTAGAAGCGTAGGCTGAGCCCGCCGGTGCCGTCCTGCAGACGGACAACCAGGCTGCGGCGCCGGCCCATGACCACGTCGGCGCCGCTGACGGTGCCTTCGATCACCGCGTCTTGCCCGGGTCGCAAATGGCCGATCGGGACCACGCGAGTGCGGTCCTGATAGCGCAACGGCAGGTGGAACAGCACGTCCTGGAGATTCTCCAGGCCGACCTTGGCGAGTTTCTCGGCCATGGCTTCGCCGACACCCTTGAGTGCCGTCACCGACACTTGCGACAACTCGGTCATGACAGCGACTTAACCGGCCACCACCGGCGCTGGCGGCTTGGCCACCGAGCACAGGCGAATGGAGTCGGCGAGGATTTCAATCGCCTTGGGCCGCGGGAAGCTCGCGCGCCAGGCGATGGCTACGGTGCGGAACGGCACCGGCGCACTCAATGGACGCACTTCGATCACGCCCGGGGCGTAGTGGTGGCTGTCCACCGCCGACAGCGGCAGGATCGAAATGCCCAGGCCAGAGGCGACCATGTGGCGGATGGTTTCCAAAGAGCTGGATTCCACCGTGGTGTGTTTGGCGCCGTCGTTGCCTTTGGCCAGGGTCGGGCAGGCCTCAAGCACTTGATCGCGGAAGCAGTGGCCTTCGCCGAGCAGCAGCAGGCTCTTGTCGTTGAGCAGGGCGGCGTCGATGGATTCTTTTTGCGTCCACGGGTGCTGGGCCGGCATCAGGACGTAGAACGGCTCGTCGTAGAGCTGCAGAGTCAGTACATCGGCTTCGTTGAACGGCAGGGCGATGATGATCGCGTCGAGCTCGCCGTTGCGCAGTTTGTCGCGCAGCACGTGGGTGAAGTTTTCTTCGATGTACAACGGCATCTGCGGGGCGACCCGGTGCAATTGTGGAATCAGGTGCGGGAACAGGTACGGGCCGACGGTGTAGATCGCGCCGACTTTCAATGGGGCGGTCAGCTGGTTCTTGCCGGCCTGGGCCAGTTCGCGGATGCCTTGGGCCTGTTCCAGGACTTTCTGTGCCTGGGCAACAATGCCTTCGCCGACCGGGGTCAGGCGCACGGCGCTCTTGCTGCGCTCGAAAATCAGCACACCGAGTTCGTCTTCAAGCTTTTTCACGCCCACCGACAGGGTCGGCTGGCTGACGTGGCAACGCTCGGCTGCGTGGCCGAAGTGCTGCTCTTGGGCGAGGGTAACGATGTAGCGTAATTCTGTGAGAGTCATAGCAAGCGTCCATGAAGTTGCGGGCCAAGCATACCGGCTGCAATCGATAGACGCACGTTATCAGACTGAGTGTGCTAAGTGACACTGGGCAATGCAGGTTTGCCGTTTCCAGATATGCAAAAAGGCACCTTTCGGTGCCTTTTTATAGGTTTTGTGGCTGCCGAAGAACCTGTGGGAGCGGCGGTGTTTCAGCGTCGGCGTTTTTCCAGCGAGTAAACAAACGGTGCAGTGATTTCGATGGTGCCGTTGTTCAGCATGTCGGCCGGTGGCTTGGGCAGCGGTTGGGCGCGGCGGATCATTTGCAGTGTGGCCCGGTCCAGGTCGGCAGTGCCCGAGCGGTCCACCAGTTCAAATGACAACACGTTACCTTCGGCATCTACCACGAAGCGCAGGCGATTCAAACCTTCCTTGCCTCGCATCCGTGCACTGGCCGGGTACTCTTTGTACTTGGCCAAGTGCGCGAGCAGGGTTCCTTGCCAGTTAGCTTTAGCCGCTTGCTGTGCCGGTGATGGACCGGGAGCCGGCTGAGCGGATTTCTCCGTCGGCGCCTGGGTTGGCTGCGTGTCGCTAGGCTTCTCCTCGGAAGGCTTTTCCTTCGGTGGCTCCGGCTTTTTCTCCACAGGCTTGGGCGGTTGCGGCTTCGGCTTGGGTTTGACCGGTTTCGGCACGGCAATCTCGGCCTTCGGCGCTTCAGCGAGTTTTGGAATCGGCAGTTCTTCCACCGGTGCCGGTGGCTGTGGCGGCGTGATCACCTTCGGCGGTGCGGGCGGTGGCGGGGCCGGCATCGGCGCTAGCTCGACCATCATCGCTTGCGGCGGCAGCTCGATCGGCGGGCGTGACGTCCAGTTCAGCGCCAGCGCAATGGCCAGCGCATGGACGCCCAGCACCACGGCCAGGCTACCGCTGTAACGCGTCAGCTTTTGGCGCGTGTTGATCATTTTTTGGCTGCCGTCTCGAGTCCGACCAGACCGACCTTCAGGTAGCCGGCGGCGCGCAGGGCGTCCATCACGCTCATCAGGTCACCGTAATCCACGCCTTTATCGGCCTGGAAGAAGATCGTCGTGTCTTTCTTGCCCTGGGTCTTGGCGTCGAGTGTGGCGCCGAGGGCTTCGGCCTTCACTTCGTCTTCGCCGAGGAACAGGCGCTGGTCAGCCTTGACGCTGAGGAACACCGGCTTCTCTGGCCGCGGCGCCGGTTTGGCGGTGGAGGCGGGCAGGTCGACCTTGATGTCCACGGTGGCCAGCGGTGCCGCCACCATGAAGATGATCAACAGCACCAGCATCACGTCGATGAACGGCGTGACGTTGATTTCGTGGTTCTCGGCCAGATCGTCGTCTGCGCCTTCTTTCAAATGCAGGCCCATGGCCGATTACCCCACTTTCACCATGTGCGGTTGCGAGCTGCGCTCGGGCGGCTGGTGGTCGAGGTCGCGGCTGACCAGCAGCAGGACTTCCGCCGAGGCGTCGGACACTTGTGCCTTGTAACCGGCAATGGAGCGGGCGAAGACGTTGTAGATGACCACCGCAGGAATCGCTGCAACCAGACCCAGCGCGGTCGCCAGCAGGGCTTCGGCGATGCCGGGGGCCACGACGGCGAGGTTGGTGGTCTGGGTTTTGGCGATGCCGATGAAGCTGTTCATGATGCCCCATACGGTACCGAACAGGCCGACGAACGGCGCGGTAGAACCAATGGTGGCCAGCACGCCGGTGCCGCTGCTCATGTTGCGACCGCAGGCTGCGACGAGGCGCTCAAGGCGGAAGCTCACGCGTTCCTTGATGCCTTCTTTCTCGCGGCTGTTGGCCGACAGGCGCATTTCTTCCAGCGCGTCATGGACCAGCAGGTTGGCCAGGGTGCCTTCCTTGGCCGCCGTTGTGCTGGCTTCCTTAAGGGTGGCGGCTTTTTTCAGGTGGGTGATTTCAACGCGCAGACGACGCTTGGCGCCGATCAACTCGAAGCCCTTGGCGATCCAGATGGTCCAGGTGATGATCGAGGCGATGGCCAGGCCGATCATCACGATCTTCACGATAATATCGGCGTTCTGGTACATGCCCCATGGCGACAGGTCGTGGGCCATGCCCAGGGAGTTACCTTCTTCCAGCTGCTTTTCCATCAGCTTTGTCTGTTCACCGAATTCAGCCAAAGCCTTTTGCACTTCTGGCGGCAGTGATGAAGTATCGACACTGCCGTCGGGGTTTCTCGGTACGTCAGGCGTGGCATGAGCAGCTGGCACGTTGGTGGCTGCGGGAACAGAAGTTTCAGTAGCGAATGCGGCGGTCGGCGCCAGCATCAGGCTGAGCAGCAGGGCGGCTACCGCGCTCCAGGCGCGAGGTCGTTTGGTTGGCGAAGCGGAGAGTTGATTGCGTGTCATGCTGGCCGGACCTGAGAGGAAAAGACGGTAAGTGTTCTTCCAGGCCTCGTAAGGCCGAGAACAAAAGTGGCTGGCATTATTGCAATTAATTCTTGTTAACAAAAGTAATAGCGTCTCTTTTTTTCTTCCATTGCTAGCTGTCCATCCATTTCGGGCGCTAGTCTGTACCTTTCTTGAGGGAGTCTTCTGATGTCCGCGCCTTCTGTTTTGATCGCCGGCTGCGGTGATGTCGGCAGCCGTCTGGCTACGCAATTGTTGAATTCGGGGTGGGAGGTTCACGGCTTGCGGCGTGACGTCTCACGCCTACCCCAAGGGGTGATTGGCGTTGCCGGTGACTTGTTCAATAAAGACTGCCCGGCGACCTGGCCAATCGGGGCGGTGGATTACCTGGTGTATTGCGCGGCGGCTACCGATCACGATGAGGCCGGATACCGCGCCGCTTATGTTCAGGGTTTGCAGCACGTGCTGGAATGGCTGGGCGACTACGGGCAAGTGCCCAATCGGCTGCTATTCGTTTCCAGCAGCAGTGTTTACGGCCAGCAAGAGGGTGAGTGGGTCGACGAGAATTCGCCGACCGTGGCGGCTGGCTATTCAGGGCGTGTGATGCTGGAGGCCGAGCAAGTAGCGCGTGATAGCGGCATCCCGGCCAGCATCGTGCGTCTGACCGGTATTTATGGTCCAGGTCGAGAGTGGCTGCTGACTCAGGTTCGTCGCGGTTATCGCGTGGCGATCGATCCGCCGCTGTACGCCAATCGGATTCACGTCGACGACGCGGCGGGGTTGCTGGCGTTCCTGCTTGAGGCGGATCGGCGTGGAGTGGCGCTGGATGATGCCTATATAGGTGTCGATGATGCGCCTGCGCCAATGGCCGAGGTGGTGGGCTGGTTGCGTGAGTATCTGGGCGTTACCGAATGGGCCGAGGATGCCAGTGTGCGTCGTGCCGGCAGCAAGCGCTGCAGCAATGCTCGGGCGAAGGCGTTGGGTTGGACGCCGAAGTATTCGAGTTTCCGCGAGGGCTATGCCGCGATTCTTGAAGGTCGCTGCTAATTTCCGGGCCCATCAATATTGTAGGAGCGAGGCTTGCCCGCGAAGACGTCGTAACATCCAACATCAACGTTGATTGTTACACCGTCTTCGCGGGCAAGCCTCGCTCCTACAATGGGTTTTGCGTTGGCCTTAGGGCCGGGTTACTGCTTTTTGAGCAACCACTTGCGCTCGCCGGGTGCAAACTGCGGCATCTCGTCCGCCAAGGCGGTGTTCACGGCCTGAAATAGCTCCAGTTCCTTGCCTTTGCGGGCGAAGATCCAGGTATTGCCTTGGCCATTGAGTTGCAGCCAGATGTTGTCGTTGCCGATGCTCATCGATGCGCAATCGCCGGTCAGGCACAGGGCGTAACGGTCGGCGCCGGGCAGGCCGGACACTTGGCCGTCGGCCTGAAACTGCACAGTGCCACCTTCACCTGGACCGCTGATGATTTTCCAGCTGCCGCCCATGTAGGCCGAGTACAGCGCGCGCTCGAAGCTGGCACCGATTGGTGCTCCGTCCGGGACCTGGATCTGGGCGCGGTCGAAAAGCTGCTCTGGTTCGTTTTCGCTGGCGACTTGGTGCAGTTGCTTGCCATCACGCTTCAGCTCGCTGGCGGAACTGCCATAAAAATCGACTTTCCAGGCGCCGGATTCTTCGCCCAGCAGCTTGCCTTCGACGTTTTCAAAACCATTGGTGTAGCGCGCCTGACCTGCTCTGGTGTTGACATCCCATTCCAGGTTCGGGCCATAGGCCTGGAGCGCTTCACGCAGGGAGCCGCCTTTGGAGGCTGAATCGATCGCCGCCTGATTGATCCAGGTGCCGCTGATATCACGGTCGGCAGGGTTGCTGGCACATCCGCCCAGGAGTAGGGCGACCAGCGAGAGAGCTAGCGCATGGCGCATGATGGAATCCTTTCAGAACCCTTTGTACAAGATCAGTCGGCGCAGCCTCGCAAGGTTGCGCCGGACACATTACTCGATGACCAGAATGGCATCCATTTCAACCTGCGAACCCTTTGGCAGGGCTGCAACACCGATGGCGGCGCGGGCTGGGTAAGGCTGGTCGAAGTACTTGCCCATGATCTCGTTGACCTTGGCGAAGTGGCTCAGGTCAGTGAGGAAAATGTTCAGTTTGACGATGTCCTTGAACGAACCGCCAGCGGCTTCAGCCACGGCTTTGAGGTTCTCGAACACCTGGACGGTCTGGGCTTCGAAGCCTTCGACCAATTCCATGGTTTTTGGGTCCAGAGGAATCTGACCCGACATGTACACGGTGTTGCCAGCCTTGATCGCCTGGGAGTAAGTACCGATGGCGGCCGGGGCCTTGTCGCTGTTGATAACGGTCTTGGTCATGTATGACTCCTTGTGAAGGGTGGGCTACGCACGCATGCGGGTGATGCGGATGACCCCGGTCAGGGCGCGCAGTTTCTTGATCACGCGGGCCAGGTGCACGCGGTCGTGCACGCTGACCACCAGTTGGACCACGCTGATACGACCGTCGCGTTCGTCCATGCTGATTTTTTCGATATTGCCGTCGGCCGCGTTGACACTGCTGGCCAGCAGGGCGATCAGGCCGCGCTGGTGTTCCAGTTCGACGCGCAGCTCGACGTTGAATTCGCCGGTGACATCCTTGGCCCACGAGAGCTGGATGCATTTTTCCGGGTTGTGGCGGATTTCGCTGATGTTGCGGCAGTTGTCCAGGTGCACCACCATCCCTTTGCCGGCGGACAGATGGCCAACGATCGGGTCGCCCGGGATCGGCGTGCAGCACTTGGCGTAACTGAGCACCAGGCCTTCGGTGCCGCGAATGGCCAGCGGACCTTCCGGGCTTGGCAGCTGCTCGCCTTCGCCGAGCAGGCGGCGGGCGACTACGTAAGCCATGCGATTGCCCAGGCCGATGTCTTCGAGCAGGTCTTCGATCAGTTCCAGGCGATATTCGTGGAGCATCAACTGCACACGCTCGGCCGGGACTTTTTCCAGCGAGCTGTCGAAGCCGTTGAGCACCTTGTTCAGCAGGCGTTCGCCGAGGCTGATGGATTCGGAGCGGCGTTGCAGCTTAAGCGCATGGCGGATGTGGGTCCGCGCCTTGCCGGTGACCACGAAGTTGAGCCATGCCGGGTTCGGCCGTGCGCCGGGGGCGCTGACGATCTCGACCGTGGAGCCGCTTTGCAGCGGTTCGGACAGCGGCGCGAGACGACGGTTGATCCGGCAGGCAATGCAGCTGTTGCCCACATCGGTGTGCACCGCATAAGCGAAGTCGACTGCCGTGGAGCCTTTTGGAAGCTCCATGATCCGGCCCTTGGGCGTGAACACGTAGACCTCGTCCGGGAACAGGTCGATCTTCACGCTCTCGATGAATTCCAGCGAGTTGCCGGCCCGTTGCTGCATCTCCAGCACGCCTTTGACCCACTGGCGGGCGCGGGCATGAGTGCCTTTGGGCTGTTCGTCGCCGCTGGATTTGTACAGCCAATGGGCGGCGATGCCGTTGTTGGCCATCTCTTCCATTTCACGGGTGCGGATCTGGATCTCGATCGGTACACCGTGCATGCCGAACAGCGTGGTGTGCAGCGACTGGTAGCCGTTGGCCTTGGGAATCGCGATGTAATCCTTGAAGCGCCCCGGCAACGGTTTGTACAAATTATGCACAGCACCCAGCACGCGGTAGCAGGTGTCGACCTTGTCGACGATGATCCGGAACGCATACACGTCCATGATCTCGTTGAAGGCCCGACGCTTGCCGCGCATTTTCTTGTAGATGCCGTAGAGGTGTTTCTGACGACCGCTGACCTCGCCCTGGATGCCGTCGATGGCCAGGCAGTGGCTGAGGGACTCTTCGATCTTGTTGACGATTTCCTTGCGGTTGCCCCGGGCGCGCTTGACCGCCTGGTTGATCCGCGCGGAACGCATCGGGTGCATGGCCTTGAAGCCGAGGTCTTCGAATTCTATGCGGATGGCGTGCATGCCCAGCCGGTTGGCGATGGGCGCATAGATTTCCAGGGTTTCCTTGGCGATCCGCCGGCGCTTTTCGCCGGACAGCACTTCCAGGGTGCGCATGTTGTGCAGGCGGTCGGCCAGCTTGACCAGGATCACTCGAATGTCGCGTGCCATGGCCATGGCCATTTTCTGGAAGTTTTCGGCCTGGGCTTCGGCTTTGGTCTCGAAGTTCATCTGGGTCAGTTTGCTGACCCCGTCGACCAGTTCGGCCACGGTTTCGCCGAACTGCGCTTGCAGCGCTTCCTTGGCAATACCGGTGTCTTCGATCACGTCATGCAGCATTGCAGCCATCAAGCTCTGATGGTCCATGTGCATGTCGGCAAGAATATTCGCCACCGCAAGAGGATGCGTGACGTACGCCTCACCGCTGCGGCGGCGTTGACCGTCGTGGGCTTGTTCGGCGTAGAAGTACGCTCGGCGGACCAGGTTGACCTGGTCCTTGCCGAGGTAGGTCGATAAGCGATCGGCGAGGGCGTCTATGCTCGGCATGATGACACCTGCCGTTTGCTATGACCCCGCGCCGTGCTACGTCGACCAGGCATGGCTTATACTGCCTCGTTGGACTCGTCCTCGAACGCTGCGAACAGCGGTTCGTCTTCGACGATTTCAGCGTTGGCGATGAACTCGTAGCTCATCAGGCCTTCAGCGATTTCACGCAGCGCTACAACTGTAGGCTTGTCGTTTTCCCACTGAACCAGGGGCTCTTTGCCACCAGTGGCCAGTTGACGGGCACGCTTGGTAGAGAGCATGACCAGCTCAAAGCGGTTTTCCACGTGTTCTAGGCAGTCTTCAACGGTTACGCGGGCCATGGTATTCCTCGGAGCGAATGCAATATGCGCGCTGCCCGGTTGGGCGAGCGGACTCAACAGTTTAAAAAATCACCAGCGATTAGGGAAGCGCTGATTTTTTGACCAGGCTCTTCAACGCGCTATAAGCACCAATGTAAAGCCCTTGCAGCGGTTTTGGGAAGAGCTGATTAGCCGAGCAATTCAGCCAATAATTTGCCATGACGCTGCTGCTGACGCTTCTGATGTAGCTGATTGGCGCGGAAAATCGCCTTCAGATCGTCCAGTGCGTGGGCGAAATTGTCGTTGATGATCAGGTAATCGTAGTCGACGTAATGGCTCATCTCGCTGACGGCTTCGCGCATCCGGCCTTCGATGATCTCGTCACTGTCCTGGCCGCGATTGGTCAGGCGCTGGTGCAAGGCCTCCAGGGACGGCGGCAGAATGAAGATCGAGCGGGCCTGGGGCATCAACTTGCGCACTTGCTCTGCACCCTGCCAGTCAATTTCCAGAATCAGGTCGTGGCCTTCATCCAGGGTCTGCTGCAGGTGGCTTTGCGAAGTGCCATAGAGATTGCCGAACACTTCGGCGCGCTCGAGGAAATCTCCGTGCTCGATCATCTTCACGAACTCGCTACGTTCGACGAAGTGATAGTTCACGCCGTTCACTTCACCAGGGCGCATGGCGCGGGTGGTGTGGGAGACCGAGACGCGGATCTCCTGGTCAGCATCGGTCAGGGCTTTGACCAGGCTGCTCTTGCCCGCACCCGAAGGTGCGGAAATGATGTACAGGGTGCCGGTACTGTGGGTCATGTCAGGTTTGCCTTACTCAATATTCTGTACTTGTTCGCGCATCTGCTCGATCAACACCTTGAGGTTGACCGCCGCTTGGGTGCTGCGCGGGTCGAAGGCTTTGGAGCCCAGTGTGTTGGCTTCGCGGTTGAGCTCCTGCATCAGGAAATCCAGGCGTCGACCGGCAGCGCCGCCGGATTTGAGCACCCGGCGAACTTCGATGATGTGAGTGCTCAGGCGATCCAGTTCTTCGGCGACGTCGCTCTTTTGCGCGAGCATGACCATTTCCTGCTCCAGGCGCTGCGGGTCGAGGTCGGCCTTCATGTCGGTGAAGCGGTCGAGGACTTTCTGACGCTGCGTGGCGAGCATCTGCGGGACCAGCTCACGCAGGATCACCACATCTTCTTCGATGGACGTCAGGCGTTCGTTGATCAACCGCGCCAGCTCCGCGCCTTCGCGCTCGCGGCCGGCCTTGAGTTCTTTCAGGCCTTGGTTGAACAGCGCCATGGCTTCGGCATTCAGCGCTTGCGGGTCGGCGGCGTCGGCCACCAGCACGCCGGGCCAGGCCAGGACTTCCAGCGGGTTCAGCGCGGCAGGGTTCTTGATCAGGCTGGCGACGGTCTCGGCGGCAGCGACCAATTGCGCGGCGCGCTCGCGGTCCACTTGCAGTGGTTTGCCAGTGCTTTCTTCGGTGAAACGCAGGGTGCATTCGAGCTTGCCCCGGGAAATTCCCTGGCGCAGGGCTTCGCGGACGGCGCCCTCGAGGTCGCGGAAAGATTCCGGCAGGCGCAGATGGGGTTCCAGGTAGCGGCTGTTGACCGAGCGCAGCTCCCAGCTCAGGGTGCCCTGGACGCCGGCTTTCTCGACGCGGGCGAAGGCGGTCATGCTGTGCACCATGGAGGTACCTCGCAATGCAGGTCGGCGCGTAACCCATGGTTCGCGGACCCGCTATCTGTGAATTAAAGCCGACAGGCAGCAAAGGCGCAGGATTGTAGCGCAGTGGGGCGGATGCGCCCAATCACACGCGGTGACAATGAGCTGCAGGCCGTCGGCTACGCTCTATTCAGAGCCTTCAATCGTCGGGTGATTTTTTTAGAAGTGCCCACTCGCGGCCCACGGCTCTATAATGCTCGGCAGTTTTCCGTCCCCCGTACAGGTAATCCCTATGAAACGTCCAAGTGGTCGCGCTGCCGATCAGCTCCGCTCGATCCGCATTACCCGCAACTACACCAAACACGCCGAGGGATCTGTACTGGTCGAGTTCGGTGATACCAAGGTCATCTGCACCGTCAGCGTCGAGAACGGCGTGCCGCGTTTCCTCAAGGGGCAGGGCCAGGGCTGGTTGACCGCTGAATACGGCATGCTGCCGCGCGCCACTGGCGAGCGTAACCAGCGTGAGGCGAGCCGCGGCAAGCAAGGCGGCCGCACTCTGGAAATCCAGCGTCTGATCGGTCGTTCCCTGCGCGCTGCGCTGGACATGTCCAAGCTGGGCGACGTCACCTTGTACGTCGACTGCGATGTGATCCAGGCTGATGGCGGCACCCGCACCGCGTCCATCACCGGCGCCATGGTTGCACTGGTCGATGCCTTGAAAGTGATCAAGAAGCGCGGCGGCCTCAAAGGTGGCGACCCGCTCAAGCAAATGATCGCTGCCGTTTCGGTGGGCATGTATCAGGGCGAACCTGTGCTTGACCTCGACTACCTGGAAGACTCGGCTGCCGAGACTGACCTCAACGTGGTGATGACCAGCACTGGTGGTTTCATCGAAGTCCAGGGCACCGCCGAAGGCGCACCGTTCCAGCCGGAAGAGCTGAACGCGATGCTGGCACTGGCGAAGAAAGGCATGATCGAGATTTTCGAACTGCAGAAGGCTGCACTGGCTGACTGATTGTGTTGATGTCCGGCAAAGGAGAGCGCCATGAGTGATGAACAGCAGTTGCTTCCCACCCCGAGCTCCGAGGCTCGCCAGTGGGCGATGTTTTGTCACCTCTCGGCGTTTCTCGGTGTCTGGTTTCCGTTCGGTCACCTGATCGGGCCGCTGATACTCTGGCAGTGGAAGCGTGAAGCCGACCCGTTCATCGATGCCCAAGGCAAAGAAGCGCTGAACTTTCAGATCACCGTGGCCCTGGTCTCGGGCATCTGTTACGTGCTGATGCTGGTGTTGATCGGTTTTGCGCTGCTGCCGCTGGTCCTGATCGGGGCGATGGTGCTGTGCATCATTGCCGGGCTCAAGGCCAATGACGGGGTGCCTTACCGCTATCCCTTCACCTGGCGGTTGATCAAATAACAGGCAGTAAAAATCAGCGCGCACAAAAAAGCCGACAGCGATGTCGGCTTTTTTGCATCTGCGAAAAGACGCTTAGATGGTCAGCGTCCAGTCGTAGTCCACGATCAGCGGTGCGTGCTGCGAGAACCGTGGCTGACGTGGCAGGCGTGCGCTGCGTACGAAGCGGCGCAGGCCAGGGGTCAGCAACTGGTAGTCGAAACGCCAGCCCAGGTTGAGCATCTCGGCCTGTTCGTTGTCCGGCCACCAGCTGTACTGGTCGCCTTCGCGGCTGACTTCCCGCAGGGCGTCGACATAACCCATGTTGCCGACAATCTCGTCCATCCAGGCACGCTCAGGCGCCAGGAAGCCCGGGGATTGCTGGCTGTCGCGCCAGTTCTTGATATCCAGCTTCTGTTGCGCCACGTACAGCGAGCCACAATAAATGTACTCGCGACGTTTGCGTCGCTGTTTATCCAGATAACGGGCGAAGTCGTCCATTAGCTTGAACTTCTGGTTCAAGTCTTCATCGCCATTCTGCCCCGAAGGGAGCAGCAAGGTCGCGATGCTGACCTTGTCGAAATCGGCTTGCAGGTAGCGCCCGTAGCGGTCGGCCGTCTCGAAGCCGAGACCGCTGATGACAGCCTTCGGTTGCAACCGCGAGTACAAAGCCACGCCACCTTGGGCGGGAACTTCGGCTTCGCAGGCATAAAGGAAGTAGCCATCCAGTTGGAAGGCTGGATCGTCCAGTTCAAAGGCGGAGGCGCGGGTGTCCTGCAGGCAGATGACGTCGGCATTCTGTGCTTGCAGCCAACTGAGCAAACCACGCTCGACTGCAGCCTGAATACCATTGACGTTCACACTGATGATCCGCATAAGTGGCCCCAAAAATCGCGTGCGGGTATGATACACGGCGTCTACCTAATTAGCTAAATCCGTGGTATTTGGGGTTTTTTTCATGCAAGCGTATCAACGCGATTTCATTCGTTTTGCCATCGATCGCGGCGTTTTGCGCTTCGGTGAGTTCACCCTGAAGTCCGGGCGCACCAGTCCATACTTCTTCAATGCCGGCCTGTTCAACTCAGGGAAGGCCCTGGCGCAGTTGGGCCGTTTCTACGCGGCAGCCATCGTCGAGAGCGGTATTTCCTTCGACGTACTGTTCGGCCCGGCCTACAAAGGCATCCCGTTGGCGGCAGCCACCGCCGTGGCGCTGGCCGAACATCACGACCGTGACCTGCCATGGTGCTTCAACCGCAAGGAAGCCAAGGCCCATGGCGAAGGCGGCAGCCTGGTCGGCGCGCCATTGACCGGTGACGTGCTGATCATCGACGACGTGATCACCGCGGGCACCGCCATCCGGGAAGTGATGCAGATCATCGCTTCCCAGGACGGCGCCAAAGCTGCCGGTGTGCTGATCGCCCTGAACCGTCAGGAACGTGGCAATGGTGAATTGTCGGCCATCCAGGAAGTGGAACGTGACTTCGGCATTCCAGTGATCAGCATCGTTTCGCTGAACCAGGTGCTGGAGTTCCTGGCTGACGATCCGCAGCTCAAGCAACATTTGCCTGCGGTTGAAGCCTACCGCGCCCAGTTCGGCGTGTAACCACGTTTCCACAGGGGTCGCAGGCAGCAAAAGACCCCGCTCAGCAAGCTGAGCGGGGTCTTTTGTTTATGTATGGCCCAGTCCCCCAGCTTTATTTTTTGCTGGTGCTGCTGAATGTCTCGGCCTTTTTGATCCCGGTGGGTTTATTGGTTTTCTCCGGGTACGGATCAGCCACAGCATCGCCCTGGCCAGTCAGAATTCTCCAGCCATGACGGGTGTGTGCGGTTTTGCGGAGTTGCGGGCAGGGCGGCATCGATGTTTTGCCCTGATTCGAGTATTCGTGACCGCAATCGACACAGGCATAGGTGCCAGGTGAAACATCGCTGCCGTAAGGGACGTAGTCTTTTTGCATGGGTAGACCTCCTGTGGATTCAGAGAAGATCCTATGCAGATTGCTTTCTTCGTGAAGTCGGACGTTTCGCCCAATCAGGTCAGGCATTTCCGGCGCGCATAAAAAAGATCGCAGACTTCGTCAGCTCCTACAGGTTTTTCGTACATCCGAAATCCGTAGGTGCTGCCGAAGGCTGCGATCTTTTTAAGGTTTTGAATCAGGGACGCTTGCGATTGCTGATCAGCGTACCCACACCGGTGTCGGTGAAGATTTCCAGCAGAATTGCATTTGGCACCCGACCATCAATGATCAGCGAGCTGCCCACGCCACCCTGTACCGCTTCCAGTGCGCAACGGATCTTCGGCAGCATGCCGCCGTAAATGGTGCCGTCGGCGATCAGATCGTCGACTTGCTGGGTGCTCAGGCCAGTCAGGACCTTGCCGCTCTTGTCCATCAGGCCGGCAATGTTGGTCAGCAGCATCAGCTTCTCAGCTTTCAGAGCCTCGGCCACTTTACCGGCCACCAGATCGGCGTTGATGTTGTACGACTCGCCGTTGGCACCGACGCCGATCGGCGCGATCACCGGAATGAAATCGCCTTTGACCAGCAGGTTCAGCAGGTCGGTGTTGATCCCGACCACTTCGCCGACGTGGCCGATGTCGATGATTTCCGGCTGGGTCATCTCAGGGGTCTGGCGGGTGACGGTGAGCTTCTTCGCGCGAATCAGCTCGGCGTCTTTACCAGTCAGGCCGATGGCGCTGCCGCCGTGACGGTTGATCAGGTTGACGATGTCCTTGTTGACCTGGCCGCCGAGGACCATTTCCACCACGTCCATGGTCGCGGCGTCGGTGACGCGCATGCCATCGACAAAGTGGCTCTCGATCGAGAGTCGCTTGAGCAGGTCGCCGATTTGCGGGCCGCCGCCGTGAACCACCACCGGGTTGATGCCGACGGCTTTCATCAGCACGATGTCACGGGCGAAGCCGGTTTTCAGCTCCTCGCTTTCCATCGCGTTGCCGCCGTATTTGATCACCAGCGTCTTGCCGACATAGCGGCGAATGTAAGGCAGCGCTTCGGACAGGACCTTGGCGGTGTTGGCGGCGGCTTCGCGTTCGAGGGTCATTCAGGGCTCCGGGTGCTTCAATAGATCAAAACGGTAGTTGGAGATCAGGTGCAACGCGCTTCAGCTGGACGTGGAATACATCCTTGATGCGCTGCAATTCAGCCTCGTCATCGGCCTCGAAGCGCAGCACCAGCACCGGTGTGGTGTTGGAGGCGCGAACCAGGCCCCAGCCTTTGGCATAGTCGACTCGCACGCCGTCAATGGTGGTCAGGTCGGCGCCTTCACCCCACTGTGCGTCATGCAGTGCATCAATGATGCTGAATTTGCTCTCTTCGGTCACATGGATATTGATTTCCGGCGTAGAAATATCGTTCGGGAAGGTCGCGAACAACTCTTCCGCGGTGGATTTCTCTTTGCTGAGGATCTCCAGCAGCCGCGCGGCGCTGTAAATGCCGTCGTCGAAACCGAACCAGCGCTCCTTGAAGAAGATATGCCCGCTCATTTCGCCGGCCAACAGGGCGCCGGATTGTTTCATTTTCTTTTTGATCAGCGAGTGACCTGTTTTCCACATCAGCGGACGACCGCCATATTCCTTGATCAGCGGGATCAGGCGGCGGGTGCATTTGACGTCGAAGATGATTTCCGCGTCGGGGTTGCGCGCTACCACATCTTTGGCGAACAGCATCAGCAGGCGGTCCGGGAACACAACGCTACCGGTGTTGGTGACCACGCCCACGCGGTCGCCATCGCCGTCGAAGGCCAGGCCCAGGTCGGCGTTGGTTTCCTTGACCTTGGCGATCAGGTCTACCAGGTTTTCCAGCTTGCCCGGGTCCGGGTGATGGTTCGGGAAGTTGCCATCGACATCGCAGAACAGCGGGATGACTTCGCAGTTCAGGGCTTCGATCAGTTGCGGGGCAATCACGCCGGCCGCGCCGTTACCGCAATCGACCACCACTTTCAGGCGGCGGGCGAGTTTGATGTCCTGGACGATTTCGGTGTTGTAGCGGTCGAGAATCTCGACCTTGGTGATGCTGCCCTTGCCGCTGCTCAGGTTGTTGGTCTTGAGGCGGTCGTGCAGGGCCTGGATCTGTTCGTTGGCCAGGGTATCGCCAGCAATGACGATCTTGAAGCCGTTGTAGTTCGACGGGTTGTGGCTGCCGGTGAGCATCACCCCGGATTTGCCGGCCAGTACGTTGGCGGCGTAGTACAGCGCTGGCGTTGGCACCAGGCCGACGTCGCTGACGTGGCAACCGCTGTCGGCCAGGCCCTGAATCAGTTGTTCCACCAGTTCCGGGCCGGACAGGCGACCGTCGCGGCCGACGGACACATTGGGTTCGCCCTGGGCCAGGCTCTGGGAGCCGATGGCGCGGCCGAGCCAATAAGCCGTTTCAGCGTTCAAGAATTCCGGGACGGTGCCACGAATGTCGTAGGCGCGGAAGATGCTGTCGGGGAACTTGGGTGCGACTTGGGCTGGGGTGCTCATCTGTAGGAATGCTCCATCTTGAAAGTGGCTGGACCTGCCGGCGAAAAACTCGTCGGCAGGCTCAAACTGAAGGGTATGACGGTGTTTTCCACCGAGAGTTCGTGGTGTGAAAAGGCCATGCCATCAACATCGGCGAGCAATTGGCCGGCCAATGCCTTGATTTCCAGTGGTAAACCTTCCAGATGACGTCTGTGCAATTTTCATCCTTAAAATGCAGAGGGCAGGTCAGGCCAGGCAGTGCTCCCAGCCTGAATGCCGATGATCAGTGGCTGCCGGAGTGGCCGAACCCGCCGGTGCCGCGCTGGGTTTCGACGAACTCTTCGACCATTTCAAAATGCGCTTGAACCACCGGTACCAGCACCAATTGGGCCAGGCGTTCGCCGACAACGATGTTGAAATCGGTCTGGCCACGGTTCCAGCACGACACCATCAGCGGGCCCTGGTAATCGGAGTCGATCAGGCCGACCAGGTTGCCCAGTACGATGCCGTGCTTATGGCCCAGACCCGAGCGCGGCAGAATCAATGCTGCCAGGCCCGGATCGCCGATGTACACCGACAGGCCGGTAGGGATCAGCAGGGTTTCGCCCGGCTTGATGACAGTGTCTTTTTCCAGCATGGCGCGCAGGTCGAGGCCGGCGGAGCCGGGCGTGGCGTACTGCGGCAGCGGAAATTCGGTGCCGATGCGTGGGTCGAGGATCTTGGCTTGCAAAGCGTGCATGTAAATTAAACCTGGTTCAGACGTTCGGCGATAAAAGTGATCAGCTGGCGGGCAATCTTGCCTTTGCTGGTCTGGGCAAAAATAGTGGCGTGCAATTCCCGGTCGATCACGCTGCAGGCGTTTTCTTCGCTGTTGAAGCCAATACTCGGGTTGGCGACGTCGTTGGCGACGATCAGATCGAGGTTCTTGTCTTTCAACTTGCGGGCAGCGTAGTCGAGCAGGTGTTCGGTTTCGGCGGCAAAGCCGACACTGAACGGACGGTCGGGACGGGTGGCGATGGTGGCCAGAATGTCTGGGTTGCGCACCATCTGTAGCAACAAGCCGTCGCCGCTTGTAGGGTCTTTCTTGAGTTTCTGTGGGGCCACGACTTCCGGACGGTAGTCCGCGACCGCTGCCGAGGCGATGAACAGGTCGCAAGGAATCGCGGCTTCACAAGCGGCGAGCATGTCCCGGGCGCTGACCACGTCGATGCGCGTGACGCGATCCGGAGTCGGCAGGTGCACCGGGCCGGTGATCAGGGTCACGCGGGCGCCGGCTTCCACCGCTGCCTCGGCCAGGGCAAAGCCCATTTTGCCGGAGCTGTGGTTGGTGATGTAGCGCACCGGGTCGATGTTTTCCTGGGTCGGGCCGGCGGTGATCAGCACGTGTTTACCGGTCAGCGCCTGACGCTGGAAGCAGTCTGCCGCGCACTGGGCGAGGTCGGTGGCTTCGAGCATGCGGCCCATGCCGACGTCGCCGCAGGCCTGGCTGCCGGAGGCCGGGCCGAAGACTTTGAAGTTGCGGCTTTCGAGGGTTTGCAGGTTGGCCTGGGTCGCCGGGTCGCGCCACATGGCCTGATTCATCGCCGGCGCCACGGCGACTACCGCGTCGGTGGCCAGCACCAGCGTGGTCAGCAGGTCGTCGGCAATGCCTTGGGCCAGGCGAGCGATCAGGTCCGCAGTGGCGGGGGCGATCAATACCAGATCGGCCCATTTGGCCAGTTCGATGTGGCCCATTGCGGCTTCGGCCGCCGGGTCCAGCAGGTCCAGGTGGACCGGGTGCCCGGACAGGGCCTGCATGGTCAGCGGGGTAATGAATTCGCTGCCGCCACGGGTCATGACCACGCGCACTTCAGCGCCCTGGTCGATCAGGCGGCGAACCAGCTCGGCGCTCTTGTAGGCAGCAATGCCGCCGCCGACGCCCAGAACGATGCGTTTCCGATACAGCCGCTGCATAGGTCTGCCTTTCATTTCGTTGATGACTGCATGGCGATACCCCCTCCCCAGGGGTGAAATCGCCCGCAAAAAAGATGGGCTACGATATCACAGCGACCGCTACGGAACAGCGGCGCCCACAGACATGGAGGTGTTATGAGCATTCGCGATTGGCCAGCGGCGGAGCGACCGCGGGAGAGGTTACTTGAGTTGGGTTCGGCGAGTCTTTCGGACGCCGAGTTGCTGGCGATTTTTTTACGTACCGGTGTGTCGGGTAAAAGTGCAGTAGATCTGGCGCGACATCTGTTGAGTCAGTTTGGCAGCCTGCGTTCATTGCTCGAAGCCGATCAGGCTGCGTTCAGCAGGCAATTGGGGCTCGGGCCGGCGAAATTCGCTCAGTTGCAAGCGGCACAGGAAATGGGCAGGCGGCATTTAGCCGAGCGTGCGCGCCAGAAGTCGGCGCTGGAAAATCCGCAGGCGGTTCGTGATTACCTGAAGTCGATGCTGCGCCACGAGCCTCACGAGGTGTTCGGGTGTCTGTTTCTGGATTCCAAGCATCAAGTGCTGACCTTTGAGGTGCTGTTTCGTGGCTCTATCGACAGCACCAGTGTCTATCCAAGGCAAGTGGTTAAACGCGCTTTAGCCCACAACGCCGCAGCGTTGATCCTCTGCCACAACCATCCGTCGGGTAACTCCAACCCCAGTCAAGCCGACCGAATGCTGACCAAGCGCCTGCAAGAGGCGCTGGACCTGATCGATGTGCGGGTGCTCGACCATTTCATCGTTGGTGACGGCGATCCGTTGTCCATGGCCGAGTACGGGTGGATGTGAAGGGGAAAGGCTAGATGAGTCCCTGTGGGAGCGAGCCTGCTCCCACAGCTTTTGTGGCGACGCTGATTACTTGAAGTTGACCTTGGAGTAATCCTGCCGGCCAAACGGGCTGACCTGATAACCCTCGACGTCTTTGCGCGTCAAGGCGAAGGCCGTTGGGTGAGCCAGTGGCAGCCACAACGCCTGTTGCTGGATCTGCGCCTGGGCCTGTTCATAGAGCTTGGTGCGCACACCTTGCTCGCCAGTGGTCTTGCCGGCGCTGATCAGTTTGTCCAGGTCCTGGTTGCAGTAACGGGCGAAGTTGGTGCCGGATTTGATCGCCGCGCAGGAAAACTGCGGTGTGAGGAAGTTGTCCGGGTCACCATTGTCGCCGGCCCAGCCCATGAACAGCAGGTCATGTTCGCCGGCCTTGGCGCGACGAATCAGCTCGCCCCATTCGATCACGCGGATCTCGGCCTGAATGCCGATTTCCGCCAGGTCCGACTGAAGCAACTGTGCGCCGAGGCTCGGATTGGGATTCAGGAGGCTGCCGGAAGGGCGGGTCCAGATGGTGGTCTGGAAGCCATTCTTGAGCCCGGCCTTGGCCATCAGTGCCCGGGCTTTCTCGACATCATGCGGGTAGCCCGGCAGGTTTTTGGCATAGCTCCAGGTATTGGGCGGGTAGGGCCCATTGGCAGGCTCGGCGGTGTCTTCGAATACGGCCTTGAGGTAGTTGGCCTTGTCGAACGCCAGGTTGATTGCCTGGCGCACTTCCGGCTTGTCCAGCGGCGGATGCTGGCTGTTGATGCCGACGAATGCGGTCATGAACGCGTCAGTCTTTTCCACCTTCAAGGTCGGTTCCTGCTTCGCAGCCTGTACGTCCAGCGGTTTCGGCGACAGGGCGATCTGGCACTCGTTGCGGCGCAATTTCTGCAGGCGTACGTTGGCATCCGGAGTGATTGCGAAGATCAACGGGTCCACCGATGGCCTGCCCTGGAAGTAGTCGCGGTTGGCCTTGTAGCGAATCGACGCATCCTTCTGGAAGCGCGTGAAGATGAACGGGCCGCTGCCGATCGGCTGGCTATTGAGCTTCTCCGGAGTGCCGGCCTTCATCAGTTGGTCGGCGTACTCGGCCGAATAGATCGAGGCGAAGCCCATGCTCAGGGTCGGCAGGAACGTCGAGTCCGGGTGATCGAGGGTGAAGCGAATGGTCAGCGGGTCTAGTGCGTCGATCTTCTTGATCAGCGTCGGTAACTGCATCGATTGAGCGTGTGGGAAACCACTCTGGGCTACTTTGTGCCACGGGTTCGCCGGGTCGAGCATGCGGTCGAAGCTGAACTTGACGTCTTCGGCGGTCAGGTCGCGCGTCGGGCTGAAGTACTCGGTGTGGTGAAATTTCACCTGCGGGTGCAATTTGAAAACGTAAGTCAGGCCGTCCGGCGTAACTTCCCAGCTGTCCGCGAGGCTGGCGACCACCTTGCCGCTGACGGTATCGAAGTCCACCAGGCGGTTCATCAGCACATCGGCCGAGGCATTGGTGGTGGTCAACGAGTTGTATTGCACCACATCGAACCCTTCCGGGCTGGCCTCGGTGCAGACGCTCAGGGCGGCTGCATGGGCCAGGGGGCTCAGTAGAAGCGGTGCGAGCAGCAGCGGTAGGGCAGCGAGGCGCATGGTTGGATTCCTTTACAGATGAAGGCCCATCTGCAAGTGCAGTCTGGAAAAGGCCTACCCTAGTGGGCTCTTTTGAAAATGACTATCCCCTTTTTCATTTTGAGGGGAGTATGGGCGATTGTTTTCGGTGGGTGACGATTGATAAAACCCCTGGATTGGCCTGTTGGCCGATTTTCTGCGACGAGCGGTCGCTATCGGGCTCAGCCTTTGTCCAAGGCACTCGGCGCCCGAAAAGCCGGGTTTTTATCAACTCAATTCACACCGGTTGTTGTTGCTCTCTGGTCTTTCTGGTATAAAGCAGCGCTCTTTTCTAGGGGCCCGGTTCCTTCGCTTGTAGGTGTAGCCGGTAAGACCCTTAAAGAAACGCGGCGCCTGGCGCCAAATGACTGAGAGATTAAGCGGCCAACCCATGCCGGGTTGGGCATGTGGTTTTAGAGGGCTGAGGCATGTCGAGAGTCTGTCAAGTTACCGGTAAGGGTCCGGTGACTGGGAATAACATTTCCCACGCAAACAACAAAACCCGTCGTCGTTTCCTGCCGAACCTGCAGCATCACCGCTTCTGGGTTGAAGAAGAGAAACGTTTCGTGCGTCTGCGCGTATCTGCCAAAGGCATGCGTATCATCGACAAGCGTGGCATCACTGTCGTGCTGGCCGAAATCCGCAAAGCTGGCAAGATCTAAGGGAGCTAATCATGCGTGAATTGATTCGTTTGATTTCGAGCGCCGGTACTGGTCACTTCTACACTACTGACAAGAACAAGCGCACTACTCCGGACAAAATCGAGATCAAGAAATATGATCCGGTTGTTCGCAAGCACGTGATCTACAAAGAAGGCAAAATCAAGTAATTGATTTTTCCCTCTTACGAAAAAGGCCCATATCGCGAGATACGGGCCTTTTTTGTTGGCTGTCGGTTCAAGTGGCACAAACCTTCAAGCCTTCTGTTCAAACACCACATAAATCTTGCGGCACGGCTCCAGCACTTCCCAGGTGCCTTTGAAGCCGGCCGGAATCACGAAGCGATCGCCCACGCGCAGGGTCTTGGCGCCGCCGTCGTCATCGCGCAGCACTGACACCCCCTGAACGATTTCGCAGTATTCGTGTTCCGTGTAGTTCACCCGCCACTGACCGATTTCGCCTTCCCAGACACCTGCACTCATCTGGCCGCACGGGCTGTTGTAGTGGTTGTACACCGCTTGCTCGGGGTCGCCCTTGAGGACTTTGGCCGGGTCTGGCCGATAGCGATCGGGCTGGGTGGTGGCCTGACTGAAATCGACGATATCCTGAATGCTCATGCTGGTATTCCCCCGTGATTACGGCGCGACTGGCTGGAAAATTGAAAGTCTATGTTTATTAAAATGAACATCGCAAGGCCGTTTAACGGCCTTGTGTCAAATATATTGAAACTTCACCCGCCGCTGGTTTAGGGTAACGGTTGCCTTGAGCCGAAAAACAGGCTGGCCGGGCAGAATTCCTGACAGCACCCGCGAATAGCGCGGGGTGCTCGTATTCAATAAGAGGAGGACACTCGTATGACCACCCTGACTCGTGCCGACTGGGAACAACGGGCTTGCGATCTGAAGATCGAAGGCCGCGCCTACATCAATGGCGAATACACCGATGCCGTCTCCGGTGAGACCTTCGAGTGCATCAGCCCTGTCGATGGCCGTCTGCTGGGCAAGATTGCCAGCTGTGATGCCGCCGACGCCCAGCGCGCCGTGGAAAACGCTCGCGCCACGTTCAATTCCGGTGCTTGGTCGCGCCTGGCGCCGACCAAGCGCAAAGCCACCATGATTCGTTTTGCCGGCCTGCTGAAACAGCACGCCGAAGAGCTGGCCCTGCTCGAAACCCTGGACATGGGCAAGCCGATCAGCGATTCCCTGTACATCGACGTTCCCGGCGCGGCGCAAGCCTTGAGCTGGAGCGGTGAGGCCATCGACAAGCTCTACGACGAAGTCGCCGCCACCCCGCACGATCAGCTGGGGCTGGTGACTCGCGAGCCGGTTGGCGTGGTCGGTGCGATCGTGCCGTGGAACTTCCCGTTGATGATGGCCTGCTGGAAACTCGGCCCGGCGCTGTCTACCGGTAACTCAGTGATCCTCAAGCCTTCGGAAAAATCGCCGCTGACGGCTATTCGTATTGCAGCGCTGGCAGTTGAAGCCGGTATTCCGAAAGGTGTGCTGAACGTGCTGCCGGGTTACGGTCATACCGTCGGCAAGGCCCTGGCCTTGCACAATGATGTCGATACCCTGGTGTTCACCGGTTCGACCAAGATCGCCAAGCAACTGCTGATCTACTCCGGCGAATCGAACATGAAGCGTGTCTGGCTCGAAGCCGGTGGCAAGAGCCCGAACATCGTGTTCGCCGATGCGCCGGACCTGCAAGCCGCCGCCGAATCGGCTGCCAGCGCTATTGCCTTCAACCAGGGCGAAGTCTGCACCGCCGGTTCGCGCTTGCTGGTCGAGCGTTCGATCAAAGACAAATTCCTGCCGCTGGTAATCGAAGCCCTCAAGGCCTGGAAGCCAGGCAATCCGCTGGACCCGGCGACCAACGTCGGTGCGCTGGTGGATACCCAGCAGATGAACACCGTGCTGTCCTACATCGAATCCGGTCACTCCGATGGCGCCAAACTGGTGGCTGGCGGCAAGCGTATTCTTCAGGAGACCGGGGGCACCTACGTCGAGCCGACGATTTTCGACGGTGTCAGCAACGCGATGAAAATTGCCCAGGAAGAAATCTTTGGCCCGGTGTTGTCGGTGATCACGTTCGATACCGCCGAAGAAGCCGTTGCGATTGCCAACGACACCCCTTACGGCCTCGCGGCGGCAGTATGGACCACGGACATCTCGAAGGCCCACCTCACCGCCAAGGCATTGCGTGCGGGTAGCGTTTGGGTCAACCAGTACGATGGCGGCGACATGACCGCGCCGTTCGGTGGCTTCAAACAGTCCGGGAACGGTCGCGACAAGTCATTGCACGCGTTCGACAAGTACACCGAGCTGAAGGCGACCTGGATCAAGTTGTAAGCCTGTGTGGAGCCCGATCGAACATCGGGCTCCCGAGCGACACAGATCCCCTGTGGGAGCGGGCTTGCTCGCGAAGGCGCCGTAACAGCCAACGATGATGTTGGATGTGATGACCTCTTCGCGAGCAAGCCCGCTCCCACATTTACTTTGTGCGGCCAGTAAAAATAACAATCCACAGGAGCGTGGAACATGCGTTGGGCGACTTATTTCGCCGTCTTGGCGTCTGTCTTGAGTGTCGGCCTGGCCCTGGGCGTCAGCATGCCGTTAGTGTCGCTGCGCCTGGAAGGCTGGGGTTACGGCTCGTTCGCGATTGGCGTGATGGCGGCGATGCCGGCCATTGGCGTGTTGCTGGGGGCGAAGATCTCCAGCCATCTCGCGGCCCGTCTTGGCACGGCCAATCTGATGCGCCTGTGCCTGTGGGCCGGGGCGGTGTCCATCGGCTTGCTGGCGCTATGGCCGAGCTACCCGATCTGGCTGGTGCTGCGGTTGATGATCGGGGTGATCCTGACACTCGTCTTCATCCTTGGTGAAAGCTGGATCAACCAACTGGTGGTCGAGCAATGGCGCGGCCGATTGGTAGCGCTGTATGGCAGCAGTTATGCGCTGAGTCAGCTGGCCGGGCCGCTACTGTTGGGGGCGTTGGGCACCGAGCACGATTACGGTTTCTGGGTGGGCGTCGGTTTGCTGATGACGTCACCGTTCCTGCTGCTGGGCCGTAGCGGAGCGCCCACCAGTGAGGCCTGCAGCGTGACCCTCAACGATTTGCTGAACTTCTGCCGCGGCCTGCCGGCAATTGCCTGGGCGGTGTCGCTGTTTGCTGCGTTCGAAGCGATGATCCTGACCTTGTTGCCGGTCTACTGCCTGCGTCAGGGCTTCACCACGGAAATCGCTTTGGCGATGGTCAGTACGGTGGTGGTGGGGGATGCCTTGCTGCAATTGCCGATTGGTGCGCTGGCTGATCGCTTGTCGCGGCGTACATTGTTTACCGGCTGCGCGATGCTCTTGCTGCTGTCGAGCCTGGCGATTCCATTGCTGATCGATACGTTGCTGATCTGGCCGCTGTGGGTGTTGTTTGGCGCCAGCGCTGGCGGTCTGTTCACCTTGTCGCTGATCCTGATCGGTGAGCGTTATCGCGACGATGCGCTGGTGCGGGCCAATGCCCATATCGCGCAGCTGTGGGGGATCGGTTGCCTGATCGGGCCGTTGGCGGCCGGTGCCGGGAGCCAGTGGATCAGCGGGCATGCCTTGCCGTTGCTGATGGCGGCGGGCGCGTTGGGGCTGGTGATTCTGGTATCGCGGCAAGGGGCGTTTGGGACGGTGCAGCCGGCGTAGATCCTGGCAACTCAAGCTACAGCATCTTTTCCAGGCCAATCGTACTGCTGAACCACGAATTGAAATGCCGCCACCAGCTCCCCGGTTCCTTGGTCAATGTGTGCTGCTTGCCGTCGTCTTCGGTGACCCAGACTATCTGACCCTTTTCCAGTCGCGCGTGATAGCTGAGGGCCGGGGCCATACCCTCCAGCGCCAGTTCGCGCACACGCTCGGCAAGTTCCGGGTTGTCCACCAGCACCCCGACTTCGGTGTTCCAGAGCACCGAGCGCGGGTCGAAATTGAATGAGCCGATGAAGGCTTTTTGTCGGTCGAAGATCATGGCCTTGCTGTGCAGGCTGGAATCGGAGCTTTGGTTGGATGATCCTCTGTGAAACAGGCTCGGTCCGCTGCCGCCGTTGTCCCCGGGCTGGCGGCGTAATTCGAACAGCTGCACGCCATGCTCCAGCAAGGCTTTGCGATAAGGCGCATACCCACCATGCACGGCGGGTACATCGGTGGCTTCCAGTGAGTTGGTCAGCAAACTGACCGACACCCCGGCATCGGCGCGACCGGTCAGGTACACCAGTCCCGGTTGGCCGGGTACGACGTAGGCCGAGATCATGATCAGCTCTTTGCTGACCCCGTTGAGTTCAGGCGCCAACTGGGTGGTCAGCAGCAAGTGCGGATCAGGTTCTCCGTCGGACAACACCTTGCTCGGTGCGTCCCATAGCGCCTTGTTCCAGGCCCAGATCAGCTCCTGCCGCCAGGCGTCCAGGCGTGGATGAGTGGTGTAGGTCATCAACTGCA
The DNA here is from genome assembly GCF_012932895.1 of Pseudomonas sp. KD5. Taxonomy (NCBI): domain Bacteria; kingdom Pseudomonadati; phylum Pseudomonadota; class Gammaproteobacteria; order Pseudomonadales; family Pseudomonadaceae; genus Pseudomonas; species Pseudomonas sp. KD5. The sequence goes on along the minus strand of NZ_JDWJ01000007.1, from coordinate 280,375 downwards.
GATAGAGCGCGTGGTTCTGCTTGCGCGTTTCTTCCAGGGATTCGTCCAGGCGGGTCCGGGTATTTCTCAGGTCCCTGGCGCTCGGCCTGCTTGAGAGAAACTGCTCGATCGGCTTGCTCAGGGCGCTGTTCCAGTATTGATCGAAGCTGTGTCCCAACTGCTCTGCAACCGGGCCGACACTGAGCATGTCGATGTCGGTGAAATTCAGTTTGGGCTCTGCATCGAAATACTCATCCCCCAGGTTGCGCCCGCCCACGATTGCCGCGCTGTTGTCCGCCACCCACAGTTTGTTGTGCATGCGCCGGTGTTGCAGTGACACGTTGAATAACCGGCCCATGGTTCGCGTGACGCCAGTACTGCGGCCCAGGTGCAGTGGGTTGAACACGCGGATCTGAATCTGCGGATGCGCGGCAAGAGTTGCGATGATCCGGTCCAGGCCATCGCTGGTGGTGTCGTCGAGCAGAATCCGCACCCGCACGCCGCGGTCGGCGGCTTTGAGCAGCTCGCTTATCAGTATCCGTGTGCTGATGCCGTCATGGACGATGTAGTACTGCAAGTCGAGGCTGCTTTGGGCATTTCGAATCAGCTCGGCGCGAGCGGTGAAGGCCTCGGTGCTATCGGACAGCAAGCGGAAGCCCGACTGGCCCTTGTAGGGTGTCGCCTGGGCCTGGATCGAGCGGCCGAAAGCAGAGTCGGTCGCCGGCAGGGCCTGGCTCGGTTCGCGAGGGGTGTGGAGCGTCGTGCAGCCACCCAGGAACGAGGCGAGTAACAGCAGAGCAAGCAGGGGCTGTCTGATTCTCACGTGGAATGTTCCGGTGGCGGCCGTCGTTAGCATATCGACGCTGGATCCCGAAGAAAGGTCAGTCGGTTTCCGCCAGCAGTTTGATCGCCGCTGCACCGACCTTGCGCACAGCTTCTTCAATCTGCGGGGTCGTTTTGGCAGCGTAGTTCATCCGCAGGCAATTACGGTATTTGCCCGAGGCGGAAAAGATACTGCCCACGGCAATCTGTACGCCTTGATCATGCAGTGCACGATTGAGTTTCAGGGTGTCAAAGCCCTCCGGCAGTTCGACCCACAGCATGAAGCTGCCTTGCGGACGGCTGGCGCGGGTACCGGCGGGGAAATAACGGGTGACCCAATCGATCATTACGTCGCGATTGCGCTGGTATTGCATCCGCATCCGCCGCAAATGTGGTTCGAAGTGTCCGGCCTTGAGAAATTCGGCAATTGCAATCTGTGGCTGCGGCGCGGTGCAGCCGGTGCTGATGTACTTCATGTGCAGCACCCGTTCCAGATAACGGCCCGGTGCCACCCAGCCAATGCGCAGGCCCGGTGCCAGGGTCTTGGAAAAGGAACTGCAGAGCAGGACGCGGCCGTCTTCGTCGAAGGATTTGATCGTGCGCGGGCGTGGGTAGGTGTAGGCCAGTTCGCCATACACATCGTCCTCGATAATCGCCACGTCAAAACGCTGCGCGAGCGTCAACAGCGCACGTTTGCGTGACTCGGGCATGATGTAGCCCAGTGGGTTGTTGCAGTTGGGGGTCAACTGTATGGCCTTGATCGGCCATTGCTCCAACGCCAGCTCCAACGCTTCGAGGCTGATGCCGGTGAGCGGGTCGGTGGGAATTTCCAGGGCTTTCATGCCCAGCCCCTTGAGCGTCTGCATGGCGCCGTGAAAGCTTGGTGAATCAACCGCCACGATGTCGCCGGGCTCGCAGATGGCGCGGATGCTGGTGGACAGCGCTTCGTGGCAACCGGTGGTGACCACCAGATCGTTGGCGCTCAACTGGCAGCCGGAGTCGAGCATCAGGCGAGCGATCTGCTCGCGCAGCTCCAGGGTGCCGTAGATATTGTCGTAATACAGGCCGGGCATGTCCTGCCGACGGCTGATTTGCGCCAGATTGCGCAGCAGCGGTTTCATGGTCGGCGAGGTGATATCCGGCATGCCGCGGCCCAATTGCACGACATCCTTGCGCGGCACGGCGCGGATCAGTTCCAGCACCTGATCCCACTGTGAAATATCCACCGGTCGTTGGGCTGGGCGGCCAACCACGGGGAGCTCTGGCAGTTCGCGGCTCACCGGTACGAAATAGCCGGATTTGGGTTTGGGCATCGCCAGGCCCACGTCCTCCAGCACTCGATAGGCCTGTTGCACCGTGCTCAGACTGACCCCGTGCTCGACACTCAGCGCCCGTACCGAGGGCAGCCGGTCACCGGGGCGATAGAAGCCCTGTTCGATACGTGTGCCGAGCAGCTCGGCGAGGTTGACGTAAAGGGTCATGGTGCAGTCTCGATGTGGGTGATTCGGTTAACCAATACAGATGGGGCAAAAATAAGCGATTCAGAGGCTGAAACAGAAAAGCTGTATGGAATTAATACTGCTCTGTTGAATCTGTAATGCTTTTTGCCGTCCGCGCATCATGAAAGCTCTGGCTACCCAAGTAAACAGGAGCGACGAAAATGAACGGCTTGAGCGATGTGCGGCTGACGTTACACAGTCAGGAACTGGCGGCAGGGCAACAGAACGGCGCGCGCGAGGCAATTATGCGCAACGCACCGTCCTGCCTGGGTCGCTGGGGTCTGTTCTGGCATCGTCTGCACACGCGTAAGGCGTTGTTGGAGCTGACGCCGGAGCAACTCAAGGATGTCGGGTTGAGTCGGGAGCAGGCGCGGGAGGAGGGGCTTAAACCTTTCTGGCGGATCTAGTACTGTTGATCGTTCCCACGCAGGAGCGAGGGAACGATCATCTTCCTCAAACCAACTCTTTAAGTCGATGCCACAACATCCCCAGGGCCAACAACGGCGAGCGCAAATGTTTGCCGCCTGGAAAGGTAATGTGCGGCACCTTGGCAAACAGATCGAAACCACCACTCTGCTGGCCGCTGATGGCCTCAGCCAACAACTTGCCTGCCAGGTGCGTGGCGTTTACGCCATGACCGGAATAGGCCTGGGCGTAATACACATTCGGTTGCTCCTTGAGCCGGCCGATCTGCGGCAGGCGATTAGCCCCGATGCCGATCATCCCGCCCCACTGATAGTCGATTTTCACCCCGGCCAGTTGCGGGAACACCGCCAGCATCTTCGGACGCATGTACGCGGCGATGTCTTTCGGATCGCGTCCTGAATAATGGCAGGCGCCGCCGAACAGCAGGCGGCGGTCCGCCGAGAGTCGGTAATAATCCAGCGCTACCCGTTGATCGCAGACCGCCATGTTCTGCGGCAGCAGAGCGTGAGCCTGCTCTTCACTCAAGGGTTCGGTGGCGATGATGTAACTGCCGGCGGGCAGCACCTTGCCGCCAAGTTGCGGGTTGAGATCGTTGAGGTAGGCGTTGCAGCCCAGCACCAGGGTCTTGGCACGGACCGAGCCCCGGGCGGTGTGGACCTTGACCTCGCGGCCATAATCGATGCGGGTTACGGCCGATTGCTCGAACAGTTTAGCGCCCAATTGTCGGGCGGCGGCCGCTTCGCCCAGCGCCAGGTTCAGTGGGTGCAGATGCCCGGAGCCCATGTCGATCAAACCACCGACATAGCGATCGGAACCCACCACGCTGTGCATTTCGTTAGCTTGCAGCAGACGGGTTTCGTAACGGTAACAGAGGCTGCGCAGCTCGCTGGCGTCTTCAGCGAAGCCTTCCAGGTCATGGGCTTTGTTGGCGAGGTCACAGTAACCCCAGGTCAGGTCGCAAGCGATCTGAAAGCGCTCGATTCGCTGTCGGACGATTTCCACCGCTTCCAGTCCCATCAGTTTCATCTGACGCACGCCGTCTGCACCGATCACGTTGGTGAACTGATCGAGGCCATGGCCGACGCCGCGAATCAATTGCCCGCCATTGCGTCCACTGGCGCCCCAACCGATCTTGTGCGCTTCCAGCAGCACCACGCGCAAGCCTCGTTCAGCCAGTTCCAGCGCGGTGTTCAGCCCCGAGAACCCGCCGCCCACCACGCACACGTCCGCGACCAGCTCACCTGTGAGTGCTGGAAGGTCGGGTTGCGGCAGGCTGCTGGCGGCGTAATAAGAGGCGACGTGCCGGTGGTTAGGGGCAGGTTGCTGAACGGGGGCGTTCATGGACGTCATCCTGATGCGTGTGTTTGAAAAAGTTGACGGAGCATAAGCCGCCCCTTCGGATACGGGCAACATTGGTCGGTTGGTGCTGTCTGGGTCGGGGCTTTTGCGTCAGAATCCCCACCTATTCCGCATTCGGTCACCGTTCAGATGAGCTGCAACAGTCAGAAAATTCGCACGCTGCGCCAGCAGATTCCCACCTTCGAGTGCGTGCCCGGCTGCCATGACTGCTGTGGGCCGGTCACCACCTCGCCCGAAGAAATGTCCCGCCTGCCGCGCAAGACCCGGGCCGAGCAGGACGCGGCGATGGACGAACTCAATTGCGTCCATCTTGGGCCCAACGGCTGCACGGTGTATGACGAGCGACCGCTGATTTGTCGTCTGTTCGGTACCACCAAGACGTTGCCTTGCCCCAACGGGCGGCGGCCGGTGGAGCTGATTCACCCGCGGGTCGAGAAGCAGATCCACGAATACATGGCCAGTACCCGGCAGGTGTTGGTGTAGGGCTCAATCCGGAATCGGCAGACTCAAACTCTCTTTCACTTCTTCCATCACGATATAGCTCTTGGATTCGCGCACATGCGGCAACTTGAGCAGGATGTCGCCCAGCAATTTGCGGTACGAGGCCATCTCGGAAATCCGCGCTTTCACCAGGTAATCGAAGTCCCCTGACACCAAATGGCATTCAAGGACGTGGGGCAGTTTCAGCACCGCACGTCGGAACTCTTCGAAAGTGTCGCCGGATTTGTAGTCGAGACTGATCTCGACGAACACCAACAGACTACCCTTCAGGTGCTGCGGATTCAGCCGGGCGTTGTAGCCCATGATGATCCCTTCGCGCTCCAGGCGCCGTACCCGTTCAGTGCAGGGAGTGGTGGAGAGGCCGACCTTTTCCCCCAGTTCGGTGAAGGAGATACGCCCATCCGCTTGCAGAATCCGCAGGATGTTGCGGTCGATCTTGTCCAGCTCACGTTTGGTCTGAGTATTGGTCCGCATAGGGGATGCGCCTCCGTGAAAAGGGTTTTTGCCGAGAATTGTCGCCAAATATAAGCACTTATATAGTGAAAAGCACTGGCTAATCTTTTTTAAACTGCCCACATCTTCGGTCTGCACAATAAACGTCAGCGGTAAGCCGCGATGAGGGATATGAAAATGCGCGTTCTGGTCTTGGGTAGCGGCGTCATCGGTACCGCCAGTGCCTATTATCTGGCACGAGCCGGCTTTGAAGTGACGGTTGTGGACCGTCAGCCAGCGCCGGCCATGGAAACCAGTTTCGCCAACGCCGGGCAGGTTTCGCCGGGTTATGCCTCGCCGTGGGCCGCACCGGGCGTGCCGCTCAAAGCCATCAAGTGGCTGCTGCAGCGCCATGCGCCATTGGCGATCAAGGCCACCGCCGACATCGACCAATACCTGTGGATGGCGCAGATGCTGCGCAACTGCACCGCCAGCCGTTACGCGGTGAACAAGGAGCGCATGGTGCGTCTGTCCGAGTACAGCCGCGACTGCCTCGACGAATTGCGCGCCGAAACCGGCATTGCCTACGAAGGCCGTAGCCTGGGGACTACCCAGCTGTTCCGCACCCAGGCGCAGCTCGATGGCGCCGCCAAAGACATCGCCGTGCTGAAAGAGTCCGGTGTGCCGTTCGAGCTGCTCGACCGCGCCGGTATTGCCCGGGTCGAACCGGCCCTGGCCAGCGTCACCGACATCCTCGCCGGTGCCTTGCGCCTGCCGAACGACCAGACCGGCGACTGCCAGATTTTCACCACCCGCCTGGCCGAAATGGCCGTGAAACTGGGTGTGGAGTTCCGTTTCGGCCAGGACATCCAGCGTCTCGACTTCGCCGGTGATCGCATCAACGGTGTGTGGATCGACGGCAAGCTGGAAACCGCCGACCGTTACGTGCTGGCCCTCGGCAGTTACTCGCCGCAGTTGCTCAAGCCGCTGGGCATCAAGGCCCCGGTGTACCCACTCAAGGGTTACTCGCTGACCGTGCCGATCACTAACCCGGCGATGGCCCCGACGTCGACCATTCTCGACGAGACCTACAAGGTCGCGATCACCCGCTTCGACAACCGCATCCGCGTCGGCGGCATGGCTGAAATCGCCGGTTTTGACCTGTCGTTGAACCCGCGCCGGCGCGAAACCCTGGAGATGATCGTCAACGACCTTTATCCTCAGGGCGGCAATCTACCCGAAGCGAGTTTCTGGACTGGCCTGCGTCCGACCACTCCGGACGGCACGCCGATTGTCGGTGCCACACCGTTCAAAAACCTGTTCTTGAATACGGGCCACGGTACGCTCGGCTGGACCATGGCTTGTGGTTCCGGTCGTTTGCTGGCTGACCTGATGGCCAAGAGAACGCCGCAGATCAGCGCCGAAGGCCTCGATATTTCTCGTTATGGCAACAAACTTAAGGAGCCTGCAAAACATGTCAATCCAGCGCCAGCTCACCAATGAGCGCATGAGCCAGATCGTTGTCCATAACGGTACTGTGTATCTGGCAGGACAGGTCGGCGACGACATGGGCGCCGGGATTGAACAGCAGACCCGTGAAGCCCTCGCCAATATCGAGCGTTTGCTGGATCTGGCCGGGACGGACAAGAACCGTCTGCTGTCGGTGACCATTTATCTGAAAGACATCGACGCGCACTTTGCAGGCATGAATTCGGTGTGGGACCAGTGGCTGCCAAAAGGCGTCGCGCCGGCCCGTGCCACGGTCGAATCGAAGCTGTGTGAACCGCAAATCCTGGTCGAGCTGTCGGTCGTTGCCGCGCTGCCATAAACGCTCTGCCCTGAATCAAGTCACAAAGATCCCTCTCCCGGCGCTGTTGGTGGTTCACGCTGTCAGCCAGCGCCGGTTTTTTTCCCAATGACCGACTAGAAGTCTGCCGCCATGCGTCCTGCCCGTGCCCTGATCGACCTTCAAGCCCTGCGTCACAACTACCGGATTGCCCGTGAAGTCACGGGTGCCCGTGCCCTCGCGGTGATCAAGGCAGATGCCTATGGCCATGGCGCGGTGCGTTGCGCCCAGGCGCTGGAAGCCGAGGCGGATGGCTTTGCCGTGGCGTGTATCGAAGAGGCCCTGGAGCTGCGCGCCGCCGGTATTCGTGCGCCGGTGTTGCTGCTGGAAGGTTTTTTCGAAGCCGATGAGTTGGCGCTGATCGTCGAGCATGACTTCTGGTGTGTGGTGCATTCGTTGTGGCAACTCGAAGCTATCGAAAAAGCCACGCTGAGCAAGCCGATCACGGTGTGGCTCAAGCTCGACTCCGGCATGCATCGGGTCGGCCTGCATCCAGCGGATTACCAGGCAGCCTATCAACGACTGCTGGCCAGCGGCCAGGTGGCGAAGATCGTGTTGATGAGTCACTTCGCCCGCGCCGATGAACTGCACTGCCACGCCAGCGTCGATCAGGTCGCGGTATTCGAAGCGGCGCGTAAGGGTTTGGCGGCCGAAATCAGCCTGCGTAACTCGCCGGCGGTGCTTGGTTGGCCGCAGATTCCGAGCGATTGGGTGCGCCCGGGCATCATGCTCTACGGCGCGACGCCGTTCGAAGAGGCCAATGCCGTGGCGTCTCGCCTGCAACCGGTGATGACTCTGGAATCGAAGGTGATTTGCGTGCGTGAACTGCCGGCCGGCGAGCCGATTGGTTACGGCGCGAAATTCATCACCCCCAAACCGATGCGTGTGGGTGTGGTGGCGATGGGGTATGCCGACGGTTATCCGCGTCAGGCACCGAGCGGCACGCCGGTGCTGGTGGCCGGGCAGCGCAGTCAGTTGCTGGGGCGGGTATCGATGGACATGCTCTGCGTCGACCTGACCGACGTACCGCAAGCCGGCCTCGGTTCGCCCGTCGAGTTGTGGGGCAAAAATATCCTCGCCAGTGACGTCGCGACGGCCGCCGACACGATTCCTTATCAGATATTCTGCAACCTGCGCCGGGTGCCGCTGCTCTATTCCGGGGTCTGACGAACAGTCCTCCGAACCGAAAGTCGCTTCGCCAGGCTGGATTCAGGCGCAAGTGTTGTAAATACTGAACGCTGTCGCCATGATAACGCTCAATATTCTTGCAACCTGAATCCCTGGAGGCTCCAGCATTGGACGTCGGTGAACGACTGCAGTCGATCCGTAAGCTCAAAGGTCTTTCCCAGCGTGAGCTCGCCAAACGCGCGGGTGTTACCAACAGCACCATTTCGATGATCGAGAAGAACAGCGTCAGCCCTTCGATCAGTTCGCTGAGGAAGGTACTGGGCGGGATTCCCATGTCCATGGTCGAGTTCTTTTCCGAAGAAATCCTGCAGGAAAAGCCGACTCAGATCGTCTACAAGGCCCACGAGCTGATCGATATTTCCGATGGTGCAGTGACCATGAAACTGGTCGGTCGGGCTCACCCGAGCCGGGCGATCGCGTTCCTCAACGAAATCTACCCGCCAGGCGCCGACACCGGTGAGGAGATGCTTACCCACGAGGGCGAGGAAACCGGGATTCTGGTGGAAGGTCGGCTGGAACTGGTGGTAGGGCTCGAAACATTTGTGCTCGAGGCCGGCGACAGCTACTACTTTGAGAGTACCAAGCCGCACCGTTTCCGGAATCCGTTCGATGCCCCGGCGCGACTAATCAGCGCAGCCACTCCAGCGAATTTCTAAGAGACACGGCGTCGTGCCCGGATTGCGCAGACGCCCATGCGGTATTTCTGCCTTGGGATAAGACCCCTTCGACTTTGGGGTTGTTTCAGTGTGACGGGCTTACCGCTATACTTGCGCCCGCCTGCGAACCGTGGCTGCAGGCGTGACTAGCCACCATTGAGGGTGTACGCGTGAACCTAATTATGAAAATGCTGGCCGCACCAGCAACCGTATTGGCCCTTTGGGCAGTCAGCGCACAAGCTGCGACCAACGACGATATCGCTAAACGTCTTGAACCAGTCGGCCAGGTCTGTGTTCAGGGCAAAGAGTGCAAGGGGATGGAAGTCGCTGCTTCGGTTGGCGGCGGTGCGTCGAAAACGCCTGACGAAATTATTGCCAAACACTGCAATGCTTGCCATGGCACCGGCCTGTTGGGCGCACCGAAGATCGGTGATGCCGCAGACTGGAAAAAACGTGCCGATAAAGAAGGCGGCACCGCTGCTGGCTTGGCGAAGGTAGCGTTGAGCGGGCTCAATGCGATGCCGCCAAAAGGCACATGCAGTGACTGCGAACTGAAAGACCTTGAAGGCGCCATCCAGAAGATGTCTGGCCTGAAATAAGCCTGTTTTCAACGAAAAGCCGCTTACGAGCGGCTTTTTTGTGCCTGCGATTTGCCTGAGACTATTCTTTGCAGCAAAGACCCGGCAAGCTCGGTCCAACCCAATTCATGGGGTGTGCGGGAGGATCAGATGGTGCAGTTGTGTTCTATCGAGCAGGCGGTCGATGACGTCCTGGCACGATTGCCGGCGCATATCCACATGGGCCTGCCGCTGGGGCTGGGCAAACCCAACCACTTCGTCAACGCGCTGTATCAACGCATCGCGCAACTGCCCGAGCGGCAGCTGACGGTCTACACCGCCCTGTGCCTTGGACGCCCGCCCTTGGGCGATGGTTTGCAAAAGCGTTTCCTCGAACCCTTCATCGACCGGGTGTTCGGCGATTACCCGGAACTGGATTTCCTCGCTGACCTGCATCGCGACAGCCTGCCGAACAACATCCACATTCATCAATTCTTCATGCAGCCGGGCAGCCTGCTGAACAGCGCCCCGGCCCAGCAGGATTACGTCAGCAGCAATTACAGCCACGCCGCGCGGGACATCAATGCCGCCGGTTTGAACCTGGTGGCGCAACTGGTCGCCAGCCACAGCGAACATCCCGATCGTCTGAGCCTGAGCTGCAACCCGGACATCACCCTCGACCTGTTGCCGATGATCGCCAAACGCCGGGCGGCGGGGGAGACGATCCTGATGGTGGGCCAGGTGCACAACGACTTGCCGTACATGCCCGGCGATGCGGAAGTCGGCATCGACACCTTCGACCTGCTGATCGACGCCAAGGACAGCACCACGTTGTTCTCCACGCCGAACATGCCGGTGGGTTGCCAGGATCATTTCATCGGGCTGCACGCCAGCACACTGGTGCGCGATGGCGGCACCTTGCAGATCGGCATTGGTGCAATGGGCGATGCCCTGACGGCGGCGCTGCTGGCGCGGCAGGCGGACAGTGATGGTTACAAGGCGTTGCTGGCGGATCTGAATCTCAGCCAGTGGGCGCAGCTGATCGAGCGCGAAGGGGGCATCGAACCGTTCGCCAAGGGCCTTTATGGTTGCAGCGAAATGTTCGTCAACGGCTTGCTGGTGTTGGCCGACGCCGGGATAGTGCGACGCAAGGTCTACCCGGATGTGTCGACCCAGCAGCAGGCCAACGCCGGCACGTTGAACGAAGCCGCGCAAACCGATGGCATCTCGGTACATGGCGGTTTTTTCCTCGGGCCGCGCAGTTTCTACGAGCGCTTGCGCGAGTTGCCGCAGAGCAAGCGGCTCGAATTCAACATGACCCGCATCAGCTACATCAACGAGCTCTACGGTCAGGAAGAACTCAAACGCTTGCAGCGCCTTGATGCGCGCTTCATCAACACTGTGTTCACCATGACGTTGCTCGGTGCGGGCGTGGCGGATCAGCTCGAAGACGGGCGGGTACTCAGCGGCGTTGGCGGGCAATACAACTTCGTGGCCCAGGGTCATGCACTGGAAGGCGCGCGCTCAATCCTGCTCCTGCGCAGTTGGCGCGAGTCGGGCGGTGAGGTCAGTTCGAACATCGTCTGGGAATACGGCCATTGCACGATCCCACGGCATCTGCGGGACATCGTCGTCACTGAGTACGGCATCGCCGATCTGCGGGGCAAGACCGACGCGGCGGTGATCGAGGCGTTGCTGAACATCTGCGACTCACGCTTCCAGCCGGGGCTGATCGAACAGGCACAGAACGTTGGCAAATTGCCGAAGCATTTCCGCCTCGATCCGCGTTTCGCCGACAACAGCCCGCAGCGTTTACAGGCGATTCAGGCCCGGCATTCGAATTTGTTTCCGGAATATCCGTTGGGGTGTGATTTCACCGCTGAAGAACGGGATTTATTGCGGGCGCTGAACTGGTTGAAGAGCAAGTTCAAGCTCACGGAGATTCTGGAATTGGGTAAGGCGGCGCTGGATGCGCCAGAACCTTCGGAGTTTCCCGTGCATCTGGAGCGGATGCAGCTGACGAAGCCGGAGGGGTTGAAAGAGGATTTGTTTCAGCGGCTATTGCTCACCGGACTCAAAGCCACCGCTCAGTAGCGGCGAACATAGCTCAAATGTGGGAGCGGGCTTGCTCGCGAATACGGTGTATCAGTCGACATCCTCTTTGACTGACACCCCGTATTCGCGAGCAAGCCCGCTCCCACATTGGTTTTGCGGTATGGCGGCTTTATTCGATGAAGGTTACAACGCCATCCTTCAGCGACTGCACCCGAGCCAACGATTCCACGCGATAACCCTGGGCATCCAGCTCCGCCCGGCCACCCTGGAACGATTTCTCGATCACGATGCCCAGACCGGCCACGGTCGCGCCGGCCTGTTTGATGATCGAGATCAGCGCTTGCGACGCCTTACCGTTGGCCAAGAAGTCGTCGATGATCAGCACGCGGTCGCTGCTGGTCAGGTGACGCGGGGAGATCGCCACAGTGCTTTCGGTCTGCTTGGTGAACGAGTAGACCGTCGCCGACAGCAGGTTTTCAGTCAGGGTCAGGGACTGATGCTTGCGCGCGAAAATCACCGGTACGCCGAGGTTCAGGCCGGTCATGATCGCCGGGGCGATACCCGAGGCTTCGATGGTGACGATCTTGGTGATGCCGGAATCCTTGAACAGCGAGGCGAATTCGTCGCCGATCAGCTTCATCAGGGCCGGGTCGATCTGGTGGTTCAGAAAGGCGTCGACTTTCAGGACCTGGTCGGAAAGCACGATGCCTTCTTCGCGAATTTTCTTGTGCAGTGCTTCCATGAAGCTGTCCTCTGTTGGCGTCTGTTGCGCCGAAGGTCTAAATAAATGTGGTCAATTCTAGCGCTTTAGCATTGCGCGTATATCTGCCAATGCGCTGTTGCCACGAACGGCTTTGACTTCGGTCGGGGTGTCGTCGTTGCCTTCCCAGGCCAGGTCGTCCGGCGGCAGTTCATCGAGGAAGCGGCTGGGCGCGCAGTCGATGATCTCGCCATATTGCTTACGCTTGGCGGCGAAGGTGAAAGCCAGTGTCTGACGCGCTCGGGTAATCCCGACGTAGGCCAGGCGGCGTTCCTCTTCGATAGTGTCGGCTTCGATGCTGGAACGGTGCGGGAGGATTTCCTCTTCCATGCCCATGATGAACACGTAAGGGAATTCCAGGCCCTTGGAGGCGTGCAAGGTCATCATCTGCACACCTTCGGCGCCGTCTTCCTCTTCCTGCTGACGCTCCAGCATGTCGCGCAGCACGAGTTTGCCGATGGCGTCTTCGACGGTCATCTCGCCGTCTTCGTCTTTCTCCAGCGTGTTCTTCAGCGCCTCGATCAGGAACCAGACGTTACCCATGCGGTAATCGGCGGCCTTGTCGCTGGAGCTGTTGGTGCGCAGCCAGTTCTCGTAGTCGATGTCCATGACCATGCTGCGCAGGGCGGAGATCGGGTCTTCGCCGGCGCACTGCTCGCGGACCTTGTCCATGAAACGCTTGAAGCGCGACAGGCGATCGGTGAAGCGGCTGTCCAGGTGTTCGCCCAGGCCGATTTCGTCGGTGGCGGCGTACATCGAGATTTTTCGCTCGGTGGCGTAGTTGCCCAGCTTCTCCAGGGTGGTCGAACCGATCTCCCGGCGTGGGACGTTGATCACCCGCAGGAAGGCGTTGTCGTCGTCCGGGTTCACGATCAGGCGGAAGTAGGCCATCAGGTCCTTCACTTCCTGGCGTCCGAAAAAGCTGTTGCCGCCGGACAGTCGGTAAGGCACCTGGTGATGCTGCAGCTTCAGCTCGATCAGCTTGGCCTGGTAGTTGCCGCGATACAGAATCGCGAAATCGCTGTAGGGCCGGTCGGTGCGCAAGTGCAGGCTGAGGATTTCCACGGCCACGCGCTCGGCTTCGGCGTCTTCGTTGCGGCAGCGGATCACGCGGATCTCGTCGCCGTGACCCATTTCACTCCACAGCTGCTTTTCGAATTCGTGCGGGTTGTTCGAAATCAGCACGTTGGCGCAGCGCAGGATGCGGCTGGTGGAGCGGTAGTTCTGCTCCAGCATCACCACTTTCAGGGACGGGTAATCGTCCTTGAGCAGCATCAGGTTTTCCGGGCGGGCGCCGCGCCAGGCGTAGATCGACTGGTCGTCGTCGCCTACCACGGTGAACTGGTTGCGTTTGCCGATCAGCAGTTTCACCAGCAAATACTGGCTGGCGTTGGTGTCCTGGTATTCGTCCACCAGCAGGTAGCGGACCTTGTTCTGCCATTTTTCCAGGATGTCGTCGTGTTCCTGGAACAGTTTTACCGGCAGCAGGATCAGGTCGTCGAAGTCCACCGCGTTGAACGCCTTGAGCGTGCGCTGGTAGTGGGTGTAGACGATGGCGGCGGTCTGTTCCTTGGGGTTGCGTGCGTTTTCCAGGGCTTCGGGCGGCAGGATCAGGTCGTTTTTCCAGGCGCCGATCATGTTCTTGATCTCGTCGACGCCGTCGTCGCCCGAGTATTCCTTCTGCATGATGTCGGTCATCAGGGCTTTGACGTCGGTCTCGTCGAAGATCGAGAAGCCCGGTTTATAGCCCAGCCGCACATGTTCCTTGCGGATGATGTTCAGGCCCAGGTTGTGAAAGGTGCACACCGTCAGGCCGCGGCCTTCACCGCCCTTGAGCAGCGTGCCGACCCGTTCCTTCATCTCCCGCGCGGCCTTGTTGGTAAAGGTCATGGCGACGATGTACTGGGCACGGATGCCGCAGCTCTGGATCAGATGCGCAATTTTGCGGGTGATCACGCTGGTCTTGCCGGAGCCTGCGCCGGCGAGCACCAAAAGAGGGCCGCCGACGTAGCTCACGGCTTCTTGCTGCCGGGGATTGAGTCGGGACATACGAAATCAGGGAGTCGTTAGCGAAATGGGCCGGCATTTTAACAGGCTCTGAGAATTGTGCTGCTCTCTCCGACTTGTGACGCAACACGCGATCTCTATTTGCCGGTTTTGATACTTTCACGCAGGATGCGCAATGAATTCGCGTCTAATGTACGTATTCAAGACTCGAAGTCGTGTTTGATAACCGATGATATTGGGTCATTGGTTACCCGAGCGGCATAATGCGCGCCGCCTACATCTTTGCAGAGTCTAGGGAGCTAGCTTGTCTACGCCTGTCGAACCCTTGCGTTTGCTGCTACTGGCCGAAGAGCCGGCGTGGGCAGCGTTGTTGCGCGAGTGTCTGGCTCCAATGGGGAGTTCGGCAGTGCTGCTCAGCGCGCCGAGCTGGGAGTCGGTCAGCAACCTGTTCGATGACAACCGCAGCGCGGTGTTGTTGACGATTCCTGCTCTGCAGCCGGCACCTGGCCGTTGCAGCCTGCCGACGGTGTTGCTGCTCGAACACGAGCCGCTGGCGCCGCCCGACGGTGTGAGCGACTGGCTGGTGCGCAACCTGCTGGATCCCGGCATGTTGCGCCGCTGTCTGCGTCATGTTCGTGAGCGCGGGGTGTTGGAGAACACCTTGCAGCGCCTGGCCGAGCAGGATCCGCTGACCGGCATCGCCAACCGTCAGGGTTTCCAGACCTTGCTGGCGGCGCGTCTGGCGGACAACGACGGCCGCGGCCTGGCCCTCGGTCACCTCGACCTCGACAACTTTCGACATGCCAACGACGCCCTCGGCCATCAGGCAGGCGACCGGTTGATTCTGCAAGTGGTCTCGCGGCTGAAAAGCCAGCTGGAGGCCGGCGATCAACTGGCGCGGCTGGGTAGCGATGAGTTCGCCCTGCTGATCGACACCCGCCGCGCCCCGCAGCGCGCTGAATGGATGGCCGAACGGATTACCGAAGCCTTGTCCGAACCCTACTGGATCGACGGCGAAAGCCTGTTGATCGGTTCCAGTCTCGGCATTGCTCACGCCCGGGCGCAGGCCGGCGCCGACCCGCTGATGTGGCACGCGCACATCGCCATGCAGCAGGCCAAGAGTACTCAAGGCTGCACCTTTCACATCTTCAACGAGCGGATCAATCGCAATGCCCGCAGCATCGCCGACCTTGAAAGCGAGCTGCGCCGGGCCTTACGCCGCGATGAGCTGGAGTTGCATTACCAGCCGCGCCTGAACCTTGAGGACGGTCAGATCGTCGGCCTCGAAGCTTTGGTGCGCTGGCGTCATGGCGAACGCGGTTTGCTGCCCCCCAGCGAGTTCGTGCCGCTGGCCGAGCAAAGCGGCTTGATCGTGCCGCTGGGTTACTGGGTGATTTCCCGAGCCCTGCGGGACATGCAGGCGTTGCGTGAGCGGGGTCTGCCGGCGCTGCACATGGCGATCAACCTGTCGTTCCGGCAGTTTCAGGACAGCCAGTTACTGTCGACCCTGAGCCGGCTGATTGCCGAGCGTGGCGTCGAGGCGCAATGGCTGGAATTCGAACTGACCGAAACCGCGGTGATGCGTCGCAGTGACCTGGTCAAGCAGACCATGGACGCCCTCGGGCGGCTCGGTGTGCGCTTCTCGCTGGACGATTTCGGTACCGGGTTCTCATCGTTCGTGCACCTGAACAGCCTGCCGATCGCCTTGTTGAAGGTCGACAAGAGCTTTGTCGGCGGCATGGAAGAGCGGGAAGAGAATCGCAAACTGGTGCACGCAATGATCAACCTGGCGCACAACCTCAACCTCGAAGTGGTTGCCGAAGGGGTGGAAACACCGGAGCAGCTGGATTTGTTGCGCGGATTTGGT
Organism: Pseudomonas sp. KD5; assembly: GCF_012932895.1. Lineage (NCBI taxonomy): Bacteria > Pseudomonadati > Pseudomonadota > Gammaproteobacteria > Pseudomonadales > Pseudomonadaceae > Pseudomonas > Pseudomonas sp. KD5. The sequence continues at coordinate 264,421 of NZ_JDWJ01000007.1, read as the reverse complement.
TGCGATCAGGTGCAGGGGTATCTGATCAGCAAGCCGTTGCCGTTGGCGGAATTGGTTGAGTATTTGACCTTCGGCTCCAGCCAGCAGGCTGTGCTGGCTTAACAACGTACCGTAGGAGCGAGGCCTGCCCGCGAAGGCGGAGTGTCAGTCGATATTGTTGTTAACTGACACTCCGCCTTCGCGGGCAAGCCTCGCTCCTGCAGGGTTTAATCAGGCTGGGTGATTTGGAAGCTCGGCTGCGACGATGGCTCGCGCCGAATCATCCGCGTCATCTTCCACTCAAACGCCAGCGTCAGGCTCACCGCCGCACACGCCAGCCCCAGCGCCAACCCCCACCAGACGCCCGTCGGCCCCCAGTTCAGATGGAAGGCCATCCACCAGGCGGCCGGCGCACCAATCAGCCAATAGCAGCCCAAACCCACCAGGAACGTGGTCTTGGCGTCCTTGAGTCCGCGAATGCAGCCCATGGCAATGGTTTGCGTGCCGTCGAACAGCTCGAACCACGCCGCGACCGCCAACAAGCTCACGGCCAGTTCGATGACCGGGCGAAACGCCGGGTCGTTGTGGTCGAGGAACAAGCCGATCAACTGATTCGGCAGCAGCCAGAAGACCATCGCAAACCCCAGCATCGACACCGCCCCGAAGGCGATCCCGACCCGTCCGGCCAGCCGCGCATCCAGCAATTGCCCGGCGCCGTAATGCTGGCCGATGCGCATGGTGATCGCGTAGGAAAGCCCCGCCGGCACCATGAACGCCACCGAGACGATTTGCAGGGCGATCTGGTGCGCCGCCAGTTGCGTGCTGCCCATGGTGCCCATGCACAGCGCGGCGAAGGCAAACAGGCCGACTTCCACCGCATAGGTGCCGCCAATCGGCAGGCCCAGGCGCCACAACTCCTTCAAGTACTGACGATTGGGCCGCGACAGCCCCTGGCGCAACGGATAAGCGTCATAGGCCGGGTGCCGACGAATGTGCAGCGCGAGCGCCAGCGCCATCAGGTTGGCCACGATCGCTGTGACCAGACCGATGCCCATCAGGCCCATTTTCGGCAGGCCGAACATGCCGGTGATCAACGCATAGTTGAGCAGGAAGTTGGCCACGGTGCCGCCGAGGCTGATGACCATCACCGGCGTCGCCCGGCCGATGGCGCTGGTGAAGCCGCGCAGCGCCATGAAACTCAGGTAGCCGGGCAGGGCGAACGGCAGGATCAACAGAAACTGGCCGGCAGCCTGGACGTTGGTTGCGGTCTGGCCGAACAGCAGCAGCACCGGTTTGAGGTTCCACAGCAGCAGGCCCGCCACCAGCGCCATCAACCAGGCCAGCCACAAACCGGCCTGGGTCAGCCGCGCTGCGCCGATGATGTCGCCCGCGCCCTGACGGATCGCCACCAGGGTGCCGACCGCCGCGATCACGCCGATGCAGAAGATCGACACGAACGAATACGTCGCCGCGCCCAGACCGCCGCCGGCCAGCGCCTCGGGACTCAGGCGCGCCATCATCAAGGTGTCGGTGAGGACCATCAACATGTGCGCCAACTGCGAGGCAATCAACGGCCCCGCCAGCCGCAGGATGGCCCAGAGTTCAATACGCGCTGGATGCTGCATGATCATCACGCTCGATTGTCAGAGAAAACAGGAAGCGTCGATTCTCGGCGCTCTGCGGGGTTTCCACAAAGGGATAAAAAGGATGGGTGGCATGATTTAAACTCATGCTCGGGACTTTCTGATAAGTTGAGGCAACCGCGCTATAGGAGGTTTCCCAATGTCTCGTCGTCTTCCTCCCTTGTATGCCCTCCGAGCATTCGAAGCGGCGGCGCGGCATAGTTCGTTTACCCGCGCCGCCGAAGAGTTGTCGATCACGCAAAGTGCGGTCAGCCGGCACATTCGTACGCTCGAAGAGCATTTCGCCTGTCGGCTGTTTCATCGCAGCGGGCGCAACCTGCAACTGACCGAGTCAGCGCGGCTGATCCTGCCGGGCATTCGCGAAGGCTTCACCGCCCTTGAGCGGGCCTGCAACACCTTGCGCGCCGAAGACGACATCCTGCGCATGAAAGCCCCGTCGACCCTGACCATGCGTTGGCTGTTGGCGCGGCTCAGTCGCTTTCGGCATTTGCGCCCGGGGAACGAGGTGCAATTGACCAGCGCCTGGATGGACGTCGATACGGTGGACTTCAACCACGAACCCTTCGACTGCGCCGTCATCCTCAGCAACGGGCATTTTCCACCGGACTGGGAGACGACTTTGCTGTTCCCCGAAGAGTTGATTCCGGTGGGCGCGCCGAATCTGCTGAAGGATCAACCGTGGGACGTTGCGCGCCTGGCCAGCACCGAACTGCTGCACCCGACGCCGGACCGCCGTGACTGGCGCAACTGGCTGGAGCGCATGGGCCTGAGCGATCAGGTCTCGCTCAAGGGCGGGCAGGTGTTCGACACCCTGGAACTGGGCATGATCGCTGCCGCCCGTGGCTACGGCGTGTCCATGGGTGATTTGCTGATGGTGGCGGAGGATGTCGCGCAGGGACGTCTGAGTTTGCCGTGGCCGACGGCCGTCGCCAGTGGTGAGAATTATTACCTGGTCTGGCCGAAAACCCGCCCGGGAGGTGAACGTTTGCGCCGGCTCAGCGATTTCCTGCAAGGCGAAGTCCGGGCTATGGAATTACCGGATGTCGAGCGCCTGGGCTGAATCGATGGAGTCGCTGCAATGGCGGCCTTGAGCCATATCCCCGTTAATCACTCAAGTATTCGGCTTTGCCGCCGAAAATCTGCTGATGGAACCTTCGTACCAGGCTCCACGTTTTCCCCACAATCAGAAATTTAGCCGAGTGCGACGGGATCAGGATGATCCGGCCCACTGGGTCAGGAGCTGTCATGTCTCAACCTCGTGCTCGGATTGCTTCACAGCTGGGTCTTGCGCTTGCCGTGATACTGGCGATTGTCATCAGCGGCAGCGCCGTGTTTGCCCTGCGCTCGCTGGACGCCGCCAACCTCGCCACCCGCGAAGAGCACCTGGCCAGCGAGGCGCGGCTGCTGGCCGATCAGCTGAGCACGTTCCACGGCACGTTGCGTGAGAGTACCCAGCGCCTCAGCGGCCTGTTCGAGAAGCGCTTCAGCGCCGGTTTGAGCGTGCACCCGGATGAGCCGGTGGCCGTGGCGGGCGTGCAGACCCCGGGCCTGCACCTGGGCGGCGAAGTGTTGAACAACAACTTCAAGGAAGTGGACGAGTTCAAGCAAATGACCGCCGGCGTTGCGACACTGTTCGTGCGCAGTGGCGAAGATTTCATTCGGGTCAGCACGTCCCTGAGCAAACAGGACGGCACCCGGGCCATCGGCACATTGCTGGATCACGCTCATCCGGCCTATGCGCGCTTGATGGCCGGGCAGAGCTACGTCGGTCGCGCCTTGCTCTTCGAACGGTCCTACATGACTCAATACACCCCCGTACGCGACAGCGGCGGTAAGGTGATTGCCGTGCTATTCGTGGGATTCGATTACACCGACGCCCAGAACGCCCAATTCGAAAACCTCAAGCGCTTCCGCATCGGCCAGACCGGCTCCCTGGCGCTGCTCGATGAGCAGAGCAAATGGCTGGTACCGATCGCCGGTGTGCAAGCGTTGGACGTGGCAGCACCGGCCATCGTCGGTCTGGCCAAGACACCGGGCAAGGGCGATTTCTGGAGCGACAAGTCGCAAGACTTCTACAGCATTGCCGTGCCGTTCGAAGGCGGGCCGTGGTCGGTGGTGGCGAGCATGCCGAAAGCGGAAATCCGCGCGGTGACCTGGAGCGTCGGCATTCGCCTGGCCATCGGCAGCCTGTTGGCGATGTTGCTGGCGGTGGGTTCGGCGGTCTGGTTGTTGCGCAGCAAACTGGCGCCGCTGGGGGATCTGGTGCGTCAGGCCGAAGCCTTGGGTGCCGGTGATTTGAGCGTGCGCCTGAGCGTGTCGAGCAACGACGAAATCGGTCAGTTGGCCCGCGCTTTCAACCAGATGAGCCAGGCCTTGTCGACCATGGTCGAGCACATTCGTAGAGCCTCGGAAGAGGTCAACAGCCGCGCCCAGGCGTTGTCTGGCTTGTCCGGTGGTGCCTATGAAGGGATGGAGCAGCAGTCCGGCGAGATCACCAGCATGGCCGGCGCCGTGGAAGAGTTCAGCGCCACCTCGTTGAACATTGCCGACAACATGGGCAACACCCAGCGCTTGGCGCAGGAAAATGCACAGCAAACCCAGATCGGTCGTACGTCGATGGACGAAGCGTCCTCATCCCTGGAACAAATCGCTGGTGCGCTGAACAGCACCGCGACTGTGATCAACACCTTGGGTCAGCGCTCCCAGGAAATCGGCGGCATTGTCGGGGTGATCACCGCGATCGCCGAGCAAACCAATTTGCTGGCACTCAACGCTGCCATCGAAGCCGCCCGTGCCGGTGAACAAGGTCGTGGGTTTGCGGTGGTGGCCGATGAGGTGCGTAACCTGGCCTCACGTACTCGCCAGGCCACTGACGAAATTTCCGGGATGATCCAGAGTATCCAGCAGGAAACCGGCAACGCGATCAGCACCATGGAGCAGGGTAACGTGCTGATGCAGGAAGGCTTGTCGCGCAACGCCAACGTCGCTTCAGCCCTGGCGCGAATCGATGAGCAAAGCCGCTCGGCCGGTCAGCAGTTCGCCGCCATCACCACCGCCACCCAAGAGCAAAGCAGTACCGCGACCTTGCTCAGCAGCAATCTGCAAAGCATTGCCCTGGCGAACAGTGAGCAGCGGGAAGTGGTGTCGAACCTGGCGGTGACTGCCAAAGAGCTGGAGAAGCTCGCGGCGGACTTGCGGCATGAGGTTGACCGGTTTCGTTGAGGCGCTGCCCAAATCGCCATCGCGAGTAGGCTCGCGATGGCATCAACTCGATTCTCCGCGTTACCCACAAGCCCCGTATCGACGATCATTTGGCATTTGCCGTCGTGATCTCGATTTTTATACTTGCTGAAACGTTTCTTCAAGTTTATAAAAATGGCACAACTCCAATAAAGGCTGCTGCCATGACCCCGCTCAAACTCTTCGTTGCCCTCAGCGCACTGTCCGCTGCTTCCCACGCCATGGCCTGGGATTACGTCCTGCTCGATACCGACAAAGCCGCCCAGAACTGGCAGATCACCAGCCAGCAACTCGGCGTAAAAACCGCCAAACCCTTCTCCGTAACCCTGCGCACCTTGCACGGCGGTCGGCAGGAGGGTGTCAGCATCGTCGACATCGATAACGGCACGATGAAACTCTCGGTGGTGCCGACTCGCGGTATGAACGTGCTGCAAGCTTCGGTCGGCAATGTGCGCATGGGCTGGGATTCGCCGGTCAAGGAAGTGGTCAACCCGTCCTTCATCGAACTCAACGGTCGCGGTGGCCTGGGCTGGCTGGAAGGTTTCAATGAACTGGTCACCCGCTGCGGCTACGAATGGGTCGGCCATCCCGGCATGGACAATGGCGAGCTGCTGACCCTGCACGGTCGCGCCGCCAACATCCCGGCCAACAAAGTCACCCTGCATATTGATGAAAAACCGCCATACGCCATCAGCCTGCGCGGTGAACTGAAAGAGCAGGCATTCAAGAAAGTCGACTTCTCCGTCGCGACCGAACTGGTCACCGAACCCGGCAGCGTCGTGTTCGCCCTCAACGACACCCTGACCAACAACGGTGATTATCCGAAGGAATATCAGGCGCTGTATCACAGCAACTTCAGCACTCCGTTCCTGGAACAGGGCGCCCGTTTCGCCGCTCCGGTGAAGCAGGTGTCGCCGTTCAACGACAAAGCCAAGGGCGATCTGCCGGACTGGCAAACCTACCGCGCACCGACCAAGGACTACGACGAGACGGTTTACAACGTGGTGCCATATGCCGATGCCAAGGGCGATACGTTGACCGTGCTGCATAACAAGGCCGGCAGCCTGGGTGTCTCGGTCGGTTTCAACACTCAAACACTGCCGGTGTTCTCCCTGTGGAAAAACACCGATACCCAAGGCCAGGGCTACGTCACGGGGCTGGAGCCGGGAACGAGCTTTTCCTATAACCGCCGGTATCAGCGGCCACTGAACCTGGTGCCGACAATTGCGCCGAAGGAACAGAAGCAGTTCCGTATCAGCTACAGCTTGTTGGCGGATAAGGCGGCTGTGGATAAGGCGTTGAAGCGGGTGAGCGAGATTCAGGGTGGTCGGGAGACTGAAGTGCGGCAGACGCCGTTGGTTGATCTGACCAAGGGGTGACACGGACTAGAGTGTTGTTGGCCGATATTGCAGCGCTTCGGCCAGGTGTTCGCGTCTGATCCCGTCAGCCTGCTCAAGGTCCGCCAGCGTGCGCGCGACCTTGAGCAGTCGATGGGCCGCTCGCAACGACAGCGTTAAACGCTCGCAGGCGGATTCCAGCCAGTTTTCATCGGCTGTGGATAACTTACAGTGTCGGCGTAGGCCTGGCAGGTCGAGAAAGGCATTGGCGCAACCTTGGCGTTTGTGTTGCCGCTCTCTTGCATCAGCAACCAGCTTGGCGGCGGTGGCTGTATCGTCGCCGGGTTTTAACGCAGGATTCAGCGCCGTAGCCTCCCGAGCAACCGTCAGGTGCAGATCGATGCGGTCCAGCAGCGGCCCCGACAGTTTGTTGCGATAGCGCTGCACCATGTCCGGCGTACAGGAACAACGGCCGCTTGGCTCGCCAAGATATCCACAGGGGCAGGGGTTCATCGCAGCCACCAATTGAAAGCGCGCCGGAAAGCGTACGCGGTCCTTGGCGCGGGAAATCACGATGTGACCGGACTCCAATGGCTCTCTCAATACCTCCAATACCTTGCGATCAAATTCCGGGAGTTCATCGAGGAACAGCACGCCATGGTGGGCGAGGGTGATTTCACCGGGTTGCGGTTTCGAGCCGCCGCCTACCAGTGCAGGGCCTGAAGCGGAGTGGTGAGGCTGTCGGAAGGGGCGCTGTGGCCAATGACTCAGCGGCACACAACTGGCGACCGATTGAATCGCCGCGACTTCCAGTGCTTCGCTCTCGGCCAATGGCGGTAACAGCCCCGGCAGACGACTCGCCAACAACGTTTTTCCCGTCCCCGGCGGACCGCTGAACAGCAGGTTATGAGCCCCCGCCGCTGCAATCAGCAAGGCTCGCTTGGCCGCAAGTTGTCCCTGCACTTCGTTCAAGTCGGGATAGGGTTTGCTGGCGTAGAGCAAACCATTGGAAGCGTAGGGTTCGATGGGCGTGTGACCATTGAAATGCGCGACCGCTTGAAGCAGATGATCCACCGCAATCACCTTCAACCCCGACGCCAGGCAGGCTTCTTCTGCGTTCGCTCGCGGGACTACCAGCGTGCGCCCGGCCTTGCGTGCCGCCAACGCCGCCGGCAACACCCCGCGAACCGCCCGCACCGCGCCCGACAGCGCCAGCTCTCCCAGGCACTCCACGTCATCCAGCGTCAACGTCGGCACCTGCACACTGGCCGACAAAATCCCCAAGGCAATCGCCAGATCGAACCGCCCGCCGTCCTTCGGTAAATCGGCTGGTGCGAGATTCAAGGTGATGCGCCGCGCTGGAAATTGCAGGCCGGAATTGATGATCGCGCTACGCACCCGGTCCTTGCTTTCTTTCACCGCCGCCTCGGGCAGCCCGACCATGGTCAGCGACGGCAAGCCGTTAGCCAGATGCACTTCGACGGTGACGGCGGGCGCATCCACGCCGACTTGGGCGCGGCTGTGGACGATGGATAGGGACATGGTCGTTCCTTGAGCTGACAGGGAACCGCTTCCTGCGGGTTTTTGAAGGGTAGACGGGGAGTGAGGGTTTAGCGTGGCGGCAAGGGAAGGAAACTTTCGCAGGATGTTGCGAGTTTTGGTGAGCTAATCCGGGAGCTTCGTCAGGCTCGTGCCTGCAAGCCAGCCACTCGGTTCAAGTTCTTTGCCCTGAGCAGCGGCGACATCAAAAAAGCGGCGTTGATTGGCCGATACGCTCCCGGCTAACCGGAGTGCCTCAGCATGATATTTAGTGGCGAGTAACAGTTTGGCTTTTTGTTTTTTAGATTTCATAGCGACCTTTTCGATTTGTAGATTGGTTTTTTTGGGTCAGTCAGCTTAGGAGGTGGACACGGTTTTGATGCAATGGGAATTGGCGCTTGTTTTTGTAGGATTCGGCTGGATTTCGAAAGCCTTCTGAAGGGCTCAGGTAGTCCTTTTCCTAAAGTTTTGAGAGGGGGACCAGGAATCGCAACACGCGTTTGCATTAGTGAATTCAGGTTATACACTCAAGATTAATGCATAACGTTAAGCTTTAAATTATGATCGTTGGCTTTAAGTGTTCTGAGACCGAGTACCTGTTTCGCAACGGAAAGACCCGTATGTGGTCAGCCATTCTGAGTGTCGTGGAACGAAAGCTGACGATGCTTGATGCTGCTGCGGTGCTGATGGACCTTCGATCACCACCAGGCAATCGATTGGAGGCGCTGGAAGGAGATCGAAAAGGTCAGCACAGCATCCGCATCAACGCTCAATGGCGAATTTGCTTTGTTTGGGGTCTTAACGGACCAGAGAATGTCGAAATCGTCGATTATCACTGAGGTGAGTAATGACTAAGAATGGTATGCGCCCGGTTCACCCTGGCGAGATCCTCAAAGAGGAATACCTGGAGCCTCTGAGCCTTACGGCTGCAGCCTTGGCCAGAGCGTTGAGCGTTTCGACGCCTACTGTGAACGACATCGTACTACAGCGTCGAGGTGTCAGTGCCGATATGGCTCTAAGGCTATCTATCTGCCTGGGCACGACTCCCGAGTTTTGGCTGAACCTGCAATCGACATACGATTTGCGAAAAGCCGAGATCGAACGAGGGGCTGCGATCCGGGATCAGGTTGAGCGGCTCCCGCACTGCGCCTGAACCTCTGTTCCTGAACGAACCCCACGCGATAAACGTGGGGTTTTTTTGTCGTTCAGAATGCCTGGAGTATTCGTGACGCACGCTTCCACCACGGAGCATTGACCATACTTCGCGGTCGTTCCTCATTCGGCAGCAGTTGCGGAACATCCTGCAACCGAATCCACGGCTGGTTATTCCAGTGCAGCAAACTCAACGACATCTGCGGCCAATTGAGCAGGCTCAGAATCGGGCGTTCGATTGAGGTGGGATGTTGGGCGTCTCTGAGGGCTGGGACCACGTCGTGGGTCAGCCATTCGCGCAGGCCTCGGTATTCGGGGCAGTAGTGGTAGACCAGTAATGCGTAGACGCCGGATTCGCTGATCAGCAGTGTGTTTTCTACAGTGCCGTGGATGAGCAGTTGTACGGTTTGGTGTTGGTCGGGATCGAGTTTTCGTAACGCTCGTTCGTCCAGGAAAAGCCGGAGCAATCGGCCGAGGTCGCGGGCGCTGAACCAGGCCTGGTTTTCGAGGAGTAGGGCGTGGAGGTGGAGTTTGTGGCGGGTGAAGACGTGGGGGATCAGGTAAGCGTCATCGCGATTCATTGATACAGCTCCTTTTGCTTAAAGGGCTGCCTGCAATCGTCGCCAAACAATTGGGTGGCAGCTGTACGCGGGTTGGCGAACCGGAGCAAAAGGAACCCGGCAGACCCGAAGGTCTCCCACGCACAGCCGCCATGATTCGATGCGGCGGAAATTAGCCCGCTATCGGATGGTTGTCGTGCGCCTTAAGCTTCCAGGGTCGCCAAACCCAGTGCTGAACATTCAGCAGAAGGTGAGCTTAGGAACCGGGGCTTTGCGGCGCAATCGGACGGCGGTGGTGCTCTTTGTAGGACGTTGCCGGGATGTGTGCAGGGCTTAAGATCAAAAGATCGCAGCCTTCGGCAGCTCCTACAGGACACATTGAATGATCGTTTCCACGCAGAGCACGGGAACGACCAGGTTACTCGGCGTCAGCAACTGGATTGAGCTTCGCTTCCAGCTCCGCCACTTTAGCCTCAAGGCTTTCCAGCCGCGCCCGGGTCCGCGCCAGCACAACCATCTGACTATCGAATTCTTCCCGGCTCACCAGGTCCAGCTTGCTGAAGCCGCTTTGCAACAAAGCCTTGAACTGGCTTTCGATTTCGCTTTTCGGCAGTGGGGTGTCGCCGCTGAAGAGGCGGGAGGCGGTGCCGCTGAGGGCGTCGAGGAAGTCTTTGGGCGCGAGCATGGGAAATGTCCTGTCAACAATGGCGGGCAGTGTACCACGCAGTGTCTATAGTCAATCTCGGCGGCTGGGATGCACGCTTTTCGCGCATGCGAGTGGACGGTCGCGCACTGTTGTTGTGCGTAACCGTGGCGTCAATCGGCTGGAGGGGTCTGTGGTAGCGGCCAAGGGCTTGAAATCAATGGGTTTTGGATAGATGGCAAGCTTTCTGCTTAGTCGCTGGTGACCCATGCACTGATGCAGTCGCTGTGACGAATGCAGTGCGCCAAGCGGAACGGGGGAAGTTTCGTGCGGAGTGGTTAGCTGGCGTCGGACGGGCAGGTAAAGCCGACGATGCGTTACAAAGCCAGGCACTGCGCTTAGACTTGAGTCGGGTTTGTTTTCCTGGGGCAAGTCCACCAATTCGGGAGAGAGTTTTCATGAAGCTAGTCACTGCCATCATCAAGCCGTTCAAACTGGACGACGTGCGCGAGTCGCTGTCCGAGATCGGCGTGCAGGGCATTACCGTTACTGAGGTCAAAGGCTTCGGTCGGCAGAAGGGTCACACCGAGCTGTATCGCGGCGCGGAGTACGTGGTCGATTTTCTGCCCAAGGTGAAGATCGATGTCGCCATTGACGACAAGGATCTGGACCGGGTTATCGAGGCGATAACCAAGGCCGCCAACACCGGCAAGATCGGTGACGGCAAGATCTTCGTGGTCAATCTGGAACAGGCGATTCGCATCCGTACCGGCGAAACCGATACCGACGCAATCTAAGCCGCCACAAACCCAACGCCCCAGGAGAAAACAATATGACTCTGCGTAAAATCGCAGGGCTAGGAGCCCTGTTGTCCCTCGTAATGCCCGGCCTGGCCATGGCGGCAGACGAAGTGGCGGCCCCAGTCCTCAACTCCGGCGACACCGCCTGGATGATGACCTCGACAGCCCTGGTGCTGTTCATGACCATTCCCGGCCTCGCGCTGTTCTACGGCGGCATGGTTCGGTCGAAAAACCTTCTTTCCGTGATGATGCAGTGCTTCGCCATTACCGGTCTGATCAGCGTGCTGTGGGTCATTTATGGCTACAGCGTCGCGTTCGACACCACTGGTATGGAACAGGGCGTCATCAATTTCAACTCGTTCTTCGGGAGCCTGAACAAGGCCTTCCTCGCCGGTATCACGCCTGCGAGTCTGACCGGGCCTGCGGCGCTGTTCCCTGAGGCAGTGTTCGTCACCTTCCAGATGACCTTCGCCATCATTACCCCGGCACTGATCGTCGGCGCCTTCGCCGAGCGGATGAAGTTCTCCGCCATGCTGATTTTCATGGGCGTGTGGTTTACCCTGGTTTACGCACCGATTGCGCACATGGTCTGGTCCGGCAACGGCGGCCTGTTGTGGGACTGGGGTGTTCTGGACTTCGCCGGTGGCACCGTGGTTCATATCAACGCCGGTGTGGCCGGTCTGATTGCCTGCCTGGTACTGGGCAAGCGTAAAGGCTTCCCGACCACTCCAATGGCGCCGCACAACCTCGGTTACACCTTGATGGGTGCTGCGATGTTGTGGGTCGGCTGGTTCGGTTTCAACGCCGGTTCCGCTGCCGCAGCCAACGGCACTGCAGGCATGGCGATGCTGGTGACTCAGATCGCTACCGCCGCTGCGGCGCTGGGCTGGATGTTTGCCGAGTGGATCACTCACGGCAAGCCAAGTGCACTGGGTATCGCCTCGGGTGTGGTGGCCGGTCTGGTTGCAATCACTCCGGCCGCTGGCACCGTGGGCCCGATGGGCGCTCTGGTGATCGGTCTGGCAGCAGGCGTGGTGTGCTTCTTCTGCGCGACTACCCTGAAACGCAAACTCGGTTATGACGATTCCCTGGATGCCTTTGGCGTGCACGGTATCGGCGGTATCCTCGGCGCGATCCTGACCGGTGTGTTCGCGGCACCGTCCCTGGGTGGTTTCGGCACCGTCACCGACATCGCGGCTCAAGTCTGGATTCAGTGCAAAGGTGTGGGCTTCACGGTGATCTACACCGCGATCGTCACCTTCATCATCCTCAAGGTGCTGGACGCTGTCATCGGTCTGCGTATCACCGAGGAAGAAGAGGCAGTCGGCATCGATCTGGCGCTGCACAACGAACGCGGCTACAACTTGTAAGCACGCCTACAAAAAAATGCCCGGCTTGCCGGGTATTTTTTTGTCTTGATTTTGTCAGTGAAGGAAAGGCTGAAAGGTTTTTTCATACACGTTCAGGGGCGTTTACATCGGGTGTTTTTCTGCGGCCAATGGCTTACACGATTGAAGGAATATTAGGGCCTTTGTTTTTTCCCAGAGCGCGCTAGAATGCGCCCCGAACGTGCGGAGAACTGTATGTGGCAACAGACTCTGATTACCCTGCGGGCACGGCCCCGGGGCTTTCATCTGGTAACGGACGAGTTACTCGCCGGCTTGCCTGAACTCAAGGCGTGTCGGGTCGGTCTGTTGCATTTGTGGCTACAGCATACCTCGGCGTCGTTGACCATCAACGAGAACGCCGATCCGGCGGTACGTCGCGACTTCGAACGATTTTTCAATCGTCTGATCCCACAAGGAACAGACGACTATGAGCATAACGACGAAGGCCAGGACGACCTCCCGGCGCACTTCAAGGCCAGCGTGCTTGGCTGTCAGCTCAGTTTGCCGATCTCGGCAGGCCGACTGGCGTTGGGAACCTGGCAAGGCGTTTATCTGGGCGAGCACCGTGATCATGGCGGTGCCCGTAAAGTCCTCGCCACCGTGCACGGTGAAGGGGAATAAACCGCTGGTCACCAGCGGTGGTTGAATTTTTTCCGGCGGCCTTCGACAGAAGGCAAAGCTGGGCTATAACTAATCTGCTTTTCGCAAGTCATGAGGTAGAACATGAGCGACGATGATCTGGAAAACGACGACCTCGAAGTAGGCGACGAAGACGAGGCCGAAGAAGGCCTGGAAGCAGCAGCGGAAGACGTTGCTGACGATGACGGTGCTGATGTGCCCGTTCCCACTGCCAAAGGCAAAGCCAAGGCAGCGGTATCGGTCGATGAGCTGCCGAGCGTTGAAGCCAAGAACAAGGAACGCGATGCCCTGGCCAAGGCCATGGAAGAGTTTCTGGCACGGGGCGGCAAGGTGCAGGAAGTGGAGGCCAATGTGGTCGCCGATCCTCCCAAGAAGCCTGATAACAAGTACGGCAGCCGGCCTATCTAAGCGCCTGCTTCCTGCTTGCTGAAAAAGCCCGCCGTCGCTGCGGGCTTTTTCATGGGGGAAAATCAAAAGATCACAGCACCTCAAATATCGGCTGAGTTCCAGCGAGCCAACAACCCCGGCAACTCGGTCAAACTGCGAATCTCGGCATCCGGCGCCCTCTCGGCTTCCCACACTTTGCCCGCCGGGTTAAACCAGATCGCTCGCAACCCCGCCTGCTGTGCTCCGGCAATGTCATCGCCAGGATGATCGCCGATATGCACCGCGGTTTCGGCGGTCGCGCCGCCACGTTGCAACGCTTCATGAAACAGTCGCGCATCCGGTTTGGCGATGCCGATGTCTTCGGCGCACAGGGCAAACCTGAAGTAATCCGCCAGGCCCAGTCGGCGCACATCGGCGTTGCCATTGGTCACTACACCGAGGGCGTAGTGCTTGGCGAGTGTCTCCAGCGTCGGCTCGACTTCGGGGAATACTTCCAATTGATGCCGGGCATGCAGAAACACTTCAAAACTTTGATCAGCCAGGTCTGAGGCTTGACCATGGTCGTAACCAGCCTCTTCCAGAGCATGAAAAAGCACCCGCCGACGCAGCGCACTGATTCGGTGCTTGAGGTTCGGCTCGTTGCTCAACACCCGCTCGCGAATCGACCACAAATGTTCCACCGGCACCGCGCCCAGGTTCGGCGCATGCTCGGTCAGCCATTCACGCAATATGGCTTCGGCGCTGGCGATTACCGGGGCGGTGTCCCACAGGGTGTCGTCGAGGTCGAAGGTGATCAGTTGGATGGTCATGAATCATCGCCTTTAATGCGTTTGGCCCGTGGATGGGCGCTGTCGTAGACCGTCGCCAGGTGCTGGAAGTCCAGGTGGGTGTAGATCTGGGTGGTCTTGATGTCCGAGTGGCCGAGCAGTTCCTGTACGGCGCGCAAGTCCTGAGAGGACTCCAGCAAATGGCTGGCGAAAGAGTGTCGCAACATGTGCGGGTGCAGGTTCTGCCCCAGCTCGCGCTCGCCGGCGGCCTTGACCCGCACCTGAATCGCCCGGGGGCCAAGGCGCCGGCCTTGCTGACTGACAAACACCGCGTCGTCCGCCGGGTTGGCCATGGCCCGCAACGGCAACCATAACTCCAATGCTTCGCGAGCCTTTTTGCCGACCGGCAACAGCCGGGTCTTGCTGCCTTTACCGAGGACCTGGACCATGCCGTCAGCCAGGTCCAGTTGATCAAGGTTGAGCCCGGTCAGTTCGGAAAGGCGCAAGCCGGAGGAATAGAACAACTCCAGAATCGCCTGATCCCGACGGGCCAGGAAATCATCCTCCACCGCGCCTTCTAGCAGTTGCAGCGCACGGTCGGTGTCGAGGGTTTTCGGCAGACGACGCTCGCCCTTGGGCGGTGCCAGGCCATTGGCCGGGTCGTGGTCGCACAGGCCTTCGCGGTTCAGATAATGATAGAGCCCGCGCACCGCCGACAGTAGCCGCGCCAGGCTGCGGGACGATTGGCCTTGTGCATGCAGGCGGGCGATCAGGCTGCGCAGCCGCTGGATATCCAGTGCGGCCCAGCTGCCGATGTTCTGTTTGACGCACCAGCCAAGCACTTTGTCGAGGTCGCGGCGGTAGGCGTACAGCGTATGCGGCGACACTTGCCGCTCACTGCGCAGGTGTTCGCAGTAAGCGTCCAGTTGCCGTTCCACGATCAGCGTACCGAGCGCAGGGAGTTGTTGACCCGTGGCAGTACGCGGCCCATGACTTCGGCGATGTAGCTGAGGAACAACGTGCCCACCGAACTCTTGTAATGCTGCGGATCGCGGCTGGCGATGGCCAGAACACCGTGGATGCCCTGGTGGCTGATGGCGACGACGGCGGTGGAGCCGATCTGCTTGCGCTGTTCTTCGCCGAACAGGAAGTCCAGTTCATGCTCACGCAGGCTGCCGCAGACGCTCTTGTCTTCCGAGAGCAGGCCGCCGATGGCCGTTTGTGCGTCGGCGTGGGTGACCCAGCGACCTACCGGCATCGGGTTGTCGCCCAGCAGGATCAGGCTGACGAAGGGCACCTGGAAATCCTGGCGCAGGCTGTCTTCGACGCCGATCACCACGTCTTCCAGGCTGGTCGCGTCCATCAGCGTGAGAATCAGACGGCGGGTCTTGTCGAACAGGCGATCGTTGTCGCGGGCCACGTCCATCAAGTGCGAGAGACGATGACGCAACTCGATGTTGCGATCGCGCAGAATTGTCATCTGGCGTTCGACCAGCGAAATGGTGTCGCCGCGCTGGTGCGGAATGCGCAGGGCCGGGAGCAGTTCTTCATGCTCGATGAAGAAATCCGGATGAGCCTCCAGGTACGCGGCAATCGCCGCCGCCTCAAGGCTTTCGGAAGGGGATTCGTCGGGCTGTAGGGCGGGAACCTGGGGCTTGTCGGTCATGGATTTCGCTCACTCAAAGACGCACTTGTCCTTCGTATACGCGTACTGCCGGGCCGGTCATCATGACCGGTTGGCCAGGGCCTGCCCATTCAATGGACAGGCGCCCGCCGGGCAGGTCGATCAATAGCGGCGAATCCATCCACCCCTGGCTGATCGCGGCCACCGCGGCAGCACAAGCGCCGGTTCCGCAGGCCTGGGTTTCCCCGGCCCCGCGTTCCCAGACGCGCAACTGCGCGCGGTTCCGGTCGATGACCTGGAGAAAACCGACATTGACCCGCGCCGGAAAGCGCGGGTGATGTTCGATTTTCGGCCCCAGTTCATGCACCGGTGCTTTGTTGATGTCGTTGACCCGCAACACGGCATGGGGGTTGCCCATGGACACCGCAGCCAGTTCGACCATGGTGCCGTCGACGTCGACCTGATAGCTCAGGGCCTGGCTTGGGGCTTCGAACGGAATCTCGGCCGGCACCAGGCGCGGGGCGCCCATGTTGACGCTGATCTGGCCATCGTTGCGGATGTCCAGTTCGATGATGCCGCTTTTGGTCTCGACGCGAATCTGCCGCTTGGCGGTCAGGCGCTTGTCGAGCACGAAGCGGGCGAAGCATCGAGCGCCGTTACCGCACTGTTCCACTTCGGAGCCGTCGGCGTTGAAGATCCGATAGCGGAAATCCACGTCCGGGTTGCTGGGCGCCTCGACGATCAGCAACTGGTCGAACCCGATGCCGGTGTGCCGATCGCCCCATTGCTTGGCATGCTTGGGCAGAATGTGCGCGTGCTGGCTGACCAGGTCGAGAACCATGAAGTCATTGCCCAGGCCGTGCATCTTGGTAAAACGCAGCAGCATGGGGTTACTCCGGCAGCAGGCTTTCGCCAGCAAACAACTCGGCTACCGTCTCGCGGCGACGCACTTCGATTGCCTGATCACCGTCCACCAACACTTCAGCGGCGCGGCCGCGGGTGTTGTAGTTGGAACTCATGACAAACCCGTAGGCACCGGCCGAATGCACGGCCAGCAGGTCGCCTTCCTCCAGCGCCAGCTGACGGTCCTTGGCCAGGAAGTCGCCGGTTTCGCAGATCGGGCCGACGATGTCGTAGGCACGCGTCGCGGTATCGCGAGGGCGCACGGCGGTAACGTCCATCCAGGCCTGGTACAGCGCCGGGCGGATCAGATCGTTCATGGCCGCATCGACGATGGCGAAATCTTTGTGTTCGGTGTGCTTGAGATACTCGACCTGAGTCAGCAGCACGCCGGCGTTGGCGACGATAAAGCGGCCTGGCTCAAACACCAACGCCAGGTCACGACCGTCGAGGCGCTCGCGCACGGCCTTGATGTAGTCGGCGGCCAATGGCGGCTCTTCATCGCGATAACGCACGCCCAGACCGCCACCCAGATCGATGTGGCGCAGGTAGATGCCGCAATCGCCGAGGCGGTCGACCAGGCCCAGCAGGCGGTCGAGGGCATCGATGAAGGGCGGCAGGGTGGTCAGTTGCGAACCGATGTGGCAATCGACGCCGACCACTTCCAGGTTAGGCAGTTGCGCGGCGCGGACATACACGTCTTCGGCGTCGGCGATGGCGATGCCGAACTTGTTTTCTTTGAGACCGGTGGAAATGTACGGGTGCGTGCCGGCATCGACGTCCGGGTTGACGCGCAGCGAGATAGGCGCGCGAACGCCCAGCTCGGCGGCGACTACTTGCAGACGTTCGAGCTCATCGGTGGATTCGACGTTGAAGCAATGCACGCCGACTTCCAGGGCGCGACGCATGTCGTCACGGGTCTTGCCGACACCGGAGAACACGATCTTTTCGGGGCTGCCGCCAGCGGCCAGTACACGCTCCAGTTCGCCACGGGAAACGATGTCGAAACCGGCGCCCAAACGGGCCAGGACATTCAGTACACCCAGGTTGGAGTTGGCCTTGACCGCAAAGCAGACCAGGTGAGACGTGCCGGCCAGCGCATCGGCGTAAGCCAGGTACTGGGCTTCGATGTGGGCACGGGAGTAGACGTAGGTCGGTGTACCAAAGCGTTCGGCGATGGCGGACAGGGCAACACCTTCCGCGAACAGCTCACCGTCACGGTAGTTAAAAGCGTCCATGGCGTTCCCTTATTGGTAGACGTCGTGTTTGTGTGCTTTCGACGGAGACTGTTGCGACGACTTGGCCTGCTCTGCAGGATCCTGGCTGTCATCGGGCAGGTACAGCGGGCCTTTTTGACCACAGGCCGATACCAGGCAGGCAACCGCGACGAGCGCAGCAAGGGAAGAGATCAGGCGCTTCATGGCGAAATCCTTGAAAATGCGTTAATTGCGCCGGAGTATACCGGCCACCCGGCAGCTTGCCTATGTGACGCGGCTCCCGTCCGGCGGGCCTTTGACTGTGGCGCAGTAACTTGTCCTGCGTTGCGCAGGGATATTTCGTACCGCACCTCGTCCTTGGTGGTTATTCTTTGCAATCATCGGGGCTCGCCCGTATCTTGCGGCGCTTGAGCGTGAGTAGACACTTTTTGAGGTTCCCGTAATGAGTTTGACTGAAGCCCGTTTTCACGATCTGGTCGATGCCACCCAGCAGACGCTGGAGGATATTTTCGATGAGAGTGACCTGGATATCGATCTGGAGAGCTCGGCCGGTGTGCTCACCGTCAAGTTCGAAAACGGCAGCCAGTTGATCTTCAGTCGTCAGGAGCCGTTGCGGCAATTGTGGTTGGCGGCGGTGTCGGGTGGCTTCCACTTCGACTACGACGAAGAGAGCAAGCGCTGGATGTGTGACAAGAGCGACGAGCAACTGGGTGAGATGCTCGAGCGCATCGTCAAGCAGCAAGCCGACGTCGAACTCGAATTCGAAGGTCTGTGAGATCGTGACCCAGCCTGCGCCCGTTCGCCCGCCCAAACCGCTCTATAGCAACGTTAGCCCGGCAGTGCCTTCGCCGTGCAGCGGTGTGTGCCGGCTGGATGAGCAGAAGGTTTGCCTGGGGTGTTTTCGGCATGTCGAAGATATCCGCGAATGGCGCTCGGCCGATGATGAGCGGCGGCGGGTAATTTGTGCGCAGGCTGCACAACGCAAAATCTTGGCTTAAGGGCTTAAGGGCTTAAGGGCTTAAGGGCTTAAGGGCTTTTGTGGCGAGGGGGCTTGCCCCCGTTCGGCTGCGCAGCAGTCGTAAGCTTTTTGGGGCCGCTTCGCGACCCAACGGGGGCAAGCCCCCTCGCCACATCGCTCCCTCGCCACAATGGTCAGCGCTGGGCCGTGGTCGCCCCCGGCTTGTTTATTTATTGAGCTGTGATAGTGTCCAGATACGCCTCAACCCATCGAGGCTCGTGAAAACCCCGCCTTTTTCTGGCGGGGTTTTGCTTTTTTCGTGCAGAAGAAAGGAGTCTGCCCTGATCATGACCGCACCTTCCATCACCCTTACCCGTCTGGACGTGCAACGTCTGGAGCGCCTGATCGACAGCCTGGATGACTCGCTGCCGGGCGTTATCGCGCTGCAAACCGAACTGGATCGCGCCGATACCCTGGTCGGTCACGAAGAGGTGCCGGCCGATGTCGTGACCATGAATTCCCGTGTGCACTGCCGCGAAGAGAGCAGTGGCAAGGACTACCACCTGACTCTGGTTTACCCCAAGGATGCCAACGCTGACGAAGGCAGGATTTCCATTCTGGCGCCGGTGGGCAGTGCGTTGCTCGGCCTGAAGGTTGGCCAGCACATCGACTGGCCGGCACCGGGTGGCAAGACGCTCAAACTGACCCTGCTGGAAGTTGAATCGCAGCCTGCAAACGGCGGCGCTTTCCCGGAATGAACCCCTCAGACCTGCTCGAGCGCCTCGTTCAATGCGCGCTCCAGGTCGGCCTTGTAGCGCAAATACAAATTGCTTGAACTCTGACCATCACCGAGCAGGCCCGACAGGTCCAGGTCGGTGATGTAGCAGCGATAGCGTTCGGTCTCGCGGCGCTGCTCGACGATTTCCCGGGCGACCACACTGAACAGTTGGTCGCCGTGTTCCAGCTCTGAAAATTCCCGCTGATTGCAATACAACGTGACTTGCACCTGTCCCGGTGCGGCTTTGCCGACGATCGCCTGCACGTCATAGAACGGTTTGTTGACCGGGGTTTGCGGCGCCGGTCGGGCTTCGACCCGACGCGCCCGCGCGGTGCCTGAAGGCAATAACTGGTAATACAAAGTCTCCAGGCTCAGCGGCTGGGCGGCGTCCATCGGTAGCAAGGCGTCGCGCCGGTACTGGATCGATTGCAGGAAACGTTGCAGCGGCACCAGCAGGCTTTGTTCGTCGTGATAAGGCAAACGCTGCTGCCACAGGGCATTGAATTCATCCAGCACGTACAGATCGGCCTGGTGTTCGTTGATCCGGTAGAACACCTGAACGCAGTCGGGTTGCCCCATGGGCAGGATCAGCGCCAGATCGTGGTCTTCCAGTGCCATCGGGTCCAGATGCAGCGGGCTGTAGCTCGCCAGCTCTTCGCCGAGGTAGTCAAACAGCGCCGGCAGCGTGGCGAGGGCAACGTGATTGACCTGGCCGGGCACCAGCTCCAGCACGTGGTAATGCTGCTGGACCTGAATCAGGTAACGATGATTGAGTTTGCTCAGCAGCAGGTTTTGCGCGGTATCGAGAACTTCTTCGACTCGTCGGGCTATGAATTGCGCGCGGTTGTGGCAGAAGCAACGTACCCGCAGCTTGGGCTGCTGTGGCCCGTCCGGCAGGTTGTTGAGGTAATCGCGCAGGCAGTCGAGCAGGGCATGGGGACCGTCAAAGCGGCTGACCAGCACCTCGTTCCAGCTGTTTAGCGTGACCTGATCCAGGGTCAGCACCAGATTTTCCCGCACGCCGGCGTAGCTCAGGGAATCGGTGCGCTCGGTGGTCATCAGGATGTTCATGTCGCGATGGTGCTTGAGCGGATCGACGCCGACGTTCACCAGAATCAGTACTTCGCTCGGCACGCTGGCGCGCAGCAAAGGCTCTTCGGCGATGGTGGTCAGGGGCAGGGCGATGCTTTGCTGCAGGCTGCCGAGCAGGTTGAACAGTTCGAACTCGCTCAAGTCGCTGGTGCCGGGGTGCAGGGCCAGGCGGGTGCTGCTGTCGATCACGCCGTTACGGTGACACCAGGTGAGCAGTTCGAGTAACTGGCGGCTGCGCTTGATCGGCGCGAAATGCTCCCACTCATGAGCGGTCAGGCTGCCGTTGTACAAACCCCATTGGGTTTGCCCCGGCTCTCTCTTGTTCGGGGCCTGCACCAGCGTCAGGGTGTCTTCGGCCAGATCGGGGGCGATGCCCGGGTTGATGCATTCGACCTTGTCGGCCTTGCGCTCGAAGGCCGCGTACAACCGCCGGCCCAGCACATTGAGGTCGCGCTTGTTGATCAGGCTGACGGTCTGCTCGTTACGGGCAAACTGTGTCAGGAAGCGGTAGCTGTAATTCAGTTCGCCGACCAAGGCACGGCGCTCGGCGCTGACCTGGCGGACTTTCCACTGGCTGCGGCTGTCGAGCAACGCCAACTGACGCTGATCCCAATGCCATTCGTGGGCCAGACGTTCGAGCAGCGAACGCTGCCAGCTCTGGGTGCGACCGCTGCTGCCGGTGAGCTTGCGATTGACCTTCAGGTACAGCGCACGGCGTACCAGTTCGAGCCGCTCCGGTTCGCCCCGAGCCGTGAGGTATTCCTCGATGCGCCGGTAAACCACCATGTACGGGTCCAGTTCATCGAGGTCCAGTCGATTGGCAAACACCGCCTGTTTGAAACGCAGGCTCAGGCAGTGGACTTTCGGGTGTTCACTGGCGTAGACCTCGGTCAGCAGCAGTTTTAGCACTGATTTGTAGGGCGATTCGATGCCTTTGAACAACTGCCAGAGCCCGGCACCGATGAATTCCCCGGGCGGGATGTGCGCCAGATGCCCCAGGTCCAGTGTTTCGTCGGCACGGATGAAGCGTTTGGAAAGCAACGTGTGGGTGTAACGGTCGTACGCAACCTCTTCGTAGACCGGCACCAGCCACCAGATGGGGGTGCGTCCGGCCAGCCAGATCGCGGTTCGATAGAACTCGTCCAGCAGCAGATAGTGCTGGGTGGTGCCACAGTCTTCCGAGCTCAACTGCGTATCGCGCTCGCCAAGCACGAAGCGGGCCGGGTCGATCAGGAAAAAGTGCGCCTCGGCGCCCTGGCTGGCGGCCCAGACTTCCAGCAACTGGCATTTCTTGCGCAGTTCAGCGAGCTCGCTTTCGCTCAGGTCCGGCCCATGACAGACCCACACGTCCATGTCGCTCTGATCGGCCTGGGCCAGGGTGCCGAGGCTGCCCATCAGGAACAGGCCGTGAATGGGGCGCGGCGGATTGCTGCCGTGGCGCGGCTTGTAGGAAAACGAGCGGGTCAGGCGTTGGGCTTCGGCGAGGGTGTTGATGTCGGGTTCGTAATTCGACAGGCCGGCCGGGGTGCTACCCGAAACGTAACCCGGCAACAGCGGATGATTGACGTGGAAAAACAGCGGCAGCAGGGTCAGCACCGTTTGCTGGCGGGTCGACAACCCTTCCATGGCACGGGCCATGCGACCCTCGTTGAGCTTCAGAAAACGGGCGCGCAGCTGGCTGAGAACCTTGCGATCGATTCCCTCGTCCAGATCGGGGCGGATTTCATGGGTGCGGGTCATGTCAGCTCAATCCGGCTCGCGGGGCTCGGACGTGGGAGGGCTCAGGGTGAGGGGCAGTTTAGCGCCTCGGCCCCGGGACTTTTAAGCTGATTTTGTTTTCCTGGCGTCAGATTTCTATCGTTTGGCGACGGCAGGTAACAGGGCCAGTCATCAAGTGTGCCCGCGGAAATCCCGTGACAGAGCTTTCCGTGGGCTATGCAGTGATGCTCAGGCTGTTTCCCGCACGGACAGAATGGTGAGAACGGTTTGCACGTTTTGTGCGGCGTCACGCCCCAGGCTGGTCAGGTAACCGCCATCGGGCTGGGTGATCAATTCTTTGTCGAACAGTCTTTGTGCGGCGGCAATGGCTTTCGGGGCAGCGGTCTGATGAATTTTCAAACCTTCCTGGGAACTGTCCAGGTTGAAGAGTGCGAGGATTTCCAGTTCGGCAACCAACTCAGGGGTAAGCGACATAAGGACTCCAGACTTTCTAGGAATTAGACGATAGCGCCCCTAAGGTGAACCCGTCGGTGAGGCATGTCCAGTGCTGGCAACAGGGTTTTTCTCCCCGAGAGGCATTCCCCGGAGGGTGATACGGACAGCGGGGGTGGTTTCTGTAGGAGCGAGCGCGCTCCTACAGGGGGGGCGGGGTTATTGCTTTTCCGGCGGCAACTCTGGCAGTGCGCGCAGCGCCGTTTCATACCATTCGGTGTCGAATGCACGGTCCTCATCGAGCATGGCGTCGATCTCGTAGGCCAGCACATGGGCCATCAGGTTGAGGATTTCTTCACGTTCGTAACCCACCAGGGTCAGCTTGTTGAAGGTTGCCTTGGCCGCTGGCGGGTTGTCGCTTTCGATCTGGTTTTCGATTGCTTCGATCAGCGTCGTTTCGGCGAATTCTTCTTCGTCGTTGTCGATGTCGTTTGGCTCGCTCATGGCAGGCTCCTCAAGGAAAGGCGGCCAGTTTACCTGCATTCAGCATTGTGATGCTGCTGGCAAGAAGTGCCTGGGCGTTCTATAACTGGCGCTGCCAACCCCCTGCACGGCCTGGAGGCTATGTAATGCTCAAGCTTTATGGATTTTGCGTCAGCAACTATTACAACATGGTCAAGCTGGCGTTGCTGGAGAAGGGACTGTCGTTTGAAGAAGTGCCGTTTTACCCAGGCACCAGCCCCGAGGCGCTGGCTATCAGCCCGCGCGGCAAGGTTCCGGTACTGGGCGTCGAGCAAGGTTTCGTCAACGAAACCAGCGTGATTCTCGAGTATCTCGAGCAGAGCCAGAAAGGCACACCGCTGCTGCCGAGCGAGCCTTTCGAGCGAGCGCAGGCGCTGGCTTTGGCCAAGGAAATCGAGTTGTACATCGAACTGCCGGCGCGCGCCTGCTACCCCGAAGCGTTTTTCGGCATGTCAGTGCCGGAAGCGATCAAGGACAAGACCAAGGCCGAGTTGCTGCTGGGGTTCGCCTCACTGGGCAGGCACGGCAAGTTCGCCCCTTACGTGGCGGGCGACCGTCTCAGCATTGCGGATTTGTATTTCCTGTACAGCGTGCCGATGGCTTGTGCCGTGGCGCAGAAGCTGTTCGATATCGATCCGTTGGCTGAGATGCCGGCGGCCAAGGCGCTGCTGGAGCGTCTGGGGCAGAATCCGAACGTGCAGCGAATTGCGGCAGACAAGGACGCATCAATGCCCGCGTTTCTGGCGATGATCGCGTCGAAGAAATAGATTGTGTAACGATCTTGAGAATGCCTTCGCGGGCAAGTCTCGCGCCTGAGGGAGCACGGTCCCCTGTAGGCGCGAGCGGTGCGGCAATCCGACTTGCCCGCGAAGCTTTTAACGGCTGGCGAGCAATGCCTGACCGCGAGCCACGGCAGCCTTGACCTGTGCCGGCGCGGTTCCGCCGATATGGTCACGGGCATTCACCGAACCTTCCAGGGTCAGCACGGCAAACACGTCCTGCTCGATCTGGTCGCTGAACTTGCGCAGTTCTTCCAGGCTCATTTCCGCCAGGTCCTTGCCGCTGTCCACGCCATATTTCACCGCGTGGCCAACGATCTCGTGGCAATCACGGAACGGCAAGCCGCGGCGTACCAGGTAGTCGGCCAGGTCGGTGGCGGTCGAGAAACCGCGCAGGGCCGCTTCGCGCATCATCGCGTGCTTGGGCTTGATCGCCGGGATCATGTCGGCAAAGGCCCGCAGCGAGTCGCGCAGGGTGTCGGCGGCGTCGAACAGCGGTTCCTTGTCTTCCTGGTTGTCCTTGTTGTAAGCCAACGGCTGGCCTTTCATCAGGGTCAGCAGGCCCATCAGCGCGCCGAACACCCGGCCAGTCTTGCCGCGAACCAGCTCCGGCACGTCCGGGTTTTTCTTTTGCGGCATGATCGAGCTGCCGGTGCAGAAACGGTCCGGCAGATCGATGAACTGGAACTGCGCACTGGTCCACAGCACCAGCTCTTCGGAGAACCGCGACAAGTGCATCATCGCGATGCTCGCGGCCGAGCAGAACTCGATGGCGAAGTCGCGATCGGACACGTTGTCCAGGGAGTTGCCGCCAACAGCGTCGAAGCCCAGCAACTGTGCGGTGTACTCGCGGTCGATCGGGTAAGTGGTGCCAGCCAGTGCAGCGCTGCCCAGCGGCATGCGGTTGGTACGCTTGCGGCAGTCCACCAGGCGTTCGTAGTCGCGGCTGAGCATTTCGAACCAGGCCAGCATGTGGTGCCCGAAGGTCACCGGCTGCGCGGTTTGCAGGTGAGTGAAGCCCGGCATGATGCTGCCGGCTTCGCGCTCGGCCTGCTCCAGCAAGCCTTTTTGCAGGCGGGTGATCTCGGCCAGGATCAGGTCGATCTCGTCACGCAGCCACAGACGAATGTCGGTGGCGACCTGGTCGTTGCGGCTACGGCCGGTGTGCAGCTTTTTACCGGTCACGCCGATGCGGTCGGTCAGGCGCGCCTCGATGTTCATGTGCACGTCTTCGAGGTCGATGCGCCAGTCGAACTGGCCGGCCTCGATTTCACCCTGGATGGTCTTCAGGCCATCGATGATGCTGTCGCGCTCGGCATCGGTCAGCACGCCGACCTTGGCCAGCATCGTGGCGTGGGCGATCGAGCCCATGATGTCGTGGCGATACAGGCGCTGGTCGAAGGTGACGGAGGCGGTGAAGCGGGCAACGAAGGCGTCGACGGGTTCACTGAAGCGGCCGCCCCAGGACTGATTGGTCTTGTCAGTGCTCATGAATTCGCTCGTATCGGCTTGAAGAAAGATGGCGTGGAACGCTGACGCGGATAATAACAGGGTTGCCAATCCTGTCGCTGACACTGGTCGATACGTTTTTTTCTCATGGGGCGATCCATACTCGAAGCCAGCGATGCGCAAATTGCGCAACGATATTTCTCATTTGAGCAATATCGTCGCGGCAACCGTCTACAGTTGGACAGTAGGATCAGCGCACTTCTCGATGCTGCAGCTGACTATAGAGAGAAGAGGGGTGTTCATATTGTGTATCAGCAAACCCTATGGCGATGCCTCGCCAACGCGGGCCTGGGCCGTCAGTCACCCGGCAGATGAAAATTTAGCCGCCGGTCTCGCGGCACTTTTTGGCCCTCGCGCTAGTCTTAGCGTGGATCGCGGTGACGGACGTCACTTCACCTGTCTACGCTATCTTTGTGCGAGACTCACGCAGGAATCCAGCGCAATATGAATGTCCTGATCGTTGATGACGAACCCCTGGCCCGCGAGCGCCTGAGCCGAATGGTCGGCGAACTCGAGGGATACAACGTCCTGGAGCCCAGCGCCACGAATGGCGAAGAGGCGTTGGCACTGATCGACAGCCACAAGCCGGATATCGTTCTGCTCGATATTCGCATGCCGGGCCTCGATGGCCTGCAAGTGGCGGCACGATTGTGCGAACGCGAAACCCCGCCCGCCGTGGTGTTTTGCACAGGGCCCGATGAATTTGCCGTGGAAGCCCTACAGGCCAGCGCCGTGGGCTATCTGGTGAAGCCCGTGCGCACAGAACAGCTACATGAAGCATTGAAAAAAGCCGAACGCCCCAATCGCGTCCAGCTCGCAGCCTTGACTCGTCCCGCCGCCGAAACCGGCAGCGGCCCACGCAGCCATATCAGCGCTCGCACCCGTAAAGGTATTGAACTGATCCCGTTGGGCCAGGTGGTCTACTTTATTGCCGACCACAAGTACGTGACCTTGCGCCATGAAGGTGGCGAAGTGCTGCTGGATGAGCCACTCAAGGCCCTCGAAGACGAATTTGGCGACCGTTTCGTGCGGATCCACCGCAACGCACTGGTCGCCCGCGAACGCATTGAACGGCTGCAACGCACCCCCCTGGGGCATTTCCAGCTGTTTCTCAAAGGCCTGAACGGCGACGCCCTGATCGTCAGCCGACGCCATGTGGCCGGTGTGCGCAAAATGATGCAGCAGCTTTAATCCGCCATTCAGGGCGGATTTCTATCCTGTTTTAGGACCTTGAGGGCCAGGGAGGCCATGCAGTTTCTGATACAAGTCAAAGTGGATTTGGCTGAGCTGTTATTATCCGCCGTATCTATTCAGTACGGATTGATCCATGTCCTCTCGCGAAATCCGCATCGCCACCCGCAAAAGTGCTCTGGCCCTATGGCAGGCCGAATACGTCAAGGCTCGTCTGGAACAGGCCCATCCGGGCCTGCTCGTGACACTGGTGCCCATGGTCAGTCGCGGCGACAAGCTGCTCGATTCGCCCCTGTCGAAAATCGGCGGCAAGGGCCTGTTCGTCAAGGAGCTGGAAACCGCGCTGCTGGAAAACGAAGCCGACATCGCCGTGCACTCCATGAAAGACGTGCCGATGGACTTCCCCGAAGGCCTCGGTCTGTTCTGCATCTGCGAGCGCGAAGACCCGCGCGATGCATTTGTCTCCAATACCTTCGCCAGCCTGGATGAGTTGCCGCCAGGCAGCATCGTCGGCACCTCCAGCCTGCGCCGCCAGGCTCAGTTGTTGACCCGTCGCCCGGATCTGGAAATCCGCTTCCTGCGTGGCAACGTCAACACGCGCCTGGCAAAGCTCGATGCCGGCGAATACGACGCCATCATCCTCGCCGCGGCGGGTTTGATTCGTTTGGGCTTCGAACACCGCATCACCTCGGCCATCAGTGTCGATGACAGCCTGCCAGCCGGTGGCCAGGGCGCGGTCGGTATCGAGTGCCGTAGCGCCGACACTGAGATTCATGCACTGCTTGCGCCGCTGCATCATCAGGATACGGCCATCCGCGTGACCGCTGAACGTGCCCTCAACAAACATCTGAATGGCGGCTGCCAGGTGCCGATTGCCTGCTACGCCGTGCTTGAAGACGAGCAGATCTGGTTGCGTGGCTTGGTGGGCGATCCGAACGGCGGCCTGCTGCTCTGCGCCGAGGCCCGAGCGCCACGCAGCGAGGCCGAGGCCCTGGGCGTGCAAGTGGCCGAAGACCTGCTGAGTCAGGGCGCCGACGCCATTCTCAAAGCAGTCTATGGCGAGGCTGGGCACGAGTGACTGGCTGGCGCCTGCTGCTGACGCGCCCTGCGGATGAATCAGCGGTGCTTGCCCGTGTGTTGGCTGACGCGGGGGTTTTCAGTAGCAGCTTGCCGCTTTTGGACATCGAGCCGATGCCGGCCTCTGCCACAATGCGCGCAGTGATTCAGGACCTGGATCACTATTGCGCGGTGATCGTGGTCAGCAAGCCGGCCGCCAGAATCGCTGTCGAGCTGCTCCACCAGCATTGGCCGCAACCACCGGTTCTGACGTGGTTCAGCGTCGGCGCGGCGACGGCACAGATCCTCGAAGCTAACGGGCTGGATGTGAGCTTCCCGGCCGACGGTGATGACAGCGAAGCCTTGCTTGAACTTCCACGGTTGCGCGAGGCTATCGCCCGTCCCGAGCCACGGGTGTTGATCGTGCGTGGGGAGGGTGGGCGCGAGTTGCTGGCTGAGCGTTTGCGCGAGCTTGGTGCTAGTGTCGAGTATCTGGAGTTGTACCGACGCGGCTTGCCGCAGTACCCACCGGCAGCGTTGCCTGAGCGGATCGAGGCGGAACGCTTGAACGGGCTGGTGGTCAGCAGTGGACAGGGTTTTGAGCACCTGCACCGATTGGCTGGCGATGCCTGGCCGATCATGGCGCGGTTGCCGTTGTTTGTTCCAAGCCCCAGGGTCGCCGAGCTGGCACGCGCCGCCGGGGCCCAAACAGTTGTGGATTGTCGTGGCGCCAGTGCCGCGGCCTTGCTGACGGCGTTACGGGAGCACCCCGTACCCGTTTTCTAATGCAAAGGATGGATACGTGAGCAAAACAGCCTTGCCTAAAGATGACGTCCAGCCGGTGCTCGATGCGCCGGTAGAAGCACCGGTTGTAACCGGGCCACCTGCTACTGAGCCGCGCCGAGGCAATGGGCTGG
This sequence comes from Pseudomonas sp. KD5, assembly GCF_012932895.1. Lineage (NCBI taxonomy): Bacteria > Pseudomonadati > Pseudomonadota > Gammaproteobacteria > Pseudomonadales > Pseudomonadaceae > Pseudomonas > Pseudomonas sp. KD5. The sequence goes on along the minus strand of NZ_JDWJ01000007.1, from coordinate 235,653 downwards.
CAATCGTCGCGCTGCTGTTGGGCGCTGCCGGTGTTGCCGTAGGCGGTTGGGGAGTCTGGCAGGTGCGTCACCTGCAAGCCAATAACCTGCAACAGTTGAGTCAGGTACAGGCGTTGAACGATCAGGCGCAGAGCCTGAAGCTCAACGAGCAGCGTCTGACCGCTCGCCTCGAACAAATGCCTGCCGCTGAAGAGCTCGATGCGCGCAGTCGCCTGGTCACTCAACTTCAGGGCGATCAACAGCGTTTGAATCAACGCCTGGAAACCGTCCTCGGTGCCAGCCGCAAGGATTGGCGTCTGGCCGAGGCTGAGCATTTGCTGCGACTGGCCAGCCTGCGTCTGTCGGCCTTGCAGGACATCAGCAGTGCCCAGGCCCTGGTGCAGGGTGCCGATGAGATACTCCGTGAACAGAATGACCCGGGGGCTTTTGCCGCTCGCGAGCAAGTGGCCAAAACCCTGGTGGCCCTGCGCAGTACTGAACAGCCGGATCGCACCGGGTTGTTCCTGCGACTGGGTGCCTTGCGCGATCAAGTGATCAGCCTCACCGAACTGGCGCCCGAGTACAAGGACCGTGGCGAATCCCTGCTGGGCCTGACGGCCGATGGCGACGGCGCCAGTCGCTGGGCGCAATGGTGGGATCAGATCTCGCGTTACATCCGAATCGATTTCAACGCCGACAAGAATGTCCGTCCATTGCTGGCAGGGCAGAGCCTGAGCCAGGTGCGTCTGGCCCTGAGCCTGGCGCTGGAACAGGCGCAGTGGGCCGCGCTCAACGGTCAGGCTGCGGTTTACACTCAGGCGCTGACCGAAGCGCGGGACGTGCTCAAGGGTAACTTCAACCCGGACAACCCTCAGAGCAAGATCATGCTGGAGCAGGTGGCCGAGTTGAGCAAACAGCCAGTCACGGTGGTCACGCCGGATCTGACAGGCACGTTGAGCGCCGTCCAGGCTTACCTTGAGCGACGCAACGTCAACGCCGAGGACTCAGTGAAACCTCTAGCCAAACCTGCCGCGAACACTGCGCAGGAGGCCACACCATGAAGCGTCTCTATGTGATCGTGTTCGTGGTCATCGCTGCCGCCGCCGCGTTGGGGCTGGCGATTGCCGAGCATTCCGGCTATGTGCTGATCGCCTACAAGAGCTTCCGTTACGAATCGAGCCTGTGGGCAACCCTGGCCTTGGTGGCCGTGCTGTGGCTGGTGTTCTGGGGCATCAAGGCGCTGGTCGAACTGGTGACGACTTCCGGTGGGGTGGTCAACCCATGGTCGCGGCGCAATCGCAGTCGACGGGTGCAAGTGGCGATCGAGCACGGCCAGCTGGATTTGGCCGAGGGCCGCTGGGCCAGTGCGCAGCGTCACCTGTATCGCGCGGCAGAAGCCGAACGTCAGCCGCTGCTCTACTACCTGGGTGCTGCCCGCGCAGCGAACGAACAAGGTCTCTACCAGGAAAGCGATAACTTGCTGGAGCGCGCTTTGGAGCGACAACCCCAGGCCGAGCTGGCGATTGCCTTGAGTCATGCCCAATTGCAGACCGACCGCGGCGACACCGACGGCGCTCTGGTCACCCTGCAAGCCATGCACGAGCGTCATCCTCATAACGTCCAGACCCTGCGCCAGTTGCAACGCCTGCATCAGCAGCGGGGAGACTGGTCGGCAGTGATTCGCTTGCTACCGGAGTTACGCAAGGACAAGGTGCTGCCGCCAGCCGAGCTGGCTGAACTGGAGCAACGCGCCTGGGGTGAGAATCTTTCGTTGGCGGCGCACCGGGAAGAGGACGGAACGGTCGGTCTGCAATCGCTCGCTCGTGCCTGGCAGCAGCTCACCGCGGCTCAGCGGCAGGAACCGCAACTGGTGCTGGCCTATGCCGAGCAACTGCGGCAACTGGGAGCGCAGGTCGAAGCCGAAGAGGTTCTGCGTACGGCTCTCAAGCGCAAATACGACAGTCATCTGGCACGCCTGTACGGTCTGGTTCGCGGTAGCGATCCGGCCAGACAGCTGCACACCGCTGAAGGTTGGCTCAAGGATCATCCTGCCGACCCGAGCCTGTTGCTGACGTTGGGCCGTTTGTGTCTGCAAAGCAGTCTGTGGGGCAAGGCCCGGGACTATCTGGAAAACAGTCTGCGTGTACAGCGTAATCCTGAAGCCTGCGCCGAACTGGCGCGGTTGCTGGCGCAATTGGGTGACACCGAACGCAGTAATCAGTTGTTCCAGGAGGGCTTGGGCCTGCTGGACGAGCGCTTGCTGTCGGCTCCGCTGCCGGTGCCGGCTCATGCTTGATGCCGGCCTGTAGCCGCTGCCGAAGGCTGCGTTCGGCTGCGCAGCAGTCGTAAATCAGGCATCGCAGTCGGAACAGGTGAGTCGTGTTAAATCGATTACGACTGCTGCGCAGCCGAACGCCGGCTGCGCGAGCTGCCACGGGGGGAGTCGTTCGTCAGGGCAATCCAACCGCTCCGAGTCTGCCACTGTTTTTGCGTTGTAGTCCTTGTCTGGCAAAGTCCTACAGCGGACTACATCTTATCCTCTCGACTCTGTCGGGAATTCCCTACACTTCTGGTGAAGTGTCCGTGCTGGCCTGCCTTGAAAGGCTGTTGCGCTTTCCTCTACCGTAACCGCTTGTCTCTACAGTTACGGAAAAGCCATGTCTTTGGCCTGCTCACGCTCCTTGTTTTTCATGGTTTTCATTGCAGGTGCCCTGGCCTTGGGCGTTTCCTATTACCTGGAATATGCGGTCGGCCTCAAGCCTTGCGGGTTGTGCCTGTTGCAGCGGGTTTGCCTGGCGCTGCTCACGGGTGTCTGCCTGACGGCTTCGGTGCAGGGGCCTGGTCGCTTGGGATCATTCCTGTATTGGCTACTGGGTCTGCTATGCAGTGTGGCGGGTACCGTCACGGCGTGGCGGCAGGTTGTGTTGCAGAGCGATCCGGTGCATCAGCTTTCGGCATGCTCGCCCAACCTGACTGATCTGTTTGCCAGTACACCCTGGTTGTGTGCCGTGCAACGGTTGTTCAAGGGAACCGCCGACTGCGCGGAAATTTCCTGGACGCTGTTCGACCTGAGTATCCCGGAATGGAGCCTGTTGTTCTTCGTTGCGATGATGATTCTGGGCGGGTATCAATTGCTGCGCCTTGTCTGGATCGCGTGTCAGCGACCGCTCAGCGACGAGTCGTCGCACCGGGTATTGGCGGGCGATTAAACACTTGTATGAACTTTATCTCCTGCGTACCTTGAAGCCATAGGCGCGCGGGCATAATCTGGCCCGCACGTATCATTGGAATTATGTTGCTCGTTGCTGTTCTGCCTGACCAAGACCGGATGTGCCGAGTCTTGGGGGCAGGCGTAGAACGGCATGACCCATTAGGGAAGAGAGATCGCCATGTTAGATAGTTGTCAGAATGCTCAGGAACGCTGGGGTGGGGTTCATAAGCTCATTGACCGCTGGCTACAAGAGCGTGAAGAGTTGGTAAAGTCGTTCCACGACTTGCGAAATGCCAAACCGGCTTTTGCCGACAAGTCCTTGAACGGTCGGTTCTGCGAGATTCTTGTCGATTACGTTTCTGCCTGGCACTTCGAAGTGAGTGAGCATCTGGTCAATGAGGCCAAGGCCTTTGGCGACGATGGCGGCCTTGAACTGGTGAAGCAGATCAACCCGCGTATCGACGTGAGCACCGAGATGGCGCTGTCGTTCAATGATCATTGTCACAAGGGTGACTGCAACGACACCGAGCGTTTCGCCGAAGCGCTGGAAAAGCTGGGCAGCCAACTGCGTGAACGCTTCGAACTGGAAGATTGCCTGATCGAAGTGCTGCACACCGCCCACAAGGAAGAGAGTTCGGTTCAGGCCTGACCCTTTCCCGGCTAGACACTGAAAACGGTGCGCAATGCGCACCGTTTTTCGTTTCCGGCATTCAGCTTGTAGCACCACGCAATTCGACTTCGAATACCAGCGGCGTGAACGGCGCGATCAAGTCGCCGGCACCGTCGGCGCCATAGGCTTGCGCTGATGGAATCACCAGGCGCCATTTCGCGCCGACCGGCATATTTTGCAGCGCGCTACGCCAGCCGCTGATCACACTATCAAGACTGAACCACTGCGGCTGACTGTTCTGATCGAACACGGTGCCGTCAGGTAGGCGACCGATATACAGCACCTGGACTTTGCCGTTCGGTCCTGCCTTCGCGCCGGTTCCGGGAGCCAGCTCGGTCAGCAATACTCCATCTGCCAATTGACGGACGCCGGGTTTGGTTTTTTCCTCATCGAGAAAGCGCCGCTCTTTTTCGAGGGCAACTTCACTTTGCGCGACGGCGGGTTGCTCGGCGACCTGGGCTTCGTGCTCGGCAAGAATCTGTTCGATCTGCTCGTCTTTCAGCGCCAGCGGCTTACCTTGGTAGGCTTGCTGCAAACCTTCGAGCAGCGCCTGAAGTTGCAGGTCCGGAACCTCCTGGCGCAAGCGTTCGCCAAGGCTTGCACCCAAGCTGTAAGCGAGATCGTGAGCGTCATTTGTGGCGGTTTTTTCAGCGGCCTGGACCACGGAAAAAAACATGCACAGCGATAAAAAAAGGTAGCGCGACATAGGCACTCTCCGACCTGAGATGCGCAGGATTATGCCAGTGTGAATGCTCTCGAAGGTGAACTGGTTTTGCGTAAGCGCAGAACATTTTTACTTCGTTGCAACGCAGCGCTTTCGATACTGTCAACATGCCCTAGCGGCGGTTGCAGCAGAGGTCTAGTATGAGCCGCATTCACGTCAGCCAGGAGGTAAACCATGTCGGCCACCAAGAAGCCAGTAAATACTCCGTTGCACTTACTCCAACAACTCTCGGGCAGCCTGCTCGAGCACTTGGAAAACGCTTGTTCCCAAGCCTTGGCTGATGCTGAAAAACTGCTCGCCAAACTGGAAAAGCAGCGCGGAAAAGCGCAGGAAAAACTGCATAAATCCCGCACCAAATTGCAGGACGCTGCGGCGGCCGGCAAAGCCAAGGCACAAGCCAAGGCCAAAGATGCGGTGAAAGAACTTGAGGACCTGCTCGACGCCCTCAAGGCTCGTCAGTCCGACACTCGCAGCTACATCCTGCAACTCAAACGCGACGCTCAAGAAAGCCTGAAACTGGCCCAGGGTGTCGGTCGTGTCCAAGAGGCTGTCGGCAAGGCGTTGTCCCTGCGTTCGGCCAAGCCAGCCGCGGCACCTGCGAAGAAAGCCGCTGCCAAACCGGCTGCTGCAAAAGCACCGGCCAAGCCTGCTGCGGCTCCTGTTAAAAAAACCGCCGCCAAAGCACCGGTAAAAGCTGCAGCGAAACCAGCCGCAAAACCTGCGGCGAAAAAACCAGTCGCTGCCAGCGCTGCGAAACCAGCAGCTAAAACGACAGCTGCCAAACCTGCCACTAAGCCAGTCGCTGCCAAAACAGCTGCCGCTAAACCCGCTGCAAAAACCACGGCTGCCAAACCCGCCGTGGCGAAAACTGCAGCTGCCAAACCGGCTGCAAAACCGGCCGCTAAACCTGCTGCAAAACCAGCAGCCAAAACTGCCGCCGCCAAACCAGCTGCCAAACCTGTCGCGGCTAAAACCGCTGCAGCCAAGCCTGCTGCAAAACCGGCGGCGAAACCTGCTGCAAAAGCTGCAGCCAAACCCGCCGCTAAGCCGGCTGCCAAAACTGCTGCTGCGAAACCTGCCGTTGCTGCCAAGCCAGCGACTGCCGCCAAACCAGCTGTAGCGAAACCAGCAGCCAAACCTGCCGCTGCCAAACCGGTTGCAAAACCTGCCGCCAAGCCAGCAGCAAAACCGGCTGTGAAAAAGCCAGTCGTTGCTGCGAAGCCGACTGCCGCACCTGTTGTCAAGCCAGCAACTCCGGCTCCTGCCCCGGCTGCATCGGCTTCACCGGCTCCGGTAGCCACTACCTCGACAGCTTCGCCTGCGCCAACGCCAGCCGCATCGTCGAGCACCAGCACTACCCCAACCAGCGCTTCCTAAGTGCCGGTTACCGCGACGCGCAGCTGATGCAGCGCGTCGCGGCTCAGGTTGGCAGCGCCTGCTGCCATACCTTCCAGCCAGGCCGTTAGATCGGTCGCTTCACACTGCGGCCAACTCTGTGCCAAACGCTCCAGTCGCAGCAACAAATGCCTTTCGGCTTCCATCTCCAGTGTCTTCACTTGTTCGCGTAAATCATCCAGACCGGCATCCTCGCTGGCAGCGGCTTTCCATTGCTGGCGCAAGGTGCGCAACGGTTGCACGACATCCGCGTCCCAAGGCCCGGCTACATCGCCTAGCAGCTGCAAGCGTTGTTCGTTGCAGGCGACTCCACGTTGCCCCAGCCACAATCCACAGAGCAGCAGGCACACATTCACACCCGCTGCCTGTAATTGCAGGCAGGCGTGTTCAACGCCGGGACGGGCGTAAGTGTCGAGGGAAAAGCTCCACAGGTCAGAGGACATAGTGCTACTCGCGCCAGTTGCGAGCGAAGCTGGTAGACTCCGCCGCCATTATGATTCGACTTCAGAACCTGACTTTACAGCGTGGCCCGCAACGTCTGCTAGAAGACGCCGAGCTGACCCTGCACGCCGGCCACAAAGCCGGCCTCATCGGTGCCAATGGCGCCGGCAAATCGAGCCTGTTCGCCTTGCTTCGGGGCGAGCTGCACCCGGACTCGGGTGACTGCTTCCTGCCGGCTGACTGGCGCATCGCCCACATGCGCCAGGAGGTCGACACCCTCGAACGCCTGGCGGTCGACTACGTGCTCGATGGCGACCTGCGCCTGCGCCAGGTGCAACGCGACCTGGCGGCGGCCGAAGCAGCCCATGACGGCGCCGCTCAGGCCCGCCTGCACTCGGAACTCGACAGCGCCGATGGGTACACCGCCGATGCCCGGGCTCGCAAGCTATTGGCGGGCCTTGGGTTCACCAACGAGCAAATGGACCGGCAAGTAGGAGATTTCTCCGGTGGCTGGCGGATGCGTCTGAATCTGGCGCAGGCTTTGATGTGCCCTTCGGACCTGTTGCTGCTCGACGAACCGACCAACCACTTGGACCTCGACGCCATCATCTGGCTCGAAGAGTGGCTCAAAAGCTACCCCGGCACTTTATTGCTGATTTCCCACGACCGGGACTTCCTCGATGCCGTGGTCGATCACGTAGCTCACGTCGATCAACGCAAGATCACCCTCTATCGCGGCGGTTACACCGCGTTTGAACGGGCCCGTGCCGAACGTCTGGCACAGCAACAGCAGGCGTACGAGAAGCAACAGGCGCAGCGTGCGCACATGGAAAGCTACATTGCCCGCTTCAAGGCCCAGGCCACCAAGGCCCGTCAGGCCCAGAGCCGGATCAAGGCGCTGGAGCGGATGGAAGAACTGTCCGCCGCGCACGTCGACTCACCGTTCGACTTCGTCTTCCGCGAATCGCAGAAGATTTCCAGTCCGCTGATCGACCTGTCGGATGCACGCCTGGGTTACGGCGACAAAACCGTGCTGGAGAAGGTCAAGCTGCAACTGACCCCTGGCGCGCGGATCGGTTTGCTCGGCCCCAACGGTGCCGGTAAATCGACCCTGATCAAGAACCTCTCCGGTGAGCTCGAACCATTGGCGGGCCGACTGACCCGGGGCGAGAACACCGTGGTTGGCTACTTCGCCCAGCATCAACTGGATTCCCTCGATTCCAAGGCCAGCCCGTTGCTGCACTTGCAGCGCCTGGCGCCGACCGAACGTGAGCAGACCCTGCGTGATTTCCTCGGTGGTTTCGACTTCCGGGGGGCGCGCATCGATGAGCCGGTGTTGAATTTCTCCGGTGGCGAAAAAGCGCGACTGGCCCTGGCACTGATCGCCTGGGGCCGGCCGAACCTGTTGCTGCTCGACGAACCGACCAACCACCTGGACCTGGAAATGCGCCTGGCGCTGACCATGGCCTTGCAGGAATTCAGTGGTGCGGTTCTGGTGGTCTCCCACGATCGTCATTTGCTCAAAAGCACCACTGACAATTTCTATCTGGTGGCAGACGGCAAGGTCGAGGAGTTCGACGGCGACCTGGAAGACTACACCCGTTGGCTGGTGGAGTACCGTCAGCGCAACGTGCCGGTCAGCAACACCCCGGTCAACCCGGACAAGACCGACAAGAAAGCCCAGCGCCAGGCCGCCGCCGCGTTGCGCCAGCAACTGGCACCGCATAAGCGCGAGGCCGACAAGCTCGAAGCCGAGTTGGGCAAGCTGCACGAGAAACTGGCGAAGATCGACGTCAGCCTCGGCGACAGCGATATTTACGAGCCGGCACGCAAGAACGAATTGCGTGATCTGCTGGCCGAGCAGGCCCGGCTGAAGGTGCGTGAAGCCGAGCTGGAAGAAGCCTGGATGGAAGCGCTCGAATTGCTCGAAAGCATGCAGGCGGAGCTGGAGGCGCTGTCTTGATGGAGGCCTTCAAGCTGCCGTTGCCGGCGATGTGGGTCGAGCCGCTCTGGCTGGTCGTGCAAATCCTGCTGATCCTGCTGGCCGGCTATGTCGCTCAGCGCGTCGTCGCCAAATGCCTGACTCGCCTGGGCGAGCGCTACCCGTTCCCGCCGCAGTTCTTGATGCCGCTGCGCGGTGGTTTGCGTTGGCTGATCATGGGCAGCGCGCTGATCTTCGTGCTGGAACGCCTTGGGGTGTCGGCCACAGTGCTCTGGACCGCGTTGTCCGGTTTCGTGGCGGTGGCTGCCGTGGCGTTTTTCGCCATGTGGAGCGTGCTGTCCAACCTGTTGTGCGCGATCCTGATCTTCACCGTCGGCCCATTCCGAATCGGCGATGTGGTCGAGCTGGTGGACACCACCGACAAGCCCGGCGTCAAGGGCCGGGTGGTGGCGATCAATCTGCTCTACACCACGCTGATCGAAGCCGAAGAACTCGGTACCGGAAGTGCCATGGTGCAAGTGCCCAACAGCTTGTTCTTCCAGCGCTCGGTTCGACGCTGGCGCGGTACTGATGTATTCCCTTCAAACGGGTCCGAAAAACAGGCTCGATAGGACGCTACCGCCATCAACGCTGGTCGGCAGTCACTCTGTCCTGCAAAAAATCGATAGTCATTGGCCGTAAGGCGCATTAGCGTAGACGTTTGTCACGAGTCTGAGTCGAGGTGTGCGATGCTGCTTCAAACATGGCTGGCATTTTTTGCCGCCTGCTGGGTGATCAGTCTTTCCCCCGGTGCCGGCGCCATTGCGTCGATGTCCAGCGGTCTGCGCTACGGTTTCTGGCGCGGTTACTGGAACGCCCTGGGCCTGCAACTGGGCCTGGCGTTGCAGATTGCGATTGTCGCTGCCGGTGTCGGTGCGATCCTCGCGGCCTCTGCCACTGCCTTTTATGTGATCAAATGGTTCGGCGTAGCCTACCTGGTCTACCTCGCGGTCAAGCAATGGCGCGCGCTGCCCAATGAGATGAACGACGACGCTGCCATTCGGCAGATCGGCAAGCCGATGGCGCTGATGTTCCGCGGTTTTCTGGTGAACGTCAGCAACCCCAAGGCCTTGGTGTTCATGCTCGCGGTGCTGCCGCAATTCATCGATCCCCACGCGCCGCTGGTGGCCCAGTACCTGATCCTTGGCGTGACCATGATCTGTGTCGACCTGATCGTCATGGCCGGCTACACCGGGCTGGCGGCCAAGGTCCTGCGTTTGTTGCGCACGCCCAAGCAGCAGAAACGCATGAACCGCACTTTTGCCGGGCTGTTCATCGGCGCGGCGGCATTCATGGCGACTTTGCGCAAAGCAGCGACATAAAAGCTTCAGGCACAAAAAGGCGACCCGTCGAGGTCGCCTTTTTCATTTGTGGCGAGGGGGCTTTTGTGGCGAGGGAGCTTGCTCCCGCTCGGCTGCGCAGCAGTCGTAAAACCGGCTGATGCGGTTTGCCTGATGTGACCGGCGGAATGGTTTTGGGGCCGCTGTGCGGCCCAACGGGAGCAAGCTCCCTCGCCACAGGGTGGCCAGCCATATATCAGTGCAGAATCACCGGCGGCGTATCCCGCGGCAGGTTATTACGCAGCGGTGCCTGCCCCGGCTGCTCGTAACCGCCACCACCGAGCTGTTGGCTCAGTTGTGAAGCCACGTCTTCACCCAACGCCTTGGACACGTCACGCACCACCCGTGGGCGGTTCAGGGAAACCCGGATGTCCCGGCCATTCACCAGTTTGGTGTCCTGACCTTCGCCCATCGCCGTGAAGGCCGAGGTGATCTCGAAGGTCTTGGTGTTGATCAGGCTGAAGTCCGCCACCAGTGTCAGCCCCAGCACCGCCGAATAGCTGTCGGTATTGGCCAGCTCGTTCATGTCGCGGGTGAAGTCGATGTCTGACACGGTGCCGAACAGCACATAGTCGGCACCCTTGAAGCTACCGGCCTTGATGCGCTTGATCACGTCATACACGTCGCCTTTGGACGATGCCGTGTAAGGCGTGCCCTGCACCAGCTGGAACATGCCGGTGCGCAGGATCTCGCCCTTGATGTCGCCGGTGAATTTGCGCAACTCGCCTTGCTCGATGTAGCTGCTGGTGGCTTCGTACTCTTCGTAACTGGATGAACCACTGGCGCCGTAATAGCTCTGGCTATGGTTACTCTGTGCCGAAACAGTGTGGACGTATTGCTCCACGCGCTCCTGGTACGCCAGATCCGCTACTGCAACTTTCGGGGCCGCTTGCACGCTGAACGTGCAAGCCAGGGCCATCATGCCAATCCATGTGCGCATCGATTAACGCTCCGTGGTTTTGCGGATCTCTTTTTCGTCCATCCACTCGGCCAGACCGCTTTCAACGTCGATCAATTGCAGGCTGAATTTGTAGAAGACGTCCTTGTAGTCGCTGCTGCGCTTGACGATCGAGCTGATCGAACCTTCAAGACGGTATTGGGCGGCAATCATGTTGCCGGTCTTGGCCACGGTGCTCTTCTTGTACAGGCCGCTCTGGTTTTGCAGCTTGAGCTGGTCGACCTGGCTCTGCATTGCGGTGTTGTCGCTGGCGAAACGGGCGACGCCGGACTTCATCAGCTGGGTCTTGATGCTGGTGGTGATTTCGCGGGTATCGATGTACTCGCTGGTCTTGTTCTTCACGTCGTAGACCTGAACCACCGGACGGCCTTGCAGGATGCCGGACTGTGCCAGGGAGCGGGTCATGGATTCGGCGATCATCTGCAGGTCGGTGGAGCCGAACTCGTTGGTCACGGTTTCAACCGCTTTGGTGTCGCCGTAGCTGATGTTTTTGCTGCCCAGCGTCGGCGAAGTGTTGGCGCAACCGCTGGCCAGGAGGGCGATGACGGCGATGAACGAAAAGCGTGCAAACATGGGAATGCTCTCTAGAACTGAACGAATAGGTGTCGGGCTTAAGGCGTTTTGATTTCGAGGCGGAAATCCACGGCTTTGGCGGTTGGCGCAATGGCTTGGATGAAACTGGTCTGCTCGCCATACATCATCTGGCTTTTCCAGGTTTCTTCTTCGGCAACCGGGAAACCTTCAGGGCCGAGCCAAGCAAAACGGTAGTAGAAGGTCTTGTTGTTGTAGCTGGTGTTGCTCAGCTGTGCATTGACCGTCATGAAGCCGTTTTCCCGGGCCACGCGCATGGCGCCGACCACGATGTTCTTAAGCTTGCCCATGGCCACGACCTTGCTGGCAGCGCTGCCTGGCTCCGGTGGTGGCGGGGTGGCGCAGCCGGCCAGCAAGGCCAGGGCCACGACAGTGATGAGTTTGAAGCGCATGCAAAGACTCCGTTCTTAAGGTTGTTTGAGGCTGGCCACGGTGGTCGGGTTGGCGCTCGGGATCACATGAGCGGCCAGGCCGCTGGCGAACACCTTATTGCCCACGGCACGCAGGCTGATGACCTGATAGCGCTGATCGACGGTGACCTTGACCACCGAACCACCCGCGGCGCTCGGCAGGGAGACTTGGTGCTCGCCTTTCTTCAAGCGCAGACGCACTACCTGAGTAGTGTCCGGCAGGGTTCGCCACGTACGGGTATCGGCACCTTCGAGCACGGCTGAAGAGATGCCGACCGCCAGGCCTGCCAGCGGGTTGGTTTCGTTGATTTTCTTCTGCGCCACGCCTTTGGTCACGGCACGGACGGTGGTGCGCAGGATGATGCCCGGCATGTCATCACGCAGCGCGCGGCGGGACATGGCGGTGGTGCTGTTGAGTTGCGTCAGGTTCACCTGCTGACCGTCCACGCCGATCTGGGCGAAGGGCGCGGTCGAGGTGTCCGGTTTGATGATCGGGAACGACAGCGGTGTGATCACCAGCTGGTTGCTGATCGGCAATGGCAGCGGAATGCGGATCGAGTCGCGGGACGGCGCCAGGCCGCTTTGCACGACGATCAGGATGTCGCTGTCGTCGTCCTTGGCGGGTTTGTCCAGGTTCACGAGTGCCTGTTCCAGCAGCGGGGTGTTCGGGCGCAACTCGGCAGCTTTGCGATAACCCGGCGCAGCCAGGTCTTTCTCGCCCAGGGCTTCATAGACGAAACCGGCCAGGTAATGACTGAACGCACTCTGGTAGCTGTTTTTCAGGCTGACCACTTCTGGCGCGTCGAGGCTGGCCACCGGATAACCCTGGAGATCCTTGTACTGGGTTTTGACGCCTTCCTTCTCGGCCTGCTCTTCGCTCTTGAGGTATTCCTTGTCGCGCAGGTCGGCGATCACCGCTTCACGTTCGTGAGTTTTCTTGATCGCGGTGCGCGCGCCGTCGAAGTCATTCACCGCCAGCAGGTTGAGGGCCATCTGCGTGGTCAGCATGACTTTTTCGTAGTCGTAGCCTTCGTAGCGACGGACCTTGTCGTTGACCAGGAAACTGCCGAACTGAGCCAGGTACTTTTCGGTGTCGAGCTTGACCGCGTCTTCCCACTTGCCCACCACCTGATCGGCGCTGGTCCAGGCGTTCTGGCTGCCGGACAAGTCGCCCTTGGCGCGCAGCAGTTCACCCTTCTCGAAGTAATAGAGCAGGTCTTTGTCGGTGCCGGTGTTGTTCTTTTCCAGCAGGGTCAAGGCAGCGTCGACGTTGCCGGCAGCCAGTTGCTGGTTGGTTTGTGCCAGTTCGGAGTCGTAGTTGCGAAAAGCCGAACAGCCGGAGAGCAAGGTGACAGCGCTGAGCGCGATCGAGGTAAGGGCGCGGGAGGCCATAGGGGTACTTCTTCCCTGAGTGTAAGCAGCCGCGTGCTGGTCGGGCTGTTGGGACCCATCGACAGGGGGACTGGCGTCCTGCCAATTCCTCATAAAAAGAGGAGCTTAAATGCCGTATCGCGATAACGAGGGCGCGGCATTATAAACAGGGATGGTGGCTATGTAATGGCTTTTTGAGGGCGTTTTTTTGATTGATGCCATCATTCATTTCAAGTCTGGGGTCCGATGAAATGGTGTGCTGCAGCTCGTTACCCGCAAAACCCGAACACAACAAAGCTTGAGCGAAACTCATTGGAAGTGAACAATGTGTTACTTCGTATTTCCATTTGAGATTTATTCATGACTGGCTCCTCTCGTTTTCTGGCGTGGCTCGTGCTGCCGATGATCGCGTTCTGCAGCTTCAATGCGCTGGCCGAAACCGCAGAGGGTGCGCCCAAGGCCTTGCATTTGCTCGATTACATTGCCGCCGATTACCCGACGGCGGTCGAGGGAGGCAAGGTTATTGATGAGGCTGAGTATCTCGAACAACAGACATTCCTGGGGGAGCTGCAAGGGTTGATCGCCGATTTGCCGGCCAAACCCGAACGTTCCGAACTGGAGCAGGGCGTCAACGGTCTGCGCACCGCGATCGCCGCTCGCAAGGACGGCGCGGACGTCACCCGTCAGGCGCGGCAACTGGGGGCAAAACTGGCGGTGACCTATGAAGTCAGCCAGGCTCCGGTCATTACCCCGGACCCGACCCGCGGTGCGCCGCTGTATGCCCAGCAATGCTCGGTGTGTCATGGCGATACGGGCACCGGTGACGGCCCGGCAGGTGTCGGCATGACGCCACCGCCGACCAATCTGCGCGATGCTGCGCGACTGGACCGTCTGAGCCTCTACGCGCTTTACAACACTCTGGGCATGGGCGTCGAAGGCACTGACATGCCGGCCTTCGCCGATCAGCTGGATGATCGTCAGCGTTGGGACCTGGCGACCTACATCGCCGGCTTAAGCGCTGATGCTGCCGCGGCAAAATCCGAAAAAATCTACAACATCGCCGACCTGGCGCGTCAGACGCCAGCCGAAGTGCAGGCCGCCGAAGGTCCGCAAGCGGCCGCGACCTTCCGCGCGCAACGAGCGCAACCGCCGCAGGTCAAGCGTGGCCCGGGGCAATTGCTTGAATACACGGCGGCCACGCTGGACAAGAGTATCGCCGCCTACCGCGCCGGCGAGCACGATCAGGCCTATGACCTGTCGGTTGCGGCGTACCTGGAAGGCTTCGAACTGGTCGAAAGCTCCTTGGACAACGTCGACGCCAACGTGCGCAAAGACACTGAAAAGTCCCTGATGGCTTACCGTCAGTCGTTGCAGGACGGCTTGCCGGTGGCCCAGGTCGAGCAACGTCTGGAAGTGGCCAAGGCCAAGCTGAAAGAATCCGCTGGCCTGCTTGGTAGCGATGGCTTGAGCTGGTCGCTGAGCTACATTTCCGGTCTGTTGATTCTGTTGCGCGAAGGTCTGGAAGCCATTCTGGTGCTCGCGGCGGTCCTCGCGTTCCTGCGCAATACCGGGCAGCAATCGGCGGTGCGCAGCGTCAACATCGGTTGGGGCCTGGCGCTGTTGGCCGGGCTGGCGACCTGGGCGGTGGCGGCATATGTGATTGACGTCAGCGGGGCCCAGCGTGAGCTGCTGGAAGGGGCCACTGCGCTGTTTGCCAGTGTCATGGTGCTCTGGCTCGGTGTGTGGATGCACGACCGTCGCCACGCAGCGGCCTGGCAGGATTACATCAAGAGCAGCCTGGTGAGCGGCGGTGGGCGTTTCGGGTTTGCGATCCTGGCGTTCTTCTCGGTGTATCGCGAACTGTTCGAAGTGATCCTGTTTTACGAAACCTTGTGGTTGCAGGCGGGGCCTGCAGGGCATAACGCCGTAATGGCTGGCGGCGCGACGGCGCTGGTTATGCTGGTCGGTCTGGCCTGGGTGATTCTGCGCGGCTCGGCAAAACTGCCGCTGGCACTGTTCTTTGGCATCAATGCCGGTTTGCTGTGCGCGTTGTCGGTGGTGTTTGCCGGCCATGGCGTGAAGGCGTTGCAGGAAGCCGGGGTTTTCGGCACGCGGCCGGTACCGTTCTTTGACTTCGACTGGCTGGGGATCCACGCTGACGCGTATTCGCTGAGTGCCCAGGCTGTGGCGATCATTGCGATCATCGTGCTGTACAGTCGCAGCCGGATGGCCGAGAAGCGGCAGTTGCCGGCTTCTTAAAAGCATTCGCTGCGCTCATATTCGCGGGCAAGCCTCGCTCCTACAGGTCTGCGTCGTGCACATATTCCACGAACGACATAAATCCGTAGGAGCGAGGCTTGCCCGCGAAGCTTTTTTGAAGAGGTAAAAACAATGCGCGTGTGGATCGATGCCGACGCCTGCCCTCGGGCAGCCAAGGATCTGGTGGTGAAGTTCGCCCTCAAGCGCCAGTTCGAAGTGGTACTGGTGGCCGGTCAGCCGCAGATCAAGCCGGGCCTTGCGCTGGTGAAACTGATCGTGGTGCCCAGCGGCCCGGATGCCGCCGACGATTACCTGGTGGAACACGCGGTGCCAGGGGAGTTGGTGATTTGCAGCGATGTGCCGCTGGCGGATCGGCTGGTGAAAAACGGCGTTGCGGCGCTGGATCCGCGGGGCAAGGAGTTCGATGCGCAGAACATGGGCGATCGACTCGCGGTGCGTAACCTGTTCACCGACTTGCGCGAGCAGGGGCAGATGAGCGGCGGCCCGGCGCCGTTCGGCGACCGCGAGAAACAGGCGTTCGCCAATGCGCTGGACCGGATACTGACCCGGTTGTCGCGTAGGTAATGATCGTTCTCACGCTCTGCGTGGGAATACAGCCCGGGACGCTCTGCGTCCCAAAGCGGACGCAGAGCGTCCATTGAGGCATTCCCACGCGGAGCGTGGGAACGATCATCACGAGTGTTACTCGTCGTTTTCGTGGGTCAGTTCCAGTACGCGGTCGACCAGCTTGTTGATGCCGGAAGCGGCTTCGCTGATCGATTGCGCGAGCATGTACGCCGGCGTGCTCACCAGCTTGCGCGCCTTGTCTTCGACGATGTCGGTCACTGCGCACTCGGCGTGGGTGGCGCCCATCTTGTTCATCGCGGCGGCGGTATCGGCATCGTTGCCGATGGTGCAGGTCACGCCCGGGCCGTAGATTTTTGCCGCCAGGGCCGGCGAGATGCAGATCAGCCCCACCGGTTTGCCAGCCTCGGCGAACGCTTCGGTCAACGCCAGGACGTCAGGTTGAACGCTGCAGCCAGCGCCTTCGACGGCAAAGTTCGACAGGTTCTTGGCCGCCCCGAAACCGCCGGGAACGATCAGCGCATCGAAATCTTCGACGTCCGCTTCACGGATATCCTTGATGTTGCCCCGGGCGATACGCGCCGATTCCACCAGCACGTTGCGCGATTCGGGCGTTTCTTCGCCAGTCAGGTGGTTGATCACATGCAACTGCGCGATGTTGGGTGCGAAACACTGCACCAGGGCTCCGCGTTGGTCCAGCCGCAGCAGGGTGATCACGCTTTCGTGGATCTCGGCGCCGTCGTACACGCCACAGCCGGAAAGGATCACTGCAATTTTTTTGCTCATGGGCTTTTCTCCAGATTCATGGCGTTAAATGTCCACTAATTTGTCACTCGTTGCCATAGGGTTGATTCGCGGTTACACCTAATCTCTGCTGAACGATTCCGATCAGGTCGCGTCATGAACTTCATTCTGTATGCGGTGCCGTTTTTCTTTGTGCTGATTGCGGTCGAGTTGTTGGCCGACCGTTGGCGCGGGGTGAGCAATTACCGCGTGGCAGACGCGATCAACAGCCTCAGCACCGGCGTATTGTCGACCACCACGGGCCTGTTGACCAAAGGTGTCGGCCTGGTCACTTATGCCTTCGCCCTGGAACATCTGGCGTTGATCGAGCTGTCGGCCGACAGTGTCTGGGTCTGGGTGTTTGCATTCGTCTTCTACGACTTCTGCTACTACTGGCTGCACCGGATGGGCCATGAGCGCAACATCCTCTGGGCCGCGCATTCGGTGCATCACCAGAGCGAGGACTACAACCTCTCCACAGCCTTGCGCCAGACCAGCACCGGGTTTCTGTTGAGCTGGATTTTCTACCTGCCCCTGGCCGTGCTCGGCGTGCCGCTGCTGGTGTTCGTCAGCGTTGCGGCGTTGAACCTGCTGTACCAGTTCTGGGTGCATACCCGGCATATTCCCAAGCTTGGCTGGTTCGAGTGGTTCTTCGTCACACCGTCCAATCATCGGGCTCACCATGCACAGAATGCTCTCTACATGGATCGCAACTACGGCGGGGTGTTCATTATTTGGGACCGTCTGTTCGGCTCGTTCCAGGAAGAGGACGACAACGAACCGGTGATCTTCGGCGTGACCACGCCGCTAGCGAGCTGGAATCCGGTGTGGGCGAACGTGCAGTTCTACGTGCAGTTGTGGGATGACGCCCGGCGTGCCGAGCGCTGGTGGGACAAGCTGCGGATCTGGTTCATGCGCACCGGTTGGCGGCCGGCGGACGTGGCGACCAAATACCCGATGAACAAGCCGGACCTGGCTCAGTTCCGCAAATTCGAGGTGCCGCTGGACGGACGTCAGCAGTGGTATGTGGCGCTGCAGTTCTGCGCCTACATCGCCTTGGGCAGTTACTTGATGAATTTGGAGCAGAGCCTGCCGACCGCAGCCCTGGTGTTGGGTTGGGGCGCCGTGGCGTTGGGGTTGTTCGTGTTGGGTGCAGCCCTGGAGAATCGCCCGCAGGCGTTGAAGCTGGAGCTGTTGCGGCTGGTGTCGAACCTGCCGCTGGTGTGGCTGGCACCAATGGTCGGGCTATGGCCGGGCAGCGCGGTGGGCTGGGTGGTGCTGCTCAGTTACAGCCTGCTCAGCGGCATCGGTCTCTACTGCTGTAGAAACCGCGTCACTCGATGGGCGTCGTAGGTTCGCTGGACTTGGCCTGTTCGGCTTTCAATGCCTGCTCATCGGCGTAGATCTTTTTCGCCAAGCGGGCATTCTTGAAGCGCCGCCGCAGCCACAGGACAAAGCCCAGGACCAGCAGGGCGCCCAGCACCCACAGCTCGTATTTCTTGACACTGCCCAGCATACCTTCGAGCACCGCGCCGAAGTGATACGCAGCCGCTGCCAGCGCCGCAGCCCAGATGGCCGCGCCAATCCCGTTGAGCAGCAGATAGCGTCCCGGCGGATAGCCCGACAGACCGATTGCCACCGGCATCACGGTGCGCAAGCCATAGACAAAGCGGAAGCTCAGCACCCAGATGTCCGGGTGCTTGCGGATATGTTCCAGTGCCCGATCGCCCATCAATTGCCAGCGCGGTTTGCGCGCCAGCAATTTGCGCCCGTGCTTGCGCCCCAGGAAGTACCACAGCTGATCGCCGGCATAACTGCCGAAGAACGCCACGACCACCACCAGGTTGATGTCCATGTACCCACGGAACGCGAGGAAGCCTGCGAGTACCAGAATGGTTTCGCCTTCGAAAAACGTGCCGAGGAACAGGGCAAAGTAGCCGAAGTCATGTAGGAATTGTTGGAGCATTGTCTGGGTGCTGGCGAAATGAACGCGCAGCCTAACCCTTCGTGCACATTCATGAAAGTGTCCAAATGTGTCTCGACGTGAACATTTCCTACAAGGACAATGGAATGCGGCTACCTGTCACAGGGGTGCACACAACTGTCATACGTTGGTCATAATGGCCGCTTATAACTGTCACGCTCGCCCGCCAGCGCGGGCTCAGGAGTCTGCCGTGAGCTTTACCCCCGCCAACCGTTTGTTTCCTGCAACCCGCCTGCGTCGCAACCGTCGTGATGATTTTTCGCGTCGTCTGGTCCGTGAAAACGTACTGACCGTCGATGACCTGATCCTGCCGGTGTTCGTGCTGGACGGTGAAAACCGTCGCGAAGCAGTGGCGTCGATGCCGGGCGTCGAACGCCTGACCATCGATCTGTTGATCGAAGAGGCGGCCAAGTGGGTCGAGCTGGGGATTCCTGCGCTGGCACTGTTCCCGGTGACCCCACCGGAGCTCAAGTCACTGGATGCCGCCGAAGCCTGGAACCCCAACGGTATCGCCCAGCGCGCTACCCGCGCTCTGCGTGCGCAGTTCCCGGAGCTGGGTGTGATCACCGACGTCGCCCTGGACCCGTTCACCACTCATGGTCAAGACGGCATCCTCGACGAGGAAGGCTACGTGCAGAACGACATTACCGTCGACGCACTGGTTAAGCAGGCTTTGTCCCACGCCGAAGCCGGCGCTCAAGTGGTGGCTCCGTCAGACATGATGGACGGGCGCATACAGGCGATCCGCGAAGCGCTGGAGCTGGCCGGGCACGTCAATGTGCGGATCATGGCCTACTCGGCCAAGTACGCCAGTGCCTACTACGGCCCGTTCCGCGATGCGGTGGGTTCGGCGTTGAACCTGGGCAAGGCCAACAAGGCCTCCTATCAGATGGACCCGGCCAACAGCAACGAAGCCCTGCACGAAGTGGCGGCTGACTTGTCAGAAGGCGCAGACATGGTCATGGTCAAGCCAGGCATGCCGTATCTGGATATTCTTTATCGGGTCAAGGAAGCGTTCAAAGTGCCGACCTTTGTGTATCAGGTCAGCGGCGAATACGCCATGCACATGGCGGCGATCCAGAATGGCTGGTTGAGCGAAGGGGTTATCCTCGAATCCCTGACCGCTTTTAAACGTGCAGGCGCTGATGGCATCCTGACTTACTTTGCCGTCCGTGCTGCTCAATTGTTACGAGAGCAAAAATAGCCCTCCCAGGAACATTCGATGAATACCGAAGGACTCACTGAAGTTGCCGTAAAAGACGCTCAACCCGTGGTGGAGCAAATCGCCGAAACTCCGCCGGAGCTGGAGCCCGCTCCACCCGCGGTGGTGGCCGAGCCCGTTGTGGCGGCGCCAGCGATTGCCATTCCCGGTCTGGATGACAGCAGCCTGTACATCCATCGCGAGCTCTCGCAACTGCAGTTCAACATCCGCGTGCTGGAACAGGCGCTGGATGAGTCCTACCCATTGCTGGAGCGGCTGAAGTTTCTGCTGATCTTCTCCAGCAACCTGGACGAGTTCTTCGAGATTCGTGTGGCCGGCCTGAAGAAGCAGATCACCTTCGCCCGTGAACAGGCCGGCGCCGATGGCCTGCAGCCGCATCAGGCCCTGGCCCGCATCAGCGAATTGGTGCACGGTCACGTCGACCGCCAATACGCGATCCTCAACGACATTCTGTTGCCGGAACTGGAAAAACATCAGGTCCGCTTCATCCGTCGTCGTTACTGGACTACCAAGCTCAAGACTTGGGTCCGCCGTTATTTCCGCGACGAGATCGCGCCGATCATCACCCCGATCGGTCTCGACCCGACGCACCCGTTCCCGTTGCTGGTGAACAAGAGCCTGAACTTCATCGTCGAGCTCGAAGGCATCGACGCCTTCGGTCGCGATTCCGGCCTGGCGATCATCCCGGCGCCGCGTCTGCTGCCGCGGATCATCAAGGTGCCGGAAGAAGTCGGCGGCCCGGGTGACAACTATGTATTCCTGTCGTCGATGATCCACGCGCACGCCGATGACCTGTTCCAGGGCATGAAGGTCAAGGGCTGCTACCAGTTCCGCCTGACCCGGAACGCCGACCTCGCGGTCGATACCGAAGACGTGGAAGACCTGGCCCGCGCCCTGCGCGGCGAGTTGTTCTCCCGTCGCTACGGTGATGCGGTGCGGCTGGAAGTGGCCGACACCTGCCCGAAACACCTGTCCGATTACCTGCTCAAGCAGTTCAACCTGCAGGAAACCGAGCTGTATCAGGTCAACGGTCCGGTCAACCTGACCCGGCTGTTCAGCATCACCGGCCTGGACAGTCATCCGGAGCTGCAATACACGCCGTTCACCCCGCAGATCCCGAAACTGCTGCAGAACAGCGAGAACATTTTCAGCGTGATCAGCAAGCAGGACATCCTGCTGCTGCACCCGTTCGAGTCCTTTACCCCGGTGGTCGACTTGCTGCGTCAGGCGGCCAAGGATCCACACGTGTTGGCGGTTCGCCAGACGTTGTATCGCAGCGGCGCCAACTCGGAGATCGTCGATGCGCTGGTGGATGCGGCGCGTAACGGCAAGGAAGTGACGGCGGTGATCGAATTGCGCGCGCGGTTCGATGAAGAATCCAACCTGCAGCTGGCCAGCCGTCTGCAGGCGGCCGGCGCCGTGGTGATTTACGGCGTGGTCGGCTTCAAGACCCACGCCAAGATGATGCTGATTCTGCGTCGCGAAGCCGGCGAGATTGTTCGCTACGCTCACTTGGGTACCGGCAACTACCACGCGGCCAACGCCCGTCTGTACACCGACTACAGCCTGCTGACCTCTGACGATGCCTTGTGCGAAGACGTCGGCAAACTGTTCAGCCAGTTGATCGGCATGGGTAAAACCCTGCGCATGAAAAAACTGCTGCACGCGCCGTTCACGTTGAAGAAGGGCATGCTCGACATGATTGCCCGGGAGACGCAATTCGCCCTCGACGGCAAACCGGCGCACATCATCGCCAAGTTCAACTCGCTGACCGATCCAAAGGTCATCCGCGCGTTGTACAAGGCCAGCCAGTCCGGGGTACGCATCGATCTGGTGGTTCGCGGCATGTGCTGCCTGCGACCGGGCATCGCCGGGGTATCGCATAACATCCACGTGCGTTCGATCATCGGTCGTTTCCTGGAACACACCCGGGTCTTCTACTTCCTCAATGGCGGTGAAGAGCAGATGTTCCTGTCCAGTGCCGACTGGATGGAGCGCAACCTCGACAAGCGCGTCGAGACTTGCTTCCCGGTCGAGGGCAAGAAGCTGATTTTGCGGGTCAAGAAAGAGCTGGAGCTTTATCTTACCGACAACACCCACAGCTGGAGCCTGCAGTCGGACGGTCGCTACGTCCGCAACACGCCGACCGGCAACCAGAACCCGCGCAGCGCCCAGGCCACCTTGCTGGAGCGGTTGGGCAGCCCGATTCTGGCGGTGCGTTAACGCAAACCTTGGGCGATAAAAAATGGCGATCCATGTGGATCGCCATTTTCATTTCCACCACCGTCCCTTGTAGGAGCTGGCTTGCCAGCGAATGGCTTTCAAGTCATGCATCCATTTCAAGGACGCCTTCGCCAGCAAGCCGGCTCCTACAGGACCGTGTTCGGCGACCATTTTCGGTTTTTTAGCGAACGTTCAACACGAAGCTGACGCGGGTCAGCCATTCGGCTTCCAGGGCGAAGTCGGCCTGGGTCAACTGGTTGTCATCCAGCCAATGTTCCGGGAATAACACATCCAGGCTGTCGCCGTTGGCGTGCAGCACGACCTGTGGCATTTCCTGGGTGCCACGGATGTGGTGGAACAGAATCGCAAAGCGCAGCAGCACGCACAGGCGAATCAGCTTGATGCCGTCGTCGCCAAAATCGGCAAACCTGTCCTTGGGAATATTGCGACGGTGGCCACGCACCAGTAGCGCAAGCATCAGTTGGTCTTCGCGGGAGAACCCGGCCAGGTCCGAATGCTCGATCAGGTACGAGCCGTGTTTGTGATACTGATAGTGGGCGATGTCCAGGCCCACTTCATGGACCTTGGCTGCCCAGCTCAGCAGTTCGCGCCAGACGCCGTCATCCAGCTCCCAGTCCGCGGCCACTTGATCGAAGGCATGCAGCGCCTTGCGTTCGACCCGCGCGGCTTGCTCCAGATCGACGTGGTAACGCTCCATGAGCGAGCTGAGCGTGCGCTCACGGACATCTTCGTGATGATGACGGCCCAGCAGGTCATAGAGCACGCCTTCGCGAAGGGCGCCTTCACAGTGGTCCATGCGTTGCAGTTCGAGGGCGTCGAAGATCGCTTCGAGAATCGCCAGCCCGGCGGGGAAGATCGCCCGGCGGTCGGGCTTGATGCCTTCGAAGTCGATTTTCTCGACATCACCGAGTTTGATCAGCTTGCGCTTGAGCCAGGCCAAGCCTTCGGCGTTCACCTCGCCAGTGCCATGCCCGCCGGCCTTCAGCGCCAGGCCAATGGCGCGAATGGTGCCCGAGGAGCCGATGGCTTCATCCCAGGTCAGGCGGTGCAGGGCGTGTTCGATGCTCATGATCTCCAGGCGCGCCGCGGTGTACGCCTGGGCGTAGCGGGCCGGGGTGATCTTGCCGTCCTTGAAATAGCGTTGGGTGTAGCTGACGCAACCCATTTGCAGGCTTTCGCGCAGCAGCGGTTCAAAGCGCTGGCCAATGATGAATTCGGTACTGCCGCCGCCGATGTCGGCCACCAGGCGTTTGCCCGGGGTGTCGGCGAGGGTGTGGGAGACGCCGAGGTAAATCAGGCGCGCTTCTTCACGGCCGGAGATGACTTCTACCGGATGGCCGAGGATTTCTTCGGCACGATGGATGAATTCTCCGCGGTTACGGGCTTCGCGCAGGGCGTTGGTGCCGACGATTCGCACGGTGCCAGGAGGCATACCGCTGATCAGTTGGGCGAAACGCTTCAGGCAATCGAGCCCGCGTTGCATGGATTCTTCGCTGAGTTGACGCTCTTCGTCGATGCCGGCGGCCAGCTGAACCTTCTCCCCGAGACGCTCGAGAATCCGGATTTCGCCGTTCTGGGCCTTGGCCACGACCATGTGAAAGCTGTTGGAGCCTAGGTCGATTGCGGCGATCAGGGACAGATTCTTGACTTGGGATAGCGGCATGGTCAGGGGGTCTCGGTCGATAACCTCGACATCCTGCCACGATCAAACGCTCGCGCCAACGCGCAGAGTTGAAAGCCTTGATCCAACCCTGTGGCGAGGGGGCTTGCCCCCGTTCGGCTGCGCAGCAGTCGTAAAACCTGCATGCGCGGTCTATTTGGAGTTGATGTGAAAGGTTTTGGGGCTACTTCGTAGCCCAACGGGGGCAAGCCCCCTCGCCACAGGGGTGTCAGCCCGCCGCCTCCACGGTCCCAATGAAGTTCGCCAGCTCCGCCGTCTGCGGATTGGCAAACAACACCTTCGGATCTCCCACCTCATGCACCTTGCCCTGGTGCATGAACACCAATTTGTCGCCCACCTCCCGGGCAAAACGCATCTCATGGGTGACCATGATCAATGTCATGCCTTCCCTGGCCAGTTGCCGGACCACGCTCAACACTTCATTGACCAGTTCCGGGTCCAGGGCCGAGGTGATTTCGTCGCACAGCAAGACTTTCGGCGACATGGCCAGCGCCCGGGCGATCGCCACCCGCTGTTGCTGGCCGCCAGAGAGTCGATCCGGGAAGGCGTCGAATTTCTCGCCCAGCCCGACCCGTTCCAGCATCTGACGCGCCAGTTCGGTGGCTTTGGCTTTCGGCACTTTCTGCACCACTTGTGGTGCAAGCATGACGTTTTCGCCGACGGTCAGGTGCGGGAACAGGTTGAACTGCTGGAACACCATCCCGACTTTCTGCCGCAGGCTGCGCAGGTCGGCGCGGGCGGCGTCGAGGTATTCGCCGTCGACTTCGATCACGCCGTCGTTGATCGATTCCAGACCATTGAGGGTGCGCAGCAAGGTGGACTTGCCCGAGCCGCTGCGACCGATGATCGCCACCACCTGGCCTTCCTCGATACTCAGATCGATGCCTTTGAGCACATGGTGGTCGCCGTAATATTTATGCAGGGCGGAAATTCTAAGCAGAGGCATGCAGTCTCCTTTCCAGGTAGCGCGCACTGAGGGACAAGGGGTAGCAGAGCAGGAAGTAACCGAGGGCGACGAGGCCGTAGACCATGAAGGGTTCGAAGGTCGCGTTGGCAAGCATGCCGCCGGTCTTGGTCAGTTCGGTGAAGCCGATGATCGAGGTGACGGCGGTGCCCTTGACCACTTGCACCGAGAAGCCCACGGTCGGCGCCACGGCGATGCGCAGCGCTTGTGGCAGGATCACGTAACGCAATTGCTCCAGCGGGTTGAGCGCCAGGCTCGACGAGGCTTCCCACTGGCCGTTGGGGATCGAGTCGACGCAACCGCGCCAGATCTCTGCCAGGTAGGCGCTGGTGAACAGCGTCAAGGCAATCGCCGCCGCCATCCACGGTGAAATTTCCACACCGGCCAAGGCCACACCGAAGAACACCAGAAACAGCTGCATCAACAGCGGCGTGCCTTGGAACAATTCGATGTAGGTGCGGGCGAAGTGGCTGGGCAGGGATTTCTTTGAAATCCGCATCACCATGATCAGCAAACCGATCAGCCCGCCACCGATAAACGCCACCAGCGACAATGCCAGCGTCCATTGCAGGCCCGTGAGCAGGTTGCGCAGGATGTCCCAGAAGGTGAAATCGCTCATTGGCTGCTCCTTGCACTGCTTTTGGACAGGTAGCGGCGGCCGATCCAGTTCAGCAATTGGCGGATCAGCAGCGCCATGCACAGGTAGAGCAGCGTGGTCAGGGCGTAGGTTTCAAAGGCGCGAAAGTTACGCGACTGAATGAAGTTGGCGGCGAAACTCAGCTCTTCGGTGGCGATCTGCGAACAGACCGCCGAGCCGAGCATGACGATGATGATCTGGCTGCTCAGGGCCGGCCAGACTTTGCCCAGTGCCGGCAGCAGAACCACGTGGCGGAAGGCTTCGAAGCGGCTCATCGCCAGGGCGGCCGCGGCTTCCAGCTGCCCGCGGGGGATCGCCTGAATGCCGGCGCGGATGATCTCGGTCGAATAGGCGCCCAGGTTGATCACCATCGCCAGCACCGCCGCCTGCCATTCGGAAATCTGCAGGCCCAGCGACGGCAAACCGAAGAAGATGAAAAACAACTGCACCAGAAAGGGTGTGTTGCGGATCAACTCGACGTAGACCCCGAAAATGCCGGCGAACGGGCGGATGTTCCACGCCCGCACCAGTGCGCCGATGATGCCCAGAGCGACCCCGAACACCGCGCCAACGGCCGTCAGCTCAAGGGTGAACAACGCACCGCGCAGCAGCAGGTCGGTGTTTTCCACCACCGGCAAAAAATCGAACTGATAAGCCATAAGTCGTCTCCCGAGCGAACGATCAGAGATCGGCCGGCAGCGGTTCTTTCAGCCAGGTTTGCGAGTTCTTCTCCAGCGCACCGTCAGCCTTGGCGGTGGTGAGGATCTGATTGACCTTGTCCAGCAACGCCGGCTCGTTCTTGTTCACGCCGACGTACACCGGCGAGTCCTTGAGCTTCACTTTCAGGGCCGGTACGCGTTTCGGGCTTTTCTCGCTGATGGCCACCATCACCACGTTGCCGCTGGCGATCAGGTCGACTTGCCCGGCAAGGTAGGCGGCGATGGTCGAGTTGTTGTCTTCGAAGCGTTTGATGGTCACGCCTTCCGGGGCGACTTTGGTCAGTTCGATGTCTTCGATGGCACCACGGGTGACGCTGATGGTTTTGCCCTTGAGATCGTCCAGACCCTTGATGGCGGCGTCTGGCGGACCGAATACGGCGAGGTAGAACGGCGCGTAGGCGCGGGAGAAATCGATGACTTTCTCACGTTCAGGGTTCTTGCCGAGGCTGGAAATCACCAGGTCGACCTTGCCGGTGGTCAGGAACGGGATGCGGTTGGTGCTGTTGACCGGGGTCAGTTCAAGTTTGACCTTGAGTTGGTCGGCCAGCAGTTTGGCGGTATCGATGTCGAGGCCGCGCGGTTTCATGTCCGGGCCGACCGAACCGAACGGCGGGAAGTCCTGGGGCACGGCGACTTTAAGGGTGCCGCGTTTGACCACATCCTCCAGACCGTCGGCGTGGGCGGGTGCCTGGCTCAGCATCAGGCTGGCAAACAGGGCGGCGAGGAGGGCGCTGTAACGCTGGGTCATGGCAAATCTCCGGATCGGCGGGAAGTGATTTCTGCGGATCGACAGAGCACGGGCCATGCCAAGATTCGGTTTCAGGGGTTGCAGGCCACGGTTTTGCTGGTGTTGCTCGGTCTTACTGGTCTGAACAGTTGGGTGGCATTTCGCACCTTGATGGCGCAACCGTGAAAACTCCCGAACCCCCATGGGGCACGACTTGCCGGACGTCGCGAATAGCTTTACAACTAGCCGCTCATTGGCCTGGTTCGTCTGAAGAAACCATGAACTCGATCTCCCGCGCAGTACCTGAAGTGGCGCTGCAAGCCATCCGCAAACTGATCACCGAGCAAGGTTTCGGGGCGGGTGATGCCTTGCCCTCGCAACGGGACCTGGCGGTGCAATTGGGGGTCAGCCGGGCGTCGTTGCGCGAGGCGTTGTCGTCCCTGAGTGCGCTGGGCGTGATCAGCATCCAGCCGGGCAAGGGCGTATTCGTGCAGTCACCGGTCGATCTGCCCCGGGGCGATGCGGTGCCGGGCTGGCCATTCGCGGCCCAGGCATCGCCGCTGGACATCTTCCAGTTGCGCTATGCGCTGGAGGGTTTTGCCTCGGGTTTGGCGGCCGTGACCCTGAGCACCGAGGATCTTGATGCCCTGGAAGACAACGTCGCCGCCATGCGCAACGAACTGCGTGCCGCCAACTTCGATGCAGCGGCGCGACTGGACTTCGAGTTTCACCGGCGCATCCTCCTGGCCAGCGGTAATCAGGCGATGCTGAGCATCCTGACAGCCAGCGCCGACATCTTTTTGGAGAGCCAGAAGCTACCGTTCATCCGGGCCGAACGGGCCATGGAAACCTGGCAGGAACACCGTAAAATCCTCCGTGCACTGGCGCGCCGATCGTCCGGTGCCGCACAGAAGGCCATGCAGGAGCATGTGCGCAACGCCGCCCTGCGCACCGGGATTGCCTTCGTCGCTCCCGCCACCTCGTGACTTGAGCTATACCCAAATTCATGGGCCACCATAGCGAGACTCAATCATCTGCGGCTTCCTGAACGGGGGAAGGGCAGCTATGATGGGCCACGTTTTTTTGCTTACAACCTGGAGACTTCCATGAGCAGCGATCTTATCAAACACGTTAGCGACGCTAGCTTCGAGGCCGACGTACTCAAGGCCGAAGGCGCTGTACTGGTCGACTACTGGGCTGAGTGGTGCGGCCCTTGCAAAATGATCGCTCCTGTCCTGGACGAAATTGCCGAGACCTACAAAGGCAAGCTGACCGTTGCCAAACTGAACATCGACGAGAACCAGGAAACCCCGGCCAAGCATGGCGTGCGTGGTATCCCGACGCTGATGCTGTTCAAGAACGGCAACGTCGAAGCCACCAAGGTCGGCGCGCTGTCGAAGTCGCAATTGGCCGCTTTCCTCGACGCCAACATCTAAGCGTTGTTATAAAGCGTCATGAAAAGGCCCCGCATTATGCGGGGCCTTTTCGTTATTGAGGGCTAGACGCTCCGAAACTCAGGTGGTACATTCGGCCCCGCACTGGTTTCTCCACTGCCCCCTGCTAGCCGTCGCCGACGCACTCCTTTTCGAATAAGTACGCGATCCTGTCGCCTTCTCTGCGGCGCGGCCTCATTAAGCCAAAAGCTTAATTTCCCCCCTCCATAAATGATTACGTCATTCCTATATGAATCTGACTGAACTCAAGCAAAAGCCGATTACCGAACTGCTCGAATTGGCCGAACAGATGGGCATAGAAAATATGGCCCGTTCGCGCAAGCAGGACGTGATTTTCTCCCTGCTCAAAAAGCACGCTAAAAGCGGCGAGGAAATCTCCGGTGATGGCGTGCTGGAGATTCTCCAGGACGGCTTCGGCTTCCTGCGCTCCGCTGACGCTTCCTATCTCGCCGGCCCGGACGATATCTACGTCTCGCCGAGCCAGATCCGTCGCTTCAACTTGCGCACCGGTGACACCATCGTTGGCAAGATCCGTCCTCCGAAGGAAGGCGAGCGGTATTTCGCGCTGCTCAAGGTCGACACGATCAACTACGATCGTCCCGAGAACGCGAAAAACAAGATTCTCTTCGAGAACCTGACCCCGCTGTTCCCGACCGTGCGCATGAAGATGGAAGCCGGTAACGGTTCCACCGAAGACTTGACCGGTCGTGTCATCGACCTGTGCGCCCCGATAGGCAAAGGCCAGCGCGGCCTGATCGTCGCTCCGCCGAAAGCCGGTAAAACGATCATGCTGCAGAACATCGCGGCAAACATCGCGCGTAACAATCCTGAAGTTCATCTGATCGTGCTGTTGATCGACGAGCGTCCGGAAGAAGTGACCGAAATGCAGCGCACCGTGCGCGGCGAAGTGGTTGCCTCGACGTTCGACGAGCCGCCAACCCGCCACGTGCAGGTTGCCGAAATGGTGATCGAGAAGGCCAAGCGCCTGGTCGAGCACAAGAAGGACGTGGTGATTCTGCTCGACTCCATCACCCGTCTGGCGCGTGCCTACAACACCGTGATCCCGAGCTCCGGCAAGGTGCTGACCGGTGGTGTCGATGCCCACGCCCTGGAGAAACCGAAACGTTTCTTCGGTGCTGCACGGAACATCGAAGAAGGCGGCTCGCTGACCATCATCGCTACCGCGCTGGTTGAAACCGGTTCGAAGATGGATGAAGTGATCTACGAAGAATTCAAAGGCACCGGCAACATGGAACTGCCTCTGGATCGCAAGATCGCCGAAAAACGTGTGTTCCCGGCCATCAACATCAACCGTTCCGGTACTCGCCGCGAAGAGTTGCTGACAGCCGACGACGAACTGCAGCGTATGTGGATCCTGCGCAAACTGCTGCACCCGATGGATGAAGTCTCTGCCATCGAGTTCCTGGTCGACAAGCTGAAACAGACCAAGACCAACGACGAGTTCTTCCTGTCGATGAAACGCAAGTAAGTCGAACAGGCCAAAAAGCCGGGGAAACCCGGCTTTTTGCTATCTGATTTTTGATCAACGGCAGTTCGTGGTTCTGAACTGAGGGGTTCGGCGCTAAACTGCCACCCCCGAACGCCACGGCCAAAACGAGGCTCACGCATGCAGTATCGCGACTTGCGCGACTTTATCAGCGGCCTGGAACAGCGCGGCGAACTCAAGCGCATCCAGGTTCCGGTGTCCCCAGTGCTCGAAATGACCGAGGTCTGCGACCGCACATTGCGCGCCAAAGGCCCGGCCCTGCTTTTCGAAAAGCCCACGGGTTATGACATCCCTGTGCTCGGCAATCTGTTCGGTACGCCTGAGCGCGTGGCGCTGGGCATGGGTGCAGAGGCGGTGAGCGAGTTGCGCGAAATCGGCAAGTTGCTGGCGTTCCTCAAGGAGCCCGAGCCGCCGAAAGGTTTGAAGGACGCCTGGTCCAAGCTGCCGATCTTT
The DNA here is from genome assembly GCF_012932895.1 of Pseudomonas sp. KD5. Taxonomy (NCBI): domain Bacteria; kingdom Pseudomonadati; phylum Pseudomonadota; class Gammaproteobacteria; order Pseudomonadales; family Pseudomonadaceae; genus Pseudomonas; species Pseudomonas sp. KD5. Next base: position 205,363 of record NZ_JDWJ01000007.1, on the reverse strand, counting down.
CGCAAGATCATCTCGATGGCGCCGAAAGTCGTCAAAGACGCAGTGTGCCAGGAAGTGGTCATCGAAGGCGACGATGTCGACCTCGCGATGTTGCCGGTGCAGACCTGCTGGCCAGGCGATGTCGGCCCGCTGATCACTTGGGGCCTGACTGTCACCAAAGGTCCGAACAAGGATCGCCAGAACCTCGGCATCTACCGTCAACAGGTGATCGGTCGCAACAAGGTGATCATGCGCTGGTTGAGCCACCGTGGCGGCGCGCTGGATTACCGCGAATGGTGCGAAAAACACCCCGGCCAGCCGTTCCCGGTGTCCGTGGCGCTGGGCGCTGACCCGGCCACCATTCTTGGCGCCGTGACACCGGTGCCGGACAGCCTCTCCGAATACGCTTTCGCCGGTCTGCTGCGGGGAAATCGCACCGAACTGGTGAAATGCCGCGGCAACGACCTGCAAGTACCGGCCACGGCTGAAATCATCCTCGAAGGCGTGATTCATCCGGGCGAAATGGCCGATGAAGGTCCGTACGGCGACCACACCGGCTACTACAACGAAGTCGACAGCTTCCCGGTGTTCACCGTCGAGCGCATCACCCATCGGATCAAGCCGATCTACCACAGCACCTACACCGGCCGTCCGCCGGATGAGCCGGCGATTCTCGGTGTGGCGCTGAACGAAGTGTTCGTGCCGATCCTGCAGAAGCAATTTCCGGAGATCACTGACTTCTACTTGCCGCCCGAAGGCTGCTCGTACCGCATGGCCATCGTGACCATGAAGAAGTCGTATCCCGGCCACGCCAAGCGGGTAATGCTCGGTGTCTGGTCGTTTTTGCGACAGTTCATGTACACCAAGTTCGTTATCGTCACCGACGACGATATCAACGCACGGGACTGGAACGACGTGATCTGGGCCATCACCACGCGCATGGACCCCAAGCGCGACACGGTGATGATCGACAACACGCCGATCGACTACCTGGACTTCGCCTCGCCGGTCTCCGGCCTGGGTTCGAAGATGGGGCTCGATGCCACGCATAAATGGCCAGGCGAAACCACCCGCGAGTGGGGCCGGGTCATCGTCAAGGATGAAGCCGTTACCCAACGGATCGATGCCATCTGGAATCAGTTAGGAATAGATTGATGCGTGTAACCTTGCAGCCCTCCGGAGCAGTGCTTGAGATTCTGCCCGGCGAGCGGATTCTCGATGGCGCGCGTCGCCTGGGCTATGAATGCCCGCAAAGCTGTCGTAACGGCAATTGCCATGTGTGCGGCGCGTTGCTGGTGGAAGGGCGGGTCGAACAGGCTGGCGATGTGCGCGACCATGGCGAGTTCTACACTTGCATTGCAGAGCCGCTGGAAGACTGCATCGTGTTGTGGGATGGCGTGCTCGCGCTGGGAGAACTGCCGGTGCGCAGCGTGTCGTGTCAGGTCATTGAATGCAGGGACGTCGGTGGCGATACCTGGCGCGTGCGTCTGCGTGCGCCAGCGGGCAAGCCACCGCGCTATCACGCCGGCCAGTACCTGATGATCGAGCGTGAGAATGGCGAGAAATCCGCTTTTTCCCTGGCCTCAGCACCGCATTCCGGCCGCGACCTGGAAATTCATGTGCTGGCGCGCGAAAGCAGCGCGCTGAGCCTGATCGAACAGCTCCAACGCAACCCGATGGTGCGGATCGAGATGCCGTTCGGCGACACCCATCTGGCGGAACTGCCGAACGGTCCTCTCGTACTGATTGCTGCCGGTACCGGCATGGGCCAGATCCACAGCCTCATCGAACATTGTCGCGCCACGGGCTTCAAGCATCCGGTGCACCTGTATTGGGGCGTACGTCGTCCCGAAGACTTTTATGAGATCGAACATTGGGATGAATGGCTGAAGCTGCCCAATCTGTTCCTGCATAAAGTCGTCAGCGATCAATGTGGTTGGCAGGGGCGTTGCGGCATGTTGCATGAGGCGGTGTGTGAAGATTTCCCTGATCTGAAAGCACTGCACGTCTATGCCAGCGGCTCTCCAGCCATGGTCTATGGCACGCTCGATGCTTTGGTCGAAGCGGGGATGGATGCCCATCAAATGCGTGCCGATGTATTTGCTTACGCCCCGCGATCATAGGTGCGTGAACCGTTCTAGAAGCGCACCCCGGTTGTCACCATGGCGGCATTGAAGCCGAGCAATACCAGCTCGGCTGCCAATGGTCCGTAGTGTGCCCCGACTGAAGGAATGATCACCGGCGCGACCCCGAAGTGATTCAGAGGGATCTTGTCCTGAGACTTGCCGCTGTAACCTTGCAACAGACCACCGGTGAGTTTTATGTACACGGGATAGTCAGCACTCTCGTAGCGTTTGCCCGCATACGCATAATATGAACGCTGGCTGAACGAGTTGCGAAAAGTTGCGCCACCAAACAACCAACCGGACGCTTGCTCGCGCTCAAGACCGATGAGGTCCTGATTGTTATTGTGGTCGGAGTCGGGGGAGAAGTGTCTGGTATAGACGCTGGCCTGCAAATACCAGGAGCCGGTGTCTTTCGCAGAGGTGTCCTCGGCCAGCGAGTGCTGCGCCGTGAGCATTAGAAGTAACCCGTAAATCCATGGTGTTTTCATTATTCAGGCCTTTGAGGCAGTTTGGTTTGCGTCTTTGGGTGGCCGTTATACGTGACGTAAAGCTGCAATGGGTAGGCGGTAAATCCGAAGGGTTTGTAGGTGTTTTCTCCTAAGTGAGCTTTATCCTAGACGCGCCGAATGCTTATGTATATTTCGTTCTGGTATTTAAGAATTCTCTTAAATGATATTAGGGTATATAGCCAAGCCCTCCAGCTTCAGTATTGGATTTTTTATGGGGGGCGCAAGGTCATAGGGCGCTTAGTACTTTTCGTTTTAGTATTACTGCTATATGTTCTATGAAGTGAAAGTTGTTTATATTTTGTAATAATTGCTGGGCCGAAATTTTATTGCCATGAGCGCCATTGAATCTGCTTTTTTGAATCTGGCTTACCCTCCGCGGCTCGATCTGGGGCCGCAGCTTACACACGAACAATTGCTCAGCTCGATGCAGTCGACCATGGCGCGCCACAAGGGTGGGCCGGTCTGGCTATTCGCGTATGGTTCGCTGATCTGGCGGCCTGAATGTGTGGCGGTTGAGCGGGTGCGCGGCCGGGTGCATGGCTACCATCGTGGTTTGTACCTGTGGTCCCACGAGCATCGCGGCACGCCGGAAGTGCCGGGGCTGGTATTTGGCCTGGATCGCGGTGGTTCGTGCAGCGGGTTCGCCTATCGTTTGCCCGAAGAACAACTCGAGGCTTCACTTTATGCACTCTGGCAGCGCGAGATGCCATTCCCTTCCTATCGTCCACACTGGCTCAACTGCCGTCTTGAAAACGGAAACCAGGTTCAGGCATTGGGATTTGTATTGGAGCGGCATCTGCCCAGCTATGCTGGCAACCTGCCAGATCACGTGCTGAGCCAGGTATTCGAGAACGCTTGCGGGCGCTATGGCACCACTCGCGAGTATGTCGAGCAGACCGCCCACGCCCTGCGTAGCCACGCCATGCCAGACCGGAATCTGGAGGCGCGGCTCAAGCGCTGTAAATCAAAGGCAGATCAGGCGAGCGCTTCGCGGCCCTGACTGGCGACGTTTTTGTGGCCCAGGGTGGGTGCCAGGAACGCCATCGCCAGCAGGCAGGCAACGACCAACAGAATGAAGCCGCCATCCCAGCCGAAATAGTCCACGGTGTAGCCCATCATGGCGCTGGCCGCGACGGAACCACCCAAGTAACCGAACAGGCCGGTAAAGCCTGCGGCCGTACCCGCGGCCTTCTTCGGCACCAGTTCCAGCGCCTGCAGGCCGACCAGCATCACCGGGCCGTAGATCAGGAAGCCGATGGCGAACAGCGAGATCATGTCGATCATCGGGTTGCCCGGCGGATTCAGCCAATACACGATCGTCGCAACGGTCACCAACGCCATGAAGACCATGCCGGTCAGGCCACGGTTGCCACGGAAGATCTTGTCCGACATCCAGCCGCACAGCAGCGTTCCGGGAATGCCCGCCCACTCGTACAGGAAGTAAGCCCACGACGTCTTGTCGAAGTCGAAGTGCTTGACCTCTTTGAGGTAGGTCGGCGCCCAGTCCAGAATGCCGTAGCGCAGCAGGTAGACGAAAACGTTAGCCAGTGCGATGAACCAGAGCATTTTGTTGCGCAGCACGTATTTGACGAAGATGTCCTTGGCGCTGAATTCCTCTTCGTGACTGGCGTCGTAGCCTTCCGGGTAATCGTTTTTGTACTTCTCAATCGGCGGCAGGCCCGTCGACTGCGGAGTATCGCGCATCACAATGAAGGCAAACACGGCGACCAACAGCGCCACGGCAGCCGGTACGTAGAACTTGCTGTGCCAGTCGTTGAACCAGCCCATGCCCAGAATCGCCAGCGGGCCGATCAAGCCACCGCCAACGTTATGCGCGGTGTTCCAGACCGAAACCACACCGCCACGTTCTTTCTGCGACCACCAATGCACCATGGTTCGCCCGCTCGGCGGCCACCCCATGCCTTGTGCCCAGCCGTTGATGAACAGCAGGATGAACATCATGGTCACGCTGGACGTGGCCCAAGGTGCGAAACCGAAAACGAACATCACCGCGGCGGACACCACCAGGCCAAAGGGCAGGAAGTAACGCGGGTTGGAGCGGTCGGACACGATGCCCATCAGAAACTTGGACAGGCCGTAGGCGATTGCAATCGCCGACATCGCCACACCCAGCTGGCCTTTTGTATAGCCTTGGGCGATCAGGTCCGGGAACGCCAGGGTGAAGTTCTTGCGCAGCAGGTAGTAACCGGCATAGCCAATGAAAATCCCGGCGAAGATCTGCCAGCGAAGGCGTCGGTAGGTGCTGTCTATTTTTTCTTCAGGCAATGGAGCCTGATGTGCGGCAGGACGAAAGAAAGCAAACATTCAAGAGCTCCAGATTTCTTGTTTTGACTGCGGATGCGAATGTTACAGTTTCGTTACCGAAAATAGCACCGGTTCGCATCGGCAAAACAGCGGAAATGTTGGAGATTGCATGTTCCTTTATGAACATGTCGCTCAGGTATAAATGAGAGTCGGTACGGGGATGACGGAGCCAGGTCGCAGTCTGCGACCTGGCTGGAAAACGATCAGCGAACCTGCACGACCACCTTCCCCACTGCCTTGCGCTGGCCAAGATCATTGATCGCCTGCGCCGCATTGCTCAGTGGATACACCTGCGACACCAGCGGCTTCAACTTGCCTTCGGCGAACCAGTGAAACAACTGCTGGAAGTTCGCCGCGTTGTCCTGTGGTTGGCGCTGGGCAAACGAGCCCCAGAACACGCCGACCACTGCGGCACCTTTGAGCAGTGCCAGGTTCACTGGCAGTTCGGGGATGCGTCCACTGGCGAAACCGACCACCAGAAGACGACCGTTCCAGGCGATGGCGCGGATGGCCTGGTCGAACAGGTCGCCGCCCACCGGATCGTAGATCACGTCGGCGCCCTGGCCGTCGGTCAGGCGTTTGATTTCGTCCTTGAGGCTGGTTTCGCTGTAGTTGATCAGCTCATCGGCGCCGGCGGCTTTGGCTACCGCGAGTTTTTCCGCACTGCTGGCGGCGGCGATCACCCGGGCGCCCATGGCTTTGCCGATTTCCACGGCGGCGAGGCCGACGCCGCCGGACGCGCCGAGCACCAGCAAGGTTTCGCCGGGTTGCAGGTTGCCCCGTTGCTTGAGGGCGTGCATCGAAGTGCCGTAGGTCATGCTGAAAGCGGCAGCAGTGTTGAAGTCCATCGATGGCGGGATCGGCAGCACGTTGTAGCCCGGCACCGCGACCTGCTCGGCGAAACTGCCCCAGCCAGTCAGGGCCATGACCCGGTCACCGACCTTGAGGTGGCTGACCTTTTCCCCCACAGCGCTGACCACGCCAGCCGCTTCGCCACCCGGTGAAAACGGGAAGGGCGGTTTGAACTGGTATTTGCCCTCGATGATCAGCGTGTCCGGGAAATTCACCCCGGCGGCGTGCACGTCCAGCAGGATTTCGTTCTTCTTCGGGGCGGGGCTGGCGACGTCTTCCAGCACCAGCGATTCGGCAGGGCCGAAGGCTTTGCACAGCACGGCTTTCATCAGGGCTATTCCTTTGGGAGTGATGGCCGATAAGTGTAGGTGTGTGAGTTAACGGGTCAACGAGCATGCCCGGCCCTGATAGTCAGCCATAAGCTTGTGCTTGAGCGGCGGGTCGTTATGCTAGGCCGCAAACCGGATAAGGAGCGAATTGTGAAAGCGTGGATCATGTTGATGCTGGCCCTGTCTCTGCCTGTGGCAGCGATGGCCGAAGAAGCCAAAGAAGGTGAAGCCCCGAAGGTCAACTACATCACCCTGAGCCCGCCGTTCGTGGGCAACTATGGGTTGGATGGCACGCCGAAGCTCAAGGTCTACAAGGCCGATGTGGCGCTACGGGTGACCGGTGACGAGGCGACCAAGGCGGTGAAGGCCAATGAGCCTCTGATCCGCAATCAGCTGGTGGCGTTGTTTGCCCAGCAGACCACTGAAACCATGAACAACGTCGAGGCCAAGGAAAAGCTGCGTCAGGAAGCCTTGAAGCAGACCCAGCAAGTGATGAGCGACGAAACCGGCAAGCCGGTGGTTGAGGATCTGTTGTTCAACAACCTCATTATCCAGTAAGGCTTTTGTTGTCTGGGGCGGCCCCTGCGCGGGCTTGCCCGCGAAGGGCGACTCGGCCCTTCAGGACGCCAGGCTCTTGCGAAACCGCAGCAGTGCAATGGTAAAGAACAGCAGGCCGATGGCGCTTAATGCCAGCAAGTCCGGCCAGACCACGCCGATGCCGGCGTCGCGAAACAGTATCGCGGCGCTGAGGCTGACGAAGTGCGTCGATGGCGAGCCCTGCATCACCCATTGCAGCCATTGCGGCATGCTGTCGAGGGGCGTACTGCCCCCGGAAAGCAGCAACATCGGGATAATCACCGGAATCGCCAACAAGCCGAACTGCGGTGTCGAGCGGGCGAGGGTCGCGAGGAATATCCCCAGCGCCGTGCTGGCGAACAGATAAACCGCCGTTACCAGCAAGAAAAAGCTCATGGAGCCAGCCAGCGGCACGCCAAGAGCGCCTTTGACAATGACTTCCAGCGACACCCAGGTGCACAACACCACCACCAGCATGTTGCTCCAGACTTTCGCCAGCATGATTTCCAGTGCCGTCAGTGGCAGCACCAGCAAATGATCGAGGGTGCCGTGCTCGCGTTCACGAAGCAGCGCCGTGCCCGTCAGGATGATGGCCAGGATCGTGATGTTGTTGACGATCTGAATCACCGCCAGGAACCAGCCACCCTCCAGATTGGTATTGAACAGCGCTCGTGTTGTCAGCCGCACGGGCGTCTGGCTCGCCGCATCGCTCTGGCCACTGTAGGTCAGCAGCTCGCGCTGGAAAATCCTCCCGATATAGCCTGCCCCCATGAACGCCTGGCTCATGGCCGTGGCGTCGACGTTGACCTGCACCGCCGGTTGGTGGCCGCCCAGCAGATCGGCCTGAAAATTGGCTGGAACATTGATCACGAAGGTGTACCGCCCGTTGTCCAGCACCTCGTCCAGCTGACCATAAGGCAGCGGCACGGGCGGTTGAAATTCCGGCGGCCGCAGAACCTGGGCCAGTTGGCGTGACATGGGGCTGTGATCTTCATCGACCATGGCCACACTGGCGTTGTGCACGCCGATCACTGAGCCCGCGGCCGGCATGTAGATCGCCACTGTAAAGGCGTAGAACAGGAACAGCAGCAATACACTGTCATGTCGCAGGCTGGTGAGTTCCTTGAGGCCAAGACGCAGGATGTGCGCAAGCTTATGCATCAGACCTCCTGCTTTTTCAGCATGGCCAGGCTGAGCCCGGTGAACCCGAGAAAGAACCCGAACAGTGCCAGGCATTGTGGCCACAACTGCCGGATATCCAGCGCCTTGGTAAAGGTGCCGACAGCAATATCGAGAAAATAGCCTGCCGGAAACAGCATCCCCATGACCGCGGCCGCACCATCGAGGGACGATCGCGGCACGATCAAACCGGAAAACTGGATGGTCGGCAGGCTGGTGATGATCATGGTGCCGAGAATCGCGGCGATCTGGGTTCGGGTGAACGCCGAAATCAACATCCCCATGCTGGTGGTCGCCAGCACGTAGAGCAGCCCGCCGAAGGCCAGGGTCAATGCGCTGCCCTTGAAAGGGACGCCGAACAGCCAGCGGTTCATGGCCGCCAGCACGGCGAGATTGATCAGACTGACGGCCAGATACGGCACCTGTTTACCTAACAGGAACTCCAGGCGGGTCAGCGGTGTGGCGTAGAAGTTGGTGATCGAGCCCAGTTCCTTCTCCCGCACAATGCCCAGCGCAGTCAGCATGGCCGGGATGAACGCCAGGATCAGCGCCATCACTCCAGGGCCGATGGCGTTGACGCTGACGACATCCTGGTTGTAGCGGAAACGGGTTTCCAGTCTGGCTGGCGCTTGCCGGGGTGGTGCGGGACTGGACTGATCCGCCAGTTGCTCCAGGTTGGCCTGGTGTACCGCTTCCACATAGTTGCGGCTGGTTTCAGCGCGAAACGGCATACCGCCGTCGAGCCAGGCCGCCACCGTAGGCTGGCGACCGGCGAACAGATCCCGACCGAATCCGGGGGGAATCTCCAGCGCCAGTTTGATTTCCGAGCGCTGCAGTCGTCGATGCAACTGCGCCGGATCGCTTATCGGGGGTTGCTCGTCGAAGTAACGGGAGCCGCGAAAGGCCTCCAGATAGGCCCGGCTTTGCGGGGTCTGGTCCTGGTCGTAGACCGCGAAGGCGAGTTTCTCCACGTCCAGGGAAATGCCGTAGCCGAAAATCACCATCATGAGCATCGCCCCGAGCAGAGCGAAGGCCAGGCGTACTCTATCGCGCAGCAGTTCCTTGCCTTCACGGCTCGCCAATGCCCGCAGTCGCCCAAAGCTGAAGCGACGGTCTTTCATCGATGGGGTGGGTGCGAGTGTTGTGTCGATGGGCGTTGGTGGCGCCTCTGTTTCGACCGGGTTCTGGGCCTGTTCCAGGCAGGTGACGAACGCGGCCTCAAGTGTCTGGCCGTTGAACTGCTGTTGCAGTGCTGCCGGGGTGTCGCAGGCCAAAACCTTGCCTGCGTGCATCAATGAGATGCGGTCGCAACGCTGGGCTTCGTTCATGAAATGGGTGGACAGGAAGATCGTCACGTCCTGTTCACGGGACAGTTCGATCAGCAGTCGCCAGAAATCGTCCCGCGCCGCCGGGTCGACGCCGGAGGTAGGTTCGTCGAGGATCAGCACTTCCGGGCGATGCAGCACCGCCACCGCCAGGGATAATCGTTGACGCAGACCCAGCGGCAATGCACCGGACGGCTGATGGGCGACGCTGGCCAGGCTGAAGCGCTGGATCAATTCGTCGATGCGCTGAGTGCTGTCGGCCTGGGGCAGATCGAACAGTCGCGCATGCAGGTCCAGGTTCTGCCGCACACTGAGCTCGCCATAGAGCGAGAAGCTCTGAGACATGAAGCCGACGCGCTTGCGGGTGGCCAGATCCTTGGCGTTCACTGGGTTGCCCAGCAGCGTGGCACTGCCTTCGCTGGCCGGAATCAGTCCGGTAAGCACTTTCATGGTGGTGGTTTTGCCGCAGCCGTTGGAGCCCAGAAACCCGAAGATCTCGCCGCGGCCGATGGCGAAGCTGACTTTATCCACAGCGGTGAAATCGCCGAAGCGCAGGGTCAGGTCATGGGCTTGGATGGCGATGTCGGCCGTAGCATTGGTTCGGGGAGGGATCACTAGCGGCTGGTTGTCGTGGCCGGTGTCACCCTGAAAGTGAGTGAAGGCTTCATCGAGCTTGCCGCTGGGGGTTACCGCCGCCAGATCGCGGCTCAAACCGGCGGCGATCAGTTTGCCGCCGTCGAGCATCAGGCAGTGTTCGAACTGCTCGGCCTCTTCCATGTACGCGGTGGCGACCAGTAGCGTCAGTTGCGGGCGTTGGCGCCGAACATCATCGATCAACTCCCAGAAATGCCGTCGGGACAAAGGGTCGACGCCAGTGGTCGGCTCATCGAGGATCAACAAATCCGGCTCATGGATCAGTGCGCAACAGAGTCCGAGCTTCTGTTTCATTCCGCCCGACAGCTTGCCGGCCGGGCGCTCGGCAAACCGCAGTAGATCGGTGGCCAGCAGCAGGCTGTGCATGCGCTGATCGCTTTCGGCCGCGGACAGCCCGAACAGCGTGGCGAAGAAGTGAATGTTCTCGCGGATTGACAGATCAGGGTACAGGTTGCCGCCCAGGCCTTGAGGCATGAACGCGATGCGCGAGTAGAGGCTGTTGCGGTGGCGCCGGTCCTGGATCGAACCGCCGAGCACTTCCAGTTGGCCCTCCTGTAGCGTCTTCACGCCGGCGATCAATCCCAGCAGGCTGGATTTGCCGGCGCCATCCGGGCCAATCAACCCACACCGGGTACCGGTGGGCAGACTGAGCGTGATGTCGGTCAGCGCATGCCGTTCGCCATAGCGGTGCCGAAGGCGGGTGGCATGCAGTGCCAGGCCGGTCATTGAAGATTGGCCGGCCAGTCAATGGGAGCGGTGCGCACGTAGCCATTGCCGGGCATCCCCGGTTTGGCCTGGGGCACGGCGCTGGGACGGGTCAGGCGTAGCTTGACCCGAAACACCAGTTTCTGACGTTCATCGCGGGTCTCGACTTCTTTGGGCGTGAACTGCGATTTGGCCGCCACGAAGCTGATTTTTGCCGGCAACGGCTGGTCAGGCAGGGCGTCCAACAGGATTCGCGCTTCATCGCCGACCGCCAGGCGTCCGGCGACGGAGGCTGCAAGGTAGAGGTTCATGTATTGGTCATTCGGGTCAATCAGCAGCAACACTCGCCCTCCGGCGCCGAGCACTTCCCCGGGTTCGGCCATGCGAAGCTGAATTATCCCGTCGATGGGGGCTCGCAAACTGCTGTCGTCGATTTCACTGTTTAACTGAGCCACTTGCGCCTGTGCAGCGCCAATGGCGGCGCCGACGGCGGACACCTGTGCGCGGGCCGCAGTAACAGCCGCGTTGGCGGTGTCGAAGCGTGACTGCTGTTGGTCGATGATCTGGCCGCTGGCGAAACCGCGATTGAACAATGCCTGGGAGCGCTTGAGCTCTTGCTGGGCAAGCAGTTGCTCGCTCTGGCGCAGTTTCACATTGGCCTGGGCCGCGGAAAGATTTTCCCGGGCGCGTATCACTTCGGCTTCAGCCTGGTTGCGCTGGGCTTCGAGGGTACGGGTGTCCATGCGGGCCAGCAGTTGCCCCTGGGTTACCTTGTCGCCTTCGTCCACCAGCACTTCAGCCAATCGACCGGGTGTTTTGCTGGCGATCTGCACTTCAGTGGCTTCAAGTCGACCATTGCCGACAGACAACCCTTGGGGCAGTCGGTTAACGGTCGACCGCCAATAACCAAACCCTCCGGCGGCCAGCAATACAGCCCCCAGTAAAAAAACGAAGAAAAGCGAAGAGCGGCTGTGCGTCGACATGTCGGCATCCTGCGTCTATAGCGTCCCAGTCTGACAGGAACGCGCCTGAGCACCTTGATGTTAGTCAACTGAAGGGCAAGCTTGACCGGTTGGCAAGGTAAGCCTGCGTGACCGGCGGTTGTGCATTATTTAGCGCAGGCCAAGCACCGCCGCCCATTGCTCGGCTGTCACCGGCATCACCGACAGTCGCGAGCCTTTCTGCACCAATGGCATTTCGGCCAGCGCCGTTTGCTGTTTCAGATAGTCGAGCTTCAGCACCTTGGAAAACGTTTCGATGTGAGCGACATCGATCGCGCTCCAGGCGTTTTTCTCGGCAGTGGCCTTCGGATCGAAGTAATGACTCTCGGGCTCCAGCGCCGTCGGGTCCGGATACGCTGCCTCGACGATCTTTCCGACCCCGGCAATCCCTGGCTCAGGGCAGCTGGAGTGATAGAAGAAAAACTCGTCGCCCACTGCCATGGCCCGCAAAAAGTTGCGCGCCTGGTAATTGCGAACCCCGTCCCAGCGCGCTCGGCCAAGCTTCTCCAGGTCTTTGATGGAGAGTTCGTCGGGCTCGGATTTCATCAGCCAATAAGCCATGTTTTTGCTCCTTGCGAGGTGGGTGGGCAAGTGGTCAGGCAATTTTATGACAAACCGACAGTCGGTTGACGCCAGCGTTTGCGTGTCGGTTCACGTTGTCGCAAAATGCCGGCCTTCTTAGCTTGACGCTGCTGCACGGCCTACACCTACAACGGAAACCGCTGCTGTCATCGTGTTGATGTGCCTTTGGGGGGCAGTCGATGAAACGCAAACCGGATTTACTATGGATTTTGGTTATTTTATTCGGCCTTGGTGTCGTGACCACCGGCTATGCCCAAAGCCTGTGGAACAACAAACCCGATGCTCCCGTCGAGATCGCGCAGCAACAGCCGTCGGCGTTCAAGCGCTGAACCTGTCGCCTGGACGCCGCTGAGATCAGTGGCGTCTAGCCCGCGAAATACCACGCCTTGTCAGTGACCGTGCCCTGCAACGGTACATCCCAGCTCGCCTGAGCCAATCGTTGAACCTTCTGACATTCATGGGCCAAGCCCAGCAGCGTCGGCTTGCGCCAGTTTTTTCGGCGCGCCAGGTACGCCAGGCTTCGGTCGTAGAAGCCGCCGCCCATCCCCAGGCGTCCGCCGACATCGTCAAACCCCACCAATGGCAGCAACACCAGATCCAGCGCCCAGACTTTGCGTTGCCGGGCGATATTGGCCCGTGGTTCTGGAATACGGAAACGGTTGGGTTTGAGCTTTTCGCCGGGGCGAATCCGCTGGAACACCATTTTGGTTCGCGGCCAGGCGCTGAGTACCGGCAGGTACGTCGCCTTGCCCCGACGTTGCGCGGCACGCATCAGCAGGCGCGGGTCGATTTCACCGTCGGTGGGCAGGTACAGGGAGATGTGTTTTGCGCGGCGAAACAGCGGGTGCTGGGCCAATTGCTTATACAGCCCGCGAGCGGCTTCGCGTTGCTGACAGGGGGTCAGTGCGCGGCGGGCCTTGCGCAGCATGCGTCGAAGTTGCGGTCGGGGCAGCAGCGCAGGTTCGGTCATGGATTCAGGCTTCAGAAAGTGCGAGTACTAAAAGCGTACCCGTAAACATGCCGATGCCGGTATGAAAACCGGCATCGGATTGAAATCAGGCTCCCCGGATGAACCGCTGCTGACTTAGCCCTTGAACCCGAAAGTTCAAGGTGGAAGATGCAGTAGGCTTTAAGGCTTTCCGTCTAGCGGACATGCACACCAGCCCAACGTGCAACCTCCAGGGTAGTGCGAATCGGCTCAGGGACGTGGTCAACTGGCAAGCACCCCAGGGAGTGATGCGAGTATAACTCAAGCGGCCTGGCGAATCAGCCCTTGGTGACATCCGGATCGGTCGACAGCGCCAGATCGACGCGGTCCAGCAGGTCGCGAACCTGTTCGCGGGTCGAACCGCTGGCCTGCACATCCGGACGTTCTTCCTTGTGCAGAAGGTCGTGCGTGATGTTCAGCGCAGCCATCACGGCAATGCGGTCGGCGCCGATGACTTTGCCGCTGCTACGGATTTCGCGCATCTTGCCGTCCAGGTAGCGGGCGGCGCTGATCAAGTTGCTGCGCTCTTCCTGGGGGCAGATGATCGAATATTCTTTGTCGAGGATCTGCACGGTAACGCTATTGCTTGAACTCATGAGTCTTGCTCCAGGGCCTTGAGGCGCGAAATCATCGATTCGACCTTACGCCGGGCGATTTCATTTTTTTCAATGAGGTGCGCGCGTTCCTCGCGCCAGGTCTTTTCTTGAGCTAGTAAGAGTGCGTTTTGACTCTTTAGTTGCTCGACTCGGGTAATCAGCAGCTCGAGTCTGGCCATCAGCGCTTGCAGGTCGGTGTCTTCCATTGTGTCCACGTGTTCGTCTGATGGGAGGTAGCTGGCGGACAGCCTTTAATAGTCTTGGCGAGTCTGTCGATGTAGGATACAAGGCCTTCATTCTAGACATAGCGCCGTCTGGCGCCTAGCTACCCATGCCCATTCAGAATTCTCCGTACCAAGCCTTCGCCACCCTGCTGAGTACCAGCGGCCATCCCGTATCGCCTGCCGAGTTGCACGGCCTGCTGCTCGGCCGTAGCTGCGCCGGTGCCGGTTTCGATGCCGACAGCTGGCTGGCAGACGCCGCCGAGCTGCTCGAAGGCGAGCCGCAAGACAACGTTCGCAACGCCTTGATCGGCCTGCAAGAGATGGTCAAGGGCGAGCTTACCAGCGACGACATGACCGTTGTTCTGCTGCTGCCGAGCGACGACGCGCCGCTCACCGAGCGTGCAGCCGCGCTGGGCCAGTGGTGCCAGGGCTTCCTCACTGGCTTCGGCCTGACCCGTCGCGAATATGCCCTCAGCGCTGAAGCGACTGAAGTGCTGCAGGATCTGGCCGCCATTTCTCAGGTGCAAGACGCCCTGGAAGAGTCCGACGACGGCGAAAGCGACTACATGGAAGTCATGGAGTACCTGCGCGTCGCACCGTTGCTGCTGTTCACTGAAACCAAGAAAACCGACGAAGCAGCCGCCAAACCGTCGTTGCATTAATCGCGAGCCAGGAAAAGCCATCTGCCCATGATTCATATCCCGAAATCGGAATACAGCCGTCGCCGCAAGGCCCTGATGGCGCAGATGGAACCCAACAGCATCGCCATCCTGCCCGCCGCCGCGGTTGCCATTCGCAACCGTGACGTCGAGCACGTTTACCGTCAGGACAGCGACTTCCAGTACCTCAGCGGCTTTCCCGAGCCTCAGGCCGTTATCGTTTTGATTCCCGGTCGCGAACATGGCGAGTACATCCTGTTCTGCCGTGAACGCAATGCCGAGCGTGAGCTGTGGGACGGCCTGCGCGCCGGCCAGGAAGGCGCGATCCGCGACTTCGGCGCCGACGACGCTTTTCCCATCACCGACATCGACGACATCCTGCCGGGCCTGATCGAAGGCCGCGACCGGGTGTATTCGGCCATGGGCAGCAACCCGGAATTCGATCGGCACCTGATGGACTGGATCAACGTGATCCGCTCCAAGGCGAATCTCGGTGCCCAGCCGCCGAACGAATTCGTTGCCCTGGATCATCTGTTGCACGACATGCGCCTGTATAAATCGGCGGCAGAAGTGAAGGTGATGCGTGAAGCTGCGCGGATTTCCGCTCAGGCGCATATCCGGGCGATGCAGGCCAGCCGTGCCGGTTTGCATGAGTTCAGCCTCGAAGCCGAGCTCGATTACGAGTTCCGCAAGGGCGGGGCGAAGATGCCGGCCTATGGTTCGATCGTCGCCGCCGGGCGCAACAGCTGCATCCTGCATTACCAGCAGAATGACGCGGTGCTCAAAGATGGCGATCTGGTGCTGATCGACGCCGGTTGCGAAATCGACTGCTATGCCAGCGACATCACCCGCACCTGGCCGGTCAATGGCAAGTATTCACCGGAACAGAAGGCGATCTACGAGCTGGTGCTGGCTTCCCAGGAAGCGGCGTTTGCCGAAATCGCACCGAACAAACACTGGAATCAGGCGCATGAAGCCACGGTTCGCGTCATTACCGCGGGCCTTGTGAAGTTGGGCCTGTTGCAGGGCGAGGTCGATGAACTGATCGCCAGCGAAGCCTACAAGGCGTTTTACATGCACCGCGCCGGCCACTGGCTGGGCATGGATGTGCATGATGTCGGCGAGTACAAGGTCGGCGGCGAATGGCGCGTGCTGGAAGTCGGCATGGCGCTGACGGTCGAGCCGGGCATCTACATTGCCCCGGACAACCAGAACGTGGCGAAGAAATGGCGCGGCATTGGCGTGCGCATCGAGGACGACGTGGTGGTCACCAAAACCGGTTGTGAAATCCTGACGAGCGGCGTACCGAAAACGGTTGCCGAAATCGAGGCTCTGATGGCCGCCGCACGGACACAAGCGGCATGAGTCGAGTCAATCTGGCAATCATCGGCGGTGGCCTGGTTGGCGCCAGCCTTGCGTTGGCGTTGCAGGCCGGGGCCAAGGCCCGTGGCTGGAAGATCGTGCTGATCGAACCCTTTGCCCCTGGCGATACGTACCAACCGAGCTATGACGCTCGCTCTTCAGCGTTGTCGTTCGGCGCCCGGCAGATTTATCAACGGCTGGGCGTGTGGCAGGAAATCTCCCGCCGCGCCGAGCCGATCAAGCAGATTCATGTCTCCGACCGTGGGCGTTTTTCCACGGCGCGGTTGTCGGCGATGGAAGAGGGCGTTCCAGCACTGGGTTATGTGGTGGAAAACGCCTGGCTCGGCCAATGCCTCTGGCACAGCCTGGACAAGGACGTGATCAGTTGGCGTTGCCCGGCGGAAGTCACCGCCATGGAACCGCTGACCGACGGCTATCGCCTGACGCTCAACGATGAAACCCTGGTGGAGTGCGACCTCGCGGTGTTGGCCGATGGCGGCCGTTCGGGCCTGCGTGAACAGCTGGGGATCGGCATCAAGAAGCGCCCGTACAACCAGAGCGCGCTGATCGCCAACATCACTCCGAGCGAAGCGCACAACGGCATGGCCTTCGAACGCTTCACTGACGACGGCCCAATGGCTTTGTTGCCGCTGCCGGAAAACCGCTGCGCCCTGGTCTGGACCCGTCTGGGCATGGACGCGCAACGGTTGGCGGCTCTTGATGACCGCAGCTTTCTCAACGAGTTGCAGGGCGTGTTCGGTTATCGCCTCGGCACGCTGAAACAGGTTGGCGCCCGCAATTTGTATCCGTTGTCGCTGATCGAAGCCGAGGAACAAGTCCGCCCGCATCTGGCGATCCTCGGCAACGCCGCGCATAGCCTGCATCCGATTGCCGGACAAGGCTTCAACCTGTCCCTGCGCGATGCCCAGGCTTTGGCCGACACCTTGTTGAGCAGCGAGACCGCGCTCGGCGATTTCACCACGTTGCAGGCTTATCGCGAGCGTCAGCGGATGGATCAGAACCTGACCGTGGGCTTCTCCGATCAGGTCACCCGGTTGTTCGGCAGCACCCAGCCGCTGGTTTCCCTGGGGCGCAACATCGGCCTGCTCGGTCTCGATCTGCTGCCGCCGGCCAAGCGCTGGTTCGCCCGGCAGGCCATGGGCCTGGGTACGCGTCCCGATGTTTAAGCGGGCGCACTTGCACGTCAATATTCATGACGACGCGAGCACTTTGGTGACGCGCGTCGAGAAAACCCTTTATCTGCGGCTCAAGTCGCAAGCGAGACAGGCCTAAAGCATGGAAATGCGCGCAGATCTGCTGATTGTCGGGGCCGGAATGGTCGGCAGCGCCCTGGCGCTGGCGTTACAAAACAGCGGGCTCGAAGTCCTGCTGCTGGACGGTAGCCCCCTGAGCGTCAAACCCTTCGATGGCCAGGCGCCGTTCGAGCCGCGGGTGAGTGCTCTGTCGGCGGCCAGCCAGCGAATACTCGAACGCCTGGGCGTGTGGGACGGCATCGCCAACCGGCGCAGCAGTCCTTACACCGATATGCACGTCTGGGACGGCAGCGGCACCGGGAAAATCCATTTCTCGGCGACCAGCGTACATGCCGACGTGCTGGGGCATATCGTCGAGAACCGCGTGGTTCAAGATGCCTTGCTCGATCGGCTGCACGACTGTGACCTCGGGATGCTGGCCAATGCGCGTCTGGAGCAGATGCGCCGCTCCGGTGATGATTGGCTGCTGACCCTGGCCGATGGCCGCACCTTGCGGGCACCGTTGGTGATCGCGGCGGATGGCGCCAACTCGGCGGTGCGGCGCCTGACCGGCGTTGCGACCCGCGAATGGGATTACATGCACCACGCGATCGTCACCAGTGTGCGCTGTTCCAAACCGCATCAAATGACCGCGTGGCAGCGTTTCACCGACAACGGCCCGCTGGCGTTTCTGCCGCTGGAACGGGACGGTCAGCAGGATTGGTGCTCGATTGTCTGGTCGACCACGCCGAGCGAAGCCGAACGCCTCATGGCGTTGGACGACGAAAGCTTCTGCAAGGAGCTGGAGCGGGCCTTCGAAGGCTGCCTCGGCACGGTGCTCAGTGCCGACCCGCGTCTGTGCGTGCCGCTGCGTCAGCGTCATGCCAAGCGTTACGTGGCAGAAGGTCTGGCGCTGATCGGCGACGCGGCCCACACCATCCATCCGCTGGCCGGACAGGGCGTGAACCTCGGTTTCCTCGATGCGGCAGTGCTGGCCGAAGTACTGCTGCAAGCGGCCGCGCGCGGTGAGCGGTTGGCGGATGTGAAGGTGCTCAGTCGCTACGAGCGTCGGCGCATGCCCCACAACCTGGCGTTGATGGCGGCGATGGAAGGCTTCGAACGGCTGTTCCAGGCCGATCCGTTGCCGGTGCGCTGGTTGCGCAATACCGGGTTGAAGATGGTCGACCAGATGCCCGAGGCCAAGGCGTTGTTCGTGCGCGAAGCGCTTGGGTTGATTGGGGATTTGCCAGCGTTGGCCAAGGCCTGAAGCCCCTCGCCACATTGTCATTCATTCGATTGTGCAACATCTGGTAACTCCTCCACCCAGTGTTCGATTGAGAAGCGAAATGTGAGTCCTTATCATTTGGCCTCACTTCCCCATTTCGAGAGACCGCTTCCATGTTGGCACCCAAGCGTCTACTGACCGCACTGGCCCTGACCCTGATCGGCAGCACCGCCGTCCAGGCTGCCGACGAGGTGGTGGTTTACTCCTCGCGTATCGATGAGCTGATCAAACCGGTCTTCGATGCCTACACCCAGAAAACCGGCGTACAGGTGAAGTTCATCACCGACAAGGAAGCGCCGTTGATGCAGCGGATCAAGGCCGAGGGCGAAAACGCCACTGCCGACCTGCTGCTGACCGTCGATGCCGGCAACCTTTGGCAGGCCGAGCAGATGGGCATCCTCCAGCCGTTCACCTCCAAGGTGATCGACGCCAACATCCCGCTGCAATACCGCGCATCCTCCCATGCCTGGACCGGCCTGAGCCTGCGGGCGCGAACCATCGCCTACTCCACCGACCGGGTGAAACCCGGTGAGCTGACCACCTACGAGGCGCTGGCCGATAAACAGTGGGAAGGCCGCCTGTGCCTGCGCACGGCGAAGAAGGTCTACAACCAGTCCCTGACCGCCACCATGATCGAAGTCCATGGCGCCGAGAAAACCGAGAAAATCCTCAAAGGCTGGGTCAACAACCTGTCCACCGACGTGTTCTCCGACGACATCGCCGTGCTGGAAGCGATCAATGCCGGTCAGTGCGACGTCGGCATCGTCAACACCTACTACTATGGCCGTCTGCACAAGCAGAAGCCGGACCTGCCGGTGAAACTGTTCTGGCCGAATCAGGGCGACCGTGGCGTGCACGTCAACCTGTCGGGTATCGGCCTGACCAAACATGCACCGCACCCGGAAGCCGCCAAGGCGCTGGTGGAGTGGATGACCACGCCTGAAGCGCAGAAGATTTTCGCTGACGTGAACCAGGAGTTCCCGGCCAACCCTGCCGTTCAGCCTTCGGCTGAAGTCGCGAGCTGGGGCAAGTTCGTGGCCGATACCTTGCCAGTGGAAATCGCCGGCAAGCGTCAGGCTGAAGCGATTCGGATGATGGATCGGGTCGGCTGGAACTGAGTCTGTCGATATACTGCGCCACCGAATGAAGTGGCGGCGTCCCTGCCGGCCTGATCGTTCCAACGTTCTGCGTGGGGATGCATCCACCGACGCTCTGCGTCGAGGCGTGACGCAGGGCATCACAAGATGTGTGCCCACGCAGAGCGTGGGCACAATCATTTAAACGAGAGCTTTCCTTGGCCCACCCCGCCCAACGCCGCTGGTATCCCCTGGTCTTCGCCATCGCTGCGCTGGTCCTGCTGCCCCTGAGCGTCCTGCTTCTTTCCTGGCAAACCATCGATCAGCAGATCTGGTCCCACCTGTGGGACACGCAAATGCCGCGGCTGCTGGGCAACACCCTCACGCTGGTCGTTGGCGTCGGCTTCGGCGTAACGCTGCTGGGCGTCAGCCTGGCCTGGCTCACCAGCCTCTGTGAGTTCCCGGGGCGGCGGTGGCTGGACTGGGCGTTGATGCTGCCGTTCGCGATTCCTGCCTACGTGCTGGCCTTCGTTTTCGTCGGCCTGCTGGATTTCGCCGGCCCGGTGCAAACCCTGTTGCGCGAATGGTTCGGCAGTGGTCTGAGGCTGCCACGAGTGCGTTCCACCGGTGGCGTGATTCTGGTGCTGGTGCTGGTTTTCTATCCCTACGTTTACCTGTTGGCGCGCACTGCATTTCTGGCTCAGGGCAAAGGCCTGATGGAAGCGGCGCGAGTCCTTGGGCAATCCCCGTGGCAGGCGTTCTGGCGAGTGGCGTTGCCCATGGCGCGTCCGGCGATCGGCGCGGGGGTGGCGTTGGCGCTGATGGAAACCCTGGCGGATTTCGGTGCGGTGTCGGTGTTCAACTTCGATACGTTCACCACCGCCATCTACAAGACTTGGTACGGCTTTTTCAGTCTCCCCACCGCCGCGCAACTGGCCAGCCTGCTGCTGTTAGTGGTGATGGTGGTGTTATATGGCGAGCGCCGGGCTCGGGGAGCCAACCGGGCGGGCAACGAACGGCCGCGGGTCAAGGCGCTGTATCACCTGCATGGGGTCAAGGCGCTGGCGGCGATGAGCTGGTGTGGTCTGGTGTTCGCCTGCGCCTTCGTCATTCCCGTGCTGCAACTGCTTGTGTGGTTCTGGCAACGCGGGCGCTTCGATCTGGACGAACGTTATGCCGGGTTGATCGTGCATACCCTATACCTGGGCGGCATGGCGGCGTTGATTACTGTCAGCGTCGCGCTGCTGCTGGCGTTTGCCCGTCGATTGGCACCGACCCGGGTGATCCGTTCCGGCATCAGTCTGGCCAACCTCGGCTACGCACTGCCGGGCTCGGTATTGGCGGTGTCGATCATGCTGGCGTTCAGTTACCTGGATCGCGAACTGGTGATTCCTCTGTCGGGCTGGCTTGGCGGCGCGGGCAAACCGTTGCTGCTGGGCAGCCTGTCGGCGTTGTTGCTGGCCTATCTGGTGCGATTCATCGCCGTGGCTTACGGGCCGCTGGAAAGCAGCCTGGCGCGTATACGGCCTTCTTTGCCCGAAGCAGCACGTAGCCTTGGCGTCAGTGGGCCACGACTGTTTTTCAAAGTGTATCTGCCGCTGCTGCTTCCGGGCACGTTGAGCGCTGCGTTGCTGGTGTTCGTCGACGTGCTCAAGGAAATGCCCGCGACCCTGCTGATGCGCCCGTTCGGCTGGGACACGCTGGCCGTGCGGATCTTTGAAATGACCAGCGAAGGCGAGTGGGCAAGGGCCTCGTTGCCGGCACTGACCCTGGTTCTGGTCGGGCTGTTGCCGGTCATCGGATTAATCAGAAGGTCGGCGCATCGAAACGGCTAGGTGTCAGTCCTACACCTTGCGGCTACAATGCGCGGCATTCGGTGCGGTCCGTCTTTCAGACCGGGTTGCTGAAATCGGCTGAAAGCCTTTATTTCAAGGCATTTCACCCCATACAGCGGCTGTCCGCACCTTCGCCACGCCCGGAAGGAGAAACCCATGGGACAGCGCACGCCTCTGTATGACCTTCATCTCGCCCTCGGCGCGAAGATGGTCGATTTTGGCGGTTGGGATATGCCTCTGCATTACGGCTCGCAGGTCGAGGAACACCATCAGGTGCGCCGAGATTGTGGGGTTTTCGATGTATCCCACATGACCGTGATCGATGTCGACGGCCCCCAGGCCAAGGCCTGGCTGCAATATTTGCTGGCCAACGACGTCGAACGCCTGCACAGCCCCGGCCGTGCCTTGTACAGCGCCATGCTCAACGAGCACGGCGGTATCGTCGACGACATGATCGTCTATCGCCTTGATGACGGATATCGGCTGGTGGTCAACGCCTCCACCCGCAATCAGGACCTGGCCTGGATGCAGGCTCATCTCGGCGACTTCGATGTGCGGCTCAACGAGCGCTCCGAACTGGCGATGCTGGCCATTCAAGGGCCTCACGCCCGGCACAAGATTGCCGAACTGGTGACCCAGTCCCGAGCTACGTTGATCCAGCAGCTCAAACATTTCGAAGGTCAGGCCGACGGTGACTGGTTCATCGCCCGCACCGGTTACACCGGTGAGGACGGTCTGGAAATCGTGCTGCCGGCCGATCAGGCGCCGGGGTTTTTCAACGATCTGGTGGGCGCGGGTATTTCCCCGATCGGCCTCGGAGCGCGCGATACCTTGCGGGTCGAAGCCGGCATGAACCTGTACGGTCAGGATATTCATCAAGACGTTTCACCATTGGCTTCCAACATGGCCTGGAGCATTGCCTGGGAACCGGCCACGCGCCAGTTCCTTGGCCGCACCGCCCTGGAGGCCGAGCAGGCCGCTGGCGTGCAGCACAAACTGGTCGGTCTGGTCCTTGAAGAACGTGGTGTCTTGCGAGCGCATCAGGTGGTTCGCATCGCCGATGTTGGCGAAGGGGAGATCACCAGTGGTAGTTTCTCTCCTACGCTTAGCAAGTCGATTGCACTGGCGCGCGTGCCAGCGGCCACCGCTGACCGTGCCGAAGTGGAAATCCGTGGCAAGTGGTACCCGGTTCGAGTGGTCAAGCCGACCTTCGTACGCCATGGCAAAACCTTGATCTAACCTTTTTTGGCGGTCAATGACTGCCGACATTTTTCTTGAGGACACAGAACATGAGCGAAATCCCTGTCGACCTGCGTTTTGCCGAAAGTCACGAATGGGCCCGTCTAGACCATGATGGCGGCGTGAAAGTGGGTATTTCAGACCATGCTCAGGAAGCCTTGGGTGATGTGGTGTTCGTCGAGCTGCCGGAAATCGGCAAAGTGTTCGCTGCCGGTGAGGCTGCGGGTGTCGTCGAGTCGGTCAAGGCTGCGTCGGATATCTACTCACCGGTCTCCGGTACCGTCATTGCGGTCAACGAAGAGTTGGCCAACAGCCCGGAACTGGTCAACAGCGCGCCTTATGACAGCTGGTTCTTCAAGCTGGAGCCAAGCGATACCTCTGAGCTGGACAAGCTGCTCGACCCGATGGCCTACAAGGCCGCCATCGGCGAGTAATACCCGCTTTGCAGGAGCTGTCTTCGGCAGCTCCTGCAAAGGCCGGATCAAGTCCGCAAGACGGCTTTCACCGCGGCCACCGAACGCTCGACGTCCGCTTTATCCATGGCCGTAAACATCGGCAGCGAGACGATCAGTCTTCCGACCCGCTCGGCGATCGGGAACATGCCTTCCTTGAACCCGCGTTCGCGGTAAAGACTCAGCAGGTGAATCGGCGGGTAGTGATAGCCGATACCCACTCCCAGTGCCTGCATCTGCTCCATGAAAGTAGCCCGTGCCGGTTTGCCATCCTGGCGTTCCGGGAGCACCAGTTGGAACAAATGCCAATTGCTGTTCTCGAAATCCGCCGGGGGCAGTTGAGCACCGTATTGCGCTTCGAAGTCCTCGCCGAAGCAAGCGAAGTAATGTTTGGCCAGCTCACGACGATGAGCGGTGATCGCTTCGATGTGGGCAAACTGGCCCAGGCCAATGGCTGCCGCGACATCGGTCATGTTGAACTTGCCGCCCAGCACATCAACGTCCAGCCCATCGAAACCGCTGCGGGTGACACCCTGCAAGCGGTACTTTTCCGCCAGCCGTGCTTCCTCGGCATTATTCAATACCAGGCAACCGCCCTCTGAACAGGTGACGTTCTTGTTCGCCTGGAAACTGAAGGACACGAAATCGCCAGTCGCACCGATTCGCTGGCCGTTCCAGCTCGAACCCAATGCTTGGGCGGCATCTTCCACCACTCGCAAACCATGCTTTTTTGCAATCGCGTAAAGGCGCGTCATGTCCACGGGCAGTCCCGCGAGAAACACAGGGATGATGGCTTTGGTGCGCGGGGTAATCGCTGCTTCAAGCTGCGTCAGGTCTATGTTGCGAGTGACTGGGTCGATGTCGGCAAACACCGGCGTGGCGCCAACTTCCAGAATCACGTTGGCGGTGGCCACCCAGGAAATCGGCGTGGTGATCACTTCATCACCCGGTCCGACGCCGGCAATTCGCAATGCGATCTCCATGGTGCAGGTGCCGGAATTGAACGTACGCACCGGGCGCCCGCCGAAGTATTCCGAGAGTTGCGCTTCAAAGGCCTGAACCTTGGGGCCGCTGGTAATCCAGCCCGAGCGCAGCACATCGCCGACAGCGGCAATCGTGGCTTCATCGATGGTGGGTTTGGAGAAGGGCAGGAAAGACAGTTGGCTCATAAATGTGGATACCCGATCAGCGAACGTTTGTAGGCGCCGAGCATAATGATCCGGATTGACCGACAGCGCCACGCCATCCGTGCCGGTATCGACTGCTATGCTGGTTTGACCGAGTTGCATCGACGCTGAGCGCCAGTCATGAGAGAGCCCGTCATGTCCCAGTTGCCGTCCTTGAGCCAGTTACGCGACCCCAATACCTTCCTGCGCCGCCACCTCGGGCCCGATGCCGCCGAGCAGCAGGCGATGCTCGACAGCCTCGGTCTTGGCAGCCGCGTCGAGTTGATCGAGCAGACGGTGCCGCCGGGAATCCGCCTCAACCGACCGCTGGACCTGCCGCCCGCCCTCGATGAGGTAGCCGCACTGGCCAAACTGCGCGGCTACGCCGAGCAGAACCAGGTTTGGACCAGCCTGATCGGCATGGGGTATCACGGCACCCTCACGCCGGCCGTCATCCTGCGCAACGTGCTGGAAAATCCCGGTTGGTACACCGCTTACACGCCTTACCAACCGGAGATTGCCCAAGGCCGGCTCGAAGCGCTGCTGAATTTCCAACAGCTGACCATCGACCTGACCGGTCTGGAACTGGCCAACGCTTCGCTGCTGGATGAAGCCACGGCGGCCGCCGAGGCCATGGCGCTGGCCAAGCGTGTCGCCAAGTCCAGAAGCAATCTGTTCTTCGTCGACGAAAACTGCCACCCGCAGACGATTTCCGTGGTGCAGACCCGGGCCGAAGGGTTCGGTTTCGACCTGATCGTCGACGCTGTGGATAACTTGAAGCAGCATCAAGTGTTCGGCGCGTTGCTGCAATATCCCGACACCCATGGCGAAATTCGTGACCTGCGTCCGCTGATCGATCATCTGCATGCCCAGCAAGCCTTGGCCTGCGTCGCCACCGATCTGCTCAGCCTGTTGTTGCTGACTCCGCCGGGAGAGTTGGGTGCCGATGTGGTGTTCGGTTCATCCCAGCGCTTCGGCGTGCCCATGGGGTACGGCGGCCCGCACGCGGCGTTTTTTGCCAGCCGCGACGAGTACAAACGCGCGATTCCCGGGCGGATCATCGGCGTGTCGAAAGATGCTCGCGGCAATGTCGCCCTGCGCATGGCCCTGCAAACCCGCGAGCAACACATTCGCCGGGAGAAGGCCAACTCGAATATCTGCACCGCCCAGGTGCTGCTGGCCAATATCGCCAGTTTCTATGCGGTCTACCATGGTCCGGAAGGGCTCAAAAATATTGCCCAGCGTGTCCATCGGCTGACCTGCATCCTCGCCGCCGGCCTGGAACGCCATGGCGTTACACGTGTGAACCAACAGTTCTTCGACACGCTGACCCTGGAGGTCGGTGGCACTCAGACCGCGATCATCGAAAGTGCCCAGGCGGCGCAGATCAACCTGCGCATTCTCGGTCGCGGGCGATTGGGCCTGAGCCTCGACGAAACCAGTGACGAAACCACCGTGGCGAAACTGTTCGATGTGTTTCTAGGTGCCGATCATGGGCTCAACGTCGACGAGCTGGATGCTGAGGCCCTGGCGTCCGGCATTCCTGCAGGATTGCAGCGCAGTACGCCTTATCTGCGTCATCCGGTGTTCAACGCCCATCACAGCGAAACCGAAATGCTGCGTTACTTGAAGCAGCTGGAAAACAAAGACCTGGCGCTCAATCAGTCGATGATCCCGCTGGGCTCCTGCACCATGAAGCTCAATGCCACCAGCGAGATGATCCCGATCACCTGGCCGCAGTTCGCCAACCTGCACCCGTTCGTGCCGAAAGAGCAGGTGGTGGGTTATTCCCTGATGATCGAGGAACTGGAACGCTGGCTCTGCGCGATCACCGGTTTCGATGCAATCTGCATGCAGCCCAACTCGGGCGCCCAGGGCGAATACGCCGGGTTGCTGGCGATCCGTAAATATCACGAGAGTCGTCATCAGGGCGCGCGGGATATCTGCCTGATCCCGTCTTCGGCTCACGGCACCAACCCGGCCTCGGCGCAAATGGCCGGGATGCGGGTAGTGATCGTCGAGTGCGACGAGGCGGGTAATGTCGATCTGGAAGACCTGAAAGAAAAGGCCATCGAGGCGGGGGACAAACTCGCCTGCCTGATGGCGACTTATCCTTCGACCCATGGGGTCTACGAGGAAGGCATCAGCGAGATCTGTGAAGTTATCCACCGCCATGGCGGTCAGGTGTACATGGATGGCGCCAACCTCAACGCGCAGGTCGGGTTGGCGCGGCCGGCAGATATCGGTGCCGACGTGTCGCACATGAACCTGCACAAGACTTTCTGTATTCCCCACGGCGGTGGCGGACCGGGGATGGGCCCGATTGGTGTCCGGGCGCACCTGGCGCCGTTTGTCGCCAATCACCCGGTGGTGCCGATCGATGGCCCGCTGCCGGGGAACGGAGCGGTAAGCGCAGCCCCTTGGGGCAGTGCAAGCATTCTGCCGATCAGCTGGATGTACATCGCGATGATGGGGCCGCAACTGGCGGATGCGAGTGAGGTGGCGATCCTCGCCGCGAATTACCTGGCGCAGCATTTGTCCGGGGCGTTTCCGGTGCTCTACACCGGGCGCAACGAGCGAGTGGCCCACGAATGCATCCTCGACTTGCGTCCGCTCAAGGCGCTGACCGGGATCAGCGAAGAAGACGTTGCCAAACGCCTGATGGACTACGGCTTCCATGCGCCGACCATGTCATTCCCGGTGCCGGGGACGTTGATGGTCGAACCGACCGAGAGTGAATCGAAGGCGGAACTGGACCGTTTTATCGATGCGATGCTGAGCATTCGCGCGGAAATCAACGAGGTGCAAAACGGCAACTGGACGGCGGAGGACAACCCGCTGAAGCGTTCGCCGCATACCCTGGCCGACATCACCGGTGTCTGGGAGCGGCCGTACAGCATCGAGCAGGCGGTGACGCCGGATGCTCACACCAAGGCCCATAAGTACTGGCCGGTGGTGAACCGTGTGGACAATGTCTACGGCGATCGCAACCTGTTTTGCGCGTGTGTGCCGGTGGATGAATACCGCTGAAATCACTCGCTCCTACAAATCAGGGGCAAAAAAATGCCGCTCATTTAGAGCGGCATTTTTTGTTCAGCAACGAACCTTACTTCGAGGCGATGGCATTCTTCGCCAGGATGGCGTTCGCCAGTTCCATGTCCGTGGCTTGCAGGCCAGGGTTTTCAGCGCGGACTTTCTGCATGGCAGATTCCAGATAGGGGCCGCGAATGGCGCCGTCACTGGCGACAAAGCTGCCGGCGTCGTCCTGGGCGGCGACGATCAGCTTGTGATCCCTGGAGGTCAGGTAGGACGTACCGGTGGTGGCACCGGAAGTAAGGACGTTACGCAAAAAGCTGTCATCAGCCATCGCCGAACCGACTTGAAGGGACAACACGGCGACGGTAGCGACAGCAAGTTTGAGACGCATAAAAGGTGACTCCACTGGGTTTTAACTGCGGCCTTTGATTGCCAATAACCCAATCGAGTTCCGTGACGTTAGTCGGCCCGCTCCACCAGTAAAATCGCCCCTTGTTGTCCGATCACCCGAACACGGCTGCCAGGCGCGGCATCAGGCCCTCGGGCCATCCACACACCGTCGGCGACCTTGATCTTGCCACGGCCATCGACAATCGCTTCAGTGACCACGAACACCTTGCCGATCAGCTCTTGCCCTCGCAGGTTCAGGTTCGGCTGATCGCTGGCCCGCACCACACTGCGCTGACGTCTCCACCAGTACAGGGCGGTGAGGATCGAAAAAACGGCAAACAACAGCACCTGCCATTCCCAGGGCAAACCCGGTATCAGGAACGTCAGCACGCCGACGGCGGCGGCTGCCATGCCGATCCACAGCAGATAACCGCCGGCACCGAACACCTCGAGGATCAGCAACAGCGTGCCCAGGGCCAGCCAGCTCCAGAACGAAAACAGTTCCATGGGCGGCGACCTCAGCCTTTCTTGCCGTCGAAGGTGGCCTTGACGATTTCGCCGATGCCACCGACTGCACCAATCATCGAACCGGCTTCGAGCGGCATCAGGATCACTTTGCTGTTGTTGGCCGAGGCCAGTTTGCCCAAGGCATCGATGTACTTCTGTGCGACGAAGTAGTTGACCGCCTGCACGTTACCGCCGGCGATGGCTTCGGACACCACTTTGGTGGCCTGGGCTTCGGCCTGGGCCTGACGTTCCCGGGCCTCGGCTTCGAGGAACGCCGCCTGACGACTGCCCTCGGCTTCGAGAATCTGCGCCTGCTTCTTGCCTTCGGCGGTGAGGATCGCCGAGGCGCGCAAACCTTCGGCTTCCAGAATCTGTGCGCGCTTGATCCGCTCGGCTTTCATCTGGCCGGACATGGCGGCCATCAGGTCGGCGGGAGGGCTGATGTCCTTGATCTCGATCCGGGTGATCTTGATGCCCCACGGCGCCGTGGCTTCGTCGACGGTGCGCAGCAGTTTTTCGTTGATGTTGTCGCGCTGGCTGAGCATCGCGTCCAGCTCCATGGACCCGAGCACGGTGCGGATATTGGTTTGCAGCAAATTGCGCACGGCATGTTCGAGGTTGTTCACCTCGTAGGCGGCCTGGGCAGTATTGACCACCTGGAAGAAGCACACGGCGTCGATCTGCACGGTGGCGTTGTCGGCGGTGATGACTTCCTGGGGCGGAATGTCCAGCACGCTTTCCATCACGTTGATCTTGCGGCCGATGCGGTCCATCACCGGAATGATGATGCTCAGGCCTGGCTTGAGGGTGTTGGTGTAACGGCCGAAGCGTTCGACCGTCCATTCAAACCCTTGGGGCACCACTTTGAAGCCCATGAAAAGAATGGCCACGACCAGCGCGACGAAGAGAATCAGTGCAATGCTCATAACGGTCCCTGTCCAGTCTGGATTGAGTTGCGATGACCAGAGTGTAGGGCAAAAGGTTTGGATGCGACTTGGGGGAAGTATCCGAGCGCAATCTGTAACCTATTTCTGCTCACTCTGCGGTGTCACCCGCAACACCTCTTCAATCGTGGTCAATCCCGCCGCCACTTTCTGCGCCCCCGACAACCGCAAACTGCGCATGCCTTCCTTGAACGCCTGACGCCGGACCGCCAGCAAATCGGTGTCGGGGTTGATCAGCGCTTTGATGCCATCCGTCAGCTGCATGATTTCGTAAACCCCGGCGCGACCGCGATAGCCGGTTTCGCGGCATTCCAGGCAACCGATGGCGCGCTGGGCATTGGTCGGCAGTGGCGCTTGCCAAGGCCGGGTCAGGGTTTGCCAATCGTCTTCGCCCAACGTCAAGGGGGCCTTGCAGTGAGGGCATAACGTACGCACCAGACGCTGGGCCATGACTCCGAGCACCGTGGCCTTGATCAGGTAATGCGGCACGCCGAGTTCCAGCAGGCGGCTGATGGCGCTGGGGGCGTCGTTGGTGTGCAACGTCGACAGCACCAGGTGCCCGGTGAGTGCCGCCTGAATCGCCATCTCGGCGGTTTCGAGGTCGCGGATCTCGCCGATCATGATGATGTCCGGGTCTTGTCGCATCAGCGCGCGCACGCCGGCGGCAAAGGTCAGGTCGATGTTGTGCTGGACCTGCATCTGGTTGAACGCCGGTTCGACCATTTCGATCGGGTCTTCAATGGTGCAGAGGTTGACCTCCGGCGTCGCCAGTTTTTTGAGGGTGGTGTACAGCGTGGTGGTCTTGCCCGAACCGGTTGGCCCGGTCACCAGAATGATGCCATTGGGCTGGCGGATCATGTCTTGCCAGCGGCGCAGGTCCTCGGCGGAAAAACCCAGTTGATCGAAGTCCTTGAGCAGCACTTCCGGGTCGAAGATCCGCATCACCATCTTCTCGCCGAACGCTGTCGGTAATGTCGACAACCGCAGCTCGACTTCGCCGCCGTCCGGGGTCTTGGTCTTGACTCGGCCGTCCTGGGGTTTGCGTTTTTCCGCAACGTTCATCCGCCCCAGGCTTTTCAGGCGGCTGACGATGGCCATGGTCACCTGCGGCGGGAATTGATAGACGTTGTGCAGCACGCCGTCGATGCGAAAGCGCACCGTGCCTTGCTCGCGCCGGGGTTCGATGTGGATATCGCTGGCCCGCTGCTGGAACGCGTATTGGAACAGCCAATCGACGATGTTGACGATGTGCGCATCGTTGGCGTCCGGCTCCTGGTCGCTGGCGCCGAGGTTGAGCAATTGTTCGAAGTTGCCCAGGTTGCTTGTCTTCTGATCGGCGTTGGTGGCGCCGGTGACCGATTTAGCCAGGCGGAAAAACTCCACGCTGAAGCGCTGGATATCCACCGGGTTGGCCACCACGCGCTTGATCGGCAGTTTCAATACGTGGGTCAGGTCGACTTCCCAGCCGCTGACGAAGGGCTGGGCGCTGGCCACGGTGACGGCATCGCGGTCGATGGCCACCGCCAGAATCTTGTGGCGTTGGGCGAAGGCATAGGACATCAGCGGCGTAATGGCGGCGACGTTGATTTTCAGTGGGTCGATGCGCAAGTAAGGCTGGCCGGCCTGCTGGGACAGCCACAGCGTCAGGCTTTCCAGATCGAGGTGTTTACCGGGACGGCTGAGGTCGTCCAGATGTTGGCTGGCGATGAACTCCAGCGGATGTTGCTGAGCATTGGTGGCGTGACGGCGGCGGGCGTTGAGTGCGTGTTCGGCAGAGTCCTGGCTGACAAAGCCCTGGGCGACCAGTTCACGCAGCAAATCGTTAAGGTCCAGCCAGCGGTCCTGAGTGGCAAGTTGAACGGACATGCGGGCTCCTTATGAACAACCGTTCGCAAAGGATAGCTGGGCACCCGCAGACCGTTGGGCCACTACCCGACCAACACGTGTCGGGTTTTTTCAGGGGAGGGGGTCAGCCCGCTGCCTGCGCCGGCTCCTGCCACGCTGAATCAGCCGCTTGCAGATTCACCGAGCAGACGCTGATCAGGTTACGCAGTTTTTCCGCGATCACCTGGGCTCGGTGCCAGCTCAGGCCGTCCATGACGATGTCGATCGACAGCAGATCGTCCAGGCGCTGCACGTTGACCTGTTGCGGCGTCAGAAACTGCAAGGCGAACAGATTGAGCGCGCGGCACAGCAGATCCGGCTCGGCCTCGGCCAGCAGTTGGTATTGAACGCGGCAGTGGGTGTTGCTGACGTTCCAGACATCGGCGCGGGCGGGCGCGGTGTTCACGGCTTCGAGGGGCGGCATGGTCGGGCTCCAAAATCATTGGAGGAATTTTTACATTCGGTGTGGGGTATTTCTTATCTATGATTGGGCTTGTTGACGATTTATCGAATCGATCAATTCAAGATCATATTAATTTCAGGTTTTTCTATGCATAGCGAGCTGGATGGCTACGACCGCAAGATTCTCGCGTTGCTGCAAGAGGACGCTTCGCTCTCCAGCGCGCAGATCGCCGAACAGGTGGGACTCTCGCAGTCGCCCTGCTGGCGGCGGATTCAGCGGATGAAGGAGGAGGGGATCATTCGCGGTCAGGTGACGTTGCTTGACCGCAAGAAAATCGGCCTCAACACGCAAATCTTCGCCGAGATCAAACTCAACGCCCACGGGCGCTCGAACTTCACTGAGTTCACCGAAGCGATTCGCGGTTTTCCCGAAGTGCTGGAATGTTATGTGCTGATGGGATCGGTGGATTTCTTGTTGCGGATCGTCACGGCAGACATTGAGGCTTATGAGCGTTTCTTCTTCGAGAAACTGTCGATGGTGCCGGGGATACAGGAGGTCAACTCGATCGTGGCGTTGTCGGAAATCAAATCCACGACGAGTTTGCCGGTGTTGCGTTGATGATGTTCGAGGGCCTTTGTGGCGAGGGAGCTTGCTCCCGCTGGAGTGCGAAGCGCTCCTAATCCGGCCATTGCGGTATGCCAGACAAACCGCGATGCCCGGATTACGACTGCTTCGCAGCCGAACGGGAGCAAGCTCCCTCGCCACAGGTGTTGGGTGTTACATGCGCAATAGCATTTTCCAGGCACGATTCTGATACACCGCAATCGCCTGCTGCTTACGCGCATCCAGCGACTCATCGGTGATCGGCTCGTTAGCCAGCAGGGCAAGCTGTTTCAACTCACCGTACAAGCGATCCATTTCCGGGATGTCCAGCACGCTACGGGCGTGGTGCAGCCAGGCCTGGATACGCTCGATGCGCGGCAGTTGTTCGGCCAGGTCTTCCGGCTGTTGCTGGTAACGCTGCAGTTGCAGCGAGTTGGCTTCTTCGCCCAGAAGGCGTGGCAGCCAGCTGCCCAGTTGCGCGGCGCCCTGGCGATTGCCACGGGTGTTGCGATCGGCAGCCCAGGTACAGGCCAGCAACCAGCGCGAAGTGTTCAGCGAGAACAGGCCCCAGCGCGGATCTTCCAGCTCTTCGAGGAACTGCTCCGGCGCGGCTTTGCGCACGTCTTCGTCGTCCAGGCCGGCCTGTACCAGCGGGCGCCAGTCTTCCAGCAAGGCATCCAGCGCGACCCGCAGATCGTGAGTCGACTGACGCGGCGCGGCTTGACCGAGGCTACTGATCAGCGCGCGCATTTCAGCGAGGTTTTCGACCCAGTCCTGCAGCAGGCGCCAGTGGCCATTAAAGCGATATTGCTCGGCCAGGCGCTGGCTGCTGCCAAGCAAATGCCAGCACAAGGCGGCGAACGCATCGTCCAGTGGCATTTCGGCGGTGATCTGCGGCGCCGGCAAGCTCAGCGAGTAGCTGTTGGCGTCGAACAGGCGATAACCGCGTTCGGCCTTGCTGATGTCGCATGGCATCAGCGGCAGGGTCGCGGCCAGTTCGGCGGCCAGTTCCAGCAGCGCGGCCGGCTCGCCTTCGCGCAGTTCCAGTTCCAGCTCGCAGATTTCTTCTTTCTGCTTGCCGACCACCACGTGGCCCAGGTCCAGCGCGGCTTCGATGACCACTTTGGTCTTGCCACGGCCCCAGGCGATTTCCGCGCGTTCACGCACGAAATCGGTGGTGAAGATGGCTTTCAGGGTTTTCTTGTCCAGTTCGGCCAACTGCTCGGGCCAGCATTCGCCGTCGAGCTTCTTCACGTCGAGTTTGGCTTTGGGCAGGTGCCAGTCGTACTCGTGACGTTCGGACAGACCGGCGACGCTCTGGCCACGGGTCTTGAGGGTCTGAATCACTTCTTCGCCATCGCGGCGCAGGCGCAGGGCAACCTTGGCGCGGGCCAGGTCGCGCTCGGGCGTGTCGAAGTACTGGTTCATCAACTCACGGCGTTCCCAGCCACTTTTGTTGCGTTTCTTCAGTAACGGGTGCTCGCGCAGGGCGGCGAGGGTTTCGCGGCTGACGCGGAGTTTGATTTCGGTTTCTTTCTGCATGGCCGGAAAATCCAGGATCGGGAGCGCAGCCGGGGAAATGTGTGGCTGCCAAGGTCGTGCAGTGTACAGGACTCAAGGGTTGTAGGGTCTGTTGACGCTTGGTGACGGCCGCGACGGTTTATTCCTGTCGCCGGATGGCTCTATGATGGACTTCAATTCGGGAGTTGGGAGTCAGCGATGCCTTTACCGTCCATGAAAGATCAGTTCGCTGCGCTGATCGCCGCGCCGTCCGTCAGCTGTACCCAACCGAATCTGGATCAAACCAATCGGCCGGTCATCGACTTGTTGGCGACATGGCTCGGAGAGCTGGGTTTTGCCTGCGACATCCAGCAGGTCAGCCCCGGCAAGTTCAACCTGCTGGCCAGTTTCGGTTCCGGTCCCGGCGGCCTGGTGCTGGCCGGTCACAGCGATACGGTGCCGTACGACGCGGCGCTGTGGCAGACCGATCCGCTGAAACTGACGGAAGTGGACGGCCGTTGGGTGGGCCTGGGCAGTTGCGACATGAAGGGCTTTTTTGCCCTGGCCATCGAAGCCGTCAAACCCTTGCTCGAGCAACCATTCAAGCAACCCTTGCTGATTCTTGCGACCTGCGATGAAGAAAGCTCGATGTCCGGTGCGCGTGCCTTGGCCGAAGCCGGGCGACCACTAGGTCGTGCGGCGGTGATTGGCGAGCCGACGGGGTTGAAACCGATCCGTCTGCACAAAGGCGTGATGATGGAGCGCATCGACATCCTCGGTCAGAGCGGTCACTCCTCGGACCCGAGCCTGGGCCATAGCGCCCTCGAAGCCATGCACGATGCCATCGGCGAACTGCGCGGCTTGCGTCTGGCATGGCAGCGGGAATTTCGTAATCCGCAGTTCAGCGTGCCGCAGCCGACGATGAATTTCGGCTGCATTCACGGTGGCGATAACCCCAACCGCATCTGCGGCCAGTGCTCGCTGGAATTTGACTTGCGTCCGCTGCCGGGCATGGACCCCAGTGCCCTGCGCGCGGCGATTTTGCAGAAGCTCAACCCTATTGCCGCACGGCACCAGGTGAAGATCGATTACGCGCCATTATTCCCCGAAGTGCCGCCATTCGAGCAGGCCGAGGACTCGGAATTGGTGAAGGTCGCCGAAAAGCTCACCGGCCATCGCGCCGAAGCAGTGGCGTTCGGCACAGAAGCGCCTTATCTTCAGCGCCTTGGCTGTGAAACACTGGTCTTGGGCCCCGGCGATATCGCCTGCGCCCACCAACCGGGGGAATACCTCGAAATGTCACGTTTGCAGCCTACCGTGCATCTATTACGTCAACTGATCGAACATTACTGCCTGACGCCGGCGTCGCTCGTATAAATTGCCAGTGTCACTACCCGTACTTATGAGGAGAGCGCGCGTGTCGCCAAGCCTGTTCCGACGATAACCATCAGCCCGCTGTGCGTTTACTGCGTTACTCTTTTTTCGGCTGCTATTTATTACAGGCCCAGGTTCATGCCCGAATACGTCAATTGGCTTCGTCACGCTTCGCCTTACATCAACGCCCACCGCGATTGCACCTTCGTCGTCATGCTGCCCGGCGACGGTGTGGAGCACCCGAACTTCGGCAATATCGTCCACGACCTGGTGCTGCTGCACAGCCTGGGCGTGCGACTGGTGCTGGTTCACGGTTCGCGTCCACAAATTGAAACCCGCCTCGCTGCTCGCGGCCTGACCCCGCACTACCACCACGGCATGCGCATCACCGATGCGGCGACGCTGGAGTGCGTGATCGATGCGGTCGGCCAACTGCGCATCGCCATCGAAGCGCGGTTGTCCATGGACATGGCCTCGTCGCCGATGCAGGGCTCGCGCCTGCGGGTGGCCAGCGGCAATCTGGTCACTGCGCGGCCGATCGGCGTGCTCGAAGGTGTCGATTATCACCACACCGGCGAAGTGCGCCGGGTCGACCGCAAGGGCATCAATCGCCTGTTGGACGAACGCTCCATCGTGCTGTTGTCGCCGTTGGGTTACTCGCCGACCGGCGAGATCTTCAACCTCGCCTGCGAAGACGTCGCGACCCGCGCGGCCATCGACCTGGGCGCAGACAAGTTGCTGCTATTCGGCGCCGAGCTCGGTCTGCTGGATGAACATGGTCGCCTGGTTCGCGAGTTGCGTCCGCAACAAGTGCCGGCGCACCTGCAACGCCTGGGCAGCAACTATCAGGCTGAGCTGCTGGACGCAGCTGCTGAGGCATGCCGGGGCGGTGTGGCGCGCAGCCATATCGTCAGCTACGCCGAAGACGGCGCGCTGCTGACCGAACTGTTCACCCGTGACGGTGGCGGTACGCTGGTGGCCCAGGAGCAATTCGAGGTGGTACGCGAGGCGGCCATCGAGGACGTCGGCGGTTTGCTCGACTTGATCAGCCCGCTGGAAGAGCAGGGGATTCTGGTACGCCGTTCCCGCGAGGTGCTGGAGCGCGAGATCGAGCAGTTCAGTGTGGTCGAGCGTGAAGGCATGATCATCGCCTGCGCGGCGCTGTATCAGATTGCCGATTCGGATGCGGGGGAGCTGGCGTGCCTGGCGGTGAACCCGGAGTACCGCCATGGCGGTCGCGGCGATGAATTGCTGGAACGCATCGAAACCCGCGCCCGTGCGCAGGGGTTGAAAACCTTGTTCGTGCTCACCACCCGGACCGCCCACTGGTTCCGTGAGCGGGGTTTCGTGCCGAGCAGCGTCGATCGCCTGCCGTCGGCGCGGGCGTCGCTGTACAACTATCAGCGTAATTCGAAGATCTTCGAAAAAGCCCTCTGACTGAGTGATGATCGTTCCCACGCGTGGGAACGATCATCACTCAGTGACGTATTTGGCGCTGACCTACGGCGAATAATCCGGCAGCACCGTTTCTACCTTCCCTTGCTCCCGCAAGAACTTCGCCATCTCTCCAATCGTCTTCGTCGTGCCGCCAACGCACCGCGGTCTGCTGCGCGGCGCTGACCACTTACGAACCGCGATCGAAACGACGCCAATCGACTTTATGGCCTATGGTTTCTCGAATTGCCGTCCCGCCCGAGCCGAAAGAAAAATAATAGCGATACACAAACTGTAACAAATTGACTAGATAGTGCGCGTTTAGCCATGATGGCGTCGCCTTTTCGATAGGGATTGACGCGTACGGGATGTGCCAAAGCCAATGGGAATAAAAAAAGGCTGGTAAATACCTTTAGGAATTAGCTTTTGGGCCAATGCCGTTATGTCCGGTTCGATGAGCCACCGGCAGGGACTCAATATTCGACGTTAGACCTTGGTCGTAGACATACATGGTTACGATTGACTTGGTAGTCACGGTCTGGCGCTAATCGCGCATCTGTGGATCCAGGGCTTTCGACCCAAGACCAAAGAACACAAAAATTAGAAAACGAGAGGAGCGAAACATGAATAAGTCCACCTTAGCCCTGGCTGTGGCCGTGGGGGTTTTGGCGCAGCAGGCAGGCGCAGCGGGTTTCCTGGAAGACAGCAAGGCTTCCGTCAGTTCCCGGACCATGTATTTCAATAACGACAACCGGGAAGGCGGCGCGGATCAGAGAGAGACCGCTGAAGGCCTCAAGTTCGATTACCTGTCCGGTTTCACCCAAGGTACTGTCGGCTTCGGTATCGACGCCCAGGCCTTGGTCGGTATCCATCTGGACGGTGGCAAGGGTCACCACCCAGCCAACAACACGTTCTTCCCAAGCGATACCGATGGCTCGGCCGTGAACGAGTGGAGCCGCGCGGCGGCTAACGTCAAGGCACGTTTCTCGAAGACCGAGGCCCACCTGGGTGGCGCTCTGCAGCCTAACCTGCCGATTCTGGTAGCGAATGACAGCCGCCTGCTGCCACAGACCTTTGAGGGTGGCACCATCACCTCGAAGGAAATCGACAACGTGACCTTCAACGCAGGTCAGTTGGAACACTCGGCGGGTCGCGCCTCGTCAAACGCTACTGGCCTGGCTGTGGCTGGCGGTACTCAGGACAGCAACCAGTTCCGTTATGCCGGTGCAGACTGGAAGGTCACCAAAGACCTCACCCTGCAGTACTACCACTCGAACCTGAAAGATTACTACAAGCAGGACTTCCTCGGCCTGGTCCACGTCTTTCCGATCGATGCCAACCAGTCCTTCAAGACCGATCTGCGCTATTTCGACAGCAGCTCAGACGGTAAGAACGGTGATGCCGGTTATCATTTCAACAACAATAACGGTTATGCCAGCAAGCCGAACGAGGTCGATAACAAGACCTGGAGCGCCATGTTCACCTACACCCTGGGTGGCAACGCCTTCCTGGTCGGTCACCAGCGCGTCAGCGATGACGGCGGTTTCGTTTACCTGAACCAGGGCAGCGTGGTTGATGGCAATGGTCGTTTGGAAGGGAACGGTGGTGCCAGCTTCTACCTGTTCACCGACTCCATGATCAACGGCTTCGTTCGTGCCGGTGAAAACACCACCTTCGGTCAGTACTCCTATGACTTCGCTGCGCTGGGTGTGCCGGGCTTGAAAACCTCGATTGCCTATCTGCATGGCGATGACATCAAAGCAACGAATGGCCGTGGTCCTGATGGGTCCGAGTGGGAACGCGACATGCGGATTGACTACACAATCCAACAGGGCAGCTTCAAAGGTTTCGGCGTGACGTTGCGTAATGGCGTCTACCGTGGCAGTGAAGTCACCAACAACCCTGATGTTGACCAGACCCGTCTGATCTTCAACTACACCTACAGCTTCCTGTAATAACCCTCAAAAAAAAGCCCCGCCTGTTGGCGGGGCTTTTTTTTTGCGTATTTTTTGATATTCCAAAAAAATAGCTTCAATTGGTTATTTATTCTTTTTTGTTTTTTGCCCAAGTCTATAAAATGAATCCATCAGGTACTCATTGGCAGCAACACGAGTATCGGATTCAGCACCCCCCGACTTTGAAGATCAAGGAATTGGTTCATGAGCCGATACCTTGAGTCCCGGCATGGATATATATGCCTAAATGGCATTAAAAAATACCGCGGTAAATCTTTTGGTTTGTCATGTCGGCAAAAACAAGGGGGGCTGACCACCCGGCGCTCATTGCGCATCTTTGGATCCGGGCACTCGACCAGGACCAGGAACCCAGAATTAGAAATGAGAGGAGCGAAACAATGAACAAGTCCACCTTGGCCCTGGCTGTGGCCGTAGGGGTTTTGGCGCAGCAGGCAGGCGCCGCCGGTTTCATCGAAGACAGCAAGGCTACATTGGGGCTGCGCAACTTCTACATCAACACTGATAACCGTGATTCGGCAGCTAGAACTGCTTCCAATGTTCAGAGCAAAAACGAAGAGTGGGGCCAAGGCTTCGATCTGCGTTTCACCTCGGGCTACACCCAAGGCACCGTTGGTTTTGGTATTGATGCCATCGGCCTGCTGGGCGTCCGTCTGGATTCGGGTGGCGGCACCAACGGCGCAACTCCTACCTCTTACGGCGGCACTGTTTTCCCAAGTGAGTCCAACGGCAAAGCGGTTGATAACTTCTCCAGCCTGGGCCTGACTGCCAAAGCCAAGATCTCCCAGACCGAACTGAAGTTGGGCACCCTGCAGCCAAAACTGCCGGTGATCGTGACCAACGACGGTCGTCTGCTGCCGCAAACCTTCCAGGGCGGTCAGATCACCTCGAACGAAATCAAAGACCTGACACTGGTCGGCGGTCAGATCGAGCACGCCAAGGGTCGTAACTCCAGCAACAACGAAGAGTTGTCGATCGCTGGGGCGAACGCCCACACTGCTGCCGGTCGTGACAGCAACAAGTTCATCTACGGTGGCGGTGACTACAAAATCACCAAAGACCTGACTGCCCAGTACTACTACGGCAACCTGGAAGACTTCTACAAGCAACACTTCCTGGGCCTGGTTCACAACTGGTCGATTGGTCCTGGTGTGTTGAAGTCTGACTTGCGTTACTTCAACAGCTCCGATGACGGTGCCAACGGTCACGACTCGGCTTATTTCAGCTCCGGCAACTATCAGGGCTTCCGTGCCGGTCGCGGTAAAGTCGACAACAACCTGTATAGCGGCCTGTTCCTGTACTCCGTTGCCGGTCACACCTTTGGCGGCGGTTATCAGGTCAGCAATGGCAGCAGCGACTTCCCTTGGTTGAACCAGGGTGACGGCTCGTCGGCCTACATAATTACCGACAGCCAGATCGCCAAGTTCGCCCGTGCCGGCGAACGTACCTGGCAAGCTCGCTACTCGTATGACTTCGCCAAGGTTGGCCTGCCAGGCGCTACTGCCGGCATCGTTTACCTGCGTGGTGACAACATCGACACTATCGCCAACACCGCTGCTCACCCGGTATCCGGTAGTGGCCGTTCCGAGTGGGAACGCGATCTGACCCTGGCGTACGTAGTACAAGAAGGTCCGTTGAAAAACCTGGGCCTCACCTGGAAAAACGCCATGTGGCGCAACGACGTTCCGGGTCAGCGCGACCAGGACGAAAACCGTCTGATCGTCAGCTACTCGATCCCGCTGTTGTAATAGCGCTCGCGTAACCGACAAAAAAAAGCCCCGCCCGGCATCACGCCGGGCGGGGCTTTTGCGTTTTCAAGGCGGGCTCACCCCCGTAAACCCGCCTTGAAGTTCCCTTTTTGCAACAACTCAAGGCCTTCTCGAACCTTGGGATCGATGTTCGTCCCGATGGCGGATCAGGTCCAGTGAACAGATCTTTAATATTTCTTTATGATCTAAATAAATTGATATTTATTCTTTTTAATTAAAATGGAACGCAGGCACAGTTGAGCTCAACAAGCACTCACCAGGAGCAGCACCATGAGCCTCAGACTTGGCGATATCGCCCCCGATTTCGAACAGGATTCCAGCGCCGGCACCCTCCGTTTCCACGAATGGCTAGGCGATAGCTGGGGCGTGCTGTTTTCCCATCCGGCAGACTTTACGCCGGTGTGCACCACCGAGCTGGGCTTCACTGCCAGGCTCAAGGATGAATTCGCCCAGCGCGGTGTCAAAGCCATTGCCCTGTCCGTGGACCCGGTGGATTCGCATCACAAGTGGATCGAGGACATCAACGAAACCCAGAACGCCATCGTCAACTTCCCGATCCTCGCCGATGCGGACCGTAAAGTGTCCGACCTGTACGACCTGATCCATCCGAATGCCAACGACACCTTGACCGTGCGCTCGTTGTTCGTGATCGATCCGAACAAGAAGATCCGGCTGACCATCACTTACCCGGCGAGTACCGGCCGTAACTTCAATGAGATTCTGCGGGTAATCGATTCGCTGCAGCTCACCGACAACTACAAGGTGGCCACCCCGGCCAATTGGCAGGACGGTGATGAGGTGGTGATCGTGCCGTCGCTCAAGGACGAAGATGAAATCCAGCGACGTTTTCCCAAGGGTTACCGTGCGGTGAAACCGTACCTGCGGCTGACGCCGCAGCCGAATCGCTGAACCTTTGTAGGAGCGAGGCTTGCCCGCGAAGCGAACGCCTCGGTCTTTCTAGCGTCAGGGATGACGCCTTCGCGGGCAAGTCGGATCGCCGCACCGCTCGCTCCTACAAGGGCTGTGTAGATTTACAAAGCAGGGGATTTTCAGGCCGTTTCGACGGCCTGTTTTTTGTCTGGAAAAAGACAAACAGTATATTCATTTAAGCTATAACTAAATGAATAAATATGATTTATGGATATATAAATCACCTGTTAAGGTCATTTCATCGATGCGAGATCGCAAGCTGCGAATCGCCAACACCGCTCAAGGAATTGTCTGAATGCTGGTCGTCTCACTCGGTGGCAGCCCCAGCCTACGCTCCCGTTCCGGGGTGTTGCTGGAGCGCTCCAAACGCTGGTTGCAAGAGCAAGGTGTGGAAGTGGTGAGTTACCAGGTACGGGACTTCCCGGCTGAAGATTTACTGCATGCCCGTTTCGACAGCCCGAAGGTGATCGATCTGTTGCAACAGATTGATAACGCCGACGGCCTGCTCATCGCCACACCGGTTTACAAAGCCTCGTTCTCCGGCGCGTTGAAAACCGTACTGGATTTGCTGCCCGAGCGCGCTCTGGCCCACAAAGTGGTTCTGCCAATGGCGACCGGCGGCAGCATCGCCCACATGTTGGCGGTGGATTACGCGCTCAAGCCAGTGCTGTCGGCGTTGAAGGCCCAGGAAATGCTCCACGGGATTTTCGCCGTAGACAGTCAGATCGCTTACGGCGAAGGCAGCACCCAGGCGCAGTTGGCTCCCGAGCTTGCACAACGACTGAATGAATCGCTGGAGCTGTTCTACAGCGCCATGGCTCGCCGGCCCAAGCCGCTCGATCCGAACCTGTTGAACGAACGTTTGTTGAGTGCTCGCTGGAGCATTTAAGCCAGCCCTCAAGCAACATCTGAATTTGAAGTACTCACCTTACTGGCCCGCTAACGGGCAAGCAGGTGCAGCCAAAACCCAACTGCAAAAAGGAGAGCGCCATGCGCCCTGTCATTTTGCGTCGTGGTCTGGTCGCTCTGTTTGCTGCGGCTGTGTCCTTCGGCGTCATTACTCAAGCCCAAGCCGAGACTTTGCGAATCGGCTATCAGAAATACGGCACCCTGGTGCTGCTCAAAGCCAAAGGCACTCTGGAAAAACGCCTCGCCGCCCAAGGCGTGGACGTGCAATGGACGGAATTCCCCGGCGGCCCGCAACTGCTTGAAGGCCTGAACGTCGGCTCCATCGACTTCGGCGTCACCGGCGAAACGCCTCCGGTTTTCGCTCAGGCCGCGGGCGCCGATCTGCTCTACGTCGCTTATGAACCGCCAGCGCCCCACAGCGAAGCGATCCTGGTGCCGAAGGGCTCGCCGATCAAATCGGTGCAGGAGCTCAAGGGCAAGAAAGTCGTGCTCAACAAAGGCTCGAACGTGCACTACCTGCTGGTGCGTGCGCTGGAAGACGCCGGCCTCAAATACACCGATATCCAGACCGTGTTCCTGCCGCCCGCCGATGCCCGCGCCGCATTCGAGCGCGGCAGCGTCGATGCCTGGGTGATCTGGGACCCGTACCAGGCTGCCGCCGAACAGCAACTGCAAGCGCGCACCTTGCGCGATGGTAAAGGCATCGTCGACAACCATCAGTTCTATCTGGCGACCAAGCCTTATGCGCAGAAAAATCCTCAAGTGATCAAAACCCTGGTGGAAGAAGTGCGCGCGGTCGGTGAATGGTCCCGGGCCAATCCCGAGGACGTAACCAGACAGGTTTCGCCACTGCTCGGCCTGCCGGCGGACATCACCCTGACTTCGGTGAAGCGCCAGGGCTACGGCGCGCTGTTCCTGACCCCTGAGGTGGTCGCCGCCCAACAGAAAATCGCCGACAGCTTCTACCAACTCAAGCTGATTCCCAAGCCCTTGAGTATCAAGGACGTGATCTGGACGCCACCGGCAGCCGTCGCCAAAGCGCCGTAATCCGATTCCCCAAGGAGACTACTCCATGAGCCTCAATATCTTCTGGTTCCTGCCTACCCACGGCGACGGCCATTACCTTGGCACCGCCGAAGGCGCTCGCGCCGTCGACCACGGTTACTTGCAACAAGTCGCGCAAGCGGCGGATCGTCTGGGTTTCGGCGGGGTGCTGATTCCCACCGGTCGCTCCTGCGAAGATTCGTGGCTGGTGGCTGCCTCGCTGATCCCGGTGACCCAGCGTTTGAAATTCCTCGTCGCCCTGCGCCCCGGGATCATTTCCCCGACGGTGG
Source organism: Pseudomonas sp. KD5 (assembly GCF_012932895.1). Classification (NCBI taxonomy): domain Bacteria; kingdom Pseudomonadati; phylum Pseudomonadota; class Gammaproteobacteria; order Pseudomonadales; family Pseudomonadaceae; genus Pseudomonas; species Pseudomonas sp. KD5. The sequence goes on along the minus strand of NZ_JDWJ01000007.1, from coordinate 162,096 downwards.
CGGCGCGTCAGGCCGCGACCCTGGATCGTCTGTCCGGCGGCCGTGCGCTGTTCAACCTGGTCACCGGTGGCGATCCGGAAGAACTGGCCGGCGACGGTCTGTTCCTCAGTCACGAAGAGCGCTATCAGGCCTCGGTGGAATTCACCCGCATCTGGCGCCGGGTCCTGGAAGGCGAAACCGTCGATTACGACGGTCAGCACATCAGCGTGAAGGGCGCCAAGTTGCTCTATCCGCCGATCCAGCAACCGCGTCCGCCGCTGTATTTCGGCGGCTCGTCGGAAGCGGCGCAGGATCTGGCGGCGGAGCAGGTCGAAATGGTCCTGACCTGGGGTGAGCCACCGGCCGCCGTTGCCGAGAAAATCGCACAGGTTCGCGCCAAAGCCGCGAAGCTCGGGCGCACCGTGCGTTTCGGTATTCGCCTGCATGTGATCGTTCGCGAAACCAACGCCGAGGCGTGGCAAGCGGCGGATCGACTGATCTCTCATCTGGACGATGACACCATTGCCCGCGCCCAGGCTTCTCTGGCGCGTTTCGATTCGGTCGGCCAGCAACGCATGGCCGCTTTGCATGGCGGCAGTCGCGACAACCTGCAAGTCAGTCCCAACCTCTGGGCCGGTGTCGGTCTGGTGCGCGGCGGAGCCGGTACGGCGCTGGTCGGCGATGGTCCGACCGTGGCCGCTCGGGTGAAGGAATACGCCGATCTGGGCATCGATACGTTCATCTTCTCCGGTTATCCACACCTGGAAGAATCCTATCGGGTGGCCGAGTTGCTGTTCCCGTACCTGGACATCGAGCGCCCGGAACTGCCGAAAAGCGCCGGTTACGTCAGCCCGTTCGGCGAGATGGTGGCCAACGACATTCTTCCCAAAGCCGCGTCCCAGAGCTGAGGCGTGGCCATGAAGAAAACTATCCACAGCCTCGCACCCTGGGTGTTGCCGATTCTGTTGCTGGCGGTATGGCAGTTGTCGGTGTCGGAGGGCTGGTTGTCGACGCGGATTCTGCCGGCGCCCATCGCGGTGATTGAAGCCGGTGTGAGCCTGTTCCGCAGCGGTGAAATCTGGACTCACCTGGCTATCAGCGGCTGGCGCGCGGCGCTCGGGTTCGCCATTGGTGGCGGCATTGGCCTGGCGCTGGGCTTTATCACCGGCCTGTCGAAGTGGGGCGAGCGCCTGCTCGACAGTTCGGTGCAGATGATCCGCAACGTTCCGCACCTGGCGCTGATTCCGCTGGTGATCCTGTGGTTCGGCATCGATGAGTCGGCGAAGATTTTCCTGGTGGCGTTGGGCACGTTGTTCCCGATCTACCTCAACACTTATCACGGCATCCGCAACGTCGATCCGGCGCTGGTGGAAATGTCCCGCAGTTATGGCCTGTCCGGTTTCAGCCTGTTCCGTCAGGTGATCCTGCCGGGTGCGCTGCCTTCGATTCTGGTCGGCGTGCGTTTTGCCCTGGGCTTCATGTGGCTGACCCTGATCGTCGCCGAAACCATCTCCGCCAACGCCGGCATCGGTTACCTGGCAATGAATGCCCGGGAGTTCTTGCAGACCGACGTAGTGGTGCTGGCGATTCTGTTGTATGCCGTGCTCGGCAAACTCGCTGATCTCGCGGCCCGTGGACTTGAACGCGTGTGGCTGCGCTGGCATCCGGCCTATCAGGTTGCCAAGGGAGGTGCCGCATGACGGCTCAACAACCTCCACGCCTGCTGCGCGGAATTCCGCTGGCAGTGCGCAGGCTGCAAAAGTCCTTCGGTTCGCGGCAAGTGCTGCGAGAGATCGACCTGCATATTCCTGCCGGGCAGTTTGTGGCGGTGGTCGGGCGCAGCGGTTGTGGCAAAAGCACCTTGTTGCGCTTGCTCGCCGGTCTCGACAAGCCTACGGCTGGCGAGTTGTTTGCTGGCTCAGCGCCGCTGAGTGCCGCCCGGGAAGACACCCGGCTGATGTTCCAGGAAGCGCGGTTGCTGCCGTGGAAAAAGGTCATCGACAACGTCGGTCTCGGGCTCAAGGGCAACTGGCGGCCGCAAGCGCTGGACGCGTTGGAGTCGGTCGGCCTGGCGGACCGCGCCCACGAATGGCCGGCGGCGCTGTCCGGTGGCCAGAAGCAACGCGTGGCCCTGGCCCGCGCGCTGATCCATCAACCGCGCCTGCTGTTGCTCGACGAACCGCTGGGCGCACTGGATGCCCTGACCCGTATTGAAATGCAGCAACTGATTGAACGGCTCTGGCAGAAGCACGGTTTCACCGTGTTGCTGGTAACCCACGACGTCAGTGAGGCGGTGGCGATTGCCGATCGGGTGATTCTGATTGAAGAGGGCGAAGTCGGTCTCGACCTGGCAGTGGAATTGCCGCGCCCTCGGGTTCGCGGCTCCCATCGGCTGGCGGCGCTGGAAACCGAAGTGCTTAACCGCGTGCTGTCGGTACCCGGCCAACCGCCGGAACCGGAACCTGTTTCACCATTGCCCACGCAATTGCGCTGGGCTCAATAACGTAAAAACTCATCCAACGACAGGAATCAACATCATGACTATCAAAGCCATCAACGTTCGTAACCAGTTCAAAGGCTCGATCAAGGAAATCGTGCTCGGCGACGTCCTCTCGGAAATCGACGTGCAGACTGCCTCCGGCATCGTCACTTCGGTGATTACCACTCGTTCGGTGAAAGAGCTGGAACTGGTGGTCGGCAGCGAAGTGATCGCGTTTGTGAAATCCACCGAGGTGTCGATCGCCAAGTTGTAAGTGCGTGCGCCAACAACAACCCCGGAGGGTGTGAGCCCTTCGGGGTTTTTTATGCGCGTGAATCAGTGAGCTCGGTGAAGATCAAATGTGGGAGCGGGCTTGCTCGCGAAAGGGCCAGTGAATACAGCAAAAAAATCAGACTGGAACAGCACGCTTGGGCAAATACGGCGGCAAATACAGCCCGAGGTAGGCATCAAACACCCGCATCCCTTCTTCAGCCATGCGCGGCGTGATCTGCCCATGTTGCTGCACCGAGCGCGCATACACTCGATCTCCCAGCTCCATGGCCAGGGCAAACACATCGACATCTGTCGGCAGCTTCGGCAGCTCGAAGTGATGGTCGAACAGTTTGTGCATCAGGTCGCCGAGTTCGATGTCGTGCTGGCGGTCAGCCTGGGTGACTTCGGTCAGGCCGTGCTGGGCGAGGATCAACTGGCGGGCAGCGGCGTCTTCGTCGTAGATGTCGAGCATGCGTTGTTCCACCAGTCGCGACAAATCGCGCCAGCCGTTGAGGGCGTGGTGGTCGATGGGCGCTTGCAGGCAAGCACGGAACGCGGCGTGGACGTCGGCGGTCAGGGCTTCGAGCAGGGCCGGGACGCTGGCGAAAAAGTGGTAGACGGAGGAGGGCGGGATCTCTGCGCGTTCAGCGACGCTGTAGATCGACAGACTGGCCACGCCCTCGGCGGCCAGCAGCGTGCGGGCGGCATCGAGTATCGAATCGATCCGGGCCTGGCTGCGTGCGCGGGGTTTGCGTGGGGTGGCGAGTCGGGTCATTGAAGTCTCCTGCAGGGCAGCGGGCATTGTACGCAGAGCGCAGAGATGATCCATACCCCGTGGTGAGGGGGCTTGCCCCCGTTGGAGTGCGCAGCAGTCCCCAATCCAGCTAACGCGGTATCCCTGATACAACGAGATTGCCTGTTCTGGGGCTGCTACGCAGCCCAACGGGGGCAAGCCCCCTCGCCACAATGTTTAGTGGTTGGCCATAAAAAAAACGCCGCAGGCTGTAAAGCCGGCGGCGTTGTTTTTACGGCAACCGTTTACACGGTATGCAGGTACCAGTTGTATTCGAGGTCGGAGATGGAGTGTTCGAACTCCTCCAGCTCGCTCTCTTTACAGGCGACGAAGATATCGATGTATTTCGGATCGATGTACTTGGCCATGACTTCGCTGTCGTCCAGCTCGCGCAGTGCATCACGCAGGTTGTTCGGCAGGCTTTGCTCGTTCTGCTCGTAGCTGTTGCCTTCCACGGGCGCGCCCGGCTCGATCTTGTTGACCAGGCCGTGGTGCACGCCGGCCAGGACCGAGGCCATCAGCAGGTACGGGTTGGCATCGGCACCCGCCACACGGTGTTCGATGCGCACGGCATCGGAGGAGCCGGTCGGTACGCGGATCGCCACGGTGCGGTTGTCCAGACCCCAGCACGGCGAGTTCGGCACATAGAACTGTGCGCCGAAACGACGGTAGGAGTTGACGTTCGGGCAGAGGAAAGCCATCTGCGCAGGCAGGGTCTCGAGCACACCGCCGATCGCGTGACGCAGTGCGGCGTTCTGCTCGGGATCCTCGCTGGCAAAAATGTTTTTGCCATCTTTATCAAGAATCGAGATGTGGACGTGCAGACCATTACCCGCCTGGCCTGGATAAGGCTTGGCCATGAAGGTGGTGTCCATCTCATGGTCGTAGGCGATGTTTTTGATCAGACGCTTGAGCAGGACCGCGTAGTCGCAGGCCTTGATCGGGTCGGCCACGTGGTGCAGGTTCACTTCGAACTGCGCCGGGGCACTTTCCTTGACGATCGCATCGGCAGGGATGCCTTGCTCTTTCGCACCTTCCAGAATGTCCTGGAGGCAGTCGACGTATTCGTCGAGGTCGTCGATCAGGTAGACCTGGGTCGAATGCGGGCGTTTGCCGGAGATCGGCGAGCGCGGCGGTTGCGGGCGACCGTTCACGTTTTCCTGGTCGATCAGGTAGAACTCCAGTTCGAACGCGGCGCAGATTGTCAGGCCCATCTCATCGAACTTGGTCACTACTTGACGCAGGACTTCGCGCGGGTCGGCGAAGAAAGGTTCACCTTCGAGTTCGTGCATGGTCATCAGCAGTTGCGCAGTCGGGCGCTTCTGCCAGGGCTCATTGCACAGGGTGTCGGGGATTGGATAGCAGATTCGGTCAGCATCGCCGATGTCCAGGCCCAGGCCGGTGCTTTCCACCGTCGAGCCATTGATATCCAGAGCAAATAGAGAGGCCGGCAGGTTGATGCCTTTCTCGTAAACCTTGTGGAGGCTGGTGCGTTCGATGCGCTTGCCGCGCACCACACCATTCATATCCGCAATCAGAAGGTCAACGTACAGAACCTCAGGATGTTCCTTAAGGAACGCGTTCGCTTCGTTAAGCTGAACGGCACGCGGGGGTACCGACATGATGCAACACCTTTGTTGTTAAAAATATCAATCATTGATCTTTTCAGATTCCAGTCAACCCGAACGGCATGCCGAAGTCAAGCGAGGCCTTTTTTGCCCTAAAAAAGCGCTCGCAAGGCTTTTTTGAGGCACTTTGGGGCGTATTTTTGTCTTCTGACGTCTTGGCGCCCGCGGGCTTGAGCGGGCCGTGTTGTATTTTTTACGGGGGTGTTGTGTAAAAAAATGAACAAGGCTAAGCTCGATTTAAACCCATAACAGCAATAATACCGGGGTGCTTCATGTCTCGCCTGCCGTTAATCGGCGTCACCGCCTGCTCAAAGCAGATCGGTCTGCATGCTTATCACATCAGTGGCGACAAATACGTACGCGCCGTGGCTTCAGCTGCCAAAGGCCTGCCGTTGATTCTTCCATCCCTGGCAGATCAACTGGCGCCGTCCGATATTCTGGACGCTCTGGACGGCATTCTTTTTACAGGCTCTCCTTCTAATATAGAACCGTTTCACTACAACGGCCCGGCCAGCGCGCCAGGCACTGCTCATGATTCTGCACGCGATGCCACCACTCTCCCGCTGATCCGCGCCGCTGTCGAGGCTGGCGTTCCCGTGCTCGGTATCTGCCGCGGCTTCCAGGAAATGAATGTGGCGTTCGGTGGCAGCCTGCATCAGAAGGTCCACGAGGCCGGTCCCTTCATGGATCACCGTGAAGACGACAGCTTGTCGCTCGAAGGGCAGTACGCCCCCAGTCACCCGGTGCACGTCCAACCGGGTGGTGTACTTGCGGGGCTGGGCCTGTCGAGCGAGATTCAAGTCAACTCGATTCATGGTCAGGGCGTCGAGCGGCTGGCGCCGGGCCTTCGTGTGGAAGCTGTGGCGCCCGATGGGCTGATCGAAGCGGTCTCTGTGATCGAAGGCAAGGCTTTTGCTTTAGGCGTGCAATGGCATCCCGAATGGCAGGTAAGCTTGAATCCTGACTACCTTGCGATTTTCCAGGCATTTGGCGATGCCTGCCGCAAGCGCGCACTACAACGCGACGCCGATGCGTCAAACAACGCCTGACTTATAAAAGTCAGGAAACTCAAGCCTAAGAGGCATTTATGAGTAACAACCTCGACCAGCTCACCGATTGGTTGAAAGACCACAAGATCACAGAAGTCGAATGCATGATTGGCGACCTGACCGGCATCACCCGGGGCAAGATCTCGCCGACCAATAAGTTCATCGCCGAAAAAGGCATGCGCCTGCCCGAAAGCGTTCTGTTACAGACCGTGACCGGCGACTATGTCGAAGACGACATCTATTACGAACTGCTCGACCCGGCCGACATCGACATGATCTGCCGTCCCGACCAGAACGCCGTGTTCCTGGTGCCCTGGGCCATCGAGCCCACCGCCATCGTGATCCACGACACCTACGACAAGCAGGGCAACCCGATCGAGCTGTCGCCGCGCAACGTGCTCAAGAAGGTACTGAAACTCTACGCCGACCACGGCTGGCAGCCGATCGTGGCGCCGGAAATGGAGTTCTACCTCACCAAGCGCAGCGATGACCCGGACTACCCGTTGCAACCGCCGATTGGCCGTTCCGGTCGTCCGGAAACCGGTCGCCAGTCGTTCTCCATTGAAGCGGCGAACGAATTCGACCCATTGTTCGAAGACGTCTACGACTGGTGCGAATTGCAGGAGCTGGACCTCGACACGTTGATCCACGAGGACGGCACCGCGCAGATGGAAATCAACTTCCGTCACGGCGATGCCCTGTCCCTGGCCGACCAGATTCTGGTGTTCAAACGCACCATGCGAGAAGCCGCACTCAAGCACAACGTGGCGGCGACCTTCATGGCCAAGCCCATGACCGGCGAGCCGGGCAGTGCCATGCATTTGCACCAGAGCATCATCGACATCGAGACCGGCAAAAACGTCTTCTCCAATGAAGACGGGACCATGAGCCAGCTGTTCCTCCATCACATCGGCGGTTTGCAGAAATTCATCCCTGAGTTGCTGCCGCTGTTCGCGCCCAACGTCAATTCGTTCCGCCGCTTCCTGCCGGATACCTCGGCACCGGTGAACGTGGAGTGGGGCGAAGAGAACCGCACCGTGGGCCTGCGGGTGCCGGATGCCGGGCCGCAGAACCGTCGGGTGGAAAACCGTCTGCCGGGTGCCGACGCCAACCCTTACCTGGCCATCGCCGCCAGCCTGTTGTGCGGCCTGATCGGCATGCTCGAAGGGCATAACCCGAGTGCCCCGGTGGTAGGGCGTGGTTACGAGCGGCGCAATCTGCGCCTGCCATTAACCATCGAAGACGCGCTGGATCGCATGGAAAACAGCAAGACCATCGAAAAGTATCTGGGCAAGAAATTCATCACAGGCTACGTCGCGGTCAAGCGGGCCGAGCATGAAAACTTCAAGCGCGTGATCAGTTCGTGGGAGCGGGAGTTCCTGCTCTTCGCCGTCTGATGCGCCGGGCGCGACAAGGGGCGTGATTGCCCTCTGACGTCGCGCCGTCACTGCAATCCAAGGAGAATTCGCATGACCAGCAACAACCCGCAAACCCGTGCATGGCAAACCCTGAGCAATGATCACCACCTGGCCCCGTTCAGCGACTTCAAGCAGCTGAAAGAGAAAGGCCCGCGGATCATCACCAATGCCAAGGGTGTTTACCTCTGGGACAGCGAAGGCAACAAGATCCTCGACGGCATGGCCGGTCTGTGGTGCGTCGCGATCGGCTATGGTCGCGATGAACTGGCCGATGCCGCCGCCAAGCAAATGCGCGAACTGCCTTATTACAACCTGTTCTTCCAGACCGCTCACCCGCCGGTGCTGGAGCTGGCCAAGGTCATCGCTGAAATCGCGCCTGAAGGCATGAATCATGTGTTCTTCACCGGTTCCGGTTCCGAAGGCAACGACACCATGCTGCGGATGGTTCGCCACTACTGGGCGATCAAGGGCCAGCCGAAGAAGAAAGTCATCATCAGTCGCAAGAACGGCTATCACGGCTCTACCGTGGCCGGTGCGAGCCTGGGTGGCATGACCTATATGCACGAGCAAGGCGACTTGCCGATCCCGGGCATCGTCCACATCGCCCAACCGTATTGGTTCGGTGAAGGCGGTGACATGACGCCACAAGAGTTCGGTATCTGGGCGGCCAATCAGCTGGAAGAGAAGATTCTGGAAATCGGCGTCGACAACGTCGGTGCCTTTATTGCCGAGCCGATCCAGGGCGCCGGCGGCGTGATCATTCCGCCAGACAGCTACTGGCCGCGCATCAAGGAAATCCTCGCCAAGTACGACATCCTGTTCGTGGCCGACGAGGTGATCTGCGGTTTCGGTCGTACCGGTGAGTGGTTCGGTACCGATTTCTACGACCTCAAGCCCCACATGATGACCATCGCCAAAGGTCTGACGTCCGGCTACATCCCGATGGGTGGCCTGATCGTGCATGACGATGTGGTCGAGGTGCTCAACGAAGGTGGTGATTTCAACCACGGTTTCACCTATTCCGGGCACCCGGTGGCCGCGGCGGTGGCGCTGGAAAACATCCGCATCCTGCGCGATGAGAAAATTGTCGAGCATGTGCGAGCAGAGACGGCACCTTATTTGCAGAAGCGTCTACGGGAACTGAACGATCACCCGTTGGTGGGGGAAGTGCGTGGGGTCGGTCTGTTGGGGGCTATCGAGCTGGTTCAGGACAAGGCCACTCGCAAGCGTTACGAAGGCAAGGGCGTCGGCATGATCTGCCGGCAGTTCTGCTTCGACAACGGCCTGATCATGCGCGCGGTCGGCGACACCATGATCATTGCTCCGCCACTGGTGATTACACCGGCTGAAATCGACGAGTTGGTGACCAAGGCGCGCAAGTGCCTGGACCTGACCCTGAGTGCGTTGCAGGGCTAAGTGCTAGGCTCTGAGCGAGGTGCAATGTCTGCACTTCGCTCAGTGCAAACAAAGGATGGGGCTTTCCTTGAAAGCCTGCCTTGGATCTTGCCAGACTAACGGTTGTTCGGATGCCCTGTAACAGGCTGCTGAGCACGTGGTTAAAAAGAAAAACTGGAGCATTACCCATGAAGGCATTAGGTATGAAGATAACTGGCAAGACCCTCCTCGCCATGTCCCTGATGGGCGTGATGGCGGGCGCCGTTCAGGCCGACGATAAAGTGCTGCACGTGTACAACTGGTCCGATTACATCGCACCGGACACCATCGCGAACTTCGAAAAAGAGTCCGGGATCAAGGTGGTGTACGACGTATTCGACAGCAACGAAACCCTGGAAGCCAAGTTGCTGGCAGGCAAGTCCGGTTACGACGTTGTCGTACCGTCGAACAACTTCCTCGCCAAGCAAATCAAGGCCGGTGTTTACCGGGAGCTGGACAAGTCCAAGCTGTCCAACTACGGCAACCTGAACAAATCACTGCTTAAAGCGGTTTCCGTCAGTGACCCGGACAACAAACACGCCTTCCCTTACATGTGGGGCTCGATCGGGATCGGTTACAACCCTGAGAAAGTCAAGGCAGCACTGGGCGTCGACACGATCGATTCCTGGGACACCCTGCTCAAGCCTGAAAACATTGCCAAGCTCAAGGGCTGCGGTGTGAGCTTCCTGGATTCGCCTACCGAAATGCTGCCGGTCGCCCTGCATTACCTGGGTCTGCCAACCGACAGCCAGAAGAAAGAAGACATCAAGAAAGCCGAGGAGCTGTTCCTCAAGATTCGTCCTTCGATCACCTACTTCCACTCCTCGAAGTACATCTCGGACCTGGCCAACGGCAACATCTGCGTAGCCGTCGGCTATTCGGGTGACGTCCAGCAAGCCAAGTCCCGTGCTGCCGAAGCCGGTGACAAGGTGAAAGTCAGCTACGCCATTCCAAAAGAAGGCGCTGGCAGCTTCTACGACATGGTCGCAATCCCCAAGGATGCGGAAAACGTCGAGGGGGCCTACAAGTTCATGAACTACCTGCTGCAACCGAAAGTAATGGCTGACATCACCAACGCTGTGCGTTTCCCTAACGGTAATGCTGAAGCCACCCAGTATGTGAGCAAGGACATCACTTCGGATCCGGGCATCTATCCGACTCCTGAAGTACAGGCCAAGCTGTATGCGATCGCTGATTTGCCAGCCGCAACCCAGCGCGAACTGACCCGCAGCTGGACCAAGATCAAATCCGGTAAATAAGTAATAAACCCTGTAGCAGCTGCCGAAGGCTGCGTTGAGGTCCGAAGGACCTCCGCTTTTCGACAGCACAACTGCTTCGCAGTTGAATGCAGCTTGCGGCAGCTGCTACAGGATCTTCATAAAGTTTGCTGGAACGGTTTTTCGAGGGTAAGTTGCGCGCCGGTTTTGTTGTCAGGCAGCCATGGCTGTCATGTAGCGCGGGGCAACTTGGGCCCAACTAATTTTAGAGGACCTCCACTTGCCTGTTTTTTCTTTGTTGCGCAATGCCCTGCTGGTCGGCGCCGGGCTGACGCTTGCCGTCAGTGCCCAGGCCACCGGCACGGTGCATATTTATAACTGGTCGGACTACATCGGTGAGACCACCCTGGCCGACTTTCAGAAAGACGCCGGTATCAAGCCGATTTACGACGTATTCGATTCCAACGAAACCCTGGAAGGCAAATTGCTGGCCGGGCGTACCGGTTACGACGTGGTCGTGCCGTCCAACCATTTCCTTGGCAAGCAGATCAAGGCTGGCGCTTTCCAGAAGCTCGACAAGTCTAAGCTAGGCAACTATTCCAACCTCGACCCGGTGTTGCTCAAGCGCCTGGAGCAGAACGATCCGGGTAACCAATATGCCGTGCCGTATCTGTGGGGCACCAATGGCATCGGTTACAACGTCGACAAGATCAAGGCTGTGCTGGGCCTCGACAAGATCGATTCCTGGGATGTGGTGTTCGAGCCGCAAAACATCAAGAAGCTGCACAGCTGCGGCGTCGCGTTCCTCGACTCCGCCGATGAAATGATGCCCACGGTCCTCAATTACATGGGCCTGAACGCCAATAGCACCAACCCCGAAGACTACAAAAAGGCCGAGGCTAAATTGCTGGCGGTGCGGCCTTATGTGACGTACTTCCACTCATCCAAATACATCGCGGACCTGGCCAACGGCGATATCTGCGTTGCAATCGGTTTTTCCGGCGATATGTTCCAGGCCAAGGCCCGCGCGGCTGAAGCCGGTAAAGGCATAAACATCGCCTACTCGATTCCAAAAGAGGGTGGCGCACTCTGGTTCGACATGCTGGCGATCCCCAAGGACGCGGCCAACGTCAAGGAAGCCCACGCCTTCATCAACTATTTGCTCAAGCCTGAAGTGATTGCCAAGGTCAGCGATACCGTCGGCTATGCCAACCCAAACCCCGGGTCGGACAAATTGATGGAGCAGTCCATACGTACCGACGCATCGGTTTATCCACCACAGGCGGTCCTCGACAAGACGTATGTGTCCATCGAGTTGCCACCGAACATACAACGTTTGATGACGCGCAGCTGGACCAAGGTCAAGTCGGGCAAATAGCGTCAAACTATCCAGGTTCGCCACGTTGAGCGAACTGCAAATTCTGTTGGGAGTTTCGTAAATGGCAGTTGCCTCCGGCGCCTATAAGAAAGCCCTCGAGGGCGACCAATCACCTAAACAGGTGTTGGTCAAAATCGACCGGGTCACCAAAAAGTTCGACGAGACGATTGCCGTGGACGACGTGTCCCTGGAAATCAAGAAAGGCGAAATCTTCGCCTTGCTCGGCGGCTCGGGTTCGGGCAAATCCACCTTGCTGCGGATGCTGGCAGGTTTCGAACGGCCCACGGAGGGGCGCATTTTCCTCGATGGCGTAGACATCACTGACATGCCGCCGTACGAGCGGCCGATCAACATGATGTTCCAGTCCTACGCCTTGTTCCCGCACATGACCGTGGCGCAGAACATCGCTTTCGGCCTCAAGCAGGACAAGATCCCGACGGCCGAGGTCGATGCCCGCGTAGCCGAGATGCTCAAGCTGGTGCAGATGAGCGAGTACGCCAAGCGCAAACCGCATCAGTTGTCCGGTGGTCAGCGTCAGCGCGTGGCCCTGGCGCGTTCGTTGGCCAAGCGGCCGAAGCTGTTGTTGCTCGACGAACCGATGGGCGCGCTGGACAAAAAGCTGCGTTCGCAAATGCAGCTGGAACTGGTCGAGATCATCGAACGCGTCGGCGTAACCTGCGTCATGGTGACCCACGACCAGGAAGAGGCCATGACCATGGCCGAGCGCATCGCGATCATGCACCTGGGCTGGATCGCCCAGATCGGCAGCCCGATCGACATCTACGAAACCCCGACCAGCCGCCTGGTCTGCGAATTCATCGGCAACGTCAACATCTTCGAAGGTGAAGTGGTGGACGACGCCGAGGGCCATGCACTGATCACCTGCAAGGATCTGGACCGCAACATTTACGTGGGTCACGGCATCAGCACCTCGGTGCAGGACAAGTCCGTTACCTATGCGATCCGTCCGGAAAAACTGCTGGTGACGGCCGAAATGCCGACCTGCGAACACAACTGGTCCAGCGGCAAGGTGCACGACATCGCCTACCTCGGCGGCCATTCGGTGTTCTACGTCGAACTGCCGAGCGGCAAGCTGGTGCAGTCCTTCGTCGCCAACGCCGAGCGCCGTGGCCAGCGCCCGACTTGGGGTGACCAGGTTTACGTGTGGTGGGAAGACGACAGCGGCGTGGTACTTCGCTCATGAACATGCGCAAACTCAAACGCCGGCTCAATCGAATAATTCCCGGTGGCCGTCAGCTGGTCATCGGGGTTCCGTTCATCTGGCTGTTCATGTTCTTCATGCTGCCGTTCTTCATCGTCCTGAAGATCAGCTTCGCTGAAGCCGACGTGGCCATTCCGCCGTACACCGAGATCTACACCTTCGTTGACCAGAAACTGCAGGTGCTGCTCAACCTGGCCAACTACGCGATGCTGGGCGATGACGAGTTGTACATCGCCGCTTACCTAGGCTCGCTGAAGATGGCGCTGTTCAGCACCATCCTCTGCCTGCTGATCGGCTACCCGATGGCCTATGGCATTGCCACCGCCCGCAAAGAGCTGCAAACGGTGCTGGTGCTGCTGATCATGATGCCGACCTGGACCGCGATCCTGATCCGCGTGTACGCGTGGATGGGCATCCTCAGCAACAACGGACTGCTCAATGGTTTTCTGATGAGCATGGGCTGGATCGACGAGCCGTTGCAGATCCTCAATACCAACCTGGCGGTTTATATCGGGGTTGTTTACTCCTATCTGCCGTTCATGATCCTGCCGCTCTACGCCAACCTGGTGAAACACGATCACAGCCTGCTGGAAGCCGCATCGGACCTTGGCTCGAGCAACTTCAACAGCTTCTGGAAGATCACCGTGCCGCTGTCGAAAAACGGCATTATCGCCGGCTGCATGCTGGTGTTCATCCCGGTGGTGGGGGAGTTCGTGATCCCGGAACTGCTCGGCGGTCCGGAAACCCTGATGATCGGTAAAGTGCTCTGGCAAGAGTTCTTCAACAACCGCGACTGGCCGGTGGCGTCTGCCCTGGCGGTGGTGATGCTGGCAATCCTGATTGTGCCGATCATCCTGTTCAACCGTAGTCAGGCCAAGGAAATGGAGGGTAAAGAATGAAGCGCTTCCGTTTCTCGAACCTGATGCTGGTGCTGGGTCTGCTGTTCATCTACGCGCCGATGCTGATCCTGGTGATCTACTCGTTCAACGCCTCGAAACTGGTGACGGTGTGGGGCGGCTGGTCGGTCAAGTGGTACGTCGGCCTGCTCGACAACACGCAACTGATGGGCTCAGTGGTGCGCTCGCTGGAAATCGCTTGCTACACGGCGATAGCGGCGGTGGCATTGGGGACGCTGGCGGCGTTCGTGCTGACCCGCATCACCCGCTTCAAGGGCCGCACACTGTTTGGCGGCCTGGTTACCGCACCGCTGGTGATGCCGGAAGTGATCACCGGTCTGTCGCTGTTGCTGCTGTTCGTGGCCATGGCGCAGATGATCGGCTGGCCGCAGGAGCGCGGCATCGTCACCATCTGGATCGCTCACACCACATTCTGTGCAGCGTATGTGGCGGTGGTGGTGTCGGCGCGCTTGCGTGAATTGGATTTGTCGATCGAAGAAGCCGCCATGGACCTCGGTGCGCGGCCATGGAAAGTGTTCTTCCTGATCACCATTCCGATGATCGCGCCGTCACTGGCGGCCGGCGGCATGATGTCGTTTGCCTTGTCGCTGGATGATCTGGTGTTGGCGAGCTTCGTGTCCGGGCCAGGCTCCACGACCCTGCCGATGGAAGTGTTCTCGGCGGTGCGTCTGGGCGTGAAGCCTGAGATCAATGCCGTGGCCAGCCTGATTCTGCTGGCGGTGTCGCTGGTGACCTTCCTGGTCTGGTTCTTCAGCCGTCGCGCCGAAGAAAGCCGCAAGCGTGCGATCCAGCTGGCTATCGAGGAAGCCGCTGCCGATTCCTGGAAACAACCGGACGTACGTCGGGCGCAGGCACCGGAAGCGGCTTAAAACTGCTGCAGATCAAAAGATCGCAGCCTGCGGCAGCTCTTACAGTGGAATGTGAATTCCGTAGGAGTTGTCGCAGGCTGCGATCTTTTGACTTTATGGCTCAGAATTTTGCAGCGAAGGCGTCAGCCCGGCCAGAAAAAATCTACCGCGCCGGCAACAGCTTCAAGGTGCTGCGGGTATTGGCCATCACTTCTTCCTCATTGAAATTCGCCTGGTAATAAACCCCTTCGATATACGCCTCGGCCTGGTCGGCATAATGGCTGTCGAACGGCACGCCGCTCTGGCCCACCGGGTTGATGGTCAGGCTGTGGGCCGGGTCGGCGAAGTCGATCAGCCGCCGGGTCGACGGGCCGTAGGTCACGGGCCACGGCGCCGGGCCGATCTTGGCCGAGAGGTTGTTCGGTACTTCGTGGGTGCCGGGTGCCGCGAATGGGCCAACGTTGAAAATCTGGTCCAGGGGCTTTTGCATCCCCAGCGGATGGCCGTGGGTCAGGGTGTGCGCCTTGCCCCACTGCCATTGCGCGGAATCGGCGCCAAGGGTGGCTTTGAGATGAGCCATGCTCGCTTGCCAGGCCACCTTGACCGTATCGGCACGGGTTTCCTTGCCGGGGGTGTTGTGATTGTCCCACCACGGTGAATCGGCGGAGGCCGCCAGACGTGGCAGCGCGGCATCGATCACCCGGGTCGGGAGCAGCGTTTCGAAGAAGTCATTGCCCAGCTCATCGCGCAGCGCCGCGTCGGCGAGGTTGAACAGGAACTGGTTGAACAGGGTGGCGCTGATGGAGTCCAGCGGGTAATCGCCGCTCCACTGCGCCAGTTGCTCCACCAGTTTGAGTTCGGCCGGATCGCTCACCACTTCACGCAGTACCGGCAGCAAAGGTGCCAGCAAGCGCGGCCCGTAGGCGGTGGTGGTACCCAGTTGCAGCTTCTGGTTGGCCACGTTGTCCCACTTCACATTCTTGTCGCTGAGCTGGCGATTGAGCTGCTGCCCGCGATCGGCGAGGTTGTAGTAGCCGGGAATTTCCATGCCGGTCGGCGACACCGGTTGGAAGTTGGCCGAGACGATGTAGCCCCGCGCCGGGTTTTCTTCCTGCGGGTTGGCACTGAACGGGTAAAAACCTTCCTTGTCTGCCTGAGGAGTGCTGCCATCGAGGATGAAACCGGGCTTCACCCCGGCCGGACGCTTGGGCAGCAACGCCGAGGCCCACCAGCCGATGTCGCCCTTGGCGTTGGCGTAGACGATGTTCAATCCTGGAGCCTGAACCTTGGCGGCCGCGGCGCGGGCCTTGGCCAGAGTGTCGGCGCGATTGAGCTGGTAGAAGCCGTCAAGGATCGGATTCGGGGTTTCGAGGAACGCCCACCACATGGCAACCGGCGTCTTGCCGGCGGCAGTGCCGAGCGCATCGTTGACGATCGGGCCGTGGGGCGACTGGCGCAGCGTCAATGTGACCGGTGACTGGCCTTTCACTGCGATCTGTTGTTCGGTAGTGACCATGTCCACCCACTTGCCGCGATACCAGACCTGGTTCGGGTTGTCCGGGTTGACCTTCTCGGCGATCAGGTCCAGATCGTCGTTCTGGAACATCGTCAGGCTCCAGCCGAAGTCCAGGTTGTGGCCGAGAAATGCAAACGGCACTAGCGCCTGGTGGTAGCCATAAAGCTCGAAGCCCGGCGCCGACAGGTGCGCCTCGTACCACACTGACGGCACCGAGAAGCGTATGTGCGGGTCACCGGCAAGCAGCGGCTTGCCGCTTTTGCTGCGGTTGCCGGAAATCACCCAGGCGTTGCTGCCTTCGAATTGCGGCAGGCCGTGGTCGGCCAGAGTCTGCTCACTCAGACGGGCAAGGGCGTTCAGGTCTTTCCAGTCACTGGCGGCGAGGACCGGCGCGGGGCTGGCGCGCCTTTTGGCCAGTACGCCGTTGGGTTGCCAGTCGAGATCGAAGATGTTCAGGTACTCGGCGCCCAGTTGGTCACGCACGTAAGTCAGCAGGGGCTCGGTGCGAAACGCCGCGGCAAAGCTGTAGGCCATGTAGCCGGCGATGCTGATGCTGTCTTCGGCGGTGAAAGGGCGCTTGGGGATTCCCAGCACGTCGAACTCTACTGGCGCTGCGTGGCTGTCCTGATATTGATTGATGCCGTCCAGATAGGCTTGCAGGGCCTTCCACGCCGGCGACTGACGATCCAGCGCGGCCACGTAACTGTCAGCACGTTCGCGGATGCGCAGGCTGCGAAACAGTTTGTCGGTGTCGAGCAGTTTCGGGCCGAGGACTTCGGCCAGCTCTCCACGGGCCAGACGCCGCACGGCTTCCATCTGGAATAGTCGGTCCTGGGCCTGCACGTAGCCGAGGGCGCGGTAGAGGTCGGTTTCGTTTTCGGCGCGGATATGCGGCACGCCGCGCTCGTCGTAGTGCACGGTCACTGAACCTTGCAGATGCTGCAACGCCACCTGGCCCTGGCGCGTCGGTTGTTTGCTGTACACATACCAGCCGCCCCCGGCGGCGAGCGCGACGATCAGCAAGGCAAGTACGGTCAGGACGCGTTTCATGGTGACTCCTTGTTCTTTCGGGGGGTGCCACCCGTGCGGGCTGCAAACGTGTAGCACAGACCTCCTGTGCCGGGCATCGCGGTCCTGGAAAAGTCAGGAATGCCTTACTTCGCCTCCGCGGGCCACGGGCAGTAGCAACCCACCGCCAGCGTGTGGGTGGCGTTCACTGCCCGACCTGCGTTCAGCGCTTGCAGGATGGGCTCGATAAAACTGTTGCTCGAATTGCAGGTCAGGCCTTCGCTGTACGGGCCGAAATATGCCAGCTTGCCGTCGCGGTCCCAGATCGCCACTGCCGGGCTGGCGGGGATCTGTTCGGAGCCAGGCAGGGTCGCGAGGGTTTTCAGGCGGCTCAAGGTGCCGGGCAACTGGCCGTGGCTGCCGGGCTTTTGTACCGTATAGAACTCGACACCCTGCGGTACATATTGCTCAACCAGTTCAGTCAGGTGTTGTTGGTTGCCGACATTGCACGGGCAGGCCGGGTCCCAGAAGTGCACCAGGCGAATGGCGCCGGGGCCGGCGAGTTCGTCCGGCAGGCGCAACGGGTCGCCGGAGAACACGGCGGTGTGCGAACTGAAGGCCCGCA
Source organism: Pseudomonas sp. KD5 (assembly GCF_012932895.1). Taxonomy (NCBI): domain Bacteria; kingdom Pseudomonadati; phylum Pseudomonadota; class Gammaproteobacteria; order Pseudomonadales; family Pseudomonadaceae; genus Pseudomonas; species Pseudomonas sp. KD5. The sequence goes on along the minus strand of NZ_JDWJ01000007.1, from coordinate 144,312 downwards.
GGTAGCGTCCCTGAAACCAGTCGTAAGCAGCCCACAGCACACTGGCACACACAAGGGCGAGCAGGCTGGCAAGCAGTGTGGTGCGATAGGCCGGGCGCATGGGTTTCAATCCTCGAAGGTCGGCTAGCTTGCCATGCTTGCCGCGACAGATGAATATCGCAGGCCCATAAAGTCTGTTTCGCGCTCTGGAATAGCCCATGTCTGCCACTTTCGACCCCGATCATTTGCGTGCCAGCCTGCGGCCATTGGCCCAGTGGCAGCCGCTGTCGACGGAGGCCATGGCCTATCAGCGTTTTTACGGGCTGGATTTTCCACAGCGGACCCTGCGCCGTGGCTTGGGGCGTTTCGAGATCGATGGCTATGAAGTGGTCAGCCAGCTCTGGTTGCCCGAGCGGGCGAAGGCGACGCTGTTTCTATTTCACGGCTTCTACGATCACACCGGGCTCTACCGGCATGTGATCGACTGGGCGCTGGACCAGGGATTTGCGGTAATCGCCTGTGACCTGCCGGGGCATGGCTTGTCCAGTGGCGAACGGGCGAGTATCAAGGACTTCGCCGAGTACCAGAGCGCCCTGCAAGGCCTGCTGGCCGAGGCGCAGTCGTTGGGCCTTCCGCGGCCCTGGCACTTGTGCGGGCAAAGCACCGGCGGGGCGATTGTGATCGACCATGTACTCAATCAAGGTGCGAGCAGCCCGGCCCAGGGGCAAGTGATCCTGCTGTCGCCCTTGGTGCGGCCGCGAGCCTGGGGTTGGTCGCGGCTCAGTTATTACCTGCTCAAGCCGTTTGTCAAAGGCATCGCCCGGCGCTTCAGCGAAAATTCCAACGACCCTGACTTCCTCGCGTTCCTGCAGGCCGATCCGCTGCAACCGCTGCGTCTGCCAACGGCCTGGGTCGGTGCGCTGGGGCGGTGGATCAAGCGTATCGAAGCGGCACCGAGCAGCCCGCGGCGGCCGCTGATCGTGCAGGGGCAGGCGGACATGACCGTGGATTGGGAGCACAACCTTGAAGTGTTACGAGGCAAGTTCGATCGGCCCCAGGTGTTGATGCTGCCTGAGGCGCGGCATCATCTGGCGAATGAGTCGCCGGGGTTGCGGCAGGAGTATTTCGGGTTTTTGACCAAGCGCATGAGTCGGGATCGGCGGTGACATTTCGACAGTCATCGCGGGCCATTTCACAGACGCCAAAAAATTACTGGGTCAGACTGGACGTGCTTTGCCCCACCGCCAACCCCGCCCGAATCGCCGCCAATGCCGCTTGGTAATAAGCCTTGCCTTCAGAGGACTCGGCAAAGGTCGAAAACTCTTCCAGTTCGTCATCCGACAGGTCGCGATAGACATACAGCAGCGTGTTGTTCAGGTCGGCGCCGATCTGCTCCATCAGGCGCTGGCGCTGACCGTTCAACATGCCTTGAGCCTGACCGTTGCCGAGCAGGCCCGGGATCATCGAACTCAGGCTATCGGCCGCGACGCCTGCGATCGCCAGGCTGACTTCAGCGCCGGCCTCGCGGGCGGGCAGGGCCTGGGCCAGGTGGCCGATGATCAGTTGACGGGTATCGCTGGCCTGCATCTTCGGCAAGCCCTTGGCGTTTTTCGCCAATTGATCGCGACGGGTCGCCAGCAGTTCGGCGGCGACGATTTTCTTGCCCAGGGGCGATTGAAAGAAGGTCAGCGCAGGTTTCGGGTCGGCGAGCTTCTTGCGCAGTTGCGCTTCGGCGCGCTGGTCCATGGCCTTGGGGGCGAACCGCTGATTGCTGTTGTCGACCAGGGCCTGGAACACTGCCGGTGGCAAGCTGTTCTGATAGCGCTGCTGAGCGGCCGAGAGAGCATCGTTGAAATGCGCGCGTTGTTCTGGCCAGCCGGCGACCTTGTACAACTGGTCGTGGCCGTCCGCCCAGGCGGGCAAAGCGCAGAACATCAACAGTGAGAAAAGCAAGCGACGCATAGGGACTCCTGTCAGCAGGCGACTATTCTCCGTGCGGCATTCGTACTTGTCGAGAATTCGTATCAGGTTGAGTACCTTATCCGACCAATCCTCCGCTGCGTGGCTCTGTCGGATTTGCGGGCACAGGAATACTATGCGCGCCATGCACATACCCTCTGATCATCCACTGCTGTTACGTATCGTCGACGACCTGGCCGAACACGGCTGGTCGCAGCAGAATATTTTCCTGCCCCTGGACCTGACCCGGGCGCTGGCGGCCGAGTGTCGTAAACGTGCCGCCGAGGGTGAACTCGCCCCGGCCGCCGTGGGGCGCGGGGCGTTTTCGGAGATTCGCGAGGGCATTCGCGGCGACCATATCCAGTGGCTCGAACCTGGCCAGGCCGAGTCCTGCGACAGCTACCTGGGGTTGATGGACAGCCTGCGTGAGGCGATGAATCGTGGTTTGTTCCTGGGCCTGGAAGATTTCGAAAGCCATTTCGCCCTGTACCCGCCCGGCGCTTTCTACCTCAAGCATGTCGACCGTTTCCGTGACGACGACCGGCGCATGGTCTCGGCGGTGATCTATCTCAACGACGCCTGGCTGCCCGAGCATGGCGGTCAGTTGCGCATGTACCTGGACGAAGGCGTCGAACACGATGTAGTGCCCACCGGTGGATGCCTGGTGGTGTTCCTGTCAGGCGACGTCCCTCACGAAGTCCTGCCCGCGACCCGAGAACGCCTGTCGTTGACGGGCTGGTTCCGCCGTCGTGGCAACGAGCCGTTCTGATCATGCAAAAGATTCTGGTAAGCCGCTGTTTGCTCGGTCACCGCGTCCGTTATGACGGCGGGGCCAGCGGGCCGTTCGATCTGTTGGAACAGTGGATTGCCGAAGGCCGGGTGGTGCCGTTGTGTCCGGAAGTCGCCGGCGGGTTGCCGACACCCAGGGCCGCGGCGGAAATTCCCGGCGGGCAGGGTGGTGAAGTGCTTGATGGCCTTGCATCGGTCATCACCACCGAGGGCGAGGACGTCAGTGCCGAGTTTCTTTCGGGGGCTTCTCAGGCGCTGGAGCTGGTGCAACAGCACGGCATCCGGGTTGCCGTGCTCAAGGCCAACAGCCCGTCTTGCGGGAATCTGCTGACCTATGACGGGACGTTCAGTGGCGTGAAGGTCAGCGGTGAGGGCGTGACCGCCGCGCTGCTCAAGCGCCATGGTGTGCAAGTCTTCAGCGAGCTGGAGTTGCCGCAAGCGGCTCAGGCCCTGGCAATTCTGAAGTAACGGCCCACAGGGTTACTCATTCACCCGAATCAAGGTTTCGGCGCCACACCCGCATCCGCTCCAAACCACTTCTGCTCCAGCGCCTCCAGCCGGCCATCAGCCTTGATCCGCTGCAGGGCGTTTTCCAGGCTGGCATGGAACGCCGGGTTACCCTTCTGAAACGGAATGGCCAGGCTTGCAGCCGGGGCGGCTTTCGGCTTTTCCTCTGTCAGCGACTGCACCAACAGGATTGATCGCGGTTGCTCTTCTTTCTGCGCGATCAATTGCGCGTTGGTGTGAATGTAAGGTTCGCTGAAGTCGAAACGATCCTTCAGGTCCGGGGTCAGTGCTATGTGATTGATGGCAACGTCGTATTTGCCGCTTTCGACGCCGGTCATCAGATCGTCGGAATCGGTGACGACGAAGTCGGCCCGTACATCCAGTTCATTGGCCAGCAGTTGACCCAATTCGACCTCGAACCCGGTCAGTTTGCCGTCATCCTTGAAATTGAAGGGCGGTGTATTAGCCTCAAGAGCAATGCGCAATTCGCCGCGGTCGTTTACATCGTCCATCAGTTCGGCATGAGCCAAAGGGCTCAAAAGGGGTAGCAGGCAGATCAGGCCAGGCAAAAAGCGCATGGTCACTCCTTTGAATTCATTTTATCGCGACGCGCTGTTCAGGCTCGCTTTGCTATGGTTATCGAGAGCCTTCGACAACGTATGGCCGTTAAGTTGTCATAGTCGAGCGAATTTTATGGAAAAACTGGAGAAGAGAATGAAAACCTTTATGTCACGAGCAGCATTGGCTGGCCTGTTGATGGGTGTTTCGGTGCTGGCCAGTGCTGCCACGCCGGCCCCGAAAGGTGCTGAAGTGTTCATCGTATCTCCTGCGGACGGAGCCACGGTCGCGCAAACCTTTACCGTGAATTTCGGCGTCAAGGAAATCGCGCTGGCACCAGCAGGCGATGTCACCAAAAATACTGGCCATCACCATTTGCTGATCGATGTCGACAAACTACCAGCCGCCGGTGCTCCGATTCCAAACGATGCCAATCATATGCACTTCGGCAAAGCGCAGACTCACGCTGAAATCAAACTGGCTCCGGGTAAGCACACTTTGCAGCTCGAGCTGGGCGACAGCGGTCACATGCCGTTCGATCCGCCGATCGTGTCGAAGAAAATCACCGTGACGGTGAAGTAACTTTTCCACAGCGATGAAAAAGCAGCCGTAAAAAAGGGAGCTCCGAGGAGCTCCCTTTTTTGTCGCTCAAGTCGCGATCAGAACAGCACGCGGCAACGAATGGTGCCGTTGATGTGCTGCAGCTTCTCTTGCGCCATTTCCGAGTAATCGGCATCGACGTCGATCACGACGTAGCCGACTTTCTCGTTGGTCTGCAGGAACTGACCGGAAATGTTGATGCCGTTTTCGGCGAAGACCTTGTTGATCTCGCTCATCACACCCGGAATGTTCTCGTGGATGTGCAGCAGGCGGTGCTTGCCAGGGTGAGCCGGCAGGGCCACTTCCGGGAAGTTCACGGACGATACCGACGTACCGTTGTCGCTGTACTTGACCAGTTTTTCCGCCACTTCCAGACCGATGTTGGCCTGTGCTTCAGCGGTAGAGCCACCGATGTGCGGGGTCAGGATCACGTTGTCCAGGCCACGCAGCGGGCTTTCGAACTCTTCTTCGTTGGAGCGTGGCTCCACCGGGAATACGTCGATGGCCGCGCCGATCAGGTGCTTGTCCTTGATCGCGTCCGCCAGGGCGTCCAGTTCGACCACGGTGCCGCGCGCGGCGTTGATCAGGATGCCGCCCTTCTTGATGGCGCGGATTTCCTTCTCGCCGATCATCCACTGGGTGGCAGCGGTTTCCGGAACGTGCAGGGTGACGATGTCGGACATGCCCAACAGCTCGTGCAGGTTGCCGACCTGGGTGGCGTTGCCCAGTGGCAGCTTGGTCACGGTGTCGTAGAAGTAAACCTGCATGCCCAGACCTTCAGCCAGGACCGACAGTTGAGTACCGATCGAGCCGTAACCGACGATACCCAGCTTTTTGCCACGGATTTCGAAGGAGTTGGCTGCGCTTTTGATCCAGCCGCCACGGTGGCAGGAAGCGTTCTTCTCAGGGATGCCGCGCAGCAACAGGATCGCCTCGGCCAGCACCAGCTCGGCAACGGAGCGAGTGTTGGAGTACGGCGCGTTGAATACCGCGATACCGCGTTCGCGAGCCGCGTTGAGGTCGACCTGGTTGGTGCCGATGCAGAAACAGCCGACAGCCACCAGTTTCTTCGCGTGATCGAAGATCTCTTCGGTCAGTTGAGTGCGGGAGCGAATGCCGATGAAGTGAGCATCAGCGATCTTTTCCTTCAGTTGGGCGTCTGGCAGAGAACCTGTGAGGTACTCGATGCTGGTGTAGCCCGCCGCCTTGAGGACGTCGACAGCCGATTGGTGGACGCCTTCGAGAAGAAGGAACTTGATCTTGCTCTTATCGAGAGAAGTCTTGCTCATCTGCGTAAACCTGTGTCCCGGAGAAAAAATGGCAGGGAAGGGAGCAGCCAGAGCTGACCCGGACGGCAGGAAAGCCGTCGCCGCAGAACAGCCTTTGGGCACTATCCTGCGGGGTCGGTATGCTAGCATATGCGACCTGCTAACACTCATTCTGCGACGTGAAGCGTACTCAGGATGACCATGAATTGTTCGAGAGTTCTGTCGATGACCAATCCTGCGCTGATTGATGAGCTGAAGACCCTGGTTGAGCCTGGCAAGGTCCTGACCGACGCCGACTCCCTGAACGCTTACGGCAAGGATTGGACCAAACATTTCGCCCCGGCCCCGACGGCCATTGTGTTTCCCAAGACCATTGAGCAGGTCCAGGCCATTGTCCGTTGGGCCAATGAACACAAGGTTGCGCTGGTGCCGTCCGGCGGTCGTACCGGGCTTTCTGCCGCAGCAGTGGCGGCCAATGGCGAAGTGGTCGTGTCCTTCGACTACATGAACCAGATTCTCGACGTGAACCTCACCGATCGCACGGTTGTTTGTCAGCCGGGCGTGGTTACCGAACAATTACAGAACAAGGCTGAAGAGCACGGGTTGTACTATCCGGTGGACTTCGCTTCGGCAGGTTCCAGCCAGATTGGCGGCAATATCGGCACCAATGCCGGCGGGATCAAGGTAATTCGCTACGGCATGACCCGTAACTGGGTCGCCGGCATGAAAGTCGTCACCGGCAAGGGCGATCTGCTGGAACTGAACAAAGACCTGATCAAGAACGCCACCGGCTACGACCTGCGTCAGCTGTTCATCGGCGCTGAAGGCACACTGGGTTTTGTCGTCGAAGCCACCATGCGTCTGGACCGTGCGCCGAAAAACCTCACCGCGATGGTGCTCGGTACCGCCGATTTCGATTCGATCATGCCGGTATTGCATGCGTTCCAGAGCAAACTTGACCTGACTGCCTTCGAGTTCTTCTCCGACAAAGCCCTGGCCAAGGTCATGGCTCGCGGCGATGTGCCGGCGCCGTTCGAATCCGACTGCCCGTTCTATGCATTGCTGGAATTCGAAGCGACCACCGATGAAGTGGCCAATCACGCCCTGGAAACCTTCGAGTACTGCGTCGAGCAGGGCTGGGTGCTGGACGGCGTGATGAGCCAGAGCGAAACCCAGTTGCAGAACCTCTGGAAGCTGCGCGAGTACATCTCCGAAACCATTTCCCACTGGACACCGTACAAAAACGACATTTCGGTCACTGTGTCGAAAGTCCCGGGGTTCCTGAAGGAAATCGACGCGATCGTCGGCGAACATTACCCGGATTTCGAAATCGTCTGGTTCGGCCACATTGGCGACGGCAACCTGCACTTGAACATCCTCAAGCCGGACAACCTGAGCAAGGATGAGTTCTTCGCCAAGTGCGCCACCGTCAACAAGTGGGTGTTCGAAACCGTCGAGAAGTACAACGGTTCGATTTCCGCCGAACACGGCGTGGGCATGACCAAGCGTGATTACTTGACCTATAGCCGCTCACCGGTTGAGATCGAGTACATGAAAGCCGTCAAAGCGGTGTTCGACCCGAATGGCATCATGAACCCAGGCAAGATTTTCGCTGTTTGAATCAACAAGGCAGGAGTCGGTCAATGAGCTATCAGCACCAGTATGTCGACGGAACGCGTATTCATTTCCCGTTGGGGAAAGTGGTGTGCATCGGCCGCAACTACGCCGAACACGCCAAGGAACTGGACAACCCGGTGCCCACCGAACCACTGCTGTTCATCAAGCCCGGCAGCTGCGTGGTGCCACTGGAAGGCAGCTTCAGCATTCCGACCGAGCGCGGTTCGGTGCATTACGAAGCAGAAATAGCGGTGCTGATCGGCAAGCCATTGTCGACCAAGCCGAGCCGCGAAGAAGTGCTGGATGCCATCTCCGGCTTCGCCCCGGCCCTGGACCTGACCCTGCGCGACAAGCAGGCCGAGCTTAAAGCCAAGGGCCTGCCGTGGGAAATTGCCAAGTGCTTCGACGGTGCGGCGGTGATTGCACCATTCGTGGCCGGCAGCACGTTTGCCGACCTGACCGACATCGGCATCCGCCTGACCATCAATGGCGAAGTCCGCCAGGATGGCAACAGCAAGGACATGCTCAATCCGATCGTGCCGATGATCCAGTACATGGCCGGCTGCTTCTCGCTGCAGGCCGGGGACGTGATCCTCACTGGCACGCCGGTGGGCGTTGGCCCGCTGAATGTCGGTGACGAACTGGTGCTCGAATTGCCAGGTGTCAGCCGCTTTACCAGTAGCGTTCTCTAAAAAGCAAAAGATCGCAGCCTGCCGCAGGCTGCGATCTTTTGATCTTGGCTGCCCACGCAGGGCAATCCGGCCATTTCCCGTTTTTTTCACATTTTGTCTGGATAATTCCGGGGCTTATGGCATCTGAGCCTGTCCCTATGTGCTATTACCCATAGCCTGAATTTCTGGAACGCATCCCTGAATGGCCATCGAATCGCTGCCCAAGCTGAAAACTGCCCGCCGCTCGCGTTTTGTCATGCGTTGGTATTCCTGGCTTTCACTGGTGGCGGTCGCTGCTTATGGCCTTGCGTTCGCGATGCATTGGGATGACCGCGGTGTGCTCTGGGTGAAGGAGCGCTTCGAAAGCCCTGCCGAACGAAAAGAGAGTGTCTGGCTGCCGGACTATCGGGCGGTGATCGACGCCAAACTGCTGCCGGGCATGGAGAAGGACGAAGCGTCCGACGTGTCTTACGACCCGCAGACCAAAACCCTGTTCTCCGTGATGGGCAAGAACCCGTTCCTGGTCGAGCTGACGTTGCAAGGCGACGTGTTGCGCAAAATGCCGCTGGTGGGTTGGAGCAACCCGGAAGGGGTGACGGTGATGGGCAATGGTTTGCTGGCGATTACCGATGAGCGCGAACACCTGCTCTCGATCGTCAAGGTCGATGCCGATACGCGCGAGCTGAACATCGCCAATTTCCCGAAATACGATCTTGGTCCCTCGAAAAACCAGAATAAAGGCTTCGAAGCCGTCGTCTGGGATGCCCGTCGCCAGCAACTGCTGCTGGGTGAAGAGCGTCCACCTGCGCTGTTCAGCTGGAAAAGCGATGGCAGCCAGATCCTGAAGGGTGACAAGCAAAAACTCTCCAGCGCCGCACTGGATGTTCGTAACCTGTCGGCCCTGGCCATCGATCCGCGCACCGGCCACACTCTGGTGCTGTCCGCCGACTCTCACTTATTGCTGGAACTGGACGAGAAGGGCGAGCAGGTCAGTTTCATGACCTTGCTCGGAGGGTTCAATGGTCTGAAGAAAACCATTCCCCGTGCCGAAGGCGTCACCATGGACGAAGCAGGCACGCTATACATGGTGAGCGAGCCGAACCTGTTCTACCGCTTCGAAAAGCAACAGGTTCGGTAGTTGCGGTAGAAGGTCGCGGGCCATTAGGGTTTTAATTCAGGCAGCCGTGGTGTTTCATCCGCCCGTCCTGTTTCCGAGTTTGCCTGAATGCGTCGACTTGTCCGCCCCAAACCCCTGATGCTGATCCTGTCGGTCATTGCCCTGATCGTGTTGGTTGCCGTCGGCCAGTACCAGCGCCTGTTCGAGCGCAGTGGGTTCAATGTGCAGGCGCTATGGCAGCCGATGAATGCCCAGCCCATTGGCCTGGACCAGTATCAGGTGGCGATCGAGGCGCGAGTCATTGACGGTCTGGACGACGATGTTTCAGCGCTGACCTTCGATCCCGTGCGCAAAAGCCTGTTCACGGTCACCCACAAAAACGCCGAGCTGATCGAGTTGTCCCTGGAAGGCAAAATCCTGCGGCGTGTGGCGCTGGTCGGGTTCGGCGACCCGGAAGCAGTCGAGTTCATTAGCGCTGACACTTACGTGATCACCGATGAGCGTGAGCAACGGCTGATCAAGATTCATCTGCGCAAGGGCACGACGTTCCTCGATGTCGCGGACGCCGAGCAGATGACCCTCGGCGTGCACATGAGCGGCAACAAGGGTTTCGAGGGGTTGGCCTATGACTCGGTGGGCAAGCGCTTGTTCGTCGCCAAGGAGCGCGACCCGATGCTGGTCTACGAAGTGCAGGGCTTTCCCCATTACAACCCGGAGAAGTCCTACGCGGTGCACGTGGTGAACAATCCCAAGCGCGATGCCGGAATGTTCGTGCGAGACCTGTCGAGCCTGCAATATGACGAGCGCAGCGGCCATTTGCTGGCACTGTCTGATGAGTCGCGGTTGATTCTTGAACTGGATGTGGACGGGCGACCGCTGAGCACCCTGTCACTGAGCAAGGATCTTCAGGGATTGCACAAGCCAGAAGGCATTGCCATGGATGACGACGGCACCCTGTACCTCGTCAGCGAGCCGAACCTGTTCTACGTCTTCAAAAAACCGGCACAGCCCTGACCAACACCACAAAACCAATTGTAGGAGCGCAGCTTGCTCGCGAAGAGGCCATATCAGTCAACTGAGATGTTGAATGCTATGGCCTCTTCGCGAGCAAGCTTCGCTCCTACAGATGGCTAAGGCATCAGGCCTTGAGGGTTTTCACGCCTTCGCTCGTGCCCAACAGCAGCAAGTCCGCCGGGCGGGCCGCGAACAAACCGTTGGTGACCACGCCGACGATGGCGTTGATCTGTGCTTCCAGCTCCACCGGGTTGGTGATCTGCATGTTGTGCACGTCAAGGATGATGTTGCCGTTATCGGTCAGCACGCCTTCACGGTAAACCGGGTCGCCGCCTAGCTTCACCAGTTCGCGGGCCACGTGGCTGCGAGCCATCGGGATCACTTCCACCGGCAATGGGAACGCACCGAGCACCGGCACCAGTTTGCTGGCGTCGGCGATGCAGATGAAGGTCTTGGCCACGGCCGCCACGATCTTCTCGCGGGTCAGGGCTGCACCGCCGCCTTTGATCAGGTGCAGGTGCTCGTCGCTTTCATCGGCGCCGTCGACGTAGAACTCCAGATCGCTGACGGTATTGAGCTCATACACCGGAATACCGTGGCCCTTGAGGCGCGCGGCGGTGGCTTCGGAACTGGCCACTGCGCCGTCAAACGCGCCTTTGTGCTTGGCCAGGGCGTCGATGAAGCAATTGGCGGTAGAGCCGGTGCCGACCCCGACGATGCTCTTGTCATCGAGTTTCGGGAGGATGAAGTCGACGGCGGCCTGAGCCACTGCCTGTTTGAGTTGATCCTGGGTCATGCGGGCTCCGAGGTGCCGAAGAGGGGACGAAAGGCCGGCATTATAGGCCTCGCGATAGTGCAGGGGGAAACACTCCTGTGGCGAGGGGGCTTGCCCCCGTTGGAGTGCGCAGCGCTCCCCTGGCATTCTTTCAGACATACCGCATAAACAGATTTTACGACTGCTTCGCAGCCGAACGGGGGCAAGCCCCCTCGCCACAATGGATCCGCGATGTCTGCAAAGGCTAAAACCTCTTGATTCGTGTGGTCGCCCGCCCGAAAGCCGGGTTAGACTCCTTGGCCCTGCCCAACCCGTTCAGTGATGCTTTCCGATGCTCGAACAGTACGTCAAAAAGATCCTCACCTCGCGCGTTTATGACGTTGCCGTAGAAACCCCATTGCAGACTGCTCGCCAGCTCTCCGAGCGGCTGGGCAACGAGATTTGGCTCAAGCGTGAAGACTTGCAGCCGGTGTTCTCGTTCAAGATTCGCGGCGCTTACAACAAGCTGACGCAACTGAGCGATGAAGAGCGCGCCCGTGGTGTGGTCACCGCTTCGGCGGGCAACCATGCGCAAGGCCTGGCCCTGGCAGCCAAAGTGCTGGGCGTGAAGGCGACCATCGTGATGCCCAAGACCACCCCGGAGATCAAGGTCGAAGGCGTGCGTTCGCGCGGCGGCAAAGTGGTACTGCACGGCGATTCGTTCCCGGAAGCCCTGGCCTACTCGCTGAAACTGGTCGACGAAAAAGGCTACGTCTACATTCACCCCTACGACGATCCCCACACCATTGCCGGGCAGGGCACGGTGGCCATGGAGATTCTGCGCCAGCACCCGGGGCGTCTGGATGCGATCTTCGTTCCGGTGGGCGGTGGCGGATTGATCGCCGGGATTGCGGCGTACGTGAAATACCTGCGTCCGGACATCAAGATCATCGGCGTCGAACCGGATGACTCCAACTGCCTGCAAGCCGCCATGGCGGCCGGCGAGCGCGTGGTGTTGCCGACCGTGGGTCTGTTTGCCGATGGCGTCGCGGTGGCGCAGATCGGTCAGCACACCTTCGATATCTGCAAAGACTACGTTGATGAAGTGATCACCGTCAGCACCGATGAAATCTGTGCGGCGATCAAGGATATCTACGACGATACCCGCTCGATCACTGAACCTGCCGGCGCTTTGGGCGTGGCCGGGATCAAGAAATACGTCGAGCAACGTGGCGTCACCGGCCAGACCTTCGTGGCCATCGATTCCGGCGCCAACGTCAACTTCGACCGCTTGCGACACGTCGCCGAGCGTGCCGAGCTGGGCGAGGGCCGCGAAGCTATCATCGCCGTGACCATCCCCGAGAAACCGGGCAGCTTCAAGGCGTTCTGCGAAGCCATCGGCAAGCGCCAGATCACCGAATTCAACTACCGCTACAACACCGGTAGCGAAGCGCACATCTTTGTCGGCGTGCAGACCCATCCGGAAAACGACCCACGCAGTGCGCTGCTCGCCAGCCTGACCGAGCAGGGTTTCCCGGTACTCGACCTGACCGACAACGAACTGGCCAAATTGCACATTCGCCATATGGTTGGCGGGCGTGCCGCCCAGGTGGTCGATGAGGTGGTGCTGCGCTTCGAGTTCCCGGAGCGTCCGGGTGCGTTGTTCAACTTCCTCAACAAGCTCGGTGGGCGCTGGAACATTTCGATGTTCCACTACCGCAACCACGGCGCGGCGGATGGCCGTGTGGTCGCGGGCCTGCAAGTGCCCCACGACGAGCGTCATCTGGTACCGGCGGCGCTGGAAGAAATCGGCTACCCGTACTGGGACGAAAGCGACAACCCGGCCTATCAGCTGTTTCTCGGCTGAGCGGCTACGCTGATGGGCAGCCTATAAGGAAATCGAACAATGGAAACGTTAACCGCCCTCAAAGTCGCGCATGGCGTGGCGACGGTGCTGCTGTTGATCAGCGCACTGGGGCTGGCAATCTGGGTCTGGCGCACTCGTCGTAACGGTGATGCGACGGCGCCTGCGCGTACCTTGCAGCGACCGCAGGTGTTCATCTGGTTGTTGATGGGCCTGGCGCTGTTGAGCATGCCGTTCACCGGCTGGTGGATGGTGCATCTGGTGGGCTGGCCGTTGGGGCAGACCTGGCTGCTGGCGTCCAGCGTGTTGTACACCGTGGCAGTGCTGGGCTGGTTCTGGCTGGTGGTGCGGCTCAATCGGCTGCGCAAGGCACCGGCGGCAGGGAATGGGAAGTTTACGTTGGCGTTGGCGCTGTTCAGTTTTGTCTGCTTGATCGCCATTGCGGGGTTGATGGGGGCCAAGCCGGTATAGCGCGGAATCTGTAGCAGCTGCCGAGGTACGAGGCTGCGATGGGCTGCGAAGCGGCCCCGAAGGGCGGTCCTGCGGACCGCAACGCAGCCTCGTACCTCGGCAGCTGCTACAGGCTTAATCAGTCGCGCAGACTGATCACCGGCCAACCCCGCTTCTCGGCTTCGGCCCGCAGGTTCGGATCCGGATCGACCGCAATCGGGTTGGTCACTATCTCCAGCAATGCCAAGTCGTTCATCGAGTCGCTGTAGAAATAGCTGTTTTCCAGGCTGTGGCCGGTCTCTTCCAGCCAACGAGTCAACCGGGTCACCTTGCCTTCACGGAAGCACGGGACATCGGTGCTGCGCCCGCTGTACCGTCCGTCGATCATTTCGCATTCGGTGGCGATCAGGGTCTCGACGCCCAAACGCGTGGCAATCGGCCCGGTCACAAAGCGATTGGTGGCGGTGATGATGACCAGCTTGTCGCCGGCCTCACGGTGTTGGGCCAACAGTTCGAGGCCTTTGGGCAGCACGAGCGGTTCGATGCAGTCGCGCATGTAATCCAGGTGCCATTGATCCAGTGTCGCCATTTCGGTGCGGCCGAGGACTTCCAGGCAGAAGTTCAGGTAGGCGGCCTGATCCAGCTTGCCGGCCAGGTAGTCCTGATAGAACTCGTCGTTGCGTGCCTTGTAGGCGACGGCGTCGAGGAAACCGCGTTCGCACAGATAATCGCCCCAGGCGTGGTCACTGTCGCCGCCCAGAAGCGTGTTGTCCAAGTCGAATAAAGCCAGCCGCATTGCAGTTACTCGCTGAAAAGTCTGTAGAAAGGTCTCCAGAATACGGACTTTTCACAAGAGTGCACATAAGGTAGGTCGGCTCGTTGCTGCTTTCACAACCTTTGTGGAACAATGCGGCGACATGCGTTTGCGAGGTTGTTGCCGTGATCGACCCCGATGGTTTCCGCCCCAATGTCGGGATCATTCTGACGAATGATGCTGGCCAGGTGCTATGGGCTCGCCGAATCAATCAAGATGCCTGGCAGTTTCCACAGGGCGGGATCAACCCCCAGGAGACGCCGGAAGACGCCTTGTACCGCGAGTTGAACGAAGAAGTGGGCCTGGAGCGCGAAGATGTTGAAATTCTCGCCTGCACCCGGGGCTGGTTGCGTTATCGTTTGCCGCAACGTCTGGTCAGAACGCACAGTCAACCGCTGTGCATCGGCCAGAAGCAGAAATGGTTTCTCCTGCGCCTGATCTCCAACGAGCAGCGGGTGCGGATGGATTTGACCGGTAAACCGGAATTCGATGGCTGGCGCTGGGTCAGCTATTGGTATCCGTTGGGCCAGGTGGTGACATTCAAGCGCGAGGTGTATCGACGCGCTCTCAAAGAGCTTGCCCCGCGCCTTTTAGCGCGCGACTGACGACGGAGTTCGACCCCGAGCCATGCTCAATACGCTGCGCAAGATCGTCCAGGAAGTTAACTCCGCCAAGGATCTCAAGGCGGCGTTGGGGATTATTGTGTTGCGCGTCAAAGAGGCCATGGGCAGCCAGGTCTGCTCGGTCTACCTGCTTGATCCAGAGACCAACCGCTTCGTGCTGATGGCCACCGAGGGCTTGAACAAGCGCTCGATCGGTAAAGTCAGCATGGCACCCAACGAAGGTCTGGTCGGCCTGGTCGGCACGCGTGAAGAACCCCTGAACCTCGAAAACGCCGCGGATCACCCGCGCTACCGTTACTTCGCCGAGACCGGTGAAGAGCGCTACGCGTCGTTCCTCGGGGCGCCGATCATTCACCACCGCCGCGTCGTCGGCGTGTTGGTCATTCAACAAAAGGAACGCCGCCAGTTTGATGAGGGTGAAGAAGCCTTCCTCGTGACCATGAGCGCGCAGCTCGCCGGCGTTATCGCCCACGCTGAGGCCACCGGTTCGATCCGTGGCCTGGGCCGTCAGGGCAAAGGTATCCAGGAAGCAAAGTTCGTTGGCGTACCGGGTTCGCCGGGCGCGGCGGTCGGCACCGCGGTCGTCATGCTGCCGCCGGCCGATCTGGACGTGGTGCCGGACAAGACCATCACCGACATCGATGCAGAACTTGGGCTGTTCAAGACGGCCATCGAAGGTGTGCGTGCCGACATGCGTGCCTTGTCCGCCAAGCTGGCAACCCAGCTGCGACCTGAAGAGCGGGCGCTGTTCGACGTCTACTTGATGATGCTCGACGATGCCTCGCTCGGCAGCGAAGTCACCACCGTGATCAAGACCGGTCAGTGGGCCCAGGGCGCGTTGCGTCAGGTGGTTACCGATCACGTCAATCGTTTCGAACTGATGGACGACGCCTACCTGCGTGAGCGGGCCTCGGACGTCAAAGACCTCGGCCGCCGCTTGCTCGCCTACTTGCAGGAAGAGCGGCAGCAGACGCTGGTCTACCCCGACAACACCATTCTGGTCAGCGAAGAACTGACGCCGGCAATGCTTGGCGAGGTGCCGGAAGGCAAGCTGGTGGGCCTGGTGTCGGTACTTGGTTCGGGCAACTCCCACGTGGCGATCCTGGCGCGTGCCATGGGTATTCCGACGGTGATGGGCCTGGTCGACCTGCCGTACTCCAAGGTCGACGGCATCCAGATGATCGTCGACGGCTACCACGGCGAGGTCTACACCAACCCGAGCGACGTGCTGCGCAAGCAGTTCGCCGACGTGGTCGAGGAAGAGAAACAACTGGCCCTCGGGCTGGACGCATTGCGCGATTTGCCGTGCGTCACGGTCGACGGTCACCGCATGCCGTTGTGGGTCAATACCGGCCTGCTGGCGGACGTGGCACGGGCGCAGAAGCGCGGTGCCGAGGGTGTGGGGCTGTACCGCACCGAAGTACCGTTCATGATCAACCAGCGCTTCCCGAGCGAAAAGGAACAACTGGCGATCTATCGCGAGCAACTCGCTGCGTTCCATCCACAACCAGTGACCATGCGCAGCCTGGACATTGGCGGTGACAAGGCGCTGTCGTACTTCCCGATCAAGGAAGACAACCCGTTCCTCGGCTGGCGCGGCATTCGCGTGACCCTCGACCACCCGGAAATCTTCCTGGTGCAGACCCGCGCCATGCTTAAGGCCAGCGAAGGCCTGAACAACCTGCGTATTCTGCTGCCGATGATTTCCGGCACCCATGAACTGGAAGAAGCCTTGCACCTGATCCACCGGGCCTGGGGCGAAGTCCGCGACGAAGGCACCGACGTGCCGATGCCGCCGGTTGGCGTGATGATCGAGATTCCGGCGGCGGTGTATCAGACCAAGGAACTGGCGCGGCAGGTGGACTTCCTGTCGGTTGGCTCCAACGACCTGACCCAGTACCTGCTGGCCGTGGACCGAAACAACCCACGGGTGGCCGACCTCTACGACTACCTGCACCCGGCGGTGCTGCAAGCCTTGCAGAGCGTGGTGCGTGATGCCCATGCCGAAGGC
The DNA here is from genome assembly GCF_012932895.1 of Pseudomonas sp. KD5. Classification (NCBI taxonomy): domain Bacteria; kingdom Pseudomonadati; phylum Pseudomonadota; class Gammaproteobacteria; order Pseudomonadales; family Pseudomonadaceae; genus Pseudomonas; species Pseudomonas sp. KD5. The sequence goes on along the minus strand of NZ_JDWJ01000007.1, from coordinate 127,717 downwards.
AAGCCGGTGAGTATCTGCGGCGAAATGGCCGGTGACCCGGCGGCGGCGGTGCTGTTGATGGCAATGGGCTTCGACAGCTTGTCGATGAACGCCACCAACTTGCCGAAAGTGAAGTGGATGCTGCGTCAGATCAACCTGAGCAAGGCCAAGGAACTGCTGGCGGAGCTGATGACCATCGACAACCCGCAAGTTATCCACAGTTCGCTGCAACTGGCGCTGAAGAATCTTGGGTTGGCGCGGATGATCAATCCGGCTTCGGTCAAGACCCTCTAAAACGCTGAGGGCCTCTTCGCGGGCAAGCCTCGCTCCTACACCGTCCTGTAGGAGCGAGGCTTGCCCGCGAAGACGTCCGCAAACACACCGCATCTCTAAATCCTGATCTCTACCTCCCCCAAATGCCCCCCATACGGCCCGAAACTCCGCTCGACCATATGCCGCATCCCATTCGCCTGAACAATCAACGCCGTGCTCGCCCGCGTCCCATAAGCCTGGCTCTTGATAAACACGCTCGACAACAACGTCTCGGTGGCTTGCCCCACGCCAGTGTCCGGCAGCTCGGCAAGTGGTGCGATCTGCGGATCGCTCAGCAAGGCCAATAACGCCTGTGGTTGTGGATCGTCCAGCACTTCGCTCAACGCTGCCTTGGCCTTGAGCACTTTTGGCCACGGCGTATTCAGCCCCGCGTTCGATAACCCATAAATCCCTGGTTCGAGCCTGACCGCCGCGGTTTCCCGAGCGTTGAAGTGCCAGAGCTCGTTGGCATTGCCGATCAGCAGATTGAACCCGGCATATTCAGCCGAACGTCCGATAACGTCGCTTAAATAGTCTTCAATGGGTGTTTCCCCGTTGAGAAACTGCGCCACCAGTTCGCCTCGCGACTTGGCGGCCGGCGGTTGAAGGGGATCGCGGATGTTGGTCAGTGCGGCGAAGCGCCCATTGGCGCCGACACCGAGCCACGTACCGCCGGCCTCGAGGTCACGCCCGGCGTAGACATGCGGGGCATGCGGCCATTGCGCCAAAGGCAGACTGGGCCGGGCATAGAATTCGTCGCGGTTTGCCGCCACGATCAGCGGCTGGGCATGACCCGGCCGCCAGGCAAAGACAATCAGGCACATAAGGTGGTCCTTGTGTGTTTTTTGCTCACTCTACGCAGACATCGCTCATCGATCCATCGCCATCCGCAGTGGAGCCCGAGGCCATGCATCCGTTACCATGCCGCTCCTGTTTTGGGATGCTTGGGGATGTGGCCATGGAATTTTTGCTCTATCTGGCGCTGGGCGCCTGTGCGGGCGTGCTGGCCGGGCTGTTCGGGGTAGGCGGCGGGATCATTATCGTTCCGGTGCTGGTGTTCAGCTTCACCTTGCAGGGATTTGATGCGTCGATCCTGACGCATCTTGCAGTCGGCACTTCCCTGGCGACGATCATTTTTACGTCGGTCAATGCGGTTCGCGAGCATCATCGCCGCGGCGCCGTGCGTTGGCCGATTTTTGCCTGGATGACCCTCGGCATTCTGATCGGTGCCGGTTTCGGCGCGCTGACCGCCGAAGCGATTTCCGGGCCGAATCTGCAGAAGATCATCGGCGTATTCGCGTTGATCATCGCTGTTCAACTCGCCTTGGACTTCAAACCCAAGGCCAGCCGAACGGTGCCTGGTAAAGTCGGCCTGACCGTGGCCGGCAGTGTAATTGGCTGGGCCTCGGCGATTTTCGGGATCGGCGGCGGTTCGCTGACCGTGCCATTCCTGACCTGGCGCAGTGTGCCGATGCAGCAAGCGGTGGCCACGTCGTCGGCCTGTGGCCTGCCCATCGCCTTGGCAAGTGCATTAAGTTTCATGATTCTGGGCTGGCACGATCCACTGCTGCCGGCCCATAGTCTCGGTTTTGTTTATTTGCCGGCGCTGCTGGGGATCGCCCTGACCAGCATGGTCTTCGCCCGCCTCGGTGCGCGACTGGCCCACAGGCTGTCGCCACGCTTGCTGAAAAGACTGTTTGCCGCTTTGCTGTTTTGCGTCGGCTTGAACTTCCTGCTCTGACACGTAACGCAATCCTGGCTTAATCCTGGCGTGACAGCGTCGCCCGGGAATTTTGAAGGTTTCAACTCTAACGAGGAGTCGCAATGCTGCCTTACCCGCAGATCGACCCGGTGGCCCTGGCCATCGGTCCGCTGAAAATCCACTGGTACGGCCTGATGTACCTGGTCGGCATCGGCGGCGCGTGGCTGCTGGCGTCCCGTCGGCTGAACCGCTTCGACCCGACCTGGACCAAGGAGAAACTCTCCGACATGGTGTTCTGGATGTCGATGGGCGTCATCGTCGGCGGCCGCCTGGGTTATGTGCTGTTTTATGATCTGAGCGCTTACCTGGCCAACCCGATGTTGATCTTCGAGGTGTGGAAGGGCGGCATGTCGTTCCACGGTGGCTTCATCGGTGTGATGCTCGCAGCGTTGTGGTTTGGTAAAAAGAACAACAAGTCGTTCTTCCAGCTGATGGACTTCGTCGCGCCGATGGTGCCGATCGGCCTGGGTGCCGGGCGCATCGGTAACTTCATCAACGCCGAGTTGTGGGGCAAGCCGACCGACGTGCCGTGGGCGATGATCTTCCCGCCGTTCAGCGATCCGGCGCAGTTGCCGCGTCACCCGTCGCAGTTGTACCAGTTTGCGCTGGAAGGTGTGGCGCTGTTCCTGATCCTCTGGCTGTTCTCGCGCAAGCCACGGCCGACCATGGCGGTATCCGGGATGTTTGCGCTGTTCTATGGCATTTTCCGTTTCATCGTCGAGTTCGTCCGCGTTCCGGATGCGCAACTGGGCTATCTGGCGTGGAATTGGCTGACTATGGGCCAGGTGCTGTGCGTACCGATGATCGTCGGCGGTCTATTCCTGATCTGGCTGGCTTATCGACGCGCCCCGGCGGCCCCCGCAGCTGCATAAGAAGCAGGCGCAAAAAATTCGAACCCCGGGGCGACGGCTCCGGGTTCAAGGACACAGGTAATTCATGAAGCAATATCTCGATCTGGTCGCCCACGTCATCAAGAACGGCACCAAACAGGCCAACCGCACCGGCGTGAACACCATCAGCTTTCCGGGTGCGATGCTGCGCTTCGATTTGCAGGAAGGTTTCCCGGCGATCACCACCCGCAAGATGGCCTTCAAGTCGGCCATCGGCGAGATGTGCGGTTTTCTGCGCGGGGTGAACAACGCCGCTGAATTCCGTGCACTGGGTTGTAAGGTCTGGGATCAGAACGCCAACGAAAACGCCCAGTGGCTGGCCAACCCGTTCCGTCAGGGCGAAGACGACCTCGGCGAGATCTACGGCGTGCAATGGCGCAAATGGCCGGCGTACAAGCAGATACCGGTCAGCAACCAGGCCGCCATCGAGCAGACCCTGAGCCAGGGTTATCGGCAGATCGCCGAAGGCGAAGAAAACGGCCAGGCTTATGTGGTGCTGTACAAGGCGATCGACCAGATCCGCCAGTGCGTCGACACCATCATCAAGGACCCGGGCAGCCGTCGCATTCTGTTCCACGGCTGGAACGTTGCGCAGCTCGATGAGATGGCCCTGCCGCCGTGCCACTTGCTGTACCAGTTCCACCCGAATGTCGAGACCAGGGAAATCTCCCTGACCCTCTACATCCGCTCCAACGACCTGGGCCTGGGCACGCCGTTCAACCTCACCGAAGGCGCCGCGCTGCTGAGCCTGATCGGTCGCCTGACCGGTTACACGCCGCGCTGGTTCACCTATTTCATCGGCGATGCCCACGTCTACGAAAACCACCTGGACATGCTCAACGAACAGCTCAAGCGCGAGCCGTTCGCCATGCCGAAGCTGAAGATCTCCGACCGTGTGCCGGAGTTCGCCAAGACCGGTGTGTATCAGCCGGAGTGGCTGGAGCTGATCGAACCGAGTGATTTCTCGCTCGAAGGTTATGAGCACCACGCGCCGATGACTGCGCCGATGGCGGTCTAGCCCACCTGATCATTCCCACGCTCTGCGTGGGAATGACTCCCGTGACGCTCTGCGTCACAGTGGACGCGGAGCGTCCATGGCTGCATTCCCACGCAGAGCGTGGGAACGATCATGGGCTGCTAATGCCCGTGGCTTCGGCCAACATGGGAATGTTCAACCTCCGTCGCGACAACCCCGCCACTCACCTCCAGCCGCTGCAAAATCCCGCACTGATCGATATCCGGCCCTTCGCTGCAGCGTTGGCGCAGGTCGAGCAGTTGTGTCTGCAACGCCAGCAAACCGTCGATTCGTGCTTTCACATGTTGGATATGTTCGTCGATCAACGCGTTGACGTTTTCGCATTGATCCTGCGGGCTGTCGCGCAGGGCCAGCAGGCTGCGGATTTCCTCCAGGGTCATGTCGAGGGTGCGGCAATTGCGGATGAAAGTCAGGCGTTCGGCGTGGGCCTGGGTGTAGACGCGGTAATTGCCGTCGCTGCGGGCCGGTTCCGGCAGCAGGTTTTCGCGCTCGTAGTAGCGGATGGTTTCCACGGCGCAGTCGGTGAGTTTCGCCAGTTCTCCTATTTTCATCGCGTCGATCTCCAAAAGGGTGCTTGACCCTATAGTGGCTACAGGGTCTTTACTTGGCAACAGGCACCTTCATGGACGCGACCAATGAGCGATTCTCTTCACATCCACAAACCTGAGGCTGATCACGATCACGATCACGATCACGATCACAGCCACAAGCTGCAGCCTGCGCCCCAGCATGCCCATGGTAGCCATGATCATGGCGGCCACGGCGATGCCTGCTGTTCCTCCAAAGCGGCGCCATCGCTGATCAAGTTGAGCGAGACACCGACCGCCGGCGCGCGGCTGAGCAGCTTCCGCATCGAGGCCATGGACTGCCCGACCGAACAGACGCTGATCCAGAACAAACTCGGCAAGCTTGCGGGTGTGCAGCAACTGGAGTTCAACCTGATCAATCGGGTATTGGGCGTGACCCATGACCTGCCAAGCACCATGCCGATCATCGACGCGATCAAATCCCTCGGCATGCACGCCGAGCCGCTGGAACAAGGCGTCGAAGCGCCAATACCTGTGCCAGAGAAAAAACCTTGGTGGCCATTGGCGCTGTCCGGCGTTGGTGCGTTGGCGGCTGAAGTGATCCACTTCACTAACGCGGCGCCCACTTGGGTGGTGGCGGTGATTGCGCTGATCTCAATCCTCAGTGGCGGTCTGGGTACCTATAAAAAGGGCTGGATCGCCCTGAAAAACCTCAATCTGAACATTAATGCGCTGATGAGCATCGCGGTGACCGGTGCGGTCCTGATCGGCCAGTGGCCGGAAGCGGCGATGGTGATGTTCCTGTTCACCGTCGCCGAGTTGATCGAAGCCAGGTCCCTGGACCGGGCGCGCAACGCCATCGGCGGACTGATGCAGATGGCGCCCGAGCAAGCCACGGTGCAGCAAGCCGACGGCAGTTGGGTCGCACAACCGGTGAAAAGCATCGAACTGGGCGCACGGGTGCGGGTGCGTCCCGGTGAGCGGATCGGTCTGGACGGCGAAGTGTTGTCCGGCAGTTCGACCATCAACCAGGCGCCGATTACCGGCGAAAGCCTGCCGGTCGAGAAAACCATTGGCGACAAGGTATTTGCCGGCACCATCAACCAGTCCGGCTCGTTGGAATACACCGTGACCGCAGCGGCCGATCACTCGACCCTCGCGCGGATCATCCACGCCGTCGAACAGGCCCAGGGCGCGCGGGCGCCGACCCAGCGCTTTGTCGACAGCTTTTCGAAAATCTACACACCGGCTGTATTCATCCTGGCCCTCGCCGTAGCGGTGATCCCGCCGCTGTTCATGGACGCGCTGTGGTTCGACTGGATCTATCGGGCGCTGGTGTTGCTGGTGGTCGCCTGCCCATGCGCCTTGGTGATTTCCACTCCGGTGACCATCGTCAGCGGCCTCGCGGCAGCGGCGCGCAAAGGGATTCTGGTCAAGGGCGGCGTCTACCTGGAGCACGGCTACAAACTCGATTACCTGGCCCTCGACAAGACCGGCACCCTCACGCATGGCAAACCGGTGCAGACCGACTATTTGTCCCTCGACCCGACCGCCGATCAAACAGCCCCGGCCCTTGCGGCGGCGCTGGCTGGTCGCTCGGATCACCCGGTGTCGCTGGCCATCGCCAACGCGGCAGTTGTGGATAACCAGCGCGCGCCGCTGACTGTGGATAACTTCGAAGCCTTGGCGGGGCGTGGAGTACGCGGTGAGATCAATGGTGAGCTCTATCACCTGGGCAACCATCGACTGGTGGAAGACTTGGGCCTGTGTTCTCCAGCGCTGGAAGAAAAACTGTTTGCTCTGGAGAAACAGGGCAAGTCGGTGGTGCTGTTGCTCGACAAGTCGGGTCCGCTGGCCTTGTTTGCCGTCGCGGACACCGTGAAAGCGACCAGTCGCGAAGCGATCCAGCAGTTGCATGAACTGGGCATCAAAACCCTGATGCTGACCGGTGACAACGTTCACACCGCTGAGGTCATCGCCGCCCATGTGGGCATCGATCAGGCGCAAGGCGATCTGTTGCCGAGCGAGAAGCTGCAGGCCATCGAAACGCTGTATGCCCAGGGCTATCGCGTGGGAATGGTCGGCGACGGCATCAACGACGCTCCTGCACTGGCGCGGGCCGAGATCGGTTTCGCCATGGCGGCCGCCGGGACCGACACCGCCATCGAAACCGCCGATGTCGCCCTGATGGACGATGATCTGCGCAAGATCCCGGCCTTCATCAGCCTGTCGCGGCAGACCTCCAATATCCTCAAACAGAACATTGCCCTGGCATTGGTCATCAAAGCGATCTTTCTTGGGGTAACCTTCGCCGGGATCGCCACCATGTGGATGGCGGTGTTCGCCGACATGGGCGTGAGCCTGTTGGTGGTGTTCAACGGTTTGCGCCTGTTGCGCAAATAGACGATGAGGGACGGGTGTGCTGAGTGCCGAGCTGAAGGCGTTTTACATGGTGGCCCGGCTGGGCAGCATTACCCTGGCGGCGAAAAAGCTCGGCCTGAGCCAACCGACGGTGACGACCCAGATCCGGCATCTGGAAAGCCAGTATTCGGTTGAGCTGTTCTACCGTGGCGGCCGCCGCCTCAGCGTCAGCGACGAAGGTGCGCGGCTGTTGCCGATGGTCAAGGCACTGCTGCAGCAGGAAGCCGATATCGAGTTCTTCCTGCGTAACAGCGGTCAGGTCCAGGGCACGTTGCGCATCGCTGCCACGGCGCCGTATTACATCCTTGATCTGGTGAAGACCTTTCGCGAACGCTTGCCGCAGGTGGAGGTGTCGGTGGAAATCGGCAACTCTCAGCAGGTGCTCGAAGCGCTGGAGGATTACCGGGTCGATGTTGCCGCGTCCTCGCAGTTGCTCGACGATGCGCGGCTGATCCGCCGGGTACTCGGTAGTGATCCACTGGTGTTGGCGGTGCATCGCAATCATCCGCTGGCGGTGCATGACCATGTGCCGCTCAGTGCGCTGGCGGGGCATACCTTGTTGATGCGCGAGTCGGGCTCGACCACCCGGCGCTTGACCGAAGAGTTGCTGGCCAGTGCCGGGGTGAGTTTCGGGCCGCTGCTGGAGATTGGCAGCCGCGAGTCGATTCGTGAAGCGGTGTTGCGCAACATCGGCATCAGCATCATCGCCCGGCAAGAAGTGCCGCACGATCCGCAATTGCGGGTGCTGACCCTCGAGAATGCGCCGCAGATTCCTGAGTACCTGTACTGCCTCAAGGAACGAAAAGGCGCCCGGCTGCCGGCGGCATTTCTGGGGTTGGCGCAGGAAATGGCCCCCGCGTAGATCCCTGTGGCGAGGGAGCTTGCCCCCGTTCGGCTGCGCAGCAGTCGTAAAATCATTGAATGCGGTATGTCTGGCGAAACACGATCGCAGGTTTTGGGGGCGCTCCGCGACCCAACGGGGGCAAGCCCCCTCGCCACAATTCATCCGGCATAAGATCGTGGATTTTTTCCAACCCAAATCCCCGAATACCACTATCGGCCGTTTTTGCCTCGTTGCCACATGACGGACGCATTGCAAACCTAGGATGACCCTCATCTGCTTGATGAGGCCTGTCCATGAACCACTCGATCGCAACTGCCCTGACCAACCCCGGCGCGCCGATGAAAGTGCGCGGCGTGCAGAAACGCTTCGGTGCGTTCACCGCGCTGGATAACGTTTCCCTCGACGTGGCAGCCGGTGAACTGGTGTGTCTGCTGGGGCCGTCGGGTTGCGGCAAGACCACCCTGCTGCGCTGCATCGCCGGCCTTGAGCGCCAGGACAGCGGCGAGTTGTACCTCGGCGATCGCGACGTTTCCCACCTGGCGCCTCAGGCCCGGGACTACGGCATTCTCTTCCAGTCCTACGCGTTGTTCCCCAATCTCACCGTCGAAGCGAACATCGCCTACGGCCTCGCCGGCAGCGGTCGCGATCAAGTGCGCCAGCGCGTCGGTCAGATGCTGGAACTGGTCGGCCTCACCGGCAGCGAGAAAAAATACCCCGGCCAGTTGTCCGGCGGTCAGCAGCAACGCGTAGCGCTGGCCCGGGCTCTGGCACCGGCCCCTTCCTTGTTGCTGCTGGATGAACCGATGTCGGCGCTCGACGCCCGGGTCCGCGAGCATCTGTGCACCGAGTTGCGCCAATTGCAGCGCAACCTCGGCATCACCACCCTGATGGTCACCCACAATCAGGACGAAGCCATGCTGATGGCCGATCGCATCGCCGTGATGAACAACGGCAAGGTCGAGCAGTACGCCACACCGCAGGACATCTACGACCGCCCGGCCACACCGTTTGTGGCGGAGTTCGTCGGTCAGGGCAACTGGCTGCCGTTCCGCCGTAGCAGCGACAGTCATGCCCTGGTCGGCGGGATGCACATGCGCCTGGCCGAAGGCAGTGCGAAAACCGCGTCGGGCCGTTTGTTCTGCCGTCCCGAGGCGATCAACGTCAACCCGCTGGTGCATGAAGAAAACCTGTTCCCGGCCAAGGTTCGCGAAATCACTTTCCTCGGCAATCGTTGCCGCATGAGCTTCGAGCTCGATCAACTGCCAGGTCATGCATTGCTGGCGGAACTGGCGCCGGAAGCGATGCCGCGTCTCGGTGCGCAACAGATCATGGTCGCCTTGCCGCCGCGCAGCCTGCAGGTGTTTGCCTGATGAACGCGAACGTCGCGCTGCCGATACCGCACAAGCAGGTTCGGCAGACCTCCCGTGCCGAGATCGGCGACCGGCTGTTCGTGGTCGGCGGCAAGCTGCTGTTGTTGGTGATGCTCGGCGTGGCGGTGTTGATGCCGTTGCTGGCGATCTTCTGGCGCGGGTTCAGTTCGCAGGCCGGGCAGGGCGGTGGTCTGGTGGCTGCCGGTGAATTGCTGACCAGCGCGAATTTCCATTGGTTGCTCGGTAACAGCCTGAAAGTTTCCCTCAGCGTGGCGGCGATTGTCGTACCGTTGGCCTACCTGTTTGCCTACGCGCTGCAACGCACGTTGATTCCCGGAAAAGGCATCTGGCGCAGCATGTCGCTGCTGCCGTTGATGGCGCCGTCGATGTTGCCGGGGATTGCGCTGGTTTATCTGTTCGGCAATCAGGGCCTGTTGCGCGGTCTGTTCTCGGACAACATCTACGGTTTCTGGGGCATTGTGCTCGGCGAGGTCATCTACACCTTCCCACACGCCTTGATGATTTTGCTGTCAGCGCTGTCCCTGGCGGATGCGCGACTATTCGATGCCGCTTCCAGCATGGGCGCGAGCCCGGCGAAAGCCTTCCGCAGCATCACCTGGCCGGCGACGCGTCAGGCGGTGTTCGCGGCGTTCTGTCTGGTGTTCACCCTGACCATCACCGACTTCGGTGTGCCCGTGGTGGTCGGTGGCGACTATCAGGTGTTGGCGCTGGAAGCCTACAAAGCGGTGGTCGGCCAGCAACAATTCGGTCGCGGCGCACTGATCGGCATGGTTCTGCTGCTGCCGGCGCTGTTCAGCTTTGGTGTCGACGCCTGGCTGCGTCGGCGTCATGGCGATTCCATGAGTGGTCGGGCGCAAGTCTTTCAGCCAATGCCGTCGAGGCTGCGCGACGGTTGTTATTTGGCCATCGTGCTGCTGATCTGCGCGGTGTTGCTGCTGGTGTTCGGCATGGCGGTGTACTCGTCGCTGGTGAAGTTCTGGCCGTACAACCTGTCGCTGTCGCTCAACCATTACCAGTTCAACGACACCGCGGGCGGTGGCTGGCTGGCCTACGGCAACAGCGTGAAGATGGCGCTGTGCACGGCGTTGATCGGCAGCGTGCTGATCTTCACCGGTGCCTACCTGATGGAGAAAACCCGTGGCCAGCGCGGCCTGAATCTGACACTGCGCATGCTCAGTTTCGTACCGATGGCGGTGCCGGGTCTGGTGCTGGGCCTGGGTTACGTCTTCTTCTTCAACCTCAGCGGCAATCCGCTGCATGTGCTCTACGGCAGCATGACGCTGCTGGTGGTTTGCACCATTGCTCACTATTTGACCACCGCGCAAATGACCGCCACCACCGCGCTGCGCCAGCTCGACGCCGAGTTCGAAGCCGCCGCGCTGTCGCTCAAGGCGCCGCTGTATCGGCATTACCTGCGAGTCACCGTGCCGATCTGCCTGCCGGCGTTGCTGGACATCGTGCGCTACCTGTTCGTCTCGGCCATGACCACCGTTTCGGCGGCAATCTTCCTCTACAGCCCCGACACCATCCTCGCGGCGGTGGCGGTGCTGAACATGGACGACGCCGGCAACGTCGGCGGTGCGGCGGCGATGTCGACCCTGATTCTATTCACCTCGGCGGGCGTGTCCCTGCTGCTGGCCTGGGCCTCGCGCGGTTTATTGCGCCGCTCCCAGGCCTGGCGGCAGACCGCGCCCGGTCTTTGATTCACACCTTCAACTCACACAGGAATTGCACCATGTTCAAGCCCTTGGCCCTGGCCGCTGCCGTCCTCACCGTTTTCAGCCTGAACGCCTTCGCTGCGAAAACCGAGTTGACGGTGTACACCGCGCTCGAAGCCGAGCAACTGAAGACCTACAAAGAGGCCTTCGAGAAGGCCAACCCGGACGTCGAGATCAAGTGGGTGCGTGACTCCACCGGCATCATCACCGCCAAGCTGCTGGCCGAAAAAGCCCGCCCGCAAGCCGATGCGGTGTGGGGCCTGGCGGCGTCGAGCCTGGCGATCCTCGATCAGCAAGGTATGCTGCAAAGCTACGCGCCGAAAGACCTGGGCAAGATCGGCGGTAACTACCGTGATGCCGCCAACCCACCGGCCTGGGTCGGCATGGACGTGTGGGCGGCGACCATTTGCTTCAACACTGTCGAAGCCGAAAAGCAGGGGCTGAGCAAACCGGTCAGCTGGCAGGACCTGACGAAGCCTGAGTACAAAGGCAAGATCGTCATGCCCAACCCGGCCTCGTCCGGCACCGGTTTCCTCGACGTCAGCGCCTGGCTGCAAACCTTCGGCGAGAAGCAGGGCTGGCAGTACATGGACGACCTGCACCAGAACATCGGCCAATACGTTCACTCCGGTTCCAAGCCGTGCAAACTCGCCGCTGCCGGTGAATTCCCGATTGGTATTTCCTTCGAATACCCGGCCGTTCAACTGAAGCGCCAAGGCGCGCCGCTGGACATCATCCTGCCGAAAGAAGGCCTGGGCTGGGAGATCGAAGCGACTGCCGTGATCAAAGGCACCGCGCATGAAGAAGCAGCGAAGAAACTGGCCGACTTCTCCGCAAGCCCGGCGGCGATGGAGCTTTATAAAGAGAACTTCGCGGTACTCGCACAACCGGGTATCGCCAAGCCACAGACCGAATTGCCGGCGGACTATGAGCAGCGCCTGATCAAGAACGACTTTGCCTGGGCCTCGAAGAATCGCGACGAGATCCTCAGCGAATGGCGCAAACGCTATGACGGCAAGTCCGAGAAAGTGGCTGCCAAGTAACTGACTCACACCTTGTGGCGAGGGAGCTTGCTCCCGCTGGACTGCGCAGCAGGCCCCTTCTTTTCAGATAGAGAGGGGGGGCCGCTACGCGCCCCAGCGGGAGCAAGCTTCTTCGCCACAAAAAGCGGGATTATCTTCATGACACAACACAGCGACATGCTGATCGTAGGCGCCGGCATTCTCGGCCTGTCCCACGCCTATGCCGCCGCCAGGCGCGGCCTAAAGGTCAAAGTCTTTGAACGCAGCGCCACGCCGTTGGGCGCTTCGGTACGCAACTTCGGCCAGGCACTGGTCACCGGCCAGCCACCAGGGCCGATGCTCGAATTGGCCAGGGCCAGTCGAGAAATCTGGGGCCAATGGGCAGAACTGGCCGGCCTGCACCTCAAGCGCAACGGCTCGTACCTGTTCGCGCGTACCGAAGCGGAAGAACACCTGCTGGAAGCCTTCTGCGCTGGGCGTGCCGTGGAGCACGGTTACCGTGTCGAGCTGTTGCGCGGCAACCCATTGCGGGATTTATACGGCGGTCAATTCAGCCATCACCGCGCCGCGTTGCACGGCATGGATGACCAACAGCTGTATTCCCGTGAAGCGATTCCTGCGTTGATTGACTATCTGCATCGCGAGTTGGGCGTCGAGTTTCACTTCTCCACCCTGGTGCGCGACATTGAGTCGGGCCGCTTGCACAGCACAGCCGGCACCTTCAGCGCCGAGCAGATCATCGTTTGCTCCGGCCACGATTATCAAACCTTGCTGGCCGAGCCGATTGCCGAACTCAACCCGCAAATCTGCCGCCTGCAAATGCTCCGTGCCCGGCCGCAGATCAACCTCAACCTGCAACACGCACTGCTCACCGGTCTGAGTTGCGTGCACTACGGCGCCTTCGCCGATCTGCCGGAAGCTGCGGCGGTACAGGCGCAAATTCTGCGCGAGGCGCCCCATCTGCATGAAAACGGCATTCACCTGCTGATCAGCCCGACACCGTACGGTGAGTTGATCATCGGCGACTCCCACCATTACGGCAGCGATCCATCACCGTTCAATGCCGAACAGGTGGACGACTGGATGCTCGAACTGGCCGAGCAGACGTTGGGCTGCAAAGTGCAAGTGGTCGAGCGCTGGCAGGGTGTTTACGGTTCACGCGGCCCTGGCCCGTTCTCCTTTCTGCGGCCGATGCCGGGTGTGAGCGTGGCGCTGATGCACTCCGGTGTCGGTATGAGCGTCGGGCCGGCGATGGCCGAACGTAACGTGGCCACTTTATTGGGAGGCAGTTGAAGGACCTCAAGGCCTTGAAGCGCAAGGCCGTGGGTCTGTTGTCCCGCGCTCTGCGCTGAGTTGTCTGACACACGATAGGGAATCGGTTTATGGATCAACGCGCGTCGAAGCATCAATCTGGCCTTTTCGCAAAGGAGCGCATGGATGCATTTTTTGAAAGTGATTGCACAGGATCGAAGCGGGAAGGGCTCAGCAGATACCGTCGCTTTCCAGTTCTTTGAAGGTGAACAGTTGCAGCGCGAGGCGACAGACGCGGATCGTCAACAGCTCAAGTCGTTTGGCAAAACGTATTTGAAATGCGCCTGGTATAACGCGGATGAAGCTGAGGAGCGGCACTTGCGTATCTTCTCGCAGAATCCATCCGCAGACGGTACGCCTGAGACGGTACGACTGCATTTTCATGACGGACCGAGGATTGCCTACAAGGCTGCGGTCCGCGATCTGGATAACGATGGGGTTTTTGAGTGGGTATTGAGCTCGGATGTGGACAATGACGGGCGAGCGAACAGGACCGATCGTAGCCGTGTGAAGGCATTGGCCAAAGAGTTTCTGAAACTGGATTGGCGCTGACGATCGTTGGTTAAAGCTGCTGCGCCAACACCTCAACCTGCTCCTGCCGCTCCGCCTGATTCACCTTCGAATGAGGATTGAGCGACGACCATTGCGGATGTGCCCGCGCCTTGTTCAGCGCTTCCGGCAGTTTGCCTTCGCGCCAGGTTTTGTCCTGTGGTGTGGCGACCTGAATGCTGTCCATCGCCGCGTGCCCGCGCTGGTTCAGGGCTTGCAACAGTTGTCGCTGACGCAGGGCCAACAACCGCAGCACGCTGTCGTCGACAGTCAGTTCTCGCTGGCCCTTGATCTTGCCCAGCAGGCGGCTGCCGTAACTGCGGGCGGTTTGCAGGGCGCCGCCGGCAATCGCTCCAGCCAGTGCCGCCGCGCCGAGGGTCAGGCCGCCCACCAGCAAATCGACGCCGGCCCCGGCCGCCGCGCCAGCCGCGATGCCACCGCCGACCCGTACACCGAGTTGTTTCAGGGTTTCCGGGTTGAACAGGTCATCGCCCCAGCGACCATCGAGCAGCGGCAGGTCACTGGCCGCCGCGTCCTGTGGGCGGAAGGCGTAGAGCTTGAGCAAGGCTTCGACGCAACGTTGTTCACGCTGACGCACCGCTTTGCGCAGTTCGCTGATCGCTTGCTGTTCCTGCTCCGCCTCGCTGGCGACACTGCGGCGGCAGGCGGCGCAATCGATCAATAAATCGGCAATCAACTGCGCTGCACTCTGCTGACGGGCCAGGCGTTGGGCCTGCTGATCGGCGATCAGGCGTTCCAGTTGTTCGCGGGAGTTTTCCAGCAGCAGCGCGAGGCTTTCATACAGTCGGCGTTCGCCATCTTCCGGCGGCGCGACGCTGTCGAACCGCACCAAGGCATGCAAGCCCAACCGCGCCAGGGCTTCACGCCAATCCGGTTCGCGCTGCTGGGCGCTGCTGACAAAATTCAGCACTGGCAGCAGCGGTTTGCCGCAACTGGCCAGCACTTGCAGTTCGTCGCGGTACTTGGCCAGCACTGGCTCCCGAGCGTCGATCACATAGAGGCCGGCGTCGGAGGCGAGCAATTGTCGCAACACCTTGGCTTCCTGTTCGAAGCGCTGCCGGGCTTCGCTGCCCTCAAGGAAGCGCGCCAGCCGCGCCGGGCCGTCGAGGCGTTCACCGGGTCGCTCCAGGCGCTCGAGGTAGTCGAGCAGGGCGATGGCATCTTCCAGGCCCGGCGTGTCGAACAGATCGAGCAGAGGCTCGCCGTCCACCGACAATCGCGCTCCTTCGACGTGGCGCGTGGTGCTGGGGCGATGGGAGACTTCGCCGAAGCCGACATCCCGCGTCAGCGTTCGCAGCAACGAGGTTTTGCCGACGTTGGTGTGGCCGACCACGGCGAGTTTCAATGGCTGTTTCCAGGCATCAGTCATGACCCGTCTCCAGCCAGCTCAACGGCGCGCAATCGGCGAATGGCAAGTCCAGTTGTTGTAGCGCAACGTGCCAGTCGCCCAGGCGTTCGGCATCCAGCGCTTCGCCGGGCGGCGCTTGCAGCAACCACACGCGGGTGGCGGTGGCGCTGCGAGCCAGTTCGGCAATCAGCGCCAGGCTGCCACGGTCCGGCGAACGCCGTGGATCGCAGGCGATGGCCAGGCGGGCCGGGGGAAAGCGACTCAGCTGTTCAAGCAGTTTGTGCCGGGATTCGCGGCTATCGAGGATGCCGGCGTCGTTGACGCTTTTCGGCAGCTGCGGTGGCCAGGGGCGTTGATCGTCCAGCTCGATGGCCACCAACAGTGCGCCATCGCTTTGCAGATCGCTGGCCGCGTTTTCAACCCGGTGAAGTTGCTCAGGCGCGGCATCGCTAATACCCAGGCGTTCGCTGGTGGGCATCAGCCGTTCGCGCAGTTGGGCGTAGCCGGGCAGGTTCAAGTCCAGATGCAAGGCTGCCTGGCCGGTTTTCCAGCGCCACCGGCAGAACAATGCGAGCAGCAAACGCGGTAACACGCCGTACACCAGCAGCACGCCCACCAGCCACGCCGCCCAGGCCTGGCGGGCGCTTTCGATGTTCAGCGCGGCATCGCCGCTGGCGCGGATCATCTCCACGCTGGGCACACTGAAACCGAGCAAGGCCGGCAGGGCGCCGAGGGCCTGGGTCATGGCGACGAAGGTGTCGGCGCCGAGGATGGTGGTCTCCCAGACGAAGCCATAGCGCCGGGTCGCCATCAGCGTCAGCAGCATCACCAAGGCACTGAGCATCGCCAACAACCACAAGCCGTTGACCAGCACACCCAGCGCCCACCGATTGAGTTTCTGCCGTTGCAGTAACAGCAGCAGGGCCGGCGCCAGTTGTGCGGCGTTGGCATCGCGGGCGAGTTTTTCACTGAGCCACAACCACAAGCGTCCGAGGGCGGTGCCCTGTTCGCCGGCGAACACCAGGCCCAGGGCCCAGCTCAACAGCAGAATCAGGTTCAGCCCCAGCAGGCTGCCCAAGGCCCAGAACACATTGACCGGGGTCTGGCCGTCGCCCAGCGCGGCAAACGCCAGGCCGGCGCCACTGATTACGGCCAGCACGGCGAGCATGATCAACGCCAGTCGCGCGCCTTGCAGCCAGTGTTTGAGGGCGCGGGTCTGCCCGTCGCGCTCGGCCAGCCACCGGGCGCGGCATTGAATGCGCGTCGGCAGGTCGCCGCCGGCGCTACGGGCGACTCGGTTGGCTTCCAGATCATCCAGGGGCCCGGCGTGTTCTTCACGCAGGCGTATGGTTTCGCTCAGCCAGAGGTTTTGCAGGGGTGTCAGTTCAGTCACGCGGCATCCCGTCGCTTAATTGAGCGATGAGCATAACCGCTGTGACGCTTATCGGGGTAAGGGAGGCTCTGGTATCCTCGCCGGCATGACTAAATCACTCCCCCTCAGCCTGATCGCAGCCCTCGGTGAAAACCGCGTGATCGGCGTCGATAACAGCATGCCCTGGCACTTGCCGGGGGACTTCAAATACTTCAAGGCCACCACCCTCGGCAAGCCGATCATCATGGGGCGCAAGACCTGGGATTCCCTCGGTCGTCCGCTGCCGGGCCGGTTGAACATCGTGGTCAGTCGCCAGGCGGATCTGCAGCTGGAAGGTGCGGAGGTTTATCCGTCACTGGAGGCGGCCGTGGTTCGCGCCGAGGAATGGGCGCTGGAGCAGGGCGTCGATGAGTTGATGCTGATTGGTGGCGCACAGTTATATGCACAAGGTCTGGAGCAGGCCGATCGGCTATACCTGACGCGCGTGGCGCTGAGCCCGGAAGGGGATGCGTGGTTTCCGGAGTTTGATGTGAACCAGTGGAAGCTGGTGTCGAATGTTCCGAATCCGGCAGAAGGCGACAAACCGGCGTATAGCTTTGAGGTTTGGGAGAAGGCCTGAGCGCATCGCGGGCAAGCCCGCGATAGCGATCCATCAGGCGCCAATCAAGCCTGAGCCAACGCCCCATGCTCATCCGCATCCAACAGCGCTTTATCCGTCTGCTGCATGATCTGGCTGGTGATCGCCCCAGCGGTGATCGAGCCACTGACGTTCAACGCCGTGCGACCCATGTCGATCAGCGGTTCAACCGAAATCAGCAACGCCACCAGTGACACCGGCAAGCCCATGGCCGGCAACACGATCAGCGCGGCGAAGGTTGCACCGCCACCAACCCCGGCCACCCCGGCCGAACTCAGCGTCACAATCGCCACCAACGTCGCGATCCACAGCGGGTCCAGCGGGTTGATGCCCACGGTTGGCGCAACCATCACCGCCAGCATTGCCGGGTACAGACCGGCACAGCCGTTCTGGCCAATGGTCGCGCCAAACGAGGCGGCGAAGCTGGCGATGGACTGTGGAATACCCAAACGGCTGGTCTGGGCTTCGATGCTCAGCGGAATGGTGGCGGCGCTGGAGCGGCTGGTGAAGGCGAACGTCAGCACCGGCCAGATCTTGCGGAAGAAGCGCAACGGGTTGATCCCGGCGGCCGATACCAGCACGCCATGGACCACAAACATCAGGCCCAGGCCGATGTAGGACACCACCACGAAACTGCCGAGCTTGATGATGTCTTGCAGGTTGGAGCCGGCGACCACTTTGGTCATCAGCGCCAACACGCCGTATGGAGTCAGCTTCATCACCAGGCGCACCAGACGCATCACCCAGGCTTGCAGGGTGTCGATGGCGTTGATCACTTTCTGACCTTTCTCGACATCATCCTTGAGCAGTTGCAGCGCCGCGACCCCAAGGAATGCGGCGAAGATCACCACACTGATGATCGACGTCGGTTTGGCGCGAGCGAGGTCGGCGAACGGGTTCTGCGGGATGAACGACAACAACAGTTGCGGCACATTCAGGTCGGCGACCTTGCCCGCGTAGTCGGTCTGGATGGTTTGCAGGCGAGCCATTTCCTGGGTGCCGGCGACCAGACCTTCGGCGGTGAGGCCGAACAGGTTGGTCAGGCCAATGCCGATCAGCGCCGCGATGGCGGTGGTAAACAGCAGCGTGCCGATGGTCAGGAAGCTGATTTTTCCCAGCGACGAAGCGTTGTGCAGACGGGCCACGGCACTGAGGATCGAGGCGAACACCAGCGGGATCACGATCATCTGCAGCAACTGCACGTAACCGTTGCCCACCAGATCGAACCAACCGATCGAAGCTTTCAACACCGGGTTGCCCGCACCATAAATCGTGTGCAGGGCGACACCGAATACCACGCCCAGTACCAGCGCCAGCAGCACTTTCTTGGCCAGGCTCCAGGTGGTGTGACGGGTTTGCGCCAAGCCGAAAAGCAAGGCGAGGAACACCAGCAGATTGAGAATCAGCGGCAGATTCATAGAGGCTCCATAGACTTGTGCCAGCCACCTTCGTGTGTGACTGCGAACCGGTAAGCCTAACAGCTTGATATGTAATGATTTAATATCAAAAACAGCGGTCAACTGTCGTTTTTGGAATAAGCCAATGCCGCTATAAGGAATGCCGCTGACGGAATCAGGATGCAAGCGGTCGCGGGCAGGCGAGGACTGTCACACAGATTTGTTAGCGTCGATCTCTTTGAACCAGGGGAGAAACGCCGATGAAGCTTGCACCGAAATTTCTTGCTGCTGCACTTGGATTGGGTTTGAGTCTTGGCCTTGCCGGCCAGGCGTTCGCTACCGACCTGAAGCACTGGCCAGCGGATCAGGCCAAGGCGCTGGACGCGATGATCGCGGCCAATGCCAACAAGGGTAACTTCGCGGTGTTCGACATGGACAACACCAGTTACCGCTACGACCTCGAAGAGTCATTGTTGCCGTTCATGGAAAACAAGGGCCTGATCACCCGCGAGAGCCTCGATCCCTCGCTGAAACTGATCCCGTTCAAAGACACCGCCGACCACAAGGAGAGCCTGTTCAGCTACTACTATCGTCTCTGCGAAATCGACGACATGGTCTGCTATCCATGGGTCGCCCAAGTGTTTTCCGGCTTCACGCTTCAAGAGCTCAAGGGCTACGTCGATGAGCTGATGGCGTCTGGCAAACCGGTGCCGAGCACTTATTACGACGGCGATGTGGTCAAGACCATCGACGTCCAGCCGCCGAAAGTCTTCACCGGCCAGGCCGAGCTCTACAACAAGCTGATGGAAAATGGCATTGAGGTCTACGTGATGACCGCTGCCTCCGAAGAATTGGTGCGCATGGTCGCTGCCGATCCGAAGTACGGCTACAACGTCAAACCGCAGAACGTGATCGGCGTGACTACGTTGCTCAAGGACCGCAAGACTGGCGAGCTGACCACGGCGCGTAAGCAGATTACTGCCGGCAAGTATGACGAAAAGGCTAACCTGGGCCTGGAACTGACTCCGTACCTGTGGACCCCGGCAACCTGGATGGCCGGCAAGCAAGCGGCGATCCTGACCTACATCGATGAATGGAAAAAACCGGTCCTGGTGGGTGGTGATACGCCGAGCAGCGACGGTTACATGCTGTTCCACAGCGTCGACGTGTCCAAGGGCGGCATCCATTTGTGGGTCAACCGCAAAGACAAGTACATGACCCAGATTAACGGCATGATGGCCAAGCACGCAGCGGCCCAGGCGAAAGAAGGGTTGGCGGTGACGGCGGACAAGAACTGGGTGATCGTCAAGCCGGAAGAGATTCAATAAGCGCTGTGATCTCGTTCCCACGCTCTGCGTGGGAACGATCAAAAAAATGCCCCGCACTTGGCGGGGCATTTTTTTGTTCGACGGTTAAGTATTACAGTCCGTCGAGCATCGCTTTGTTACGCACGGCACCCTTGTCGGCGCTGGTCGCCAACAGGGCGTAGGCTTTCAGAGCGGTGGTCACTTTACGTGGACGCTTTTCCACTGGCTTCCAGCCTTTCTTGTCCTGCTCGACCCGGCGCGCGGCCAGTTCTTCGTCGCTGACCAACAGGTTGATCGAGCGGTTCGGAATGTCGATCAGGACCTTGTCGCCGTCCTGCACCAGACCGATCGCGCCACCGGCAGCGGCTTCTGGCGAAGCGTGGCCGATGGACAGGCCCGAAGTACCGCCGGAGAAACGGCCGTCGGTGAGCAGGGCGCAGGCTTTGCCCAGGCCTTTGGATTTCAGGTACGAGGTCGGGTAGAGCATTTCCTGCATGCCCGGGCCGCCTTTCGGACCTTCGTAACGAATGATCACGATGTCGCCAGCCTTCACTTCGTCGGCGAGGATGCCGCGTACGGCGCTGTCCTGGCTTTCGAAGATCTTCGCGTTGCCTTCGAAGACGTGGATCGACTCGTCGACACCGGCGGTTTTCACCACGCAACCGTCCAGCGCGATGTTGCCATACAGAACGGCCAGGCCGCCTTCTTTCGAGTAAGCGTGTTCGACACTGCGGATGCAGCCGTTTTCACGGTCGTCGTCCAGGGTTTCCCAGCGGGTCGACTGGCTGAACGCGGTTTGCGTCGGGATGCCCGCAGGGCCAGCCTTGAAGAAGTGATGCACCGCTTCGTCGTTGGTCTGGGTGATGTCCCACTTGGCGATACCTTCAGCCATGGTCTTGCTGTGTACGGTCGGCAGGTCGGTGTGCAACAGACCGCCACGGGCCAGGGAGCCGAGGATGCTGAAGATCCCGCCGGCACGGTGCACGTCTTCCATGTGGTATTTCTGGATGTTCGGCGCGACCTTGCACAGTTGCGGTACATGGCGGGAGAGGCGGTCGATGTCGCGCAGGTCGAAATCGATCTCGGCTTCCTGGGCCGCGGCCAGCAAGTGCAGGATGGTGTTGGTGGAACCGCCCATGGCGATGTCCAGGGTCATGGCGTTTTCGAACGCCTTGAAGTTGGCGATGTTGCGCGGCAACACCGACTCGTCGTTCTCGCCGTAGTAACGCTTGCACAGCTCGACGATGGTGCGGCCGGCTTGCAGGAACAGCTGTTCGCGGTCGCTGTGGGTGGCCAGGGTCGAACCGTTGCCCGGCAATGCGAGACCCAGGGCTTCGGTCAGGCAGTTCATCGAGTTGGCGGTGAACATGCCGGAGCAGGAACCGCAAGTAGGGCAGGCGCTACGCTCGTACTCGGCGACCTTCTCGTCAGAGGCGCTGGAGTCGGCGGCGATCACCATGGCGTCGACCAGGTCGAGACCGTGGCTGGCCAGTTTGGTCTTGCCGGCTTCCATCGGGCCGCCGGACACGAAGATTACCGGGATGTTCAGGCGCAAGGCGGCCATCAGCATGCCAGGGGTGATCTTGTCGCAGTTGGAAATGCAGACAATGGCGTCGGCGCAGTGGGCGTTGACCATGTATTCGACGGAGTCGGCGATGATCTCGCGGCTCGGCAGCGAATAGAGCATGCCGTCGTGGCCCATGGCGATGCCGTCATCCACGGCGATGGTGTTGAATTCTTTGGCTACGCCGCCGGCCCGTTCGATTTCACGAGCGACCAGTTGACCCAGATCCTTCAGGTGCACATGGCCCGGTACGAACTGGGTAAAGGAGTTGGCAATGGCGATGATCGGCTTCTTGAAGTCGTCATCTTTCATCCCCGTGGCGCGCCACAGTGCGCGAGCACCGGCCATGTTGCGGCCGTGGGTGGATGTTTTCGAGCGGTAATCAGGCATGGAGCACTCCGGGCGGCAAATCAGGTATCAAAAGGGAAGTGAGCTTCTATTGACGTCTGGAACACTCAGAAATGGCCGTGTGTCCGGAAGTTGCCGATAACTTTGCGGGATCGCCGCGCGCTTCAGCTTGAGCTCATAAACCCGCCGGGGGATGACTGGCGATGAATCTCGCGATTCTACACCGCTGGCGTCAGGAGGGAATGCCGGAAAACGTTGATCCAGTGCTGACGGGGCGTGTGGGATGACGACTGGCAGGATTATTCGACGCTTGGGCTGGCTCCCGGGCTTTTGGCTCGGCTATGGATACGACTGTTGAGTACCAGCGCCACGCTGCTCAAGATGATAAAGCTGTATCCCAGCGTGGATTGCAGGTTGGCCGGGCTCAGGCTGATGAGCGCACTGATCAACCCGCCACAGATGAAAATCACCGTGCTGCCGGCCGACGCCGAAGTTCCCGCATTTTCAGGGAACAGGCTCATGGCTTTGGACGTGGCGGCCGGTCGGGCGATGGTAGTGCCGGCAGTACAGATGAGCATCGGTACCAGGACGGTAAACGGGGATAGCGTAAAGTGGCTTGAGAGGTAAAGCATGATCAGGCCGGACAGCAGGATCAGGCATAGCCCGCTGATGACTTGATGACCGGGACTGATACGTTTACCCAGCAGCGTCGCAACCGTGCCGCCGACAATGTAGGCGCCGCCATAGACCAGCAGGATCAGCGAGAAGTCATAGGCCGATAGCTGGAGTTGATCCATGAAAATCAGCGGCGAAATCACTATGAAGGAAAAATGGCAGGCGAAAGCAAAGGCGGAAATCAGCCAGTAGGACAGAAAGTCGACATCGCACAAGACCCGGCGGTAGGGCTGGAAGATATTCGATAGCGCCCCGGTTGCCGCAGGCCGAGTGTTTTCGAGAAAAAAACAGGCCTTGAGCAGCACTATTCCAGCCAGTGCGATAAACACCACAAAGCTGCCCTGCCAGCCCAGCGTGGCTTGCAGGAACGTGCCGGCCAACGGTGAGACCGAGATGAAAACGCCGGTGGCAGTCACCATCAGGATCCGCAACCGGTCACGCTCCTCGCCCTCGAACAGGTCCTGGATCAATGCTTGTGACAGCACGAAACCCCCGCAGCCAAGTGCCTGAATCACACGGAACAACAGGAAGTGAACATAGTCCGTGGTCAGCGTGCAGCCCACCGCACCCAGCATCGAGATGGTTATTCCAGCGAGCAACAGTCCTTTGCGCCCGATCACATCCGACAGCGGCCCGATCAGCAGTTGAGAGCCCGCTATGCCGACGGCAAACAGACTGATCGACAGCGTAATATCGGCGGGCGTACTGCGAAAGTGTTCGGCGAGCGCCGGGAAAGAGGGTAGCAGGACATCCAGCGGGAACACGCCAAGCAGCACCATGGCCAACAACAGGCTGACCGCCCCCCGACGTTGTTTGACGGTCGCCGCGGATTGTCCTTCAGCCATCGATAAGCCCTGCCTTCATGAACAGTTGCTGGTTGGAGGGCAGGTCGAAGAAACCAGCCTTTTTTAACGCCTGAAGCGTTGCGCCAGCACCGGATCGCACCCGTTGATGGGTGGCTTGGGGGCTGGTCAGTCCGCCAAGAATTTCCGTGATGGTGGTCTCGCCAAGACCCGCGCTGAGCAGGCTTTCGCGCATCCATCGCTCATCGGCTTCGAAGAACATCCGGATGATGTCCAGCAGCGCTTTGGCGACAAACGTGCGTTGAGGGCTGTTCAGCGTCAGCCACAGGTAATGGAACACTTCAGAGAAATAGCGACTATGGCGTGCCTCGTCCGCCAGATGATCCCTGAGCATTGCCTGGACGCTGGAGACCAGGTCGTTACGGCAGACATCGAGCAGTTCCTTGGCAATGATCGTCTCCGACACGAACCCGACGAGAAACCAGGCCAGCGCCCTGTATCTTTCAGGGGCGCCGTCAAGCAGGGCGTTCAATCGCATGATGCGGTGGGGCATGACCGGACGTCGGCTGATCCCGTAGAAACTGGCAACTTGCTCGGCAAGGCTGTTGGAAAACAGGGCGTGATAACCCTCGTCGGTATAAAGCTGAAGCGCGGCGGTCTTCATTCGTGCGGGAATGTGGACGTTCAGTTCATCATGGATGATGGTTTCCACGGAGCGGTTGACGATGCGGTGCTCAAGCAAGGTGGTGTAGTCGAGGAAGTACACCAGATGATTGGCCGACAACCGATGGATGACGGTTTGACCTGCCGCCTGGATGGCCGGGTGAGTCAGGTAAGCCAGGAAGCCTGGAGGAAACCAGTGGCGCGTTTCCAGTTGCTGTTCCAGGTCTGGCGGTAATAGATAGTCGTGTTCGCTGGTGCGCACTGACGCACGGGTATTCCAGTCGCCCAGGGTGTAACGATGAGCCCAGGATACGGGCTGCTCCAACGGGGCAACGATGGGAGTGGTCATTGTTGCGGCTCCCGACGGCTCAGAAGATCTTTCAATTCCTTGCACATCACTTGTCCGTCGCTGTAGCCACAGCCGACAAAAAACAAAGGTTGTTCCGCGCTGTCCTCGATCCCCAGCAAGACCTCGACCTGATCATCGGCCAGTGCCCCCGTCAGCCAGGTGTTCAACCCCAGTGCAGTGGCCACCAGTTGGAATGTTTGCGAGATATGCCCCGCTTCCACGAAGGCCATTCGATAGGCTCGCGAGTGTTCATATTTCCACCACAGCTTGTCGAACCGACTGGTGATGAACAGGCCCACGGGCAGGTTGTTGATGAAGTGCTGCCCACACAGCAACTGCCCCAGTGGCGAGTCAGGTGTCGGGTTGACGAAACTCAAGGCGTGGTCGGTGGGGTGATAGGCGTAGAGCCCGGGTTTCAGGCCGCTGACGTTGTGTACATGTAGAAAGCCTTCGCAGGCATTCAGCCCGCCACCGGATGGGCTGCTGCGCCGGGCATCGAGACCTTCGACAAGGGTTTCGTCGACATCGTTTTCGCGCTCATGCAAGTAGCCAAGGGACAGGTAAAGCAGCGTGCCGATAGCTTCCAGTGAAACCGCTGCATCCGTGAAGGTGCGGCAGGTTTTTCGGCCGATCAGGACGTCGGCAAGAGACCCTTTCGGCAGGCAGGAAGGCTTTGGCAGGTCAATCAGCTCCCGCGCCTGGCGTTCTGTGGGCCGGTTGCTCGGCGCAGGAGCGGCCAGCACTTCGGTGCAATGGTCCAGGTAGTGTCTAGACCATTCATGAATATCCTGAGGGACATGTTCGCAGGGGATGTTTTTGGTACCGATATGGAATATCTTCGACAGTTCATCCCAGCCCCATTCAACAGTGCCTTGTATTGATGTTGTCAGTATTCCTGCGTTCAGGAGTTGAGTGTCAACTATGTTGCTGTCGTTATACAGTTCGGGGTTGTTGATTAGTTGCGTAAGTCTGCTTGAGTATTCAAGGCTTAGTTCAAACTGTTTGTGATTTTTGTAATCCCAGACTATTTGGCCGGGCGTGCGAGGAAGTATGAATAGATATGGGTTTATCTGCATGGTGGGCGGTTCGCTCTGGACGGGTGCCATAGAACACGCTGGGTAGCCGGCACTCCCCAGCGTCTCATTTACTTAGCGGGCTTTTGGTGCAACCAGAAAAGCCAGGTTGGCGATTTTGTTAGCTTCCAGAGTAATTGCTTTCATGTTGTTGACTCCTTGTCATTTGATAGTGAGTGTCACTTCGAGGTGACAACTCAATCATAGGCTTTAATGGGCTCTTATCAAGGGGAGATCAAGTAGGAATATTCCAGTAATTTTGTCGGAGCGGTCTTGGGGTTGGAGAAAATTTGTAAGTTATATTCTTTCAAATCAAATGTGCAGGGAAACGTCCTGCAAGTCTGTAGGACTGCAAGAGTAAGACGATGGGGTGGGAGAGGAGATGTCGCGGCGTCAGAATGGCTGACGGAGAGCCTGTCGGCTCCCCGTCAAACCGGCGTACTCAGCTGTTTGGCAGCAGACGGCAGGTAATGCTCTTGATGTAGCGGGTTTCGGCAATGGCTGGGTGAACCGGGTGATCCGGGCCTTGTCCGCCGCGCTCCAGCATCTGGATGTTGCGGTCCAGGTGACGGGCGCTGGTCAGCAGGATGTTCTGCAGATCGTCTTCCGGCAGGTGCATCGAGCACGATGCGCTGACCAGGATGCCGTCCTTGCTGAGCAGGCGCATGGCTTGTTCGTTCAGGCGACGGTAGGCACCTTCACCGTTTTTCATGTCTTTCTTGCGTTTGATGAATGCAGGAGGGTCGGCCACGATGACGTCGAAACGCTCTTCGCTGGCTTTCAGCTCTTTGAGGGCTTCGAACACGTCGCCTTCAATGCAGGTCATTTTTTCGGCGAAACCGTTCAGTGCAGCGTTGCGCTCGACGCCGTCGAGGGCGAAGGCCGACGCATCGACGCAGAACACTTCACTGGCGCCGAAGGCGGCTGCTTGCACGCCCCAGCCACCGATGTAGCTGTACAAGTCCAGCACGCGTTTACCTTTGGCATAAGGTGCCAGACGCGCGCGGTTCATGCGGTGGTCATAGAACCAGCCGGTTTTCTGGCCCTGGATGACCGGCGCTTCGAACTTCACGCCGTTCTCTTCCAGCGCCACCCACTCCGGCACCAGGCCGAACACGGTTTCGACGTAACGGTTGAGGCCTTCAGCGTCACGGGCTGCGGAGTCGTTCTTGAACAGGATGCCGCTTGGCTTGAGCACTTGGGTCAGGGCCGCGATCACGTCATCTTTGTGAGCTTCCATGGTCGCCGAAGCGATCTGGACCACCAGGATGTCACCGAAACGGTCGACCACCAGGCCTGGCAGCAGGTCGGAGTCGCCGTAGACCAGACGATAGAACGGCTTGTCGAACAGGCGATCGCGCAGCGACAGGGCGACGTTCAGGCGATGCACCAGCAGCGATTTGTCCAGCGGCAACTTGATGTCGCGCGACAGCAGGCGGGCGCAGATCAGATTGTTCGGGCTCATGGCAACGATGCCCAGCGGCTTGCCGCCGGCGGCTTCGAGGATCGCCTGATCGCCAGCCTTGAAGCCGTGCAATGGGGTGGCGGCTACATCGATTTCGTTGCTGTAGACCCACAAGTGACCGTTGCGCAGGCGTCGGTCGGCGTTGGCTTTGAGGCGCAGGCTAGGCAGGGACATGACGTCGCTCCGGAAAAAAGAGCGGGAGTATAGCGTGTTGAGGGAGTGGCGGGTTTGACGGACGATGAAACGCGCATGACGCCATCGCGGGCCCGCACACATATGGATTGAGTTTGACTGGCTGTCGGATCGATCTTTTTAAAGGTTAGAATCCCCGCCTGACCCGGAGTGCGTACTTATGTCCCAAGAGCTGTCTTCTGAACAGATTCAACAGTCCCTGCAAGGCATCAGTGTGCCGCCCCAGCCGCAGATCATGGTGGATCTGCAGATGGAGCAATATATGCCCGACCCGGACCTGGAGGTGATCGCCAAGCTGATCTCCCAGGACCCGGGCCTATCCGGTGCCTTGCTGAAAATCGTCAACTCGCCGTATTACGGCTTGAGCAACAAGATCACCGCGATCCAGCGAGCAGTAAATCTGTTGGGCAGCCGTTCGATCATCAACCTGATCAACGCGCAGTCGATCAAGGGCGAGCTGAACGACGACACCATCGTCACCCTCAACCGTTTCTGGGACACGGCGCAGGACGTGGCGATGACCTGCCTGAGCCTGGCCAAGCGCGTCGGTGTCCAGGCCGGCGATGAAGCTTATGCGCTGGGCCTGTTCCACGATTGTGGCATCCCGCTGATGCTCAAGAAATTCCCCGACTACATGAAAGTGCTGGAACAGGCCTATGCCAACGCCAGCGTCGAATGCCGCGTGGTGGATACCGAGAACAAGCAATACAACACCAACCACGCCGTGGTCGGGTATTACACCGCCAAGTCCTGGCGTCTGCCGGAACATGTCACCCAGGCCATTGCCAACCATCACGATGCCCTGGCCATTTTCAGCGATGAGTCGTGCCGCAATACGCCGTTGAAAAACCTGCTGGCAATCCTGAAGATGGCTGAGCACATTTGTGCCTCCTATCGGGTGCTGGGCAACCAGTCTGAAGACCACGAATGGAACAATGTCGGGCATCTGGTGCTCGATTACATCGGTCTATCGGAATACGATTTCGAAACCCAGAAACAAGAAATTCGCGACCTCGCCACACGTTGAGTGTCGAACCTCGCCTGATTCGAGAGCCTCATGCCTGAACTGCCGGAAGTCGAAACCACCCGCCGAGGAATTGCACCGCACCTGGAAGGCCAGCGCGTCAGCCGGGTGATCGTGCGTGAGCGCCGTCTGCGCTGGCCGATCCCCGAAGACCTGGATGTGCGGCTGTCGGGCCAGCGCATCGTGCTGGTGGAACGGCGGGCCAAGTATTTACTGATCAATGCCGAAGTCGGCACGTTGATCAGCCATTTGGGCATGTCGGGGAATCTGCGGCTGGTGGAAGCCGGCTTGCCGGCGGCCAAGCATGAGCATGTGGACATCGAGCTGGAATCGGGCCTGGCCCTGCGTTACACCGACCCGCGTCGGTTCGGGGCGATGCTCTGGAGTCTCGACCCGCTGAATCACGAACTGCTGGTTCGCCTGGGGCCGGAGCCGTTGACCGATCTGTTCGATGGCGAGCGTCTGTTCCAGCTGTCCCGCGGGCGATCCATGGCGGTCAAGCCGTTCATCATGGATAACGCGGTGGTGGTTGGTGTCGGCAATATCTACGCAACCGAAGCGCTGTTTGCTGCCGGCATCGACCCGCGCCGCGAGGCCAAGAGCATTTCCCGGGGGCGTTATTTGAAGCTGGCGATCGAGATCAAGCGCATCCTGGCGCTCGCCATCGAACGGGGCGGTACCACGTTGCGGGACTTTATCGGCGGCGACGGCCAGCCGGGGTACTTCCAGCAGGAGCTGTTCGTATACGGCCGTGGTGGTGAACACTGCAAGGTCTGTGGCACGGGGCTGCGGGAAGTCAAACTCGGGCAGCGCGCCAGCGTCTTTTGTCCGCGCTGTCAGAGCTGATATCGGCTACGGTCTATAGTCAGTGTTCTCACTGCCTAGCCGAAGGACCGTGCCATGAATCTGTTTCGAACCCTTGTCGTCACGCTGCTGCTGAGCGTCGCTGCGCCCGCGCTGGCTACTGAGAACGGCAGCGGCGACCCGCGTTACACCATCCAGAATCCACCGGCCTACGCCATGCTTGGCGATCTGCTGATTGCCCGACCGTTGCTGGTGGTGGCGACAGTGATCGGTGCCGGGGCGTTTGTGGTGTCGCTGCCATTTACCGCGCTGGGCGGCGGCATTGGCGATGCAGGGCAGGCGCTGGTGGTCGACCCGGCGAAAGCGGCGTTTGTGCGGTGTCTGGGGTGCGTCGGGGAAGGGTTTGAGCAGCGGGAGTGAGGCATAAAAAAGATCGTCCGAACGCCGCTCGAGCCTTCGGACGATCTTTCCAGGCTTTCAAGCCTTACCGGTAATCTTCCGGTACTTCTCCATCAACTGTTCTTCAGTTTCCGGATGGGCCTCGTCCAGCGGAATGCAATCCACCGGGCAGACCTGCTGGCACTGCGGTTCGTCGTAGTGGCCGACACATTGCGTGCACAGGTTCGGGTCGATCACGTAGATCTCTTCGCCCTGGGAAATGGCGGCGTTCGGGCACTCGGGTTCGCAGACGTCGCAGTTGATGCAATCGTCGGTGATGATCAGGGACATGCTAACTCCAGCCGGGGCGGCAGGCCCTGGCGCAATAAACCAATGCGCACAATTGTGCCGCATTGGCGCCCGCAGTGCACGCGGGCGCGATCAAGTGCAGCTTCGGCAGCGCCTACTTTTTGAAGCGTTCGGTGAGGGCGTCGGCCACCACCGGGTGGACGAACTTGGTGATATCGCCGCCCAGGGCCGCGATTTCACGGACCAGTGTCGAGGAAATGAACGAATAACGCTCGGACGGGGTAAGAAACAGGCTTTCCACATCCGGTGCCAGTTGGCGGTTCATATTGGCCAGCTGGAATTCGTATTCGAAGTCCGACACCGCGCGCAAACCACGCAGGAACACATTGGCGTTCTGCTCTTTGGCGAAATGCGCGAGCAGCGTCGAGAAGCCGACGACTTCAACGTTCGGCAAATGTTTGGTGACCTCGCGGGCCAGCTCCACACGTTGTTCCAAGGGAAACAGCGGGTTTTTCTTCGGGCTGGCGGCGACGGCGATGATCACGTGATCGAACAGGCGCGAGGCGCGTTCGACCAGATCGCCATGGCCCTTGGTAATAGGGTCGAAGGTACCTGGGTACAACACTCGGTTCATCGCGTCGTCCTGGCGGGAGTCCGTTGGGGAGTCGGATGGTATCGCAGCCTTACCGGTCGGCCAAGTCGCCTGTTGGGTAAGAAAGCACTATAGACGATGGGAATATTCCGCGTTTTCATGGGTTTTTCAAACGCTCGGCCAGTGAATTCGCCAGTTGTGCCGTCAGTCCGTAGACCGACAATTGTGGGTTTGCACCAATGCTGGTGGGGAATAGCGAGCCGTCGTGGATCGACAGATTGCGCAGTTGGTGATGTCGGCCGAGGCTGTCGGTCACGGCGTTTTTCGGGTCCTCACCCATGGCACAACCGCCCATCACATGAGCACTGCCCAGGCGCGTGCGATACAACTCAAGGCTCAATCCATCGATCAAGGCACGCGCTTCGGCGAGGGTTTTCACGTAACGGGCGTCGGCATGCAGCGGCATCACAGCGTTGGCGCCACCGGCGAACTGGATCTCGGCCATGCTATGGAACGCCCGGCGCAACCCGTCCCAGGCATACGGTGAAACCTGATAGTCGAGCACCGGCGTGCCGTCACTGCGCAATTCGACACTGCCGCCGGGGCTGTCCGGGTGAAAACCGTCTCGCAGCAACGCCAGCATCGCGTGGGTATGTGGCAGATTCTCCATGTGCCGGGCGTTTTCCGTGCCGAAGCCACCGAGCAGGGTGGTGGCCAGCGCCGGGTGCAATGGTGGGACCTCCAATTTGTAGGACATCTTGCCGGTGATGCCGTCCTGCCACTGGAAATGGTCGGAATAAATCGACTGCGGCGCGCCGTAGAACGGGTTGATCACCTCGTCGAACAGCCCGGCGGACATGTTGACCAAATGCAGGAACGTCCGTTTCCCCAGTCGCTCATGCGGATCCGGCGCCTCTGAACGCAATAGCAGCGCCGGGCTGTTGATCCCGCCACCGGCCAGCACGTAATGCCGTGCCTTGACCGTGATTGTGCGTCCGGTAGGGGCAACGCAACGCTCATCCATCGCCACACAGTGCAGACCCGTGACCCTGGCGTCCTTGATCGACAGCTTTTCAGCGCGGGCCAGATAGAGCAGCTCGCCACCTTTTTCCAGGGTCGCCGGGATGGTCGTGACCAGCATCGATTGTTTGGCGTTGGTCGGGCAACCCATGCCGCAGTAGCCGATGTTCCAGCAGCCGCGCACGTTGCGCGGGATCACATGCCAGGCGTAGCCGAGTTTTTCGCAGCCTTTGCGGATGACGTCGTTGTTGGCGTTGGGCGGTACTAGCCACGGGGCGACGCCCAGGCGTTGTTCCATTTTCTCGAACCAGGGCGCCATCTCGGCCGGTGTGTGGCCCACGACGTCATGTTCCTTGGCCCAGTGTTCGAGCGTCGGATCCGGAGTGCGAAAGCTCGAAGTCCAGTTGATCAGCGTGGTACCGCCCACCGCCCGGCCCTGGAGGATGGTGATCGCACCGTCCTTGCTCATGCGCCCGATGCCTTCCTGATAGAGGCTGGCGTAGGCCTGATCTTCGAGCATCTTGAAGTCGCTGCTGGTCTTGAGTGGGCCTTCTTCGATGAGCAAGACCTTGTAGCCTGCGGCGCTGATGATTTCGGCAGTGGTTCCGCCGCCGGCACCGCTGCCGATGATCGCCACATCCGCTTCGAGGGTCAGGTTCTGGGTCAGTTGGGCGCCGTTGTAGGTTTTCCAGCCACGGGCCAGGCCTTCGCGGAACGGATCGGGTACGGGCATCGTCAGGTTCTCTTGTTGTTATGTTCTGGGCGCGCTGCGGTCTCAAACCGTAGGCGGCCCCGGATACCCGCAATGCACCCACGACTCCGCCCGGCTGTACCACGCCATCATCACCATTTGCAGCAACGAGCTATGGCCCATGCGCAGCAAGCTCAGCGAGCTGTTTTCCCAGCGATCGAGAAAGTGCCGGATATCCTCGCCGCTGGCGTTTTCCCAGCTGCCCCAGATCCCGGTCAGTGGGCCGCGGGTGATG
Organism: Pseudomonas sp. KD5; assembly: GCF_012932895.1. Taxonomy (NCBI): domain Bacteria; kingdom Pseudomonadati; phylum Pseudomonadota; class Gammaproteobacteria; order Pseudomonadales; family Pseudomonadaceae; genus Pseudomonas; species Pseudomonas sp. KD5. The sequence goes on along the minus strand of NZ_JDWJ01000007.1, from coordinate 95,628 downwards.
CTCATCCCCAGCACATCGAACAATTGCCGGGTCAGCTTGAGCATTTCCGCAGACAGGTGATCGAGGCTGTAATCCAGGCTCTTGAGGGTGCCTTCGACGGCGGCCGGCATTTTCTCGACGGCCACGGCGCCGTCGAGCATCACCGGGATCAGTGCCCGCAGAAACAACAGGTCACCGCTGCGCAGAGTCGCGAAACCGCTGGCCGCTGTGCTCGACGAGCAGCCGCTGAGGCTCGCGCCGAATCCGGCCGTGGCCAGAAAGGCGCTGGCGCCCAGGCTGAATTTAAGCAGGCCGCGCCGTGACAGCGCGGGTGTGTCGGACAGGCTTGGGCTCATTATTGTTATTACCCGGCGGTGTTGATCGTTAGCGGATAAACAGCTTCTGGATCAGTTTCTGAATGGATTTGCCGTACGGCGGATAGATCAGCTTCGCCGCATTGAAACGCTGTTTGATCAGCACACCCTTGGCCTTGCTGAAGGTCAGGAAACCCTCATGGCCGTGGTAGTGGCCCATGCCCGAGGCGCCGATGCCGCCGAACGGCATGTCGTCCTGGGCGACGTGCAGCAAGGTGTCGTTGAGGCATACGCCGCCGGAATGGGTTTCGTGGAGAACGCGGTTTTGCTCGCGCTTGTCGTAGCCGAAGTAATACAGCGCCAGCGGACGAGGCCGTTGGTTGATGTAGGCAAATGCTTCATCGAGGTCCTTGTACGGTACGATCGGCAGCAGCGGGCCGAAAATTTCGTCCTGCATCACCGTCATGTCGTCGCTGACGTTGAGCAGCAGGCTATGACCCATGCGTCGGCCCTGGCCCTGATCGAACAGCGGAATCAGCAGCGCGCCCTTGCTGGTGGCGTCGCTGAGGTAACCGTTGAGCCGCGCCAGTTGTCGGTCATTGATGATGGCGGTGTAGTCCGGATTGTCGGCCAGGGTCGGATAAAACCCGCGAATTGCCTGGCGATAGGCTTCGACGAAGGAGCCGACGCGGTCTTCCGGCACCAGCACGTAGTCCGGGGCGACACAGGTTTGCCCGGCGTTGAGGGTCTTGCCGAAAGCGATGCGTTCGGCGGCATCCTTGAGCGGCACATCGCGGGAAACGATGGCCGGGGACTTGCCGCCCAGTTCGAGGGTCACTGGAGTCAGGTTCTCGGCGGCTGCGCGCATCACGTGTTTGCCGATGCTGGTGGCGCCGGTGAACAGCAGGTGATCGAAGCGCAACCGGGAGAACGCCACGCCGATGTCGGCCTCGCCGAGCACCACGCAAACCAGGTCTTGAGGGAATATCCGCCCCAGCAATTCCTTGAGCAGCAAACCGGTGGCGGGGGTCGATTCGCTGAGTTTGAGCATCACCCGGTTACCCGCTGACAACGCCCCCACCAGTGGCCCGATGGCCAGATACAGCGGGTAGTTCCACGGCACGATCACCCCGACTACGCCCAGCGGTTGATAAACGACTTTGGCCGACGCGGGTTGAAAGGCGATGCCGACTTTACGCCGCGAGGTTTTCATCCAGCCTTTGAGGTGTTGGCTGGCGTAGTGAATGCCGTGCAGGCTGGGCATCAATTCGGCGAGCAGGGTTTCGTCGGCGCTGCGGTGGCTGAAATCCTGGCTGATGGCGTCGATCAAGGCCTGGCGCTCATTGCTCAACAGGTCCCGCAATGCCTTTAGCCATTGCTGGCGTTGAGCTTCGGGTGGCATCGGGTTGCCTGCATACGCGGCGCGTTGAGCATCGAGCAGGGTTTGGAGCTCGTCCAGAGGCTGCTGCAAGTTCTTCAGGTAGGCGATGTCAGCAGGCATGGTCGGCTCCGGATTTATTGTAATGAGGGGATTTTTAGAGTCCATACTCTAAAAAGTCAAATGACATCCTGAAGCAGCTTTGTTTTATCCACCCACGGATAGGTCGTAAGATGCCCGTCACCGCACTCTGAATTAAAGCTCAAGCCATGGCCCCTCGGATCAAAACCAGCGAGCGCATCGTGCAGAACAGCCTGGAGCTGTTCAATCAGCAGGGCGAGCGCAGCATCAGCACCAACCACATTGCTGCCCACATGGAGATTTCTCCGGGCAACCTGTACTACCACTTCCCCAACAAGCAGGCGATCATCGCTGTGCTGTTCAGTGAGTACGAAAGCCTGGTGGACAGCTTCCTGCGCCCACCCCAGGGCCGCGCCGCGACGGTCGAAGACAAGCGCTTCTACCTCAAGGAATTGCTCGCCGCCATGTGGCGCTACCGGTTTTTGCATCGCGACCTCGAGCACTTGCTCGACAGTGATCCCGAGCTGGCCGCCCGTTACCGGCGCTTTTCCCAGCGCTGCCTGATCCAGGGCACCGCCATTTACGAAGGGTTCGTCGCCGCTGGCATCCTGAACATGGATAAGGTTCAGATCGAGTCCCTGACGCTGAACGCCTGGATCATCCTCACGTCCTGGGTGCGGTTTTTGTGCACCACGCGGGAAAACTCCAACCACTTGAGCGAACAGGCCATTAAGCGCGGCGTGTATCAGGTGTTGGTGCTTGAGGCCGGGTTCGTCACCGATCAATCGCGCGACGCGGTAAATGCGCTGTTCGACGAATTTTACGTACCGCTGGCCCAGGCGCTGGAAGAAGTGCATTAGGATTCAAGACTGACAACATCACAGGAGCCCGTTATGCCCATTGCGCAACTTATCAGCCCGCAAGCGTTGGACCTGAAAAAGGAGACTCCGGGGCTGGTGATTCTGGATTGTCGTTTTGCCCTCGAAGACCCGGATTACGGTCAGCGCAGCTATGCCGAAGGGCATATTGCCGGGTCGAGTTTTGCCGATCTCGAGCGTGATCTGAGCGGGGCGGTGGTCAAGGGAGTTACCGGGCGTCATCCGTTGCCTGAACCCGAAAAGCTGATCGAGCGCCTGCAAGCCTGGGGCATCAATGCCGACAGCGAAGTGGTTTTGTACGATGACGGTCCTGGCGCCTACGCGGCGCGGGCCTGGTGGTTGCTGGCCTGGCTGGGCAAGCGCGACGGTGTGTTCATTCTCGATGGCGGGCTGAAAGCCTGGCATGCCGCCGGATTACCCCTGAGTCTTGATCCGCCGTCGATCAATCGCGGCACCTTCACCGGGACGCCGGATGCTTCGCTGGTGCTCAGCGCCAAACAGCTCCAGCAACGTCTCGGCCAGCCCGCGTTGACCTTGCTCGACGCCCGCGCCATGCCGCGCTTCAAGGGCGAAGTGGAACCGATCGATCCGATTGCCGGGCACATTCCCGGCGCACAATGCGCCGCGTTCACCGAAAACCTGGGTAGCGACGGGCGTTTTCTGCCCGCCGATCAGCTCAAACAGCGGTTTGCTGCGAAGCTCGGTGATCGTTCGCCGACGGAGCTGGTCGCCTATTGCGGTTCCGGCGTGACGGCCTGCCACAACCTGTTCGCCCTGTGCCTGGCGGGTTATCCATTGGGGGCGTTGTATGCCGGTTCGTGGAGCGAGTGGATCAACGACCCCGCGCGAGGCGTCGCCACCGGCAAGTAAGCGCAGAGCCAATGTGGGGGCTGGCTTGCTCCCACATTTGGATCTTTGCTGTCATCAACCGGGTAACTGCCGCGCGCTGCGATACGCTCCCGGTCCAACGCCATAAACCTGCTTGAATTGCCGGCTCAGATGACTCTGGTCGGCAAAACCCAGTTGCGTCGCGACTTCCAGCGGCAGGCAGCCGTCCTGTAACAACGCCCGTGCCCGAGCGATACGCTGCTGCATCAGCCAGGCGTGCGGCGGCATGCCGGTGGCGCGGCGGAACACCCGGGCGAAGTGGAAGGGGGACAGGTTCACCGTCGCCGCCAGTTCTTCCAGCGAGGGCGGCGCCGCCAATTGCGATTGCAGCCGTTCTTTGGCCAAGGTCACCGCGCGGTGTTCCTTGCCGGGTTTGGCGGCGATCGGGACGGCTGCGTGGCGTTGCAACAACGACAACATCATTTCCCGCCAGACCGTTTGCTGCTGCAGGGCCGTGGACGGACTTTCCAGCAGTCGATGCAGTTGGCAGAACCCCCTCACCAGATCCGGGTCGCGGTACAGCGTGGCGCCAAACACCGGCAAGGTGTCGCTCGGCAGTTCAAGCTCCTCCAGCAGCGAGAGAATTTGCCCGCTGTCGGGATAAAACGCCCGGTACAACCAACCGTCCTCCGTACCTTTGTGGCCGGTGTGCAGTTCGTCCGGGTTGATCAGCACCAGCGTGCCGCTACCCGCCAAATGCTCGGCACCGCGATAGCGATAACGCTGGGCGCCGGCCATGATCATGCCGATCACATAGCCGTCATGCACATGAGGGGCGAAGCGGTGTTCGATGTAGCGCGCAGACAACAACTCGACCCCGGCCAGCGGTGCCGTTTGCCAGAAGTGGATCGACTCGCCCTGATCGACCTCCACGTTTTACTTGCGCCCCGTGGTGGCCAGCCATTGGGGAATGCGCCGTTCCAGGTAGTAACCCGGTTGTCTGAACGAGCCCTCGACGAAACCGACATGCCCGCCCTTGGCCTGCAACTCGAATTGAGTGCTGGCGGACAATTCGTCGGCTTGCGGCAGGCTATGCGGAAACACAAACGGGTCGTCAGCCGCCTGGATGATCAGGGTTGGCGTGCGAATCTCTCCAAGGAAGTAACGACTCGAAGCGCGACGATAGTAATCCGCAGCATCGGCGAAACCATTGAGCGGTGCGGTGACCCGGCCGTCGAAATCCCAGAAGGTACGCAAGTTTTCCAATGAGCCCAGCGCCTCCAATGCCGCCAGGCCATCCTCATGTCCCTCATGCTGGAATCTGCGTTGCTTGTTCTTGATGTAGGCGACCATCTCTCGCATGAAATGCGCTTGGTAGAACTGGGAAAAACCCTGGCTGATACGATCGGCACAGTGATCGAGGCGGAACGGCACCGACACTGCCACCGCACCGAGTACACCGCTGTTGCTGCCGGTTTCACCCAGATGCTTGAGCAACACGTTACCGCCCATGGAATAACCGACCGCATACAGCGGCGCGAGGGGGCGTTGGGTGCGCAGGTGCCTGATGGTTTCGGCCAAGTCTTCACTGGCCCCGGAATGGTAGCTGCGCGGCAACAGATTGGGCTCGCCGGAGCAACCCCGCCAGTTCAACGCGACGCTGGCCCAACCCTGGGCACCCAGCGCTTTCTGCATGCCGGCCACATAAGGCGAATTCGACGAGCCGGTCAGGCCGTGCAATACCAGCACCAACGGTGCATTCGCGCTGTGTGGGCCGTGCCAGTCCAGGTCAAGGAAATCGCCATCTTCAAGCCACAATCGCTCGCGCTCACGCTCGATATGCGTGGTTTTGCGCCATAGCGGTCCCCACAAGGTTTGTAAGTGCGGATTACCCAGGCCGTAGGCGGGCGTGAAGGCAGGGGTGAAACGTTCTGGCAGATGGGACACGATTGCTCTCGATGCTGCGGCGCGTACCCGCAGCGTTAGCTGACTGAGCTTCGCACCGTTTTCTCAGGCCGGACTAGCCGGCGATCCCTGCCATACGTTGCCACAACGCGTAGTACACACGTCCCGATTTTTGCTCCCGATGCAGGCGCCAATTTTCTGGCAAACCCAATATCGACGGTGCGCTTTCGCTTTCAGTGTAGACCCACGCATCGTCGGCCAGCCAATGACGTTCTTCGAGCAGAGTGCAAACCACAGGCAACAGATTCTGATTGAACGGCGGGTCGAGGAACACCAGGTCGAACGCCGTGGCCGGTTGGGTTTCCAGATAACGCAAGGCGTCGGCAGTCTGTACCTGGCCGTTGGTGCAGCGCAGGGTGCCCAGATGTTCTTTCAGGCTGGACACCGCGATGTTGCTGGCGTCCAGCGCCTGGCCCATGGCCGCGCCACGGGACAAGGCTTCCAGGAACAGCGCGCCGCTGCCGGCAAACGGATCGAGCACCTTGGCCCCGGCGACGTAAGGCGCGAGCCAGTTGAACAGGGTCTCACGCACCCGGTCCGGCGTCGGGCGCAGGCCCGGAGCATCAGGGAAGCTCAGCTTTCGGCTGCGCCATTCGCCACCGATGATGCGCAGTTGGTTCACACCGTTATGCACGTTATGGACAGGTTTTTTTGGGCGAGTGGCCATTAATGCTCCGGAACCCCGAGCGGTTGCTCGGCGGGTTTGTCAGTTGGGGCCGGCAACGGCTTTTGTGGCACGGTCGGGCCAGCGCTGACGATGACCAGTTTATCCGTGCTCAGGTGTTTGTTCAGTGCGGCTTTGACTTGCTCGACGGTCAGGCTCTGGGACTGTTGCATGAAGTCTTCCAGGTAGCTCAGCGGCAAGTTGTAAAAGCCCATGGCGCCGAGCTGACCGACGATATCGGCGTTGCTGGCGGTGGACAGCGGGAAGCTGCCGGCCAGTTCACGCTTGGCGTCGTCGAGTTCTTTCTCGGTGGGGCCGGTCTTAAGGTAGTCGGCGAGCACATCCTGCACCAGTTTCAGGGTGCCTTCGCTCATTTCGGCGCGGGTTTGCAGGTTGATCATGAACGGGCCACGAGCCTGCATCGGGCTGAAACCCGAATACACGCCGTAAGCCAGGCCACGCTTCTCGCGCACTTCGCTCATCAGCCGGGTGCCGAAACCGCCGCCGCCAAGAATCTGGTTGCCCATGGACAGCGCTGCGTAATCCGGATCGTCACGGTCGATACCCAGTTGCGCGATCATCAGGTTGGTCTGTTTGGACGGAAACTCGATGTGGCCGATGCTGGGCTTGGGGTCGGTCGGTTGTTCGATTTTCGCCAGGGCTGGGCCCTTGGGCAGGTCGGCGGACACCTGGGCGGCAACCGCCTCTGCCTCGGCGCGCGACAGGTCGCCTACCAGCGCAATCACCACGTTGCCGGCGGCGTAGGCTTTCTGATGGAAGGCTCGCAACTGCGCCAGGGTGATCGGTGGAATGCTCTTGGCTGTGCCGTCGCTGGAGTGTGCGTACGGATGATCGCCGTACAAACGGTTCATCAGCTCCAGGCTGGCGAGTTTGCCGGGGTTCTGTTTCTGGTATTCGAAGCCGGCGAGCATCTGGTTCTTGATGCGCGCAAACGAGTCGGCGGGGAAGGTCGGCTTGCCGACGACTTCAGCGAACAGCTTCAAGGCAGGCTCGCGTTTGTCCACGGCACTGAGGCTGCGCAGGGAGGCAAGCGCCATGTCCTTGTACGCGCCGTTGCTGAAGTCGGCGCCCAATCCTTCGAAGCCCTGAGCGATGGCGCCGACATCTTTGCCGGCCACACCTTCGTTGAGCATGGCGTTGGTCAGTAATGCCAGGCCGGGTGCATCACCGTCCTGGCTGCTGCCGGCGGCGAAGATCAGGCGCATGTCGAACATCGGCAGTTCACGGGCTTCGACGAACAATACCTTGGCGCCTTCGGCGGTATTCCAGGTCTGCACGTTCAGCGAGCGATGGCTTGGGGCCTTGCCGTCGAGTTCGGCCAGCGATTGCAGCTTTTGGCTGGACTTGGCCTTGTCGAGGGCTTCGCTGGCGTTGGACTCGTCGGGTTTTGACAGATAGAAGGCGGCAGACCCGATCAGTGCAACAGCGATCAGGCCGATCAGGGCCAGGCGCGACTTTTTACGCTCACTCATGAGTCGTCTCCTGTGGCAGTACATGGGCGACGCTGAGACGTTCGCGGGTGAAATACAGCTTGGCGGTCTTCTGGATATCTTGCGGGGTCACGCTTTCCAGGTCGGCGAGTTCGGTGTCCATCAGTTTCCAGGACAGGCCGACGGTTTCCAGCTGACCGATGGCGGTGGCCTGGCTGGTGATCGAGTCACGCTCAAAAACCAGGCCGGCAATGACCTGCGCTCGTACCCGCTCCAGTTCTTCAGCGGATGGCGCGGTGGTTTTCAGTTGTTCGAGCAGTTTCCACAGGCCGGCTTCGGCCTGGGCCATGGTTTTATTTTTCTGGGTGTTCGGCGAAGCCGACAAGGTGAACAGGCTGTCGCCACGGGTATAGGCGTCGTAGCTCGACGACCCGCCGGACACCAGCTCTTCGCCGCGTTCCAGTTGCGTCGGGATGCGGCCACTGTAGCCGCCGTCGAGCAGGGCGGAAATCAAGCGCAGGGCGTTCACCGAGCGTTTGTCTTCGGCGGTGGCAATGCTCGGCACGTTGAAGGCCAGCATCAGGCTCGGCAATTGGGTCTGCACATGCAGGGTGATCTTGCGTTCGCCGGGCTCAGCCAGCTCCAGCGGGATTTTCGCCGGTGGCACGTCGCGCTTGGCGATCGGGCCGAAGTAACGCTGGGCCAGGGTTTTGACTTCGTCCGGGGTTACATCGCCGACCACCACCAGAGTGGCGTTGTTCGGCACATACCAGGACTGGTACCAATGACGCAGTTCTTCGACTTTCATGCGGTCGAGGTCGGCCATCCAGCCGATGGTCGGCGTGTGGTAACCGCTGGCGGGGTAGGCCATGGCCATGAAACGTTCGTAGGCCTTGGACATCGGCTTGTCGTCGGTGCGCAGGCGACGCTCTTCTTTGATCACCTCGATTTCGCGGGTGAACTCGTCGGCCGGCAGGCGCAGGTTGGCCATGCGGTCGGCTTCCAGTTCGAAGGCCACGCCCAGACGGTCGCGGGCCAGCACCTGGTAATACGCGGTGAAGTCGTCGCTGGTGAAAGCGTTCTCTTCGGCGCCAAGGTCGCGCAGGATCAGCGAGGCTTCGCCGGGGCCGACTTTCTCGCTGCCCTTGAACATCATGTGTTCCAGCGCATGGGACAGCCCAGTCTGGCCTGGGGTCTCGTAGCTCGAGCCGACCTTGTACCAGATTTGAGAAACGACGACCGGTGCGCGATGGTCTTCGCGCACGACAACCTTCAGGCCGTTGTCGAGGGTGAATTCGTGGGTCGGTTGTGGGTCGGCAGCCAAGGCTGAGAGGGGCAGACAAACTGTGCTGAGCAGCAGGCCTGCAGCGCGGCGGGCTAGAGCATTCATTCGTTTTTAAACCTGTTGGGCTGCCCGCTGGTCTTAGCGTCGGCGGGCGAGAGGGTGCTAGGATACTGATCCGTTTTACTGGCGGCCACGCCTATCAGGCCTTTGATCGGCTTGCAGGTTGCATGGGTTACCGGCAGAAACTTTGAGTTTGTCAGCTAAACTCTGCGTTTTCGCCGACGATGCCGTTCCAGTCCTTCGTATTAGTCGACCTTTGAGGCGCCGTTGGCTCCTCGACAAAATGTTGCGCGTGAACAAGCTGGATGAATCGCAGTCTGTTCAGCATCGAATTTTTATTTGCCGAGGCGCCTATTGGCGCGTCGCTACCGTGAGATAGCCGTCCTCCATGTTTGGTTCCAACGACGACAAGAAGACCCCAGCTGCGGCTGGTGAGAAGAAAAGCCTGTTCGGATGGCTGCGCAAAAAGCCGCAGGAACCCGTTGTCGAACAGCCACAGCCACTTTCTGAGCCAACCCCGGCACCGGTTATAGAGCAAAAGCCTGCGCCGATTGCCGAGCCGGTGCTGCAACCTGCGGCCGCGCTCGTACCTGAAACCGAAGTCGCGGCCCCATTGCCGCTGACGCCAGTTGCCACGCCGTGGCTGACTTTGCCGGTAGCGGAAGAGCCGGTGGCGCTGGTTGAAGATGAGCAAGCGCCGCACATCACGCCACCGATTCCGGCCCCGACTGCGTTTGCTCCGGAGCCGGTTCGGGCGCCAGTGGTTGAGCCGGCAGTCGTTGCACCGGCAGCCGTTCCACCCGTGTTCGTGGCCGAACCTGCTCCAGTGGTTCCAGAGCCTGCAGTGCCAGCATTTGTTGCTCCGGTTGCTCCAGTTGCTCCAGTTGCTCCAGCGCCTGCGCCTGCACCCGTCATCGCTCCTGTTGCCGCCACACCGGTTGCGCCCCTCGAAACTCCAGTCGAGCCTGTGCGTACCGAAGAGACCAAAGCCGGTTTCTTCGCCCGTCTCAAGCAAGGCCTGTCCAAGACCAGCGCCAGCATTGGCGAGGGCATGGCCAGCCTGTTCCTCGGCAAGAAAATCATTGACGACGAACTGCTCGAAGACATCGAAACCCGTTTGCTGACCGCCGATGTCGGCGTCGAAGCGACGTCGGTGATCATTCAGCGCCTGACTCAGAAAGTCGCCCGCAAGGAGCTGGCCGATGCCGATGCGCTGTACAAATCCCTGCAAGCCGAATTGGCAGCGATGCTCAAACCGGTCGAGCAGCCGCTGAAAATCACCTCGCAGAACAAGCCGTTCGTGATTCTGGTGGTCGGCGTCAACGGTGCCGGCAAAACCACCACCATCGGCAAGCTGGCGAAGAAGCTGCAACTGGAAGGCAAGAAAGTCATGCTCGCCGCTGGTGACACCTTCCGCGCCGCGGCGGTCGAGCAACTGCAGGTCTGGGGCGAGCGCAACAAGATCCCGGTGATCGCCCAGCACACCGGCGCCGACTCGGCCTCGGTAATCTTCGACGCCGTGCAGGCCGCCAAGGCCCGTGGCATTGATGTGTTGATCGCCGACACCGCCGGTCGCCTGCACACCAAAGACAATTTGATGGAAGAGTTGAAGAAGGTTCGCCGGGTGATCGGCAAGCTCGACGCCGACGCGCCTCATGAGGTGCTGTTGGTGCTCGATGCCGGTACCGGCCAGAACGCCATCAACCAGGCCAAGCAATTCAACCAGACCGTCGAATTGACCGGCCTGGCGCTGACCAAACTCGACGGCACCGCCAAGGGTGGGGTGATTTTCGCCCTGGCCAAGCAGTTTGGCTTGCCGATCCGTTACATCGGCGTTGGTGAAGGCATCGACGATTTGCGTACTTTTGAAGCAGAACCCTTTGTCCAGGCATTGTTTGCCGAGCGGGAGCGTTCATGATTCGTTTCGAACAGGTCGGTAAACGCTACCCGAACGGTCACGTCGGCTTGCATGAGCTGAGCTTTCGAGTCCGTCGGGGCGAATTCTTGTTTGTCACCGGCCATTCCGGCGCGGGTAAAAGCACCTTGTTGCGGCTGTTGCTGGCCATGGAACGTCCGACCACCGGCAAATTGCTGCTGGCCGGGCAAGACCTGAGCACCATCAGCAACGCACAGATTCCGTTCCTGCGCCGACAGATCGGCGTGGTGTTCCAGAACCACCAGTTGCTGTTCGATCGCACGGTGTTCAATAACGTCGCGTTGCCGTTGCAGATCCTTGGCCTGTCCAAGGCCGAAGTCGTCAAGCGCGTGGACTCGGCCCTGGAGCGCGTGGCGCTCTCGGACAAAACCGATCTCTACCCTGGCGACCTGTCTACCGGCCAGCAACAGCGCGTCGGCATCGCTCGCGCCATCGTTCACCGCCCGGCCTTGCTGCTGGCGGATGAACCGACCGGTAACCTCGACCCGCGTCTGGCGGCAGAAATCATGGGCGTGTTCGAAGACATCAACCGCCTGGGCACCAGCGTGCTGATCGCCAGTCACGATCTGGCGCTGATTGCCCGTATGCGTCATCGCATGCTGACCCTGCAGCGTGGTCGATTGATCGGCGACGGGGAGGCCGGCGTATGAGTGCGACACGTAGCCCCAAGGTTTCCGAGCGCGTGGCCCCGAAGGCCGCCGATCCGCAACCACAGCAGAAGAAAAAACGCGACGATGACGATGGCCCGGATTTCGCCACGCTGTTCCGCGCCTGGATCGAAAGTCATCGTGCCAGTTTGCTGGACAGCTTGCGTCGCTTGGGCAAGCACCCAATCGGCAGTTTTTTCACCTGCATGGTGATGGCGGTGGCCCTGAGCTTGCCGATGGGCCTGTCACTTTTGCTGAATAACGTCGAGCGTCTCGGTGGCTCCTGGCAGCGTGCGGCGCAGATTTCCCTGTACCTGCAACTTGAGGCCAGCCCTGCCGAGGGTGAGTCGTTGCGTGAGCAGATCAAAGGCATGCCGGGCGTAGCGGATGCCGAATACGTGGGTCGCGATCAGGCGCTGGAAGAGTTCCAGCAGCAGTCCGGTCTGGGCGAAGCCCTTAAGGAACTGCCGGAAAACCCGCTGCCAGGCGTGGTTCTGGTGACTCCGAAAGAGGTCGACAAGCCTGCGCTTGAAGCATTACGACAAAAACTTTCCGAGTTGCCGAAGGTACAACAGGCGCAACTTGATCTAGTCTGGGTCGAGCGTCTGGCGGCCATCCTCAAGCTGGGCGACCGTTTTGTCTTCGGTCTGACCGTGCTTTTGGTTTCTGCATTACTTTTGGTGATAGGCAATACCATTCGTCTTCATATTGAAAACCGCCGCACAGAGATAGAAGTGATTAAACTCGTCGGCGGCACGGACAGTTATGTGCGCAGGCCCTTTCTGTACATGGGCGCGCTATATGGCTTCGGTGCGGGGATTCTTTCCTGGGGCGTATTGGCGTTCGGCCTGAACTGGCTGAACGACGCGGTGGTTGGACTGGCCGGTTTGTACGGCAGTGATTTTGCGCTGGCCGGAGTGCCAGTTGCCGACGGTCTGTCGCTCTTGCTTGGCGCGGTGCTGTTGGGGTATATCGGTGCATGGATTGCAGTCGCACGCCACCTGCGGGAGCTTGCGCCAAAGTAATATCATTTTGCTCGTATTGACCTTTCAGCGTTTATGGGAACTTGTTTTTTGGTTTCCGGTCAATTTTCGCAGTGCTGAACTGCACGAGTTATGTAAGTCGGAGGTTTTTTCGTATGACCAATTCTTTGCAGCCTGCATATGCTCTGGTCCCGGGTGCGAACCTGGAGGCCTATGTGCACACGGTGAACAGCATTCCATTGCTGACGCCGGAGCAGGAGCGTGAACTGGCCGAGAGTCTCTATTATGAGCAGGATTTGGGGGCGGCTCGGCAGATGGTGCTCGCCCACCTGCGTTTTGTCGTACACATTGCCCGTAGCTATTCCGGTTACGGCCTGGCCCAGGCTGACCTGATCCAGGAAGGCAACGTCGGCCTGATGAAAGCGGTCAAGCGTTTCAACCCGGAAATGGGTGTGCGCCTGGTGTCCTTTGCGGTGCACTGGATCAAGGCGGAAATCCACGAGTTCATCCTGCGCAACTGGCGGATCGTCAAAGTCGCGACCACCAAGGCTCAGCGCAAGCTGTTCTTCAACCTGCGCAGCCAGAAGAAACGTCTGGCCTGGCTGAACAACGAGGAAGTCCATCGTGTGGCGGAAAGCCTCGGTGTAGAGCCGCGGGAAGTGCGCGAGATGGAAAGTCGCCTGACCGGCCATGACATGGCCTTCGACCCGGCCGCGGAAGCGGACGACGACAGTGCCTTCCAATCGCCGGCCAACTACCTGGAAGACCACCGGTACGATCCGGCTCGTCAACTGGAAGACGCCGACTGGAGCGACAACTCCAACCACAACCTGCACGAAGCGCTTGAAGTGCTGGACGACCGCAGCCGCGACATCCTCTACCAGCGCTGGCTGGCAGAAGAAAAAGCCACGCTGCACGACCTGGCGCAGAAGTACAACGTGTCGGCCGAGCGTATTCGTCAGCTCGAGAAGAGCGCGATGAACAAGCTCAAGTTGTCGATCGCTGCGTAACTGCGGCAACGGCAATAAAAAACGCCCCGATCATTGATCGGGGCGTTTTTGTTTCTGCCCAATTTCCGGTTTAGCGTCGACCTTGTGGGATCTTCGGTGTCATTGAGCCCATGGCGCCCGGCGGGAATCGTTGAGGCCGACCAGATAGCTGTCCCCGCCCAGCTGATTCATCTGCTGGCGAATCCACCCGGCCCGCCTTGCAACGTAAGAAGTCGGATGGCTGGCACTCCACACCCGCGGGTTCGGCAGTACCGCGGCCAGCAAACTTGCCTGCTGCCGGGACAGCGAACCAGCGCCCACGCCAAAGTGATGCCGGGCCGCCGCTTCGGCGCCGAACACGCCTTCATCCCACTCGACGCTATTGAGGTATACCTCAAGAATCCGCTGCTTGGGCCAGAACACTTCGATCAATCCGGTAAACCAGGCTTCCAGGCCTTTACGCAGCCAGCTGCGGCCAGACCACAGAAACAGGTTTTTCGACACTTGCTGGCTCAGGGTGCTGGCGCCGCGAATCGAGCCGCCGCGCTCGTTATGTGCAAACGCCGCCTGAATCGCACTGAAATCAAAGCCCCAATGCTCGGGAAACTTCTGGTCTTCGCCGGCAATCACCGCGACTTTCAGGTCGTCGGAGATTTCATCCCAGGGTTTCCAGGTGCGTTGCAGATCGATCGGCTCGCCGTCGACCCAGGATTCGATCTTGCGCTCGACCATCAGTGCCGTTCCTGGTGGCGGCACCACCCGAAACAGCAGAACCAGCAAAACACTGCCGGCCGCGAACCAGAGCAGGGCCTTTGTGAAACGACGGAAAATTAACTGCAGCATAGAGATGGCTTGGCCGAACCCGTTGAGCCGGCCATTATACAGACCCTGCTGATCGAGTCTGACTGGAGTTCTTCATGCTGCGTGGCTTTCTGATGCTTGCCGCTTTCTTCGGATTCACCGGCGTTGCCTTGGGCGCATTCGCTGCCCACGGCCTGAAAAACCGCCTGACGCCTGAGTATTTGGCGATTTTCCACACGGGCGTCACTTATCAACTGGTGCATACCCTGGCGTTGCTGGGTGTGGCGCTGCTGGCCACGCAGATTCCCGGTCGTCTGATTACCTGGGCCGGCGCGTCTTTTGCTCTCGGCATTGTGTTGTTTTCCGGCAGCCTGTACCTGCTGACGATGACCGGCGTCAGCAAGCTCGGGATCGTTACACCGTTCGGCGGTCTCGCGTTTCTGGTCGGCTGGGTTTGCCTGGGGCTTGCCGCCTGGCGGCTGAGCTGACCACGCAGTCCATTTCGTGACGAATGGCTTGGGTCGCCAAGTCTGATCGGGCTAGAATGCCAGCCCCTAAAAATGATGGCGGCATTCGGCATGCGCATTCAGTTGAACGGCGAATCCCTTGAACTGCCCGACGGTGAAACCGTTGCGGCCCTGCTGACCCGTCTGGAACTGACCGGGCGCCGGGTGGCGGTCGAGCTCAATCTGGATATCGTCCCGCGCAGCCAGCACGCTGAAACCACGCTGAACGACGGCGACTCGGTCGAAGTGGTACACGCCATCGGCGGCGGCTAGCCGTCTGGCCCGAGCGGCCACAGAATCATTGTGCAAGAACCTCACCCCAACAGAGGATTTCCCATGAGCATCGTTCGTAGCGACAAGCCCTTCGTCCTGGCCGGTCGTACTTACCAGTCGCGTTTGCTGGTAGGCACCGGCAAGTACCGTGACATGGAAGAAACCCGCCTGGCCATCGAGGCTTCGGGTGCCGAGATCGTCACCTTCGCCGTGCGCCGGACCAACCTCGGCCAGAACCCGGGCGAACCGAACCTGCTCGAAGTCCTGTCGCCGGATCGCTACACCTTCCTGCCGAACACTGCCGGTTGCTACGACGCCATTGAAGCCGTGCGCACCTGCCGCCTGGCCCGTGAGCTGCTCGACGGCCACAACCTGGTGAAGCTGGAAGTGTTGGCGGATCAGAAAACCCTGTTCCCCAACGTGATCGAAACCCTCAAGGCCGCCGAAGTGCTGGTCAAGGAAGGCTTCGACGTGATGGTGTACACCAGCGATGATCCGATCATTGCCCGTCAACTGGCGGAAATTGGCTGTATCGCGGTCATGCCGCTGGCTGGTCTGATCGGCTCGGGCCTGGGGATCTGCAACCCGTACAACCTGCAGATCATCCTCGAAGAGGCGAAAATCCCGGTGCTGGTGGATGCCGGTGTCGGTACTGCCTCCGACGCCACCATCGCCATGGAGCTGGGCTGTGAAGCGGTGCTGATGAACTCGGCCATCGCCCATGCCCAGCAGCCGATCATGATGGCTGAAGCCATGAAACACGCCATCGTGGCAGGTCGTCTGGCCTACCTCGCCGGGCGCATGCCGAAAAAACTCTATGCCAGCGCCTCCTCGCCGCTGGATGGTCTGATCAAGTAAGAGCCATTGATGACTGAATCAAACGACACGCCTATCCAGCAGGAAGAAGGCGAAGAGCGCCAACACCGCCGTATCAAGAGTTTCGTGATGCGCGCCGGGCGCATGACCGAAGGCCAGCAACGCGGCCTGGAGCAGGGCGCTCCGCTGTTCGTACTGCCCCTGGCCGATGCGCCGGTGGATTTCGATCAGGTGTTCGGCCGTTCGGCGCCGCGCTCGTTGGAAATCGGTTTCGGCATGGGCCATTCGCTGCTGGAAATGGCCGCGGCTTCGCCGGAGCAGGATTTCATTGGCGTTGAAGTTCACCGTCCGGGTGTCGGCGCGCTGCTCAATGGCGTGCTGACTCAGGGCCTGACCAACCTGCGTGTCTACGATTGCGATGCGATCGAAGTGCTCAACCGTTGCATCGCCGACAACAGCCTCGACCGCCTGATGCTGTTTTTCCCGGATCCGTGGCACAAGAGCCGTCACCACAAGCGTCGTATCGTTCAGGCATCGTTCGCTGAACTGGTGCGCAGCAAGTTGAAGGTCGGCGGTGTGTTGCACATGGCCACCGACTGGGAGCCTTACGCCGAGTACATGCTGGAAGTGATGAACGTCGCCCCGGGCTATCGCAACCTCGCCGAAGACGGCAAGTGCGTCCCGCGCCCGGCCGAACGCCCGATCACCAAGTTCGAACGCCGCGGCGAACGTCTTGGGCATGGCGTGTGGGATCTGAAGTTCGAAAAACAGAGCTGACCGACCTGAAATCCCGTAGGAGCGAGGCTTGCCCGCGAAGAACGATGACACGGTGTATCAGTTACACCGCGGCGTCCCCTTCGCGGGCAAGCCTCGCTCCTACGGGATTTGTGTTGTGCCCGGCTTAGCGACGGTCTGCCACAACCCCGATCAGCACCAGCACCACCAACAACACCGGCGCCAGGCTGTAGTTGTTGAACTGGCTCAGGCCTTTGATGATCCATGGCGTGGCATAGATCAGCGCTACGCCGCTGCCGACCATGCACAGCAGGGCCATCAGCGGGATGCGCAAGGCGCCGGCGATGCTGCCCAGGCGTTGGTCGACCCAGCCCTTGAGGTCGGCGCCAAACAGCACGAGCAGGCAGCCCACCAGTGCCAGAGAGATTTCCGACAGGTTGCTACGGCTCCAGCGGGACACGGTGGCGAGCAGGTCGAGTACCAGATCCATTCGATTTCCTTATGTCAGAAAAGTCTGCAGCAAGTCATTGAGAAAGAGTTGTCCGCGCATCGTGGCTGCCAGACGTGACGGTTCGACCTGCAACAAGCCACTTTGTTCGGCCTCTCGGCGGCCTTCGGCAAGGCTTTCCAGGGGCATCCCGGTGCGCTCCGGATACAACCGCGCTTCGACACCCTCGGTCAGGCGCAAGGCGTTCATCAGGAACTCGAACGGCAGTTCTTCGTTGGTCAGCGCTTTCTCGCCAGCCTTGAAGCTTTTGGCTGGATTGAGGTAATCCTTCGGCAGGCGAGTCTTCCAGGTGCGTACGATGCGCCCGTCCGGATGGCTGAGCTTGCCGTGGGCACCGGCGCCGATGCCGATGAAGTCGCCGAAACTCCAGTAATTGAGGTTATGCCGCGCCGGACGGCCGGGCTGGGCATAGGCCGAGACTTCGTACTGCGCGTAACCGTGCTCGGCCAACAGCGCCTGGCCGGCCTCTTGAATGTCCCACAGGGCGTCATCTTCCGGCAGCGTCGGCGGCTGGTTCCAGAACACCGTGTTCGGTTCCAGGGTCAGCTGATACCAGGACAGGTGCGTCGGCTTCAGAGCAATGGCCTGGCGCAGGTCGCTCAGGGCATCGTCCAGCGTCTGATCGGGCAAACCGTGCATCAGGTCCAGATTGAAGTTGTCGAAGCCAGCCTGGCGCGCCATGCCGGCGGCGCGCACGGCTTCGTCGCCGTTGTGGATCCGCCCCAGCACCTTGAGTTTTTCTTCCTGAAAGCTCTGGATACCGATCGACAGGCGATTGATGCCCAGCGCCCGGTAAGCGCGGAATTTCTCCTGTTCGAACGTTCCTGGGTTGGCTTCCAGGGTGATTTCTATGTCGCTGGCAAACGCAATGCGTTGCTCGACACCCTTGAGCAAACGGCCCAACGCCTCGGCGCTGAACAGGCTCGGTGTGCCGCCGCCGAAGAAGATCGAGCTCAGCTCGCGGCCATAGACCGCATGCAGGTCCTGATCGAGGTCGGCGAGCAAGGCATCCACATACTCTTGTTCCGGCAGCACCGGGCTGGCGGTGTGGGAGTTGAAGTCGCAATAAGGGCATTTGCGTACACACCACGGGATGTGGATGTACAGCGCCAGGGGCGGCAGCACAGGCAAAGCGGCCCGAGGCGATTGCGCGCCGCCGAAGATCAGCGGCGACGCGGATGATTCAATGGTCATTTCAAGCCCAGACGCTGGCGCAGCAGATCCATTGCACGGGCGCGGTGACTGATCTGGTTCTTGTCGCTGGGCTTAAGCTCGGCGCTGGAGCACTCGCGTTCTGGCACCCAGAACAGCGGATCGTAGCCAAAACCGTGCTCACCGCTGGCCTGGGTCAGGATGCGCCCATGCCACAGGCCTTCGCAGAGGATTGGCAACGGATCGTCGGCATGACGCACCAGCGCCAACACGCAGACGAATTGCGCGCCGCGCTCCGCTTGTGGCACGTCTTTCATGACGTCGAGCAGTTTGGCGTTGTTCGCCGCATCGCCCTTGCCATCAGCATAACGGGCCGAATAGATACCCGGCGCGCCGCCGAGGAAATCCACCGCCAGCCCCGAATCGTCGGCCAAGGCCGGCAGGCCGGAAATGCGCGAGGCGTTGCGGGCCTTGAGAATGGCGTTTTCGACGAACGACAGGCCGGTTTCTTCAGGCTCGACGCTGCTGAACTCGCCGATCGATCGCAAGTGCACCGATTCGCCGAGCATGGCCTGGAGTTCCTTGAGTTTGCCGGCGTTATGGCTGGCCAATACGAGTTGCGTGAAATTGATCATTCGCCGGGGAAGAGCTCTTGGTTGAAATTGATGGTGTTGATTTTGTCGCCGGTCTGCACCTTGATTTCAAAGGTGCGGATTTCCTGCTGTGGCACCGGGTACTGGGCGATGTAGTAGACCGCGCCTGTTTCGGTGATCTGTTTGAACTTCAACGGGACGCTTTGGCTGGTCAGGTCTTTGACCGTCCCGCTGACTTGCGCCGTTTGCGGTTTGCCGTCCTTGAGTACCGAAATGTTGATCACGCCCAGGTTTTTACTGCGAGTCAGCTCAGCCGCTTTGGCAATGTCCGGTGTCAGGAAGGTCGAGTTGAAGGTGTTGTAGTGCACCGTCACGTCGCCAAAGGTTTCCTGGCGCTCACCTTTGATGACGTCGGCGGCCATGGCGGTGACGCTCAGGCAGGCAGTAAGTACAAACAGCGCTAGACGACCCATGATCGTTCTCCTCGAAGTGTCGTGATTCAGACCGCGACCTTGTGGTCCGGCAGACCGGGGCTGCTGACGCGATAGATACCGATCTCACCTAACAGATTAGGCCATAGCTTACTGGCCCACCCGTGTCGATGCTGTTGATCCACGGCAAGTCGATCAATGACCTTGGCTTCACGTTCGCGACACAGCGCTTCAAAGTCTTCGAAGGTGCAGAAGTGAATGTTTGGCGTGTTGTACCAGGTGTACGGCAGAAATTCCGAAACCGGCATCCGGCCCTTGCTCGCCAGGTACCAGCGGCAGCGCCAGTGACCGAAGTTGGGGAAGGTGATGATGCACTGGCGACCGACCCGCAGCATTTCGTCGAGGATCTTGTCCGGGTAATGCACGGCTTGCAGGGCCTGGGTCATGACCACGATGTCGAAACTGTTGCTGGCAAAGTTGCCCAGGCCTTTGTCCAGGTCCTGCTCGATGACGTTGATGCCTTTGGCGACGCACTCGGCAATGTTGTCCGGGTCGTTTTCCAGGCCATAGCCGGTGACCTGCTTGTGGTCACGCAGCCAGGTCAGCAGCTCGCCATCACCGCAGCCGAGGTCGAGCACGCGGCTGCCGGCGGGGATCCATTCCTGGATGATTTCCAGATCGGCTCTCATGTCTTCCTCAAAGCGATATGCGGTTCATGTAATTGCTGAAGGCCTGCAAGTAACGCGGGATCGGAATCAGGAAGGCATCGTGGCCTTGCGGAGCGTCGATCTCCAGGTAGCAGACGTCTTTCCTGGCCGCCATCAGCGCGTCCACCAGCTCCCGCGAGCGGGCAGGGGAGAAACGCCAGTCGGTGGTGAAGGACATCACGCAGAACTTGGCTTTCGCGCCTTCGAAGGTTTTCGCCAGGTCATCGTCGAAGTTCGCCGCCGGATCGAAGTAATCCAGCGCCTTGGTCATCAGCAGATAGGTGTTGGCGTCGAAACGTCCGGAAAACTCCTCGCCTTGATAGCGCAGGTAGCTTTCGACCTGGAACTCGACACTGTGGAAGTCGTAGTTGAGCTTTTCGCTCTTCAGGCCGCGACCGAATTTTTCGCCCATGGAGTCATCGGACAGGTACGTGATGTGCCCGACCATTCGCGCCAGCATCAGCCCGCGCTTGGGGATCACCCCGTATTCCTGGAACGAACCGCCGTGGAACTCCGGGTCGGTAAGAATCGCCTGACGTGCGACTTCGTTGAACGCGATGTTCTGAGCCGACAGTTTCGGCGCCGAGGCGATCGCCAGGCAGTGCCGCACGCGATCCGGATAGGTGATGGTCCACTGCAAGGCCTGCATGCCGCCCAGACTGCCGCCGATTACCGCCGCCCATTGGCCGATGCCGAGCAGGTCGGCGAGACGCGCCTGGCTGTGTACCCAGTCTTCCACGGTCAATACCGGGAAATCGGCGCCGAACGGCTTGCCGGTTTCCGGATTGATGCTGCTGGGGCCGGTGGAACCGTTGCAACCGCCAAGATTGTTCAGGCTGACCACGAAGAACTTGTTGGTGTCGATCGGTTTGCCGGGGCCGATGCAGCTGTCCCACCAACCGGGTTTGCGGTCGTCGGGGCTGTGGAAGCCGGCGGCGTGATGGTGACCGGACAAGGCGTGGCAGATCAGCACGGCATTGCTCGCCGTGGCGTTCAGCGTGCCGTAGGTTTCATAGATCAGGTCATAAGCGGGCAGCGAACGGCCACAGGCCAAGGCCAGGGGTTCACTGAAGTGCGCCACTTGCGGCGTCACCAGACCAACAGAATCGGGGGGGAAGGCAGCTGGCATCGACCCTGCTCTCATTGAAATGAGGCGTAAGTCTAAAGACCGCTGTGGCTAGCGGCAAGCAAAGGCCGGGCCTGATTTTCCCTCGCCACATTGAGGTCAGGCCGGGCGCACCAGATTCGGCAAATCCGGCAGCTTCTTCGGCGAACAGATCCGCACCCGCTTCTGCCGGTTCAGCTCTCCGCTGATCAAGCTGACCTGACTCTTGGAAACCCCGAACGCCTTGGCCAGAAACGCCATCAGATACGCGTTGGCCTTGCCTTCGACAGGCGGTGCGGTCAGGCGGATCTTCAGGCGATCACCGTGCAGCCCGGCGAAATCATCGCTGCGGGCCGCAGGTTGCAGGTGACATTCCAGAATCAGGTCATCACCGTCCCAGCGAAAGTAGCTCACCGGATCAGATCAGCAGGCGCAGGATTTGCGGCATCATGGTCAAGGCCGCGAGGTTGTTGATCACCAGCATGTCGATCAGCTTGAGCACCATGAACGCCAGGATCGGCGAGATATCCAGGCCGCCGAGGTTTGGCAGAATCTTGCGGAACGGCGCCAGGGCCGGCTCGCAGATCTGGTTCACCAGCTCGGCGCCGGGGTTGTGGCTGCCCGGCGCGACCCAGGACAGGATCACGCTGATGATCAGGGCATAGAAGAAGATATTCAGGAACAGCGCCGTTACGCCGATCAGCGACCAGATCAGCAATTGCAGCGGGTTACCGGTGGTGCCGAAGGTCAGCAGCAGGGTCAGGGCCATCAACGCCAGTTGCACGAGGATTGCCAGCACCAGCGAGGACATGTCCAGGCCGAACAGGCTCGGGATGATCCGGCGCAGTGGCTTGAGCAGTGGCTGGGTGGCTTTCACGGCGAACTGGCACAGCGGGTTGTAGAAGTTTGCGCGCACCAGTTGCAGCACGAACCGCAGCAGCACGATCAGCAGGTACAGACTGCCGAGGGTTTGCAGCACGTAAATCGCTGCAGTGTTCAATCCAATCATGTAAGGCTCCTTATTTGCCCAGTTGTTCGGCCATCTCGGCCGAGCGGTGCGCGGCGGCGCCGAGTGCTTTTTCCACCAGGGCTTCGAAGCCGCCAGCCTGGAACGATTTGATCGCCGCTTCGGTGGTGCCCGCAGGCGAGGTCACGCGGCGACGCAGTTCAGCCGCGTCGACATCGCTGGCGACTGCCATGTGTGCAGCGCCCAGCGCGGTTTGCACGGTCAGTTGTGCAGCAATTTCGGGTGGCAGGCCGAGCTTTACGCCAGCAGCGGTCATGGCTTCGATCAGCAGGAAGAAATACGCAGGGCCGGAGCCGGAAACGGCAGTGACCGCGTCCAGTTGCTGTTCTTCGTCCAGCCACAAAGCAATGCCGACCGCCGACAGCAGTTCTTGGGCCTGCTGGCGTTGCTCGGCGCTCACTTGGGCCGTGGCATACAAGCCACTCACACCCTGGCGCAGCAGAGCCGGGGTGTTGGGCATGCAGCGCACAATCGGCTGGGCACCCAGCCAGTTGTTCATGCTGGCGCAGGTGATGCCGGCCGCAATCGACACCACCAGCTGGTTCGGCTTGAGGCTTGGGCGAATGGCTTCGCAAACGACTTTCATCGCCTGGGGTTTGACCGCCAGTACGACCACGTCCACGCCCTCTATGGCTTGGGCGTTGTCGGCAAACACTTCGATGCCGTGTTCGGCTTTCACGCGGGCACGGGTTTCTTCGCCCGGATCGCTGGCGCGGATCTGCGCGGCGTCCAGACCTTTGGCGCGCAGGCCGCCGATCAGGCTGGCGGCCATGTTGCCGGCTCCGATAAAGGCAATACGAGTCTTGCTCATGTCAGGTCCTTATAGAGAGGTGAGTCAGCCATGTTCATGGTCGACTGTAATCGCGGGCGCCAAACAGGGCCGTACCGATGCGGACCCAAGTGGCGCCCATGGCAATGGCCGACTCGAGGTCGTGGCTCATGCCCATGGAAAGTGTGTCGAGTGGCAGGTTCAGGCTGGCTTGCATGCTTTTGATTAAGTCGCGCACGGCAGCAAAGGCGGCATCCTGGGCGGCGCGATCTTCAGTCGGCTCGGGAATCGCCATCAGCCCGCGCAATTTCAAACGCGGCAGCGCACTGATGGCATTGGCCAGGGCGGGCAGGTCAGCCGGGGTGCAGCCGGATTTGCTGGCTTCACCACTGACGTTGACCTGGATGCAGATGTTCAAGGGCGGCAAATCGGCAGGGCGCTGTTCGGACAGGCGTTGTGCGATTTTCAAACGATCCACGGAGTGCACCCAGTCGAAGTGCTCGGCGATAGCACGAGTCTTGTTCGATTGAATGGGGCCGATGAAGTGCCAGATCAAGGGCAGGTCGGCCAACTCGAGCTGTTTGCCCAAGGCTTCCTGCAGGTAGTTTTCGCCAAAGTCGCGGATCCCGGCGGCATAGGCTTCACGCAGGGCCTCGGCGGGCTTGGTTTTGCTCACGGCCAATAGCTGGATGCTGTTCTCATCGCGGTGGGCGGCTTTGGCTGCTGCCTGGATGCGTGAACTAACCTGAGCAATGTTGTCTGCTATCGTGGACATCAAATCCTGCCTGAAAAGTGCCTACACTCGATCATGCGGCGTTAAAAGTCGACTCAGAATGCTCATTGACTGACGTCAACTCCGCTTCTTCGCCGACTTTTGCCTTGCCTGATCATCGCTCGGCGACTTTTCAGGCGAGGATTAGGCGCCAGCGGTCTGAAGGTTCGCGGCATTCTACTGGAATTGAGGAGCGCTATGGATATCACTGAGCTGCTGGCTTTCAGCGCCAAACAAGGCGCGTCCGACCTGCACCTGTCCGCCGGCCTGCCACCGATGATCCGTGTCGATGGCGATGTGCGACGCATCAACTTGCCGGCCCTGGACCACAAGGAGGTGCATGAGCTGATCTACGACATCATGAACGACCTCCAGCGGGTGGACTTCGAGAAGCATCTTGAAACCGACTTTTCCTTCGAAGTGCCCGGCGTGGCGCGTTTCCGGGTCAACGCCTTCAACCAGAATCGTGGCGCGGGCGCGGTGTTCCGGACCATTCCGTCGAAGGTCCTGAGCATGGACGACTTGGGTATGGGGGACGTGTTTCGCAAGATTACCGAGTCCCCCCGAGGCCTGGTACTGGTGACCGGCCCCACCGGTTCCGGCAAGTCCACCACGCTGGCAGCGATGATCGATTACCTGAACAACCATCGCCATCACCACATCCTTACCATCGAAGACCCCATCGAGTTCGTCCACGAATCGCGCAAATGCCTGATCAATCAGCGTGAAGTCCATCGCGACACCCGCAGCTTTGCCACGGCCTTGCGCTCGGCCCTGCGTGAAGACCCGGACGTGATTCTGGTGGGGGAAATGCGTGACCTGGAGACTATTCGGCTGGCATTGACCGCTGCCGAGACCGGCCATCTGGTATTCGGTACGCTGCACACCACCTCGGCGGCGAAAACCATCGACCGGGTGGTGGACGTGTTTCCGGGTGACGAGAAATCGATGGTGCGCTCGATGCTCTCCGAGTCGTTGCTGGCGGTGGTGTCCCAGACACTGATCAAGAAAGTCGGTGGCGGGCGGGTTGCCGCACACGAAATCATGCTCGGCACCTCGGCGATCCGTAACTTGATCCGTGAAGACAAGGTGGCGCAGATGTACTCGTCGATTCAGACCGGAGGGTCGCTGGGGATGCAGACGCTGGATATGTGCCTGAAGGATCTCGTGACCAAGGGCGTGATCAGTCGCGAGCATGCGCGGGAGAAGGCGCGGTCGCCGGATAATTTCTGAGGGTTGGAGCGCGACCTGTGGCGAGGGGGCTTGCCCCCGTTCGGCTGCGAAGCAGTCGCAAACTCGGGCGATGCGGTCTTTCTAGTAACGCTTGGTGGCAGGTTTTGGGGCCGCTCCGCGGCCCAACGGGGGCAAGCCCCCTCGCCACAATCGGATCAGCGCTGTACGACGCGCAGTTGATTCGGTTCTTTCGGCAGAACCCGCTTGGCAACCACGTAGTGGTTATCCCAGTACGGCTTCTTCAGGGTGTCGATGCTGACCGACTTGCCACGGCGTGGTGCGTGGATGAAGCGGTCGTTGCCCAGGTAGATGGCCACATGATTGACCCGGCGGCTCTTGATGTTGAAGAAGATCAGGTCGCCTGGCTTCAGTTCGTTGCGATCGACTTTCTCACCGTGACCGCTGGCCATGGCATTGGAGGTGCGTGGCAGGTCGAAGGTGGCGTCGTTGAACGCGTATTTCACCAGGCCGCTGCAATCGAACCCTTTACTTGGGCTGCTGCCACCCCAACGATAAGGTGTGCCGAGCACGTTTACCGCGCGGCTCAACACGTTGCTGCTTTCCTTGGTCGCCATCGGCGGGACCAGCTTGCCGTTGGCGCTGCTCAGTTGGGTGGAACGCTTAACTGTTTGTTGGTTTTTGCTCGAAGGAGCAGAAACATGGGATTTTGGGGTGTAACCATTAACGTTCGGAAGACGTTGCTCACGATTGGTGGCGTGGGCGGCCAGAGGCAATAATAGGCAAATGGTTAGCCATGTCTTGAAAAATGGACGCATTAGGCAAGGCTCGTATGGGTTAGCGCGCAACTTTATAACAGCTTTTTTGTCCCTTCCGAGGCCGTTGGTCGATTCAACCTTGGGGTCAACGGAACCAAATAAGCGGCAATTTGGCGCAATTGTCGGACACAAGTCAGGTGTTACAAGGCTTTGACGGGACCCAAGGTAGCATTCGCCGTATGTCGGCTGCCTGTAAAAAAGTCACAAAGAATTCAAGAATATTTCTCTATCGCGTGAATCGAGGCCATCCATGAACACCTATCGACAACCCGTTTCACAACAAGACACGCACAGCAAAGTGATTGGTTACCTGCTGTGGATTTTCGGTTTTACCGGGGCTCACCGCTTCTATTACGGCAAGCCGGTGACCGGGACGATCTGGTTTTTGACCTTGGGCTTGCTGGGTATTGGCTGGTTGATCGACGTGTTCCTGATTCCGGCCATGGATCGTGAAGCAGACCTGCGCTTTACCGCCGGCCCCATCGAATACAACGTCGCGTGGATTCTGCTGACGTTCCTTGGGGTATTCGGCGTACACCGGATGTATCAGGGGAAGTGGATCAGCGGGTTGCTGTACCTGGTCACGGGCGGGTTGTTCTTTCTAGGGGTGTTGTATGACTTCTGGACGCTGAACGATCAGATTTCAATTCGTAACGCGCAGAACAGAGGCGCCTTCCAGTAAGTAGTGGCGAGGGAGCAAGCTCCCTCGCAACAGGGTTTTACGCCTGGTGGCTGATCCGCCCATCCACCAGGGTATAACGCACCACGCCCGGCAGGCTGTGGCCAATGAACGGGCAGTTTTCGCCCTTGGACAGCCAGGTTTCACCGGCCACGGTCGAGGCCGTCGGGTCAAACAGCACGATGTCTGCCGCGCCTCCTACTGCCAATTTCCCTGCCGGCAGGCGCAACGCCTCGGCAGGGCCGGCACTCAGGCGTGCCAACAGCGTCGGCAGGTCGAGCAAACCGTCTTCCACCAAGGTCATCGCCAGCGGCAGCAGCAGTTCAACGCTGCTGATGCCCGGTTCGGTCGCGCCGAACGGTGCCAGCTTGGCGTCGCGCTCATGGGGCTGGTGATGGCTGGAGATGGCGGATACCACACCGGACTTCACCGCTGCCCGCAGGCCGTCGCGGTCGGCGCGGGTGCGCAGCGGCGGCTGGACGTGATAGAGGCTGCTGAAGTCGATCAGCGCTTCGTCGGTGAGGATCAGTTGATACAACGCCACATCCGCCGTGACCTTCAGCCCGCGAGCCTGGGCCTGAGCGATCAGCGCTACGCCGCGCGCGCTGGTGAGCTGGCTGAAGTGCGCACGTACGCCGCTTTGCTCGACCAGCAGCAGATCCCGGGCCAGGGCCACGGTTTCGGCGGTTTCCGGAATGCCCGGCAGACCGAGGAAGCTTGCGGTCGGGCCTTCATGGGCCAGGCCACCTTCGGCCAAGTCGTGATCCTGCGAGTTGAAAATCACCGTCAGGTCGAACGTCGCCGCGTACTCCAGCGCCCGGCACAGGGTGCGGGTGTTGCGGAAGCTCTCCAGGCCATTGCCGAAGGCCACGCAGCCGGCATCGCGCAAGGCTACGAGCTCTGCAAGCTGCTCGCCGTCCAGGCCTTTGCTCAGGGCGCCGATCGGGAAAACTTTGGTGTTGCCGGCCTCACGAGCACGGTCGAGGATCAATTCGGCCACGGCCGAGGTGTCCAGCACCGGTTTGGTTTTCGGCGGGCAGCACAGGCTGGTCACGCCGCCGGCGGCAGCTGCGCGGGTTTCGCTGGCGATCGAGCCTTTGCGGCTGTAGCCCGGCTCGCGCAGGGCAACGTTCAGGTCAACCAGGCCCGGGGCGGCCACCAGGCCCTTGGCGTCGATGGTGTCGACGGCAACAAAACCGGCCGGAGCGGCGCCAAGGGCGACGATCTTGCAGGCTTCAACATGGATGTCAGTCACTTGATCCAGGCCGCTGGCCGGATCGATAACGCGTGCGCCGAGAATGCTGAGCTTCACTGGGCGTTCTCCTGCTCGAATTGGCGCTGGGCTGTTTGCCCGCTCATGGCCATGGACAGCACGGCCATACGAATCGCGATGCCGTAGGTCACTTGGTTGAGAATCACCGAGTGCGGACCGTCGGCCACCGCCGACTCAATCTCCACCCCACGATTGATCGGCCCAGGGTGCATCACGATGGCATCGGGTTTGGCACCGGCCAGGCGCGCGGTGGTCAGGCCGAACAGGCGGTAGAACTCGCCTTCACTCGGCAGCAGGCCGCCGGTCATGCGCTCACGCTGCAAGCGCAGCATGATCACCACGTCGACGTCTTTCAGGCCTTCGGTCATGTCGGTGTAGACCTTCACACCGTATTGCTCGATGCCGATCGGCAGCAGGGTTTTCGGCGCGATCACGCGGATGTCCGGGCAGCCGAGGGTTTTCAGGGCCAGCATGTTCGAGCGTGCTACCCGCGAGTGCAGGATGTCGCCGACGATGGCCACCGAGAGGTTTTCGAAGCCACCCTTGTGCCGACGAATGGTGAGCATGTCGAGCATGCCCTGGGTCGGGTGCGCGTGACGGCCGTCGCCACCGTTGATGATCGCCACTTGCGGGCAGACATGTTCGGCAATGAAGTGCGCCGCGCCAGAATCACCGTGACGCACGACGAACATGTCGGCGGCCATGGCTTCGAGGTTGCGCAGGGTGTCGAGCAGGGTTTCGCCCTTGCTCGCCGATGACGTGGACACGTTCAGGGTGATCACGTCGGCCGACAGCCGCTGGGCCGCCAGTTCGAAGGTGGTGCGGGTGCGGGTGGAGTTCTCGAAGAACACATTGCACACGGTCTTGCCGCGCAACAACGGGACTTTCTTCACCGCCCGGGCGCCGACTTCGAGGAACGAGTCGGCGGTGTCGAGGATTTCCGTCAGCAGCTCGCGGCGCAAACCGTCGAGCGAGAGGAAGTGGCGCAGCTGGCCCTGATCATTGAGCTGCAGCGGGCGCTTGGTTTCTAGAGGCGTCATCGCGAGGGGGACTCTCAATAGGGCGAATTAAAGGGCGAGGTCTTGCAGTTCGAGCTTGAGTTCCGGACCGGACAGCTTCACCCGTTCGTGGGCCGCCAGTGACAGGGTCGCGCCGACGACATTCGGGCGGATCGGCAGCTCAGCGGCGTCCAGGTCCAGCAGGCACACCAGCGTCACGCTGGCCGGGCGACCGTAGTCGAACAGTTCGTTCATCGCGGCGCGGATGGTCCGACCGCTCATCAACACGTCGTCGATCAGCACCAGGTGCTGGCCTTCGATCTCGAATGGCAGCGCCGAAGGACGCACTTGCGGGTGTAGGCCGCTCTGGCTGAAGTCGTCGCGGTAGAAGGACACATCAAGGGTGCCCAGCGGCGCGTCGCTGCCCAACTCCTTGAGCAACGCCTGAGCGACCCAGATGCCACCGGTCCGAATACCGATATAACGCGGTTCGCTGATGCCACGGTTTTCCAGGTAAGCCTTGAGACGGATCGCCATCTGGCTGATCAGTTCGGCGGGATTAGGCAGGCTCATGGTTTGCTCCTTCTTGGTCCCGAGCCCGCTTTGTGGGTATGGCGCGTGGGTAGGGCTCGGGTTGTAGCTAAGGGAGCCGCCGTAGCGACTCTTCAGAATCAGTTGCTGGAGGATTCGAACAGTGCGGTGTTTTCGTCGAGCCAGCCTTGCAGCAGCAGGGCGGCGGCGATGGCATCGACCGGGTTGTCGCGGTAACTGCCCTTCTGGCCGCCACGGACCAGGCGTTCGCCTTTGGCTTCGAAGGTGGTCAGGCGTTCGTCGTGAGTATAGAAGGGCAGGTTGTAGCGGCCGTTCAGGCGCCGGGCGAATTTTTCGGCCCGCAGGCACATGTCGCTTGGCGTGCCGTCCATGTTCAGCGGCAGGCCGACCACCACGGCGTCGGGTTTCCACTCTTTGATCAGGGCTTCGACCTGATTCCAGTCGGGAATGCCATTTTGTGCCTTTAAGGTGCACAGCTCGCGGGCCTGGCCGGTAATCACCTGGCCGACCGCAACGCCGATCTGCTTGGTGCCATAGTCGAAACCCAGAATCAGCCGCAGGGCCATCAGGCGTGCCCCGCCTGGCTGGTGAGCAGGCTGAGGTTGATACCCAGGTGCTTGGCCGCCGCTTCGAGACGTAACTCGCTGCTGGTGTTGAACAGGATGTCGGCATGGAACGGGCAAGTCAGCCAGGCGTTGTCGGCCAGTTCGGCTTCCAGTTGCCCGGCTTCCCAACCGGCATAGCCGAGGGTGATCACACTTTTCGCGGGACCGACGCCATCGGCAATGGCGAACAGCACGTCCTGGGAGGTCGACAGCGACAACTCGCCATCCAGATCAACGGTAGCCTGATAGGTTTTTCCCGACGGGTGCAGGACAAAGCCGCGATCGGTTTGCACCGGGCCGCCGATAAAGATCGGTACGTGCTGGCAGAGCACTGGCGGTTCGATATCGGGGCGCAATTGCTCGAGGATATCGGCCAGGTTCAGGTCCTGCGGACGGTTGACCACCAGCCCCATGGCACCATTGGCCGTGTGCTCGACGATGTAGGTCAAGGTGTGCGCAAAGTTCGGGTCGGCCATGTGAGGCATGGCGATCAGGAAGTGATGCTTGAGGTAGCTGGGGCTGACGTTCTTCATGAGCGCTAGTGTGGCGTTGGAGGGGCGAACTGACAAGCTGAGGATGCACAGGAAATGCCTGTGCAGGTGTCTTTTTGATCCGGGCTTGCCTGCGAAGGTATCGGCTCAATCACTGCAAATCTTCCGGCTAATTACTGGACAACCGGTCCCCGCGCGCAAACCTCCAGGTGCGGATGATTTCCAGGCGGTCGATGTCCGACAGATCCCCGGTAAACGGTGCGAACGGCGCGGCCAGCCGCACGATGCGCTGCGCCGCTTGATCCAGCAGCGGTTGGCCGGACGATTCCAGCACCAACACTTCATACAGCGAGCCGTCGCGGTTGATCGAGACCATCAGGCGCAAATTGCCATAAATCTGTTTGCGTCGGGCCTCGTCGGGGTAGTTGAGGTTGCCGATGCGCTCGACCTTCTTGCGCCATTCATCCTTGTACCAGGCACCCTTGTCGCGCATGGTCGACGCGGCGCTCAAGCGGTGGATGCGCGGGCGCTTGGCGTACAGCTGTTGTTCATTGGCCAGTTCTGCTTCCAGGCTGGCGATGTCGCTGGACAGCTGTGAGCTGTCGAAGGTCGGTGCTTCGACCTTGGGCTTGGTCTCGGTCTTGACGTCTTCCTGCTTGGTCGCGGCTTTTTTCGGCTTCGGCGCGACAGTCGTCACGGCGGCCTTGGGTGCGGCTTCCTGCACTTGGGGTTTAGCGGTTGGCGGCGGAGTGACCGTCTGCACCTTGTTGTCCTGGAAGGGCGCGACCTCGGTGGTCTTGGGAATGGCCTTTTTATCCAGGGTGCCGCTGCCTTGCTGATTCTCTTGAGCGAGGAAATCGGCTTTTTTCGGCTTGGTTTCGCTTTTGAAGGTGGCGAGGGTGATTTCCAGGGTTTTGCTGATTTGCTTGGGTTCGACCATGGTGAACCCGACGCCCAACAGCAAGGCCAGGTGAATCAGCGCCGCGAGAAACAGGGTAAAACCGAGGCGATCGGCCGGGCGCACGCCACGATGGGCGAGTTCAGCGGGCAGATCGGACGGGAGTGTCATGACAAGAAAACCAACATCGCGTTTTTTACAGGCCGGCGATGATAACGCAATGTTGGTTGTTTCTTGGCTGTTCTCGATCAACGAGCCTTGAGCTTCTGATCGATGGCATCCATCAACTGGCCACCAATGTCGGTGCCGAACGCATTATCGATCTCGCGAATGCAGGTCGGGCTGGTGACGTTGATTTCGGTCAGGTGCTCACCGATCACGTCGAGACCGACGAACAGCAAGCCCTTCTCGCGCAGGGTCGGGCCGACTTGCGCGGCGATCCAGCGATCTTTCTCGGTCAGCGGTCGGGCTTCGCCACGGCCACCGGCGGCGAGGTTGCCACGGGTTTCGCCTGCTGCCGGAATCCGCGCCAGGCAATAATCCACAGGCTCGCCGTCGATCATCAGGATGCGCTTGTCGCCATCAACGATCGCCGGCAGGTAGCCCTGGATCATGATCTGCTGCTTGCCATGCAGGGTCAGGGTTTCGAGGATCACCGACAGGTTCGGGTGGCCCGCGGTGTGACGGAAGATCGACGAACCGCCCATGCCGTCCAGCGGCTTGAGGATCACGTCACCGTGATGGTCGGCGAATTCACGCAACACGTCCGGGCGACGGCTGACGATGGTCGGCGGCGTGCACTGCGGGAACAGCGTGGCGAACAGCTTCTCGTTGCAGTCACGCAGGCTTTGCGGCTTGTTGACCACCAGCACGCCGGCGTTCTCGGCTTGCTCCAGCAGGTAAGTGGAGTAGACGAACTCCATGTCGAACGGCGGATCCTTGCGCATCAGAATCACGTCCAGGTCGCTCAGCAGTGCGTCGGATTCGGCGCCCAGCTCGAACCACTTGTGCGGGTCGGCGAAGACTTTCAGCGGACGCATCCGCGCGCGCGCCTGGCCCTCGGCCTGATACAAATCGCGCTGTTCCATATAGAACAGTTCCCAGCCACGCTTTTGCGCGGCCAGCAGCATGGCCAGCGAGCTATCCTTTTTATAGGAGATGCTGGCGATAGGATCCATGACAATCCCGACGCGAATGCTCATGGGGTTTTCCTCGAAATTGGGGTGGAAAGTGCGATGAAAAAGTGGCGTCAGAGTGGCGCTGAGTGGGTTCCCGGTCAAGGAAAAACCACCGCACAGGTCACCCGATAGATTGGACGGGGAGACTGTGCTAAAAAGGCTGCCATGCCGTCTTGGCCCTTGAGTATCAAGGGTTTCGGGCCGCAAACGGACAAAATGATTCACAAAGGCGACGGTGAGCCCCTATGGAACAGCATTCCAGCGCCTTGAAGGTCATGGTGATCGATGATTCGAAAACGATTCGTCGCACCGCCGAAACGCTGTTGAAAAACGTGGGCTGTGAAGTCATCACCGCAATCGATGGTTTCGATGCCCTGGCCAAGATTGCCGACAATCACCCAGGCATCATCTTTGTCGACATCATGATGCCGCGTCTGGATGGCTATCAGACCTGCGCGTTGATCAAGAACAACAGTGCGTTCAAGTCCACGCCAGTGATTATGCTGTCGTCCAGGGACGGGTTGTTCGACAAGGCCAAGGGGCGGATCGTCGGCTCCGACCAGTTTTTGACCAAGCCTTTCAGCAAGGAAGAACTGCTGAACGCGATTCAGGCCCACGTACCGGGCTTTGCTGTCGTTTCGCCGCAGTAGGACACGCACAGTGACGCTCGGCCAGTGGGCCTTGCGTCGACAAGAATGGGGAAGACCATGGCACGTATTCTGATCGTCGATGATTCGCCGACCGAAATGTACAAACTGACCGGCATGCTCGAAAAGCACGGTCATGAAGTGTTGAAAGCCGAAAACGGCGCCGACGGCGTGGCCCTGGCCCGCCAGGAAAAACCCGACGCGGTGCTGATGGACATCGTCATGCCCGGCCTCAACGGTTTCCAGGCGACCCGTCAGCTGACCAAAGACTCGGAAACCGCACACATCCCGGTGATCATCATCACCACCAAGGATCAGGAAACCGACAAAGTCTGGGGCACGCGCCAGGGCGCCAAGGACTACCTGACCAAACCGGTCGATGAAGACACCCTGATCAAGACGCTGAACAACGTGCTGGCCGGTTGATCGTCCGGCCATGACCGAGTCGCTGACGGCCTTCGAATTGCTGCTGCAGATTGATCAGCGTTGTCGTCTGCTGGCGGCGGACCTGCCGTCCCAGCCGACTCGACAGGACAGCTGGAGCGGCATCGGTTTTCGCTTGGGCGAGCACGGGTACGTCGCGCCCATGGGCGAAGTCAGCGAAGTCCTGCACGAACCGCGCGTTACTCAAATGCCGGGGGTCAAGCCCTGGGTCAAGGGCGTAGCGAACCTGCGTGGGCGGCTGCTGCCGATCATGGATGTGTACGGCTTCTTTTATGGTTATGAGGCCGGCCATGAACTGTCGGCCCTGCGCAAGCAGCGGCGGATACTGGTGGTGGAGCACAACGACGTGTTCGCCGGGTTGCTGGTCGATGAGGTCTTCGGCTTGCAGCACTTTGCCCAGGACAGCCTGGAGCCGGTGCCCATGGACGAGCTGCAGGGGCCGATTGCGCCGTTCGTCAAAGGCCGCTTTCAGCGTGAGCAGAATTGGCAGGTGTTCAGCCCGTTTGCGTTGGCGCAGTCGCAAGGTTTCATAAATGTAGCGCTATAGCCGGGGCGTAGGTTGAATTGGGCAGGACAGGCGAGGACCGATGATTAAAGCAAACGCAGGTACGCCGGAAGGGTCGCGCAGCCGGTCGCAGATCATTGTGCTGTTCATCGCACTGATCATCTTCATCATGCTGCTGTTCGCCAACTTCGCGTACCTCAACACCCAGGCGAATTACGACAAACAGTACATCGGTCACGCCGGTGAGCTGCGCGTGCTGTCGCAACGCATTGCCAAGAATGCCACCGAAGCCGCCGCCGGCAAGGCTGCGGCGTTCAAGTTGCTCAGTGATGCGCGCAACGACTTCGCCCTGCGTTGGGGCTATCTGAAAAAAGGTGATCCCTCCACCGGCCTGCCGCCGGCACCGTCCACCGTGCGCCCGGAAATGCGCGCGGTGCAGCTGGATTGGGAGCGGCTGCTGAAAAACACCGACGCCATTCTCTCCAGCGAACAGACTGTATTGTCGTTGCATCAAGTTGCCGCGACCCTGGCCGAAACCGTGCCGCAGTTGCAGGTCGAGTATGAAAAGGTCGTCGAAACCCTCCTGCAACGTGGCGCCCCGGCCGCTCAGGTGGCGATGGCCCAGCGTCAGTCGCTGCTGGCCGAGCGGATTCTCGGTGCAGTGAACACCGTGCTGTCCGGCGACGAAAATTCGCAGCAGGCCGCCGACGCCTTCGGTCGCGACGCGGCGCGTTTCGGCCAGGTACTCAACGGCATGCTTCAAGGCAATGCGGCCCAGAAAATCAGCCAGGTCGAAGACCGCGATGCCCGTGCCCGGTTGACCGAGATTTCCGAGCTATTTGAATTCGTGTCGGGCTCGGTGGACGAAATCCTCGAAACCTCGCCGGAGCTGTTCAAGGTCCGCGAATCGGCCAGCAACATTTTTACCCTGTCGCAAACCCTGCTCGATGAAGCTTCGCACTTGGCCAGCCGTTTCGAAAACCTCGCCGGCGGGCGCAACACCGATACCATCGGCGGCTACGTGCTGGGTTTGCTCGCGTTGATGTCGATCATCCTCATTGGCTTGGTGATGGTGCGCGAAACCAACCGTCAGTTGCGTGAAACCGCTGAGAAGAACGAGCGCAATCAGAGCGCGATCATGCGCCTGCTGGACGAAATTGAAGACCTGGCCGACGGTGACCTGACCGTGACCGCCTCGGTGACCGAAGACTTCACCGGGACCATCGCCGACTCGATCAACTATTCCGTCGACCAACTGCGCGATCTGGTGGCGACTATCAACCTCACCGCCGGCCAGGTCGCCGCCGCCGTGCAGGAAACCCAGGCCACCGCGATGCACCTGGCCCAGGCCTCGGAGCATCAGGCGCAGCAGATTTCCGAAGCCTCCATGGCGATCAACGACATGGCCAAGTCCATCGATCAGGTCTCGGCCAATGCCGCCGAATCCTCAGCGGTGGCCGAGCGCTCGGTGGAAATTGCCAACAAGGGCAACGAAGTGGTGCACAACACCATCCACGGCATGGACAATATTCGCGAACAGATTCAGGACACCGCCAAGCGCATCAAGCGCCTCGGTGAGTCTTCTCAGGAAATCGGCGACATTGTCAGCTTGATCGATGACATTGCCGATCAGACCAACATCCTCGCCCTCAACGCGGCTATTCAGGCGTCCATGGCCGGTGACGCCGGGCGCGGTTTTGCGGTGGTGGCCGACGAAGTACAGCGGCTGGCCGAGCGCTCGTCCGCGGCGACCCGGCAGATCGAAACGCTGGTGCGGGCAATTCAGACCGACACCAACGAAGCGGTGATTTCCATGGAGCAGACCACCACCGAAGTGGTGCGTGGCGCGCGTCTGGCGCAGGATGCCGGAGTGGCCCTGGAAGAAATCGAAGGCGTATCGAAGACCCTCGCGGCACTGATCCAGAGTATTTCCAACGCCGCGCAGCAACAGACGTCTTCGGCCGGCCAGATTTCCCTGACGATGAACGTGATCCAGCAGATCACCACGCAGACCTCGTCTGGCTCCACCGCCACCGCCGAGAGCATTGGCAACCTGGCGAAAATGGCCAGCCAGCTGCGGCGTTCGGTGTCCGGTTTCACCTTGCCGGCCAAGCCTGCGCAAGCTGCGGACAACGCTTGAACCGCCTCAGGGCGTATGCATTTGATTGGAGTAGTTATGGGTGATCGGCACGACTATGTGGCCCTCGAATGGGTCAAAGGCGAGATTGCCGAAACGCTGAAGCAGGCTCATCAGGCGATCGAGACCCTGATCGACGACCCGCAGGCGACGCACGCGCTGAGTGAGTGCCTGGCCTGTGTCCATCAGGTGCACGGCAGTTTGCAGATGGTCGAGTTCTACGGCGCGGCGCTGCTCGCCGAAGAGATCGAGCAACTGACCAGCGCCTTGCAGCAGAACCGCGTCAGCCATCGCGACGAGGCCATTCGTCTGCTGCTGCATGCCCTGGGGCAATTGCCGACTTACCTCGACCGGGTGCAAGGCGCCCGGCGTGACTTGCCGCTGGTGGTGTTGCCACTGATCAACGACCTGCGCAGTGCCCGTGGTGAAAGCCTGTTGTCGGAAACCAGCCTGTTCAGCCCGCAACTCCCGGAACTGCCGCCCCTGAGCGAAGAAGCCCTGGCGCTGCTGGAGCCGTCCGACTTGCCGAATGTGCTGCGCAAGTTGCGACAAATGCTGCAGATGGCGCTGGTGGGCTTGCTGCGCGAGCAGGATGACGAAACCCACTTGGCTTACCTGGCCAGGGTTTTTGCACGCCTTGAAGGGCTGTGCGGCAATGCGCCGCTGAGCCCGTTATGGCACGTCGCTTCGGCGCTGGTCGAAGGCATGCGCAATGGCTCGATCGCCAACAGCCCCGCGTTGCGCAGCCTGTTCAAGGAGGCCGACAAAGAGCTCAAGCGTCTGCTCGAGCAAGGCATGCCCGCGATCAATCAACCGGCACCGCCAGAGCTGCTCAAGAGTTTGTTGTTCTATATTGCCAAGGCCGAACACCCCACCGGGCAGATGCTGACCATGAAAGATCGCTACTCACTGGACGACGCGCTACCCGACAGTGCGATGGTCGATGAAGAACGGGCGAGGCTGGCCGGCCCTGATCGCGACGCCATGCGCTCGGTATTGGCGGCGTTGTGCGAAGAGCTGGTGCGGGTCAAGGAGCGCCTGGACCTGTTCGTGCGCAGCGACCGCCAGCACACCTCGGACCTCGAAAGCCTGCTGGCGCCCCTGCGGCAAATCGCCGACACCCTGGCGGTGCTCGGTTTCGGCCAGCCGCGCAAGGTCATCATCGATCAACTGGCGGTGGTGCTGAGCCTCGCCCAGGGCCAGCGCGAACCCAACGACGCGACCCTCATGGACGTCGCCGGGGCCTTGCTCTATGTCGAAGCGACCCTGGCCGGCATGGTCGGCACCGTGGAACCGGAAAGCCAGGAAGACAGCCGTCTGCCGACCACCGACCTGACGCAGATCCACCAGATCGTGATCAAGGAAGCGCGCATCTGTCTGCAACAGGCCAAGGATATGATCGTCGACTACATCGACGCCGACTGGGACCGTCAGCATTTGCAGCCGTTGCCGGCATTGCTGACCCAAGTGCGCGGTGCGCTGGCGATGATTCCGTTGGCCCGCGCGGCGAGCCTGGTCGAGGCCTGTAACGGTTTCATCCGCGAGCATCTATTGGTGGACCCGGGGCAGCCCGGCTGGCAGCAACTGGACAGCCTGGCCGACGTCATCACCAGCATCGAGTATTACCTGGAGCGCCTCAGCGACGACCCTGAAGCGCCGGGGGAACAACTGCTCGATGTCGCGGAAAAAGGCCTGGCCGCACTCGGCTGTTTCCCCAGCGAACAACACGTGCCGATGCTTGAGGATGTGCTCAGCCCCAGTGAAGCCCTGGTGATGCAGGACATGCAGGAGCTGGACGACCCCGAAACCGTCCAGTCGTTGGCCGATGTACTGGCCAGCCCGGTGTCGTCCGTCAACCCGCCGGCACTGACGATGCCCGGTAGTCTGTTGCCGCCGCCCGCCGATGAACAACCGGTGGACGATGAACTGCGGGAAGTCTTCCTCGAAGAAACCGACGAGGTTCTGGAAATCCTCCGGGAGTACCTGCCGCGCTGGTCGGCCAATCCCGACAGCACATCGGTTTTGAGTGAATTACGCCGCGCCTTCCACACCCTCAAGGGCAGTGGCCGGATGGTCCGCGCGTTGGTGCTGGGCGAGCTGGCCTGGGCGGTGGAAAACCTGCTCAACCGCGTGCTTGAACACAGCGTTGCACCTTTGCCTGCAGTGCAGCAACTGGTGGGCGACGCGCTGAAGTTGCTGCCGGAACTGGTGGCCGAGTTCGCCGCCAACGCCCAGCGCCAGCGCAACGATGTCGATCAATTGGCCGCCCGCGCCCATGCCCTCGCCAAGGGTGATGAACCGCTGTCCGATGAGGACGCACAGGATGTCGCGGCGCTCGATCCGCTGTTGCTGGAGATCTTCCGCAACGAAGCCGAAACCCATTTGAACAGCCTCAATCGCTTCCTCGATCAGGCCGCCGAGCACGTACCGCTGCAGGCCAGTGACGAGTTGCAGCGAGCCTTGCACACCCTCAAGGGCAGCGCGTCGATGGCCGGCGTGCTGCCGATTGCCGAGCTGGCGGCGTCGCTGGATCAACTGGCCCGGGAGTACAAGGCGCACCGGATTGCCCTCGATCTGGACGAAGTCGAGTTGCTGCTGGAAGCCGAAGGCTTGTTCCGCCTGGGGCTGCGACAGCTCAAGAGCGACCCGCTGGCCGAAATCCCCGGCGCCCGTTCGTTGATTGAACGCACCCGGACATTGCTGGCCGAACATCTGCAAAGCCTGTCGAGCGCGCCCGGCACGGGGCTGCGGATCAAACGCGACCCGCAACTGATCAACAACTTCCTCGCCCAGGGCATGGACATCCTGCTGGACGCCGAAAGCCTGTTGCAGCGCTGGCAGCAGCACCCCGGCGAGCGCCAGGAACTCAGCGCGCTGCTGGACGAATTGACCACTCTCGGTGAAGGCGCGCACCTGGCCGACCTGCATCCGGTGGACGAGCTCTGTGAAGCCTTGCTCGATCTCTATGGCGCTGTGGAAGAAAGCAGCCTGGCGGTCAGCGACAGGTTTTTCCACGAGGCACAAAGTGCCCACGAAGCGCTGATCAACATGCTCGATGAACTGGCTGCCGGCCAGGAAGTCACTGCGCAACCGCAGCGGGTGCGGGCCTTGCGCGACTTGCTGGATGAGAGTCTCGACCCATCCTCCATGGGCCTGATTCGCAGTGATGGCAGCCGCACCCTGAGCATTCGAGAGCTGGGCAGCGCCACGGCCGAGCTGGAGCAGGCCGCGACTGAGGTAGATCTGGACGACGAAATCGTTTCGATCTTTCTTGAGGAAGCGGTGGATATCCTTGAAAGCGCCGGCCAGGCCTTGCAACGCTGGTTGAGCGACCCGGAAAACGCCGCGCCGCTACTGTCTTTGCAGCGCGATCTGCACACCCTCAAGGGTGGTGCGCGGATGGCCGAGGTCGAGCCGGTCGGCGATCTGGCCCATGAGCTGGAAAGCCTTTATGAAGGCCTGGTGGACCGCCGTTACAGCCACAGCGAAGCGCTGGCGCAGTTGCTGCAACAGAGCCATGACCGACTGGCCGTGTTCCTCGAACAGTTGCAGCACAACCGTCCGTTGGGCGATCCGGGCGAATTGATCGAGGCCATTCGTGAGTTTCGTCTGGGTAATGCCGGCAGTGCCGAGGTGATCGAACCGGCGGCCAGCAACGACTCGGCGGGGCATGATCCCGAGCTTCTGGACATCTTCCTCGAAGAAGGTTTCGACATCATTGAAAACTCTGGCGCAGCATTGTTGCGCTGGCAGGCCGAACCATCGAATCGTCAAGAAGTGGAAACCCTGCTGCGCGACCTGCATACCCTCAAGGGTGGCGCGCGAATGGTGGAGATCGCGCCGATCGGCGACCTGGTCCATGAGCTGGAATTCCTCTACGAAGGCTTGTCCGCTGGCGCGCTGCAACCGACCGCGACGCTGTTCGCGCTGTTGCAAAGCAGCCATGACCGACTGGCGCAGATGCTCGACGCCACCCGCGCCGGTCAGCCACTGCCACCGGCCGATCAGCTGATCGAGGCGATCAAGAATTTCAGCCATCCGGCGGTGCCCGAAACACCGACACCGGTGGCGATGCCCGCGGCGCCCAAAGCCGAGCCAGCCACGCTGCAACCCGAAGCCGCCGATACGGTCAAGGTCTCGGCGGAGTTGCTCGACGACCTGGTCAACCTGGCCGGGGAGACTTCGATCTTCCGTGGCCGTATCGAACAACAGGTTAACGATGCACGGGTGGCCCTGAGCGAGATGGAAACGACCATCGAGCGTATGCGCGACCAGTTGCGCCGCCTCGATACCGAAACCCAGGGACGGATTCTCAGCCGTCAGCAAGTCGAGGCCGAGCGCCTGGGTTATGAAGAGTTCGACCCGTTGGAGATGGACCGTCACTCGCAGCTGCAACAGCTGTCGCGGGCATTGTTCGAGTCCGCCTCCGACCTGCTCGACCTCAAGGAAACCCTCGACCGGCGCAATCAGGATGCGGAAAACCTGCTGCAACAGCAGGGCCGCATCAACACCGAATTGCAGGAAGGCCTGATGCGCACGCGCATGGTGCCGTTCGAGCGAATGCTGCCGCGTTTGAAGCGCATCGTCCGTCAGGTTTCCAGCGAACTGGGCAAGGATGTGGAGTTCATCGTTGGCAACGCCGAAGGCGAGATGGACCGCAACGTCCTCGAGCGCATGGCCGCGCCGCTGGAACACATGCTGCGCAACGCCGTTGACCATGGGCTGGAGTCGGCCGAGGTGCGGATCGCGGCCGGTAAACCGGCCCAGGGCAAGATCACCCTCGACCTGTCGCGAGAGGGCGGCGACATCATTTTCGACATCTGCGACGACGGCGCCGGCGTGCCGCTGGACGCCGTGCGGCGCAAGGCGATCAAGCGCGGGCTGCTCGCCCCGGACAGCGACATCAGCGACCGCGACGTGCTGCAATTCATCCTGCAACCGGGGTTCTCCACCGCCGAGAAAATCACCCAGATTTCCGGGCGTGGCGTGGGCATGGACGTGGTTCACGAGGAAGTCCGGCAGCTCGGCGGGACCATGAGCATCGACTCGACTTCGGGGCAGGGCGTGCATTTCCGGATTCGCTTGCCGTTCACCGTGTCGGTCAATCGCGCGCTGATGGTGCAATGCGGAGAGGATCAATACGCGATCCCGCTGAACACCATCGACGGCATCGTTCGCGTGCTGCCCAACGAACTCGAAGGGCACTACCGGCTCGATCCACCGAGCTACGAATACGCCGGGCAACGCTATGAGCTGTGCTACCTCGGCGATCTGCTGAAAACCAGCACCCGCCCGAAACTGCTGGGCCAGAACCTGCCGTTGCCGGTGTTGCTGGTGCAGTGCAACGAGCGGCACGTTGCGGTGCAGGTGGACGCCATGGCCGGCACCCGGGAAATCGTGGTCAAAAGCCTCGGCCCGCAGTTCGCCGCGGTGCAGGGTTTGTCCGGTGCGACGATCCTGGGTGATGGTCGGGTGGTGCTGATTCTCGACTTGCTGGCACCGATCCGCGCGATGCAAGCGCAGGTGCCGCAACGGCCGGTGACCCAGGACATAGAGCCCGAGGCGCAACGGCCGTTGCTGGTG
This sequence comes from Pseudomonas sp. KD5, assembly GCF_012932895.1. Lineage (NCBI taxonomy): Bacteria > Pseudomonadati > Pseudomonadota > Gammaproteobacteria > Pseudomonadales > Pseudomonadaceae > Pseudomonas > Pseudomonas sp. KD5. Next base: position 53,996 of record NZ_JDWJ01000007.1, on the reverse strand, counting down.
CTGGTGGTCGATGATTCGGTCACCGTGCGCAAGGTCACCAGCCGTCTGCTGGAACGTCACGGCATGAACGTGCTGACCGCCAAGGACGGTGTTGACGCCATGCTGCTGCTGGAAGAGCACATGCCCGACCTGATGCTGCTGGACATCGAAATGCCACGCATGGACGGCTTCGAAGTGGCGACCCAGGTGCGCGCCGACGAACGCTTACAGCATCTACCGATCATCATGATCACCTCCCGCACGGGTCAAAAACACCGCGACCGCGCCATGGCCATCGGCGTCAACGACTACCTCGGCAAGCCGTATCAGGAATCGGTGCTGCTCGACAGCATCGCCCGCTGGAGCAAAACCCATGCATGAGCACCGCTCCAGCAACCTTACCGGCTTGCTACTGCCTTTGGCCGACCGCAACTTGATCCTGCCCAACGTCGCCGTCGCTGAACTCATCGACTATCAGCCGGGGGCTTTCGATCTCGATACACCGCCGTGGTATCTGGGGCGGGTGACGTGGCGGGAACGGCAGATTCCGTTACTCAGTTTTGAGTCGGCGTGTGGCAGCAAAGTGGTGATCGGCGAGCGGGCGCGGATCGTCATCCTCAACGCCCTCGGCGGGCGGCCTGAGTTGAAGTTCATTGCGCTGCTGGTGCAGGGGATTCCGCGTTCTTACAAGCTCGATAGTCAGTTGAGTTATGTCGACGTGCCGTTGTGTTCGCTGGAAAAGGCGGCGGTGCAGGTGGGGGAGCAAGTGGCCAAGGTGCCTGACTTGCTCGCGCTGGAGGAACTGCTTGTAAGTGCGGGTCTGGTCTGACCGGATCCCTGTGGCGAGGGGGTAGTGCGTTAAACCCCGGCCCGAGCCTTCATCTGCAACGACTCATGATGATCCAGCACCCGCTCCACCAACAACTGCACGCCATCGGCCAAACGGCTGAGCGCCAAGGCTACAGAGCGGCGTGAGCCTTCCACATCGTCCGCCAGATCGGCAGCAATGGCGCTAATAGACAGCAGGTCTTCGGAGGCGTTGGCCAGAAGGGCTTCGGTGTCGATGTCGGGGGAGACGCTGAAGAGGCGGAGTTTGCGGCGTTTGGCCGGTTTTTCGTGGAGCGGAGGGAAGTAATGGGAGAGGGCGCGGTCGGCGGCTTCCTTCATTTTTTCTGCGTCGAGGGATGCTTGGGAATCAGTGTCGGTTTCCGGGGGATTGGGAGTAGCTTTGAACATAGTGAAGCTCCATTTAATGAGTTTCAGCTGCTCCATCGGGTTCCAATCGAAGGGGTGGCAGCTGTACGCGGGCTGGAACCCGGGCAAACGGACAAAACCCGACAGACACTAAGGTCTCCCGCGCACAGCCGCCATAACGGAGTGCACACATTAAAGGTGCGCAAGCATACGTTATGAAAGGCGCTTTTGCCTCGTTAACACCACGGGGTTCCAATCCCGGTCGCTGCGGTTGGCAGCGACCCCCAAACGATAAAGATCAACGCCAAAGCGTACCAGTCAGCGGCTTCCGGCATTGCTGTAGGCAGCGACGCACGACTGTGTAGCCTCACACCGTTCCTGCCGACAAACTTTTAAACACAAAACCCCAGGCTGTCGGACCTCCCTGTGGCGAGGGGGCTTGCCCCCGTTGGGTTGCGAAGCAGCCCCAAAACCTGCAACCGAGGTGTATCAGGTACACCGATAACAATGGTTTTACGACTGCTGCGCAGCCGAACGGGGGCAAGCCCCCTCGCCACAAAGGTTTCTGCATTAGGTTGAAGATTCCCAAAAAGGGACCTATCGTTCCTTTTTTGGGACTTATCGGTCGTTGCCGTGAAAAACCTGTCATTGAGCGAAGCCTTGTTCACCACTACTCAGCAAAAAGTGTTGGGCCTGCTGTTCGGTAAACCCGACCGAAGTTTTTACGCCAACGAGATCGCCCGCTGGGCTCAAGTGGGTAAAGGCAGCCTCATGCGCGAGCTGGACCGGTTGCAGCGGGCAGGCGTGCTGATCATGACCCGTCAGGGCAACCAGACCCACTATCAAGCCAATCCCGACTGCCCGATCTATGCCGAACTGCTGGGCATTGCCCGCAAAACCTTTGGTATTACCGAGCCTCTGCGTCAGGCGCTTCAACCCTTTGCCGAACAGATCACCTGGGCATTTGTGTACGGCTCTATCGCCAAGGATCAGGCAAACGCATCCAGTGACATTGATCTCATGCTGATCGGCGAGGGCCTGCACTACAGTGAAGTGATGGAGCGGCTTATACCGATGGAGGAGCAGTTGGGCCGCGTCCTCAACCCGACGCTCTACACCCCCGACGACTGGGCCGCAAAACTGGCGGCTGAAAATAGTTTTGTCGTGCGGGTAGCGCAGCAGGACAAGATCAATCTGATGGGGGGAAACCCTTTGGAGTCCAAGGATGGGCAGCAACGAGAACCTGGAAAACCTGTTACGTAGTGGTGGACTGAAGGCTGAGCCGCCGGATCGCAAGGAATGCGAAGGGCTGATGCGTTCGGCTGTGGACCGATTGAAGGACGCCCAAACGTCTTCACTTTCCTTCGCGAGTCGTTTCGACCTGGCTTACAACGCTGCCCATGCCCTTGCACTGACGGCTCTTCGCTTGTGCGGCTACCGTTCAGACAAACGCTATCTGGTGTTTCAGTGCCTGGTTCATACCGCTGATATTGGCAAAGTACAGGTTCGGCTATTCGCCCTGTGTCATGAGCGACGAAACCTGGCGGAATACGAAGGCTATATGGATGAAGATCCGGCGTTGTTGGCGCAGCTATTGGAAAGCACCGAGCAACTATTGATTCGCGTACAGCAGCAGATGATCTGACTGTAGTGCTCCGTCATTAAAAACTGCGGGAATTGTTCGGGCCCCTTCGCGAGCAAGCCCGCTCCCACAGTTTGACCGAGTTCTTAGCAACTACTCGATCAAACTGTGGGAGCGGGCTTGCTCGCGAAGGCGTCGGCACGGGCAACGAATCCCGACAACCATTACCCTGACCGTAACGATCCAACACGCTGCTTGATTGATGCCCTACACCCAACACTCCTAAGGTGACTCCCACGACAGCGAACCCGTGGAGTGGTCATGACAACAACAATATCCCCCGACTCGCGATGGACGCGGCGGCGCAGCGAAAAGCAGCGGCGTCTCGAGCTGGTGAAGGGGCTTGCCGACGGTGTGGTGTTGCCCACCGACAAGATCGTGGCGGCGCTGGAGGCGTTGATTCTGCCCGGCGATCGTGTGGTGCTGGAGGGCAATAACCAGAAGCAGGCGGATTTCCTGTCTCGCTCCCTGGCCAAGGCCGATCCGGGCAAGCTACATGATTTGCACATGATCATGCCCAGCGTCGGGCGCTCCGAGCACCTGGACCTGTTTGAACGCGGCATCGCGCGCAAGCTCGACTTTTCGTTCGCCGGCACCCAAAGCCTGCGCATCAGCCAGTTGCTCGAAGACGGTTTGCTGGAAATCGGCGCGATCCACACCTACATCGAACTCTATGCGCGACTGGTGGTGGACCTGATCCCCAACGTCGTGCTCTCGGCCGGTTTCATGGCCGACCGCGCCGGCAACATCTACACCGGCCCAAGCACCGAAGACACGCCCGCGTTGATCGAACCGGCGGCCTTCAGTGACGGCATCGTCATCGTTCAGGTCAATCAACTGGTGGACGATGTTAGCGACCTGCCTCGCGTGGATATCCCCGCGTCCTGGGTCGACTTCGTGGTAGTGGCCGACAAGCCGTTCTACATCGAGCCGTTGTTCACCCGCGACCCACGGCACATCAAGCCTGTGCATGTGTTGATGGCGATGATGGCGATCCGCGGGATCTACGAAAAACACAACGTCCAGTCACTGAACCACGGCATCGGTTTCAACACCGCCGCCATCGAACTGATCCTGCCGACCTACGGCGAGTCCCTCGGCCTCAAGGGCAAGATCTGCCGCAACTGGACGCTCAATCCGCACCCAACCCTGATCCCGGCCATCGAAAGTGGCTGGGTCGAAAGTGTGCATTGCTTCGGCACCGAACTGGGCATGGAAAACTACATCGCCGCCCGGCCTGACGTGTTCTTCACCGGTCGCGATGGCTCCCTGCGCTCCAACCGGATGTTCAGTCAGCTCGCCGGGCAATACGCGGTGGACCTGTTCATCGGCGCGACCCTGCAAGTCGATGGCGACGGTCATTCCTCCACGGTGACTCGCGGTCGCCTGGCCGGTTTCGGTGGCGCGCCGAACATGGGGCACGACCCGCGCGGTCGTCGTCACGGCACGCCAGCCTGGCTCGACATGCGCCACACCGACGTGGCCGAGCCGATGCTCGAACGCGGCAAGAAACTCGTGGTGCAGATGGTCGAGACCTTCCAGGAGGGCGGCAAACCGACCTTCGTCGAAACCCTCGACGCGGTGGAGGTGGCGAAGAAAAGCGGCATGCCGCTGGCGCCGATCATGATCTATGGCGACGACGTCACCCATCTGCTCACCGAAGAAGGCATCGCCTACTTGTACAAGGCCCGCTCCCTCGAAGAGCGCCAGGCGATGATCGCTGCTGTCGCCGGGGTGACCGCCATCGGCTTGCGCCACAACCCCAAAGACACCGCGCGCATGCGCCGCGAAGGCCTGATCGCCTTGCCCGAAGACCTCGGCATCCGCCGCACCGACGCCACTCGCGAACTGCTCGCAGCGAAAAGCGTGGCCGATCTGGTGGAGTGGGCCGGTGGCCTCTACAACCCGCCCGCCAAGTTCAGGAGCTGGTAATGCACGCATTCAACCTGCAACCGAGAACGTTAACCCAGCCCTTGTCGATGCCCGAATGGCTGGCGGACCTGGCGGTGGACGCGCTGATCGACGAAGCGGACCTGTCGCCGAAACCGGCGCTGGTGGACCGTCGCGGCAATGGTGCGCACACCGATTTGCACCTCGGGCTGATGCACGCTTCGGCGTTGTCCCTGTGGCCGGCGTTCAAGGCAATGGCGGACGCGGCCATCGAGCTCGGTGAAGTCGGCCTGCCCCTGCGTGAAGCTGTCGGGTGCATTGGTCGTGAAGGCGAGCAAGTGATGCTCGCTACTACGGGCGGTGTGAACACCCATCGTGGGGCGATCTGGGCCTTGGGGCTTCTGGTCACGGCCGTCGCGCTGGAACCTGAATCCTGTGCCGCAAGCTCAATCGCTTTGCGCGCTGCACGCCTGGCCTTGCTCGACGACCGTTACTCGCCACGTCCTTTAAGTCACGGTGCCCAGGTCGCCCAACGCTACGGCGCACGCGGTGCCCGTGAAGAGGCACAGCTCGGTTTCCCGGCGGTGATTCAACGCGCATTGCCGCAACTCAAACGCAGCCGCGCCGCAGGCGTTGCTGAACAGAACGCCCGGCTCGATGCCTTGCTGGCGATCATGACGACACTGGCCGACACCTGTGTGCTCTACCGCGCCGGCGAAACCGGCCTGCACACCATGCAACTCGGTGCTCAAGCCGTGCTCGACGCGGGTGGCAGCGCCAGCCTCGCCGGTCGCCGCCGTTTGCTCGAGCTGGACCAACAATTAATCGCGTTGAATGCCTCGCCCGGCGGCGCTGCGGACTTGCTCGCAGCCTGTCTGTTCATCGACCGCATTGAGTCGTGCGACGGCATCTTCCAGGGAGCGTTTTGATGGAAACCTTATCCTTTGAATTCCCCGCCGGGCAGCCGCCACGGGGCAGGGCGCTGGTGGGCTGTGTAGGCTCGGGCGATCTGGAAGTGCTGATCGAGCCAGGGCTGGCGGGCAAGCTGACGATCCAGGTGCAGACCTCGGTCAATGGCAGCGAACAACGCTGGCAGCATCTGTTCGCACGGATGTTCGATGGCCAGACACCGCCGGCGATGGCGATTGATATCCACGATTTCGGCGCCACCCCTGGCGTGGTGCGCTTGCGTCTGGAACAGGGCTTTGAGGAGATTGGCCATGACTGACAGCGCAGCACTTCTCAACCCATTCCTTGAAAGGCAGAGCTTCGTCGAACTCGGTGCTCGGCAACGGGCAAAAGCGCTGCTCGATGCCGGCACCTTCCGCGAATTGCTCGACCCGTTTCAGCGCGTCATGTCGCCATGGCTCTCGCGCCAGGGCGTGGTGCCGCAAGCCGATGACGGGGTGGTGATCGCCAAGGGCAGCATTGGCGGTTTGCCAGTGGTGATCGCGGCCATCGAAGGCGCGTTCCAGGGTGGCAGCCTGGGTGAAGTCGGCGGGGCGAAGATTGCCGGTGCGCTGGAGCTGGCCGCCGAGGACAACCGCAAAGGCATTCCCACCCGTGCCGTGTTGCTGCTGGAAACCGGTGGCGTGCGTTTGCAAGAGGCCAATCTCGGGCTGGCGGCGATTGCCGATATTCACGCGGCGATTGTCGATCTGCGCCAGTACCAACCGGTAATCGGCGTGGTCGCCGGCAGCGTTGGCTGTTTTGGTGGGATGTCGATTGCCGCCGGGTTGTGCAGCTATTTACTGGTAACCCAGGAAGCACGCCTTGGCCTCAACGGCCCGCAGGTGATCGAGCAGGAAGCCGGGCTTGAGGAATACGACTCCCGTGATCGCCCGTTTATCTGGAGCCTGACCGGCGGCGAGCAACGGTTCGCCAGTGGCTTGGTGGATCGCTATGTCGCCGATGACGTGGCGCAGATTCAGCAGCAGGTCGGCGAATTGCTCAAGCAAGGTTTGCCGGCGCAAACCCGCAGCCGCCAGGCCGAATGGTTCCTGCAACGGCTGGCGTGCCTGGACGCCGAACCGCAAATCGAGCCGGCGACGGTTCGCGATCTGTATCAAGGAGAGCGTTCATGAGTTCGTATTCCCTGAGGGGCCTGAACTGGTTCAACGCCTTGAGCGCTGGCGCGAAATCGGTCGAAGGTTTGCCGGCTTCGTTGAACGTCGCCGACGGTGTACTGGGCGATCAGCCCGTGCGGTTTATTGCGGTGGTGGCCGACCCCGACAACCGCTTTGTCCGCGCCCGCAATGGCGAGGTGGGTCTGCTGGAAGGTTGGGGGCTGGCCAAAGCGGTGGATGAGGTGATCGAAGCCGATCGGGATAAACCGCACAAACGGGCGTTGATTGCCATCGTCGATGTGCCGAGCCAGGCTTACGGTCGGCGCGAAGAAGCGCTCGGCATTCATCAGGCCTTGGCCGGTGCGGCGGACAGTTATGCCCGCGCCCGACTGGCCGGCCATGCGGTGATCGGTTTGTTGGTGGGCAAGGCGATGTCCGGGGCGTTTCTGGCTCATGGGTATCAGGCCAACCGGCTGATCGCGTTGCGCGATCCGGGGGTGATGGTGCATGCGATGGGCAAGGCGTCGGCGGCGCGGGTGACGTTGCGCAGCGTCGAAGAGCTGGAGGCGTTGGCCGCCAGCGTGCCACCGATGGCTTATGACATCGATAGCTTTGCCAGCCTGGGGTTGCTCTGGGAAACCTTGTCGGTGGAGCAGATCGAGCAGCCGACCGCAGCAGATTTGGCGCGAGTGAATGAATGCCTGAACCAGGCGATTGGCGATGTCGCTGCCAGCGGTCGCGATCTGAGCAGCCGCCTGGGGGCGAGTAACCGCGCCGCGTCGAGCAAGGTTCGCCAGTTGCTGAGAGCGCAGTGGTGAACAGGTTTCTGCCCCACGACCTGCTTTGGGGGATGACCCCGGAGCAGTTGCCGGCGGATGCGCCTGGGTGGGTGGTCGAGTCGATCAGCGCGGGTCAGCCGGTGGTAGTTCGGCGCGCGATCACCGCGCCGGGTCAAATCGCGGTCGGAGTGCGTGGGCGCTTGCGTGAGCAGCGTTATGCAACGTCGATGGCCGTTGCTGCGATTTCTCATCGGGTACGGCCGGAAGAGCTCTGTCATGTCGAGAGCACTCGCAAGCTGCCGACCCTGCGAGCGCTGGCGCAACTGCGTCCGATGCTCGACGCCTGCGGTTGGGTGTGGGGTGTCAGCGGCAGCGCCGGGTTCGAATTGGCCAGCGGTTTTACGGCGCTCCATGAGCGCAGCGACCTCGACTTGATCCTGCGTACACCGCAGCCGTTGAGCCGTACTCAAGCGCGGGCATTGATGATGCTTCTCGGCAGCGCCGAGTGTTTGGTGGACATGCAATTGCAGGCGCCGAATGGCGCTGTCGCCCTGCGCGAATGGGCTAGCCCGTCGCAACGGGTTCTACTCAAGAACGCCCATCAAGCGTGTTTGGTCAACGATCCCTGGAACCCGCAGGAGCAAGCAGCGTGAGCAGCTTGCTGGTGTTCCCCGGCCAGGGCGCGCAGCAGCCGGGCATGCTCCATCGTTTACCTTGGGAAACGCTGATCGAGGCCAGCGAGGTGCTTGGCGAAGACGTCTTGCTGCTCGATTCTGCCGAGGCGTTGCAGTCGACAAGGGCGGTTCAGCTGTGCCTGCTGATTGCCGGCGTCGCCGCTTCGCGTCAGTTATCAATGGCACCGGATTACGTGGCGGGACTGTCCATCGGTGCCTACCCGGCGGCGGTGGTTGCGGGCGCCTTGAGTTTCAGTGATGCGCTGCATCTGGTCAGCCTGCGCGGTGAGCTGATGCAACAGGCTTATCCTCAGGGCTATGGCATGACCGCGATCATCGGTCTGGAACTGGCCACGGTGGAGGGGTTGCTGGCGCAGGTTCACTGTGTTGATACACCGGTTTACCTGGCCAACATCAACGCCGATAACCAGGTGGTGATTGCTGGCAGTGATTCGGCGATGAAAGCAGTTGCCGACCTGGCGCGCAGCCGTGGCGCCGGTCTGGCCAAGCGTCTGGCGGTCAGCGTGCCGTCCCATTGCCCGCTGCTGGAAACACCGGCGAACACCCTGGACGAAGCCTTCGCCAAGGTGCACTTGAAAACGCCGGCCCTGGGTTACCTGAGCGGCAGTCGAGCCCGGCCCGTCATCAACACGGATGCCTTGCGCGACGACCTGGCGTTCAACATGTGCCGCGTCGTTGATTGGCGTGGCACGGTGCAAAGCGCTTACGAGCGCGGCGTGCGTTTACAGATCGAACTGCCGCCCGGTGCGGTGTTGACCGGGCTGGCGCGCCGGGTGTTCGAGCAGGGCACCGTCATTGCCTTCGACGGTGCACGGCTCGATACCTTGCAGGCGCTGTTGCGTGAGGAGGGAAGCCGCCAACACTAGACCACCGACTCAGGCTTCGAACTACAAAAACAACAATTCCGACGATGCACTTTGAGGACTACAACAATGATTATTTACGGTGTGGCGCTGTTGGCGATCTGTACGCTGGCAGGGGTGATCATGGGTGACATGCTCGGCGTGTTGCTGGGTGTGAAATCCAACGTCGGCGGGGTCGGGATCGCGATGATCCTGCTGATCTGCGCACGGTTGTGGATGCACAAACGCGGCGGCATGACCAAGGATTGCGAGATGGGCGTCGGCTTCTGGGGCGCCATGTACATTCCGGTGGTGGTGGCGATGGCTGCGCAACAGAACGTTGTGACGGCGCTGCACGGCGGCCCGGTGGCGGTGCTGGCGGCGATCGGTTCGGTGGTGATCTGCGGTTGCACCATTGCGTTGATCAGCCGGACCCACAGAGGCGAGCCCTTGCCCGATGAGCCGGTGGAAGTCACCCCGGTTGGCACGCCCGTAGGAGGTCGCTGATATGTGGGATCTCATCGAGAAAGGTCTGGAACACAACGGTCTGGTCACAGCGTTCGCCTTCGTTGGTGTGATCATGTGGGTGTCGGTGGTGCTGTCCAAGCGCCTGACCTTCGGCCGGATTCACGGCTCGGCGATTGCCATCGTCATCGGCCTGGTGCTGGCCTGGGTCGGCGGCACCATGACCGGCGGGCAAAAAGGCCTGGCGGATCTGTCACTGTTTTCCGGCATCGGTTTGATGGGCGGCGCCATGCTGCGTGACTTCGCCATCGTTGCCACGGCGTTCGAGGTGCAGGCCACCGAAGCGAAAAAGGCCGGGATGATTGGCGTCATCGCGCTGCTGCTGGGCACGATTCTGCCGTTCATTGTCGGGGCGAGCATTGCCTGGGTGTTCGGTTATCGCGATGCGATCAGCATGACCACCATTGGCGCGGGTGCGGTGACGTACATCGTCGGGCCGGTGACGGGTGCTGCGATTGGGGCCTCATCCGATGTGATGGCGCTGTCGATTGCCACCGGGTTGATCAAGGCGATTCTGGTGATGGTCGGCACGCCGGTGGCGGCGCGCTGGATGGGCCTGGATAACCCGCGCTCGGCGATGGTATTTGGCGGCTTGGCCGGGACGGTGAGTGGAGTGACGGCCGGGTTGGCGGCGACGGATCGGCGGCTGGTGCCGTATGGCGCGCTGACGGCGACGTTCCATACCGGGCTTGGATGCTTGCTTGGGCCTTCGTTGCTGTACTTCGTTGTTCGCGGGATTGTCGGGTAGGTTCGAGAGTTGTACCGCCTATGATGACGCCTTCGCGGGCAAGCCTCGCTCCTACAGGGTATGTGTTGTGCCCAAATCCCGCGGTACTCCGAAATCCTGTAGGAGCGAGGCTTGCCCGCGAAGGCCTCGACACGGTCTCAAGCCTGGCGATTGGCATACATCCGGCATTCCGCCAACAGCGCCAGCAGATTCGGGTCACGTTCTTTGGCCTTGAGAAATACCACGCCAATGTGCTGCTGCAACCGGTACTTTTCCTGCAATGGAATCAGCTTCACCCGGTTTTCATACACCGCCGCAATCCGCCCCGGCAGCAGCGCATAACCCACCCCCGAGCTGACCATGCTCAGCAGGGTGAAGATGTCGTTGACCTGCATCGCGACCTTCGGCTCGAACCCCGCCTGCTTGAACACCCGAATACCGTCCTGGTGCGTGGCGAAGCCTTGGGTCAGGGTGATGAATGTTTCGTCGCGCACCTCGGCCAGGTCGACTTCGCTCCGCTGGGCAAAGGGCGAGTCCGCTGGGGTGGCGAGGAAGATGTCATCGGAAAACAGCGGGATCTGCTCGCAGTCCGGGTCGTTGACGCTGTCGTCCAGCGACACCAGGATCGCGTCGACTTCCATGTTCTTGAGCTTGTACAACAGGTCGATGTTCGAACCCAGGATCAGGTCGATATTGAGTTCGCTGCGGCGGATTTTCAGGCCCATGATCAGCTGCGGCACAGTCTTCACCGTCAGCGAATACAGCGAGCCGAGTTTGAAGCGTTCGGCGGAGAACCCGGCGGCTTCGCGAGTCAGACGCACGGTTTCGAGCACGTCCTGAATCAGCTTCTGCGCCCGCTCTTCCAGCACATAGGCACTTTCCAGCGGGGTCAGGTTGCGGCCTTCGTGCTTGAATAGCGGGCAGCGCAGGGCGCTTTCCAGGGAGTGGATGGCGCGATGCACGCTGACGTTGCTGGTCTGCAACTCGATGGCGGCGCGGGCCAGGTTGCCGGTGCGCATGAAGGCCAGGAACACCTCGAGTTTTTTCAGGGTCAACTCTTCATCGATCAACATGGGCCAGACTCTTATTCGAATGTCCCGATTGTGCCCAATTGGCTGACGTTTGGCTTGATGGCTTTCGTAGGGGCATTGTGTTCTGAAACATTGCGCTTTTAACCTTGAGGCCTGAGCCTTGCGCGCGGCGGTAATGAACGTAGAGGTGAGCGACACATGTATCACGGGGAAAGATTGAACGCCTGGACGCATTTGGTCGGGGCTGTAGCAGCATTTATCGGGGGCGTGTGGCTGCTGGTGATCGCCAGTATGGATGGCAGTCCGTGGAAGATCGTCAGTGTGGCGATTTACGCGTTTACCTTGCTGGTGCTCTACAGCGCCTCGACCGTGTACCACAGCGTGCGTGGGCGCAAGAAAGCGATCATGCAGAAGGTCGATCACTTTTCGATCTACTTGCTGATCGCCGGCAGTTACACGCCGTTCTGCCTGGTGACCCTGCGTGGGCCGTGGGGCTGGACGCTGTTCGGGATTGTCTGGGGGCTGGCGCTGATTGGCATCCTGCAAGAGATCAAACCGCGCTCGGAAGCACGGATTCTGTCGGTCGTGATTTACGCGGTGATGGGCTGGATCGTGCTGGTGGCGGTCAAGCCGTTACTGGCGGCACTGGGCCCTGTCGGCTTTACCTTGCTGGCGTCGGGCGGGGTGTTGTACACCGTGGGGATTATCTTTTTTGCCCTCGACCATCGTCTGCGCCACGCCCATGGGATCTGGCATCTGTTCGTGATCGCCGGGAGTTTGCTGCACTTTGTGGCGATTTGGTTCTACGTCTTGTGACCGCTTTTGTGGCGAGGGGCAAGCCCCCTCGCCACAAGTCCCTAGAAGTCACCCCAGAGTTGTTGGGCCACCGCCAACGCCACCACCGGCGCGGTTTCGGTGCGCAGCACGCGCGGGCCGAGGCGGGCGGCGTGGAAACCGCCAGCCTTGGCCTGTTCGACTTCAACGTCGGACAAGCCGCCCTCCGGGCCGATCAGGAACGCCAGGCTTGCAGGTTTGGCGTGGCTCACCAGCGGCTCGGCCACCGGATGCAGCACCAGTTTCAATTCGGCCGCGGTCTGCTTCAACCAGTCAGCCAACAGCAATGGCGGATGAATCACTGGCACACGTGAGCGCCCACACTGCTCGCAGGCGCTGATCGCCACCTGACGCCAGTGCATCAGGCGTTTGTCGGCGCGTTCGTCCTTGAGGCGGACTTCGCAGCGGTCGGTGAAAATCGGCGTGATTTCGGTGACTCCCAGTTCGGTGGCTTTTTGAATCGCCCAGTCCATCCGCTCGCCACGGGACAAACCCTGGCCGAGATGGACCGCCAGCGACGACTCGACCTGACCGGTAAAGCTTTCATCGATTTGCACCACCACGCGCTTCTTGCCGACTTCCACCAGCGTGCCGCGAAACTCGTGGCCCGAGCCGTCGAACAGTTGCACCGCATCACCCTCGGCCATGCGCAGCACACGGCTGATGTAATGCGCCTGGGCTTCAGGCAACTCGTGTTCGCCGGTGCTCAAAGGGGCGTCGATAAAGAAGCGGGACAGTCTCATCTTGGGTCTCTACTGAATCAGAAATTTGGATCGAGTCGCTTTTGTGGCGAGGGGGCTTGCCCCCGTTGGGCCGCGAAGCGACCCCAAAACCTGCAACTGCGCTATTCCAGTGAAAACGTATCAACCGGATTTACGACTGCTTCGCAGCCGAACGGGGGCAAGCCCCCTCGCCACAGTTAAGCTCTTTCACACAGGGATCTGGGCAAGGCTTCAACCCGGATCGCGATAGCCCGGATGAAAGTCCTTCGGCACCGCCACGCTGACGCTGTCACGGGTGGCGATGTCGATGCCTTCGCTGGCCACTTCGGCCAGAAAATCGATCTGCTCCGGGGTAATCACGTAAGGCGGCAGGAAATACACCACGCTGCCCAACGGCCTCAGTAAAGCACCTCGTTGCAGTGCATGCTGGAACACGGTCAAACCGCGACGTTCCTGCCACGGGTAAGCGGTCTTGCTGGCCTTGTCCTTGACCATCTCGATCGCCAGCACCATGCCGGTCTGGCGCACTTCAGAGACGTTCGGGTGATCGGCCAGGTGCGCGGTGGAGGAGGCCATGCGCTGGGCCAGGGCCTTGTTGTTCTCGATGACGTTGTCTTCTTCGAAGATATCCAGCGTCGCCAATGCCGCCGCGCAGGCCAGCGGATTGCCGGTATAGCTGTGGGAATGCAGGAAGGCGCGCAGGGTCGGGTAGTCGTCGTAGAACGCGCTGTACACCTCATCGGTGGTCAGGCAGGCCGCCAACGGCAGGTAACCGCCAGTCAGGGCCTTGGACAGGCAGAGGAAGTCCGGGCGGATGCCGGCCTGTTCGCAGGCGAACATCGTGCCGGTACGACCGAAGCCGACGGCGATTTCATCGTGGATCAGATGCACGCCATAACGATCACAGGCGTCGCGTAGCAGCTTGAGGTACACCGGGTGATACATGCGCATGCCGCCGGCGCCCTGAATCAGCGGCTCCAGAATCACGGCGGCCACGGTATCGTGGTTATCGGCCAGGGTCTGCTCCATGGCGGCGAACATGTTGCGCGAGTGTTCTTCCCAGCTCATGCCCTCGGGGCGCAGGTAGCAATCGGGGCTCGGCACCTTGATGGTGTCCATCAGCAGGGCTTTGTAGGTTTCGGTAAACAGCGGCACGTCGCCCACTGCCATCGCCGCCATGGTCTCGCCGTGGTAGCCGTTGGTGAGGGTGACGAAGCGCTTCTTGTTCGGCTGGCCGCGGTTGAGCCAGTAGTGAAAGCTCATTTTCAGCGCGACTTCGATGCACGATGAACCGTTATCGGCATAGAAACACCGGGTCAGGCCTTCGGGCGTCATCTTCACCAGACGCTCGGACAGCTCGATCACCGGCTGATGGCTGAAACCGGCGAGGATCACGTGTTCCAGCTGATCGACCTGATCCTTGATGCGCTGGTTGATCCGCGGGTTGGCGTGGCCGAACACATTGACCCACCAGGAGCTGACGGCGTCGAGGTAGCGTTTGCCTTCGAAGTCTTCCAGCCACACGCCTTCACCGCGCTTGATCGGGATCAGCGGCAGCTGTTCGTGGTCTTTCATCTGGGTGCAGGGATGCCATAACACGGCGAGATCGCGTTCCATCCACTGTTTATTCAGGCCCATTTTCTGTCTCCTCGAGGCTACCCGTGACGTAGGCGGGTAAACAATCGCGCAAGCCTATGCAATGCGCGTCACGGGGACAACCCATTGTGTCGATTGAGCTACTTTGTATAGGACGATAGACGTCGCTGGCGGCGTTTTGATGGCTGACGTATTCTTCGCGGCTCTTTGAGTCGTCTGACTCGTAAAACCGCTATTTCCTCGTGTATTTCCGGAGTTCTCTGAATGTCTGCTGGTTGGCTGCGCGCCTGTGCGCTGGTGATGTTAGGACTGTTCAGCGTTTCGGCGCTGGCCAAGGATAAAACAGCGATCGTGGTCGGCGGCGGGCTTTCGGGCCTCACCGCGGCGTACGAACTGCAGAGCAAAGGCTGGCAGGTCACCCTGCTGGAAGCCAAACCGACCCTGGGCGGTCGTTCCGGCATGGCCACCAGCGAGTGGATCGGCAACGACAAGACCCAACCGGTTTTGAACAAGTACATCTCGACGTTCAAGCTGAGCACCACGCCAGCCCCCGAGTTCGTGCGGACCCCGGGTTACCTGATCGACGGTGAATACTTCAGCGCCGCCGATCTGGCGACTAAACAGCCGGCCACCAGCGACGCGCTGAAACGCTACGAAAAGACCCTGGATGACCTGGCGCGTTCGATCGAAGACCCGCAAAACCCGGCCGCCAACAGCACGCTGTTCGCCCTGGACCAGATCAACGTGGCCAACTGGCTCGATCGCCTGAATCTGCCAGCCACGGCGCGTCAGTTGGTGAATCAGGAGATCCGTACCCGTTACGATGAACCTTCGCGCCTGTCGCTGCTGTACTTCGCTCAACAGAGCCGTGTCTACCGTGGTGTTGCCGACCGTGACCTGCGTGCCTCGCGCCTGCCCGGCGGTAGCCCGGTGCTGGCCCAGGCCTTCGTCAAACAACTGAAAACCATCAAGACCGGTTCCCCGGTTTCATCCATCACCCAGGACAAGGACGGCGTGACCGTCAAGGTCGGCAGCGTTGGCTATCAGGCGGACTACGTCGTGCTGGCGGTGCCGTTGCGCGCACTGAGCAAGATCCAGATGACTCCGGCGCTGGACGCCCAGCACATGGGCGCCATCAAGGGCACCAACTACGGCTGGCGTGACCAGATCATGCTGAAGTTCAAGACGCCGGTATGGGAAAGCAAGGCGCGCATGTCCGGCGAGATCTACAGCAATGCCGGTCTGGGCATGTTGTGGATCGAGCCGGCCTTGAAGGGCGGCGCCAACGTGGTGATCAACATTTCCGGCGACAACGCACGGGTGATGCAGGCCTTCGGCGACAAGCAGATGGCTGATCAGGTGCTGATTCGTCTGCATACCTTTTATCCACAGGCACGCGGTTCGTTCACCGGTTATGAAATCCGTCGCTACAGCACTGACCCATCGATGGGCGGCGCTTACCTGGCCTTCGGTCCGGGGCAGATCAGCAAATACTGGCGCCTGTGGGAGCGTCCGCTGCAACGTGTAGCCTTTGCCGGCGAACACACTGACACCTTGTACCCAGGCACCCTGGAAGGCGCCTTGCGCACCGGTCAGCGTGCAGCCAGTCAGGTTGAAGACCTGGCAGCGGGCAAATCGTTTGAACCGGCGAAGGTTGTGCCGGCAGCGACCGCTGCGGCGGCAGGCGCGGTAGTGGCGAAGAAAGGCAATTTCTTCAGCAACATGTTCGGTGGTTCGTCCGATAAAGCGGCCGACAAGGCAGAACCTGCCAAGGTTGAAGCGAAAGCTGAAGAGACCAAGCCTGGCTTCTTCTCGCGGATGTTTGGTGGTGGCTCCGACAAGGCTCCGGCCAAGGCGCCAGAACCCGTGGCCCCCGTTGCTCCGGCACCCGCACCAGTCGTTGCGCCGGCTCCGGCACCGGTTGAGGCTCCGAAGCCAGTGGTGCCGGCGCAAGCCGAGCCGGTGAAGAAAGCACCGGCTAAAGCGCCAGTGAAAAAGCCTGCTGCCAAAACCGAGGCCAAAAAGGCTCCGGCCAAGGCAACGGCGAAAAAGGCTGAGCCAGTGAAGAAACCAGTGGCGAGTACCGCTGCGAAGGCCCCGGTGGCGACTGAAACCAAGACACAGTAAGTCTTGGGATCAAAAAAAAGCGCGGCAGTGATGCCGCGCTTTTTTTATGTCTTTGTCCTCCCGTGGAGGCAGCTGATTTTTTTGGTACTAAGGTAGGTCGACGATATGGACTTCGTCGCTTTGGTAGTCGCTGATATAGGCGCGGTTGTGTTGATCAAGAACCATGTAGCGCGGATCGAAAGCGCCAGGGATGGGAACCCTGCGAACAATCTCATGGGTGGCGGTATCAACTTCCACGATCTCTTTTTCGGTTTGATCAACGGCATAAGCGTTTTTTACACCGAACACTATTTTCCCTTCGCAAGCCACAAAATCGAAATGCCGGGTGGTCAATGAGCGGGTGTCCAACACGGTCAGTTTTCGAGCGTCCAGAGCCACGATATACACTTCGCTACCGTCGGGACTGACAGTGACGGCTGACGGATATTTTTCAGTTTTGATGATATTGATGACTTTGAAGGTCTTGCTGTTGATGACCGTGAGCGCGTCCTCATAAGGGGCGGCCGGGGCGTTGGTGCTGGAAATGTAAAGGCGCGAATCGTCCGGGCTGATATCCACACTTATGGACGGTGAGGGTAAGCCTTGTACTCTGCTCACCGCATACAGACGGGTATCAATAATTGCCAACCACTCTTTATTCTGTCGAACGGTGACGTAAGCATATTTCCCGTCTCCGCTCACGACGACTCCGCTAGGGTGTCTACCCACCGTGATGTTACCCACCGCGTATGTTTCGGTATCAATAACCGAAACCGAACTTGAACCGTAGTTGGTCACGTAAGCTCTTTTTCCCTCATGGCCAAGGGCGATGCTTCGGGGGTACTGCTCCACGGCGATGGTACGGATTACCTTTTTGATTCGGGTGTCGATGACGGACACATTGTCCGACATGTAATTGCAAACAAATACGCGTGATCCATCGTTGCTGATGGCCATCCCTCGCGGTCCTTCCCCTACGGGTATCGAATTGGATTGATTGCGTGTTATCACGGGGGATGAACTCGAATTGTGACTCATGGTAGAACTCCTGTTCAGACGCTTGGACTGACGTCCAAGTTCAAGTTCATCAATGACTTGCAATGAAAGCCACTGTTAAATGTGACAGTTCTGACGAGTGGTATCGGCTCTTAAATGAATATAAGGAGGGTGCGTGAAGGTTTTTTCCTTTGGTTAACACTCTCTTAACCTCTCGGCCCCAAGGTCTTGATCGTATTTCTCGATATTTCAGAGCGAAATTTTCCGCTTTAAATCGATAGATAACTCGATAGTCTTGGGCGCAGTTCTTACAGGATTTGGGCAATGCAGCTACGTAACTCTTCTTCCCGCTACGGTTGGGTCAGCATCTTTATGCACTGGGGTGTGGCGTTGGCCGTCTTCGGCCTGTTTGCGTTGGGGTTGTGGATGGTCGGTCTCGATTACTACAGCACCTGGCGTAAAGACGCGCCGGATCTGCACAAGAGCATTGGTCTGGTGTTATTTGCCGTGATGTTGCTGCGGGTAGTGTGGCGCTTCATCAGCCCACCGCCGCCGCTCCTGCCAAGCTATAGCCGCATGACCCGCCTTGGCGCCAAGTTCGGCCATTCCTTCCTTTATCTCAGTCTGTTCGCTGTGATGATTGCCGGTTACCTGATTTCCACCGCAGACGGTGTCGGGATTCCGGTGTTTGGCCTGTTTGAAATTCCTGCACTGGTTTCCGGGCTACCGGACCAGGCAGACACCGCGGGTGTGATTCATTTGTACCTGGCCTGGCTGCTGGTAATTTTTTCCGGTTTCCATGCGTTGGCAGCATTGAAGCACCACTTTATTGATCGTGATGCGACCCTGACGCGAATGCTGGGGCGCAAAGCCTGATGTTCTACCTCGACTCCAAAGGAATAGAAAGCATGTTGAAAAAGACGCTCGCCGCTCTGGCAATCGGTTCTGCTCTGTTGTCCGCTAACGTGATGGCGGCCGATTACGTGGTCGACAAAGAAGGCCAGCACGCCTTCGTTGACTTCAAGATCAGCCACTTGGGCTACAGCTACATCATCGGTACCTTCAAGGATATCGACGGCAAGTTCAGCTTCGACGCTGCCAAGCCTGAAGACAGCAAGATCGAGTTCAATGTGCGCACCGCCAGCGTGTTCACCAACCACGCCGAACGCGACAAGCACATCGCCAGCGGTGACTTCCTGAACGTGGGCAAATTCGCCGACGCCAAGTTCGTCTCCACCAGCGTCAAACCTACCGGTAAAAACGCCGCAGGCAAAGACACTGCCGACGTGACCGGCAACCTGACCCTGCTGGGCGTGACCAAGCCAATCGTAGTCAAAGCCACGTTCCTGGGTGAAGGCAAGGATCCATGGGGCGGCTACCGTGCCGGCTTCGAAGGCACCACCAGCATCAAGCGTTCCGATTTCGGCAAGCAGAAAGACCTGGGCCCAGCGTCCGACGCGGTCGATCTGTACGTGACGTTTGAAGGTGTCAAAGCGAAATAATCTTCGCACCTGACACAAAAACGCCCCCGATCTCACGATCGCGGGCGTTTTTTATGGTCGGAGAAAATCTGCAGGGATGTTCTCAGCTGAAATGAAAATGCCCCGATCGCAAGATCAGGGCATTTTTTATAACGGTGCTAACTCAGCGGTTGCGGGTCAGCAACGCTGGTTTTTCGCCGCGCGGACGGCCTGGCAGTTGATCCAGTTGCTCAGGTGTCGGGAAGCGATCGCTTTTCGACTCCTTGTGAATGATCTTCGGTGCCGGGCTGCGCGGGTTCTGCACGGCCGGTTCCGAACGAGACTGGTCGTCACGGGCCGGACGGCGGTTGCGGGACTCTTCGCGACGGGCCTGGCCGTCACGTGGAGCGCCGTTGCGTGGGCCACTGCGCTTGGCCGGTGGGGTGCCGGTGGTTGCGCCGCTGCTGTTGCGCGGACCGTTCTGGCGACCTTGTGGCTGACCGGCGCGCGGAGCGCCAGCGCCTTGTGCCGGTGCGCCTGGACGGCGGCCACGGCCCTGAGCCGGTTTGGCTTGAGGCACGTAGTCGACGCGGTTACCGAAGTTGTCGATATCGTCGTCCAGGAACTCGTCCGGAGCACGGTCGGCGGCGGCGCGAGGAGCCGGGCGCTGTTGCTCGCGGGCCGGAGTGCCTTCGCGTGGCTTGTGTTCACGGGCCGGGCGCTCGCCACGGCCAGCGGCAGGCTTTTCCTTGCCGCCCTTGTCCTTGCCTTTGTCTTTACGACCGCCACCACCACCGCTGCCGTTCGGGCCGTCGCCGCGCGGACCACGTGGGGCGCGCGGGTTACGCACATCCGGACGCTCGCGGACTTCCGGTTTCTCGGCTTCCACAGCGCTGGAGTCGAAGCCCATCAGGTCGCCGTCGGCGATTTTCTGCTTGGTCATGCGCTCGATGCTTTTCAGCAGTTTTTCTTCGTCCGGAGCGACCAGCGAGATCGCCTCGCCCGAACGACCGGCACGGCCGGTACGACCGATACGGTGCACGTAATCTTCGTCGACGTTTGGCAGTTCGAAGTTGACCACATGAGGCAACTGGTCGATGTCGAGGCCACGAGCAGCGATGTCGGTGGCGACCAGGATGCGCACTTCACCGGCCTTGAAGTCGGCCAGGGCTTTGGTGCGGGCGTTCTGGCTCTTGTTGCCGTGGATCGCGACGGCGGTGAGGCCGTGTTTGTCCAGGTACTCGGCCAGGCGGTTGGCGCCGTGCTTGGTGCGGGTGAACACCAGCACTTGTTCCCAGGCGCCGGCAGTAATCAGGTGCGCCAGCAACGAACGCTTGTGGCTGGCGGCCAGGCGGAATACGCGTTGTTCGATCCGCTCGACCGTGGTGTTCGGTGGCGTGACTTCGATGCGTTCCGGGTTGTGCAGCAGCTTGCCGGCGAGGTCGGTGATGTCTTTGGAGAACGTCGCCGAGAACAACAGGTTCTGCCGTTTGGCCGGGAGGCGGGCGAGGACCTTTTTCACGTCATGGACAAAGCCCATGTCGAGCATGCGGTCGGCTTCGTCCAGCACAAGGATTTCCACGTGGGACAAATCGACACTGCCTTGGCCGGCGAGGTCGAGCAGGCGACCTGGGCAGGCCACCAGCACGTCGACACCACGGGACATGGCTTGAACCTGCGGGTTCATGCCGACGCCACCGAAGATGCAGGCGCTGACGAACTTCAGGTCACGGGCATAGACCTTGAAGCTCTCGTGCACCTGAGCCGCGAGTTCGCGGGTTGGGGTCAGGACCAGTACGCGGGGTTGGCGCGGGCCGTGACGCTGGGATTTGTCCGGGTGACCGTTGGGAAACAACCGCTCCAGAATCGGAAGGGCGAAGCCACCGGTTTTACCAGTACCTGTCTGAGCCGCAACCATCAGGTCGCGACCTTGCAACACGGCGGGAATGGCCCGCTGTTGCACCGGAGTAGGCTCGGTATAGCCCGCTGCCTCGATGGCGCGGACTAAAGCCTCGGAGAGACCGAGGGAAGCAAAGGACATGAGTAATCCTGTTTTAGTTAGGGCTTGGCCCAATGGGAGTCTTGCCTGGCGCGAATGGCGTTTAAGAGGACGCAATCCCGTCCGGTCCTGCTGGGCCTCGAAGGCTCGTCTGGAGCGCTCGCGCGGGCTGAAAAGCTGCGCTGTAGCGGGATCGAGATGCCTTGAACAAGTCCGAGCGTCCGGGCGTGAGCCTGGCGGGAAGGCCGGAGTATAACAGAGCAATCACTGTGCGCCGCTTTCCTGCTGCTCAACGGTTTTTCCGCCGGTTGCGGTGGCGCTGGCGGCCCGGGCTTCGGCAGCCGGACCGGCACCATAGCGGGCGCTCAGTTCGGCGTAGGCCGGTTCGCGCTTGAAACGCTTGAGCTCGGCGCCGAAACGCTGCACCAGCAAATCCATCCCGGCATTGCGGCGCACCGCCAGGTACTGGCTCTGCTGGCTGATGACGGTCGGGTTCTCGGTGATTTTGTCGCGGATGTCCAGTTGATCGAGCAAGTGCTGGCCGACCCGGCGATCGGTGATCAACAGGTCGATCCGCCCGCGCACCAGTTTGCCGAAGTTGGCTTCATGGGTAGGCGCCGGTTCCCGGGTAAACAACGTCGATTCGCTGAAGTCCTTGCTGTACAGGTAGCCCGGCGAGGTGCCGATGGTCAGGCCTTTCAGGTCGTCCAGGGTGCGAAACGGGAACGGCCGTTCATTGGCGTAGAACATCACGAATTCGACTTGCGAGAGCGGTTCGCTGGGGTAGAGCAGGGTCGCTTCGCGTTCATCGCTGTGGAAAATATCCAGCACACCGTCCGCTTGGCCTTGCTCAAGCATCGACAGGCAGCGTTTCCACGGCAAGAACTGCCATTCCACGTCAATCCCGAGACGTTTGAAGACGATGGCCGTGGTTTCGTAGTCGAGCCCGAGGTTCTTGCCGCCTTCTTCATAGACGTAAGGCGCCCAGGGTTCGGTGACAATACGCAGCTTCTCGCCCCGAGCGGTGAAGCTCAGGCAAGTGAATAGAAGCACGGTCAGTAACTGGGTGATCAGGGGCATGGCTTGAGATTACGACGAGAAATCATAAAGAGCCAGAAACCGGATCCAGAAGCTCTGGATCGGGCATTAAAAGCAAAAGATCGCAGCCTTCGGCGGCGCCTGCAGAGGTACATATTCCCCTGGAGGCGCTGCCGAAGACTGCGATCTCTTGATCTTGCGTTAACGGCTATTAGCGCGGCAACTTCAGGTTGTTCCACACCGCCAGGCTCGGTTCAGCCTGGTTCAGTGTGTAGAAGTGCAGCCCCGGTGCGCCACCTTGCAACAGGCGTTCGCACATCTCGGTGATGACTTGCTCACCAAAGCTTTGAATGCTCTGGGTGTCGTCGCCGTAGGCTTCCAGTTGCTTGCGGATCCAGCGCGGGATTTCCGCACCGCAAGCGTCGGAGAAGCGCGCCAGCTTGCTGTAGTTGGTGATCGGCATGATCCCCGGCACGATCGGGATGTTCACACCCTTCGCCTGTACACGCTCGACGAAGTAGAAGTAACTGTCGGCGTTGAAGAAGTACTGGGTGATCGCACTGTTGGCACCGGCGTTGGCCTTGCGCACGAAGTTGTTGAGATCGTCTTCGAAATTGCGCGCTTGCGGATGCATTTCCGGGTAAGCGGCGATTTCGATGTGGAAATGATCGCCAGTCTCTTCACGAATGAATTCAACCAGGTCATTGGCGTGACGCAACTCGCCGCTGGCCATGCCCATGCCCGAGGGCAGGTCACCGCGAAGCGCAACGATTCGCTGGATGCCGGCTGCCTTGTACTGGGTCAGCAGGCCGCGCAGGTCGTTCTTGCTGTCACCCACGCAAGACAGATGCGGAGCGGCAGGGACTTTGACTTCACTTTCCAGCTGCAACACGGTGTTGAGGGTGCGATCACGAGTCGAACCGCCAGCGCCGTAGGTGCAGGAGAAGAAGTCGGGATTGTAGGTCGCCAGCTGACGGGCAGTGGCGATCAGTTTTTCATGCCCAGCATCGGTCTTCGTCGGGAAGAATTCGAAGCTGTAGCGACGTTCTTGGGACATGGTCATATCCTTGGAAACACGTAAGCCTTGTAGGCGCCGTGCTTCCTGTAGGAGCGAAGCTTGCTCGCGAAGCAGGCGCCGCGGTCTTTCAGCAGCACCGCGGTGAAGCGTTCGCGAGCAAGCTTCGCTCCTACAGGAAGCGTGGTTCCTGCATAAGTCCGCTCCCATGGGGAGCGGACTGCTGGACCGATCAGTAGCGGTAAGCGTGCGGCTTGAACGGGCCTTCGACGGTGACGCCGATGTAGTCAGCCTGTTGCTTGGTCAGTTGAGTGACCACGCCGCCGAAACCGCGGACCATTTCCAGGGCCACTTCTTCGTCGAGTTTCTTCGGCAGTACTTCAACGGTCAGGCGCTCGGCTTTCTGGGCTGGCGACAGGTCGGCGTACTTCTGGCCGAACAGGAAGATTTGCGCCAGAACCTGGTTGGCGAACGAACCGTCCATGATGCGGCTTGGGTGACCAGTGGCGTTACCCAGGTTAACCAGACGGCCTTCAGCCAGCAGGATCAGGTAGTCGTCGTTCTGAGCGTCGAAAGCGCCTGGACCGGTGCGGTGAACCTTGTGAACCTGCGGCTTCACTTCTTCCCATGCCCAGTTCTTGCGCATGAAAGCGGTGTCGATTTCGTTGTCGAAGTGACCGATGTTGCAGACAACAGCGCGTTTCTTCAGGGCTTTGAGCATGTTTGCGTCGCAAACATTGACGTTACCGGTGGTGGTCACGATCAGGTCGATCTTGCCCAGCAGCGCTTTGTCGATGCTCGCTTCGGTACCGTTGTTGATACCGTCGATGAACGGCGAAACCAGTTCGAAACCGTCCATGCAGGCTTGCATGGCGCAGATCGGGTCGACTTCGGAGACTTTAACGATCATGCCTTCCTGACGCAGGGACTGGGCCGAGCCCTTGCCCACGTCACCGTAACCGATGACCAGCGCTTGCTTGCCGGACAGCAGGTGGTCGGTGCCGCGCTTGATCGCGTCGTTCAGGCTGTGACGGCAGCCGTACTTGTTGTCGTTCTTGCTCTTGGTCACCGAGTCGTTGACGTTGATGGCCGGGATTTTCAGCTCGCCCTTGGCCAGCATGTCCAGCAGGCGGTGAACGCCGGTGGTGGTTTCTTCGGTGACGCCGTGAACGCGATCCAGTACTTGTGGGTACTTCTTGTGCAGCAGCTCGGTCAGGTCGCCGCCATCGTCGAGGATCATGTTGGCATCCCAAGGCTGGCCATCCTTGAGGATGGTTTGCTCCAGACACCACTCGTACTCTTCTTCAGTCTCGCCTTTCCAGGCGAAAACCGGGATGCCGGCAGCGGCGATGGAAGCGGCGGCCTGATCCTGAGTCGAGAAAATGTTGCAGGACGACCAGCGTACTTCGGCACCCAGGGCAACCAGGGTTTCGATCAGCACGGCAGTCTGAATAGTCATGTGGATGCAGCCGAGGATCTTCGCGCCCTTGAGCGGTTGCTCAACGGAGTACTTGCGACGCAGACCCATCAGGGCTGGCATTTCGGATTCGGCGATGATGGTTTCGCGACGGCCCCAGGCAGCCAGGGACATGTCGGCGACTTTGTAATCGTTAAAATCTGCAGGCGTGATAACAGCGCTCATGAAGAGCCTCCATTCGTAATGTATGCGAATGGGCGCCGTTGTGCGTTTAGTGTCTGGCCGTGGCCAGTCAACGCCCCATCCGAGCCTGACAGGTTGAACCTGCTGCAGCGCCCCTCGGACAGGTGGCGGGAAAACGGTAGCAAGTGAACATTACCGTTTTGAAACGGGGGCGATTATAGCGGGCTATGCTGATCTTCCAAAGCGTTTCTGTTGGTCAATGTCCGAACGGTAATCGAGACCATAGTCGATGCTTGATAGAGCTCTAGTCCGGGCTCTGCCATGATGGCCGGCATCAATCGGCAAGACGGTCAGGAGTGAGTATGAATTTCCACACCCGCAAATGGGTAAAACCCGAAGACCTCAACCCCAACGGCACGCTGTTCGGCGGCAGTTTGCTGCGCTGGATCGACGAAGAAGCGGCGATCTACGCCATCGTCCAGCTGGGTAATCAGCGCGTGGTCACCAAGTACATTTCCGAAATCAATTTCGTCAGCGCCTCGCGTCAGGGCGACATCATCGAGCTGGGCATCACCGCCACCGAGTTCGGTCGCACCTCGATCACTCTGACCTGTGAAGTGCGCAACAAGATCACTCGCAAGAGCATTTTGACAGTAGAGAAGATGGTGTTCGTGAACCTGGGCGAAGACGGCCTGCCCATGCCGCACGGCCGGACCGAGATCAGGTACGTCAAAGACCAGTTCAAGGATGACGAGATCGGCGGGTGATTGTTGTTTCTGTGGCGAGGGAGCTTGCTCCCGTTGGGCCGGGCTGGCGCTCCAGCGCGAAGCGGCCCTGAAATCTGTCATTGGGTTCTTTCAGGCAGGCTTCACGTCAGCTTACGACTGCTTCGCAGCCGAGCGGGAGCAAGCTCCCTCGCCACAGGGTTTGCTGCGTTCCCCCCCCCCCCCGGGTAGTGAACAGCTCCGAACCCCGCGTGTCGTACGTAAACGACACGCCACCGGTTCAGGAGCAGCCTTATGGACACGCCCAAAGACGGCAAGACCCCGGAGCTCTCGGCACAGGAACAGCGCGAGGTCGACAAGAACCAGCCCCCGCGCGCGGCGGTGCTGCACGAAATCATTCGCACCCAAGGCGATCAGGAACTCGAGCGCAGCGTTGCGGCGCTGTGGTGGTCGGCCCTGGCGGCCGGCCTGACCATGGGCCTGTCGCTGATGGGCATGGGGCTGCTCAATTCGCGTTTGCCGGACGGCGAAGGCTTCAAAGTGATCGCCAGCTTCGGTTACTGCGCCGGTTTTCTCGCGGTGATTCTCGCCCGTCAGCAACTCTTCACCGAAAACACTCTGACCGCCGTGCTGCCGATCATGAGCAAGCCGACGCTGGGTAATGTCGGTCGGTTGCTGCGGCTTTGGACGGTGGTGCTGGTGGGCAATCTCTGCGGCACCTTGCTGGTGGCGTATGTGATGCTGCACCTGCCGATATTCGACAGCAAGACCGATCTGGCCTTCCTTGAGATCGGGCGCAAGGTCATGGAGAACGATGCCGGCAAGATGCTCGCCAAAGGCATCATCTCCGGCTGGATGATCGCCACCATGGTCTGGATGATCCCGTCCATGGAAAGCGCCAAGATGTGGATCATCATCCTCATCACCTATTTCATGGCGCTGGGCGATTTCACTCACATCGTGGTCGGATCGGTCGAGGTTTCTTACCTGGTGTTTGCCGGCGAGTTGCCGTGGAAGGATTTCTGGTGGGTGTTCGCAGGTCCCACGCTGGTGGGGAACATTATTGGCGGCAGTTTTATCTTTGCGCTGATCAGTCACGCGCAGATTCGCAGTGAAAGCGGGCCGCCGAAGACCTCTGCGGAGCGGGCTCAGGAATCCGAACCGCAGAAGGTCAAAAAATGATCAATGTCAGCCAGAGACATTGATTGCGGCAGCACTGCGACGTTGCAGGTAGATGAAGAACAGCGCCGTCAGCAGCGTGAACACGCTGACCAGCGCGCCGGTCCACGGCAGGTCCGCCAGGTCCGCACCGCTGGCCACCACCAGCCCACCAATCCACGCCCCGGCGGCGTTGCCGAGATTGAATGCACTTTGATTCAAGGTCGACCCGAGGTTTGGCGCCTCATGGGCCTGATCGATGATCAGCAATTGCAGGATCGGGCATAGCGCGAAGGCGAAGATGCCCCACAACACCAGCGTGATCGCCGCCGGTATCACTGAATGGCTGGTCTGGCTGAAGGCGGCCAGTACGATGGCCACGGCCAATGTCATCCCCACCAGCGAAGGCAGCAAGCGACTGTCCGCCAATCGGCCGCCGAGCATGCTGCCCCCGGTCAAGCCGACCCCGAACAATAGCAACATGATGGTTACGCCATGCGGACTGACGCCGGTGATGTCCTGCAGGATCGGCGCAATGTAAGTGAACACGCTGAACAGGCTGGTGGACGCCAGCACGCTCATGCCCAGCGCCAGCAGCACATTGACCTTGCCCAGCACTTTGAATTCGCTGGCCAGGTTGGCTTTGTCCATGGGGATTTCCTTGGGCAGCCAGACCCACTGCGCAATGGCCGCAATCACGCCAATCACCGACACTGCCCAGAAGGTCGAGCGCCAGCCGGCGTATTGCCCCAGCGCAGTGCCCAATGGCACGCCCAGCACGTTGGCCAAGGTCAGGCCGGTGAACATCATGGCAATCGCCTGGGCTCGTTTGTTCGGTGCCACCAGACTGGCAGCGACCACTGAGCCTATGCCGAAAAACGCGCCATGGCACAGCGCGGTGATCACTCGTGCGGCCATCAAAGTGGCGTAGTTCGGCGCCAGGGCGCAGAGGATGTTGCCGAGAATGAACATCAGCGTCATGCCCAGCAGTGTCGCTTTACGCGGCATGTTGGCGGTGCCGACCGCGAGAATCGGCGCACCGAACACCACGCCAAGGGCGTAACCGGTGATGAGCAGGCCGGCGTGAGGAATGCTCACGGCGAGATCGCGGGCGACATCGGGCAGCAAGCCCATGATGACGAACTCAGTGGTGCCGATGCCGAAAGCGGCAACGGCCAGTGCAAGCAAGGCGAGTGGCATGCGCAAGGTCTCTGTCGGTAGTCTTGACGCTTTGATCAGGCATACGCAGGCCGACGACCGTTCTCGACGAGAGCGGGCAGGGGCAGGAATTATTGGAATTAGTCTGTGCGCAACTGAGTGCGGCGTGGTCGCTTGCAGTATAAACAGCTGCGGACATATGGCGAATCAAATCTCTGTCCCGAGATGTAGGGGCAATACAAGGAGTGTGCCGTGCTTGCGACGATTCTGGTGTTGGTGGCGGCGCTGTTGCATGCGGCGTGGAATACCCTGATCAAGTTCAGCGCGGAGCGGCTGTTGGTGGTGGCCTGCATGGACAGCGTGGCGTTGCTGTTTGTCGCGCTGATGCTGCCCTTCGTGGCGCTGCCGCCACTGGATATGTGGCCGTGGATTCTTGCGTCGGCGGCATTCGAGTTGCTCTATCGCTACCTGTTGATCCAGGCCTATCGGGTCGGCGATCTCGGTCTGGTCTATCCGTTGATGCGCGGCTTGTCGCCGCTGGTGGTGCTGGCACTGACGCTGATCTTCGCCGGAGAAGTGCTGACGGCTCAGCAGATCTTCGGGATTTTGCTCATCCCGTTCGGCATGGTGTGCCTGCTCTGGCAGGGCGGTGGCGGGGTGCGCCTGCCGTGGTCGATGCTGCCGGTGGTGGCGCTGATCGGGTTGTGCATCGGTTGCTACACCTTCATCGATGGCCAGGCCTTGCGGCGCTGGTCCCATCCGCTGGATTACCTGGTATGGGTCACCGTGCTCAGTGCCTGGTCGTTCCCATTGCTGGCGCTGGTGCGCAAACGACCGGCGTTCATGTTGTTCTGGCGCGAACAGTGGCGGTTGGGGTTGGCGGTCGGGTTCTGCGTGTTGTTCAGCTACGCTCTGGTGCTGTGGGCCATGCAGCTCGGTTCAATTGCCGAGGCAGCGGCGCTGCGCGAGATCAGCGTGATTCTGGTGGTGCTGTTCGGTATGCGCTACCTCAAAGAACCTTTTGGCAGGCCACGGCTCTTAGCCTGTGGACTGGTATTGATCGGCATGTTGGTGATGAAGTTTTAGTCGCCGCTGATGGAATTCGATTCTCTACAACTTGAAGAAGGGACTGCGTTATGACGGTTGCTCTGTGGTGCATTTTGATTGCGATCTGCTTGCCTTATCTGTGCACGGGCGTCGCCAAGTTCAGCAATGGCAAGTTCGGGCTGAAACAGAATCACGACCCAAGGGCGTTTCTGGATTCGCTCGAAGGAGTGGCCAGGCGTGCGCATTCGGCGCAGTTGAACAGCTTCGAAGTGACCCCGGCGTTTGCCGCGGCGGTGATCGTGGCGCATCTGGCCGGCAATGCCGAACTGGTGACGATCAATGTGCTGTCGGTGCTGTTCATCACCAGTCGGCTGCTGTACATCATTTGCTATCTGGCGGACTGGGCGATTCTGCGGTCGCTGGTGTGGGCCATAGGCATGGGGCTGATCGTCAGTTTCTTTGTGGTGTCTGTTTAACGGCAAGATCAAAGGATCGCAGGCTGCGCCATTCCCTGCAGGGATCGATGTTCATTCGCGATATTGCGACGAACGCTCTCGATGCTGACGCTGGCGTAGTCTGCGATCGTTTGCTTCTAAAGTTTGTCAGCCACCTGCGGCACCTGAGGCAACGCCGCCCCTTTAGGCCAGAGCATCCAGATCTGCCCCTGCTGTTTCATGTCGCCGGCCAATTGCCCGGCCGCCTCGCCCGTGCCCCAGAACAGGTCTGCGCGGACCTCGCCGGCAATCGCGCCGCCGGTATCTTGAGCGGCCACCGGACGCACCAGTGCGCTGCCGTCCGGTCGCGTCGTCGATAACCACAACAAGCTGCCGAGCGGAATCACCTTGCGATCCACTGCCGCGCTATAACCTGCGGTCAATGGCACATTCAGCGAACCGCGCGGCCCTTCGTTGCTGTCCGGGTTGCGATTGAAGAACACGTAGCTGGGGTTGCTGCCGAGCAGTTCGGGAATGCGCGTCGGATTGGCCTTGGCCCAGTTATCGATGGCGCTCATGGTCACCTCTTCTTTCTTCAGCTCGCCCTGATCCACCAGCCAGCGGCCAATAGGTCGATAGGGGTGGCCGTTCTGGTCGGCATAACCAATGCGCAATTGACGGCCATCATCGAGCTGGATGCGCCCCGAACCCTGGATTTGCAGGAATTGCAGGTTCATCGGGTCGGTCAGCCAGGCAATCACCGGCGCCTTCACGCCTTTGGTTTCAATGGTTGCCGCATCGTCGTAAGGCTTGAGCACGCGACCTTCGAGTCGTCCGCGCAGGCGTTTGCCTTTGAGCTCCGGGTAGATACTGTCCAGCGAGACGATGATCATGTCCTCGGGCACGCCGTACACCGGGATGTTCGCTTGCTTGGTCTGGGTCAGACTGCCGGGATACACCGGTTCGTAGTAACCGGTGATCAGGCCGTTGGGGTTGTCATTGGCGGCGCGCAGGCCGTAGACGTCGAGGTTCTGTTTGAGAAAACCACGGATGTCGCTGGCGGTTGGCTGCACGTTGGCGGAAGCGGCACAGGTGCCACCCCAGACCGGGTCGGCCTTGAGTCGGGTGCAGGCGCTGCGCCACGAGCCAAAACCGGCGACGAGGTCGTTGTCGGACACCGCTGGAAGGGCTTCCCAGGTAGCGCTGGAGTAGGTCGCCAGTGCGTGGGTTTTCGGTGTGCTGCTGTCGCCACCGGTGCAGCCCGCAAGCACGGCCACCATCGGAAGGGTCCAGGCCAGGTTGTGACGCCACGCCTTGAAACGGCTGTTCATGGAGTAATTCCTTTGCCGGTTGCCTGAGTGCTCCATGCGCTCAAACAACCCGTATTGATAATAGGGCTATTGGTCTTTGCCGGTGACGCGAGGATACTGGCCGCCGTTTCCAGTGATCTGAAGCCACCATGACTCTTAAAAGACTCTCTGTTGTATTGCTGGCCTGCCTGACCTTGTCCGCCTGCGGCGGTGTCGACCCGAACTCGCCTCTGGGCCAGCGCAAGGCGATCTTCAAGCAAATGCTCAAGACCGGCGAAGACCTGGGTGGCATGTTGCGTGGGCGTATTCCGTTCGATGGCCCGAAATTCGCCGACGGTGCCGTGAAGCTCGACGCGTTGTCCCATGAGCCGTGGAAACATTTCCCGCAGGTGCGCGAAGAAGATCACACCAGCGCCAAGGACGATGTCTGGCAGAAGCAGGCACGCTTCCAGGAAATGGCCCGCACCCTTGAAGGCGCCACCGGTGAACTGGTGATCGCCAGCCAGGTTCAACCCTACAAGGCCAGCAACCTGGGGCCGGCAGTTCAGAAAGTCGAAGACGCCTGTAGTGCCTGCCATAAAGAGTTTCGGGATCATTGAGGCGGCGTGTTCAAACCGGATTACTTATCCAGCTCGTCGAGCGCGTCCTGTAAATCCTTGCGCGATTGAGCCAGTTTGTCTTTGCGTTTGTTGATCTTCTCGGCGTCGCCTTTTTTCATCGCCTTGTCGAGGTCGGCCTGACGCCGGCTGACTTCGTGCTTGGCGTCGAGCACCTTGTTTTCCCGTTCCTTCTTCAAGGAAGCGTCGGTGCAATGGGCGGTAACTTCGCTCAGGGCGGTTTCCAGGCCAGCCTGTTGATCGGCGTTACCGTGAGACTTGGCCAGTTCGATCTGGTTGATGATGCCTTGTTTTTTGGCAGCGCAGCCGGTCAGGCCCGGGGCGTCTTCGGCGGCCATTAATGGAGCGGCCATCACGCTGCACAGGGTCAACAAGGCGAGCGGTGAAAGAAGTTTCATAAAAGCTCCAGGTGAAAAATCGATGTAGCGATGGGCTGTTTGAGCGCATCGGTACCTATGGGTTCCCAGGCTGGCGGGCGTCGCCGGCTGCTAAAAACCGTCAATCCCGGCAACACGTAATGTCTCGCTCAAGGCCAGGACCTGCGGGTCGCGGAAAAATGCGCTCAGTTGCGCCGCGCGTCCCGGGCCGATGCCGGTTTCGGCCTGCCATTGTTCGGTGTTTCGTTGCGCCAGCACCTGCCATGAATCGGCGAGCTGTGCCTGGCCGGTCGGCGGCAAGCCCAGGGCTTTGAGCCAGCGGGCGAACGGTCGTTGCCGGGCGCTGTTGAAACTGTTCAAAAGACGAGCACTGCTGCGTTCGCCGAAGCCGTCAATGTTAGCAAGCTCTTGCTCGTCGAGGGTCAACCAATCGAGCAAGTTGTCGAGACGTTCGGCCTTGAGCAGTTTCTCCCAGGTGCCCGGCCCGACATGCGGCAAGGCCAGCCCCTGTTTGCCGCTGAGCCAGGCCAGCCGTGCGAGAAACTGGCTTTCGCATCCGGGTGTCGGCTGCCAGCAACTCAACGGATGAAAATCTGCTGCCAGCGGTGCGTTCAATTCAGGACGTTCGGTGCTGCGCAATACGACACCGTCGAGCCTGGGGATGGTCAGCCCGGCCAGGCTGATGGCGACCTGATCGCCGGGACGAATGTCCAGCGCTTCCCAGCGCTGCAGGGAACTGACGCTGACACGCTTGATCTGCCGGTCATCGAGCATCACCGGTGCCAGATCCAGCACCGGTGTGATCCGGCCGGTTCGTCCAATCTTGAAGTGGACCTTGCGCACCTCGGCCAGTGCCTGGGCGAAGGGATACTTCCAGGCGACGCTCCAGTAAGGCGTTTTCGCCTGCCAGCGCTCGGCCGCTGGGCGCTGGCTCTGTCGCAAAACGACGCCATCGCTGACAAAGGGCAGAGGCGAGCGATACCAGTGATCGCGCCAGCGTTCGGCATCGGCAAATGCCTCGATCGGCTGGCTGTAGGGCGCGGTGCTCGGGAACCCCAGCTCATCCAGAGC
Source organism: Pseudomonas sp. KD5 (assembly GCF_012932895.1). Taxonomy (NCBI): domain Bacteria; kingdom Pseudomonadati; phylum Pseudomonadota; class Gammaproteobacteria; order Pseudomonadales; family Pseudomonadaceae; genus Pseudomonas; species Pseudomonas sp. KD5. The sequence continues at coordinate 21,363 of NZ_JDWJ01000007.1, read as the reverse complement.
CGCCACGCGGGCGGGCAGGCTTTTCGGGCCTTGTGGCCAGTCCCAGACGAACAGGCCGATACCGGCGGCTTGCTCAGGGTTCAGCGTCTTGCGTGCCATTAACCCGGCCACCGTGGCGCGGGCATTGAGGCTGCCGGCCTCGGCTTGCACGTGCTCGGTCAGGCGCCAATAGAGTTCGCCTTGCAGCAGCAGGTCCAGCGGCTGCGGAAGTTTTTGGGGAATGGTGGTGATCTGGCGTGCTGAGGCAGTCCAGTCATGGCCGGTCATCCCGTCACCACGACTGATCGCCTGGTGCAGCCAGCCGTTGCGATAGATCAACGTCACTGCCACGCCGTCGACCTTGGGCTGAATCCAGACCTCATCCCGATTTTTCAGCCAGGCTTCGACCGCGCGCCCATCGCGCAGTTTTTCCAGGCCGGTGTGGGCGATGGGGTGAGCAATCGTGCCACCGGCAGTGCGCAACGGTTCGGCTGAAGGGCCTGAGTCAAAACACTCGCGCCATTCGCTTAGTCGTATGCGGGATTGATCATAGAGTTCATCGGCGACCAAAGAGCGTCCTTCGCGATGATAGCTGTCGTCCCAGAGGTCGATTCGCTTTTGCAGTGCGTTGATTTCGTCCAGGGCGCGGGCCAGCGGCCAATCAGGGCAGTCGGCGGCATTGGCGGTCAGGCAGGTGAGGGTCAGCAGGAAACCGAAAAACAGGCGCAGGTTGGGCAGCATCGAGAGCGTCCTTGCTCGTTGGGATGCTTTCAAGGCTAGTCAGGTTTCGGGTGTGGAGTGCAGAGGTGTAATTCTGCGTGTTTCGAGGTGGGATCTTCTTCATGAAAAAGCCCCGCACGGCGAACCGTGCGGGGCTTTTTGACAACCGGGGAGGTCTTACAGGCCGGCCGCGACACGCAGAGCGTCGGCGCGGTCGGTTTTTTCCCAGGTGAACGTGGTGAACGTATCGTCGCCCACGGTTTTGGTTTCCGGGGTGCGACCGAAGTGGCCGTACGCAGCGGTGTCCTGGTACATCGGGTGCAGCAGGTCGAGCATGGTGGTGATCGCGTATGGACGCAGGTCGAACACTTCGCGGACCAGTTTGACGATCTTGTCATCGCTGATCTTGCCGGTGCCGAAGGTGTTCAACGAAATCGAAGTCGGTTGAGCGACGCCGATTGCGTAGGAAACCTGAATCTCGCAACGCTCGGCCAGGCCGGCAGCGACGATGTTCTTGGCCACATAACGACCGGCGTAGGCAGCCGAACGGTCAACCTTAGATGGATCTTTACCGGAGAACGCGCCGCCGCCGTGACGGGCCATGCCGCCGTAGCTGTCAACGATGATCTTGCGACCGGTCAGGCCGCAGTCGCCCACCGGGCCACCGATGATGAACTGGCCAGTCGGGTTGATGTGGAACTGGGTGTCCTTGGACAGCAGTTCGGCAGGCAGCACGTGCTTGACGATCAGCTCCATCACGCCTTCGCGCAGGTCTTTGTAGGACACTTCCGGGTTGTGCTGGGTCGACAGTACAACGGCGTCGATACCGACAACCTTGCCGTTTTCGTAGCGGCAGGTCACTTGCGACTTGGCGTCTGGACGCAGCCAAGGCAGCAGGCCGGACTTGCGGGCTTCGGCCTGGCGCTGAACCAGTTGGTGCGAGAAGGTGATCGGTGCTGGCATCAGCACGTCGGTTTCATTGCTGGCGTAGCCGAACATCAGGCCCTGGTCGCCGGCGCCCTGATCTTCAGGCTTGGCACGGTCAACACCCTGGTTGATGTCGGGGGACTGCTTGCCGATGATGTTCATCACGCCGCAGGTTGCACCGTCGAAGCCGACATTGGAGCTGTTGTAGCCGATGTCGAGAATCACGTTACGGACGATGTCTTCCAGATCGACCCAGGCCGACGTGGTGACTTCACCGGCGATGATTGCCACGCCGGTTTTCACCAGAGTCTCGCACGCCACGCGGGCGAACTTGTCTTCAGCAATGATGGCGTCCAGCACCGCATCGGAAATCTGGTCGGCGATTTTGTCCGGATGCCCTTCAGACACGGACTCGGAGGTGAAGAGGGAGTATTCGCTCATCTCGATTTTTTCCTGAATTTACCGATGGTGAGTGTCGCCAGCCGGTCGCTGAAAATGGCGGACCTGTATCTGGAAACCATTACGTAAGCCTACATAGAGGCTTTCCCCGGGAACGAGTCCCGCAGCGGTGGCCCAACGGGCCAGATCGTCCTGTTCAAACCCCAACCAGAGATCACCGCAGGCCTCCCTGGCCCAACTCTGGTTGTGGCTACATAACTCTGTCACTAACAGGCTACCGCCTGGTTGCAGCAAGCCGGCCATGTGCTTGAGCGCTTCGGCCGGTGCGGCAAAATGGTGTAGCACCATGTTCAGTACAACGCAGTCGGCCTGAAGGCTTACACCGTTCAATGCATCGGCCAATTGCAGGCTGACGTTAGCCAGCGTTTCACGTTCACAGACCTGACGGGCCAGTTCGAGCATCGCCGGGCTGTTGTCCAGCGCCGTGACCTGAGTGAAGCGACGCGCCAGCTCCGGCAGAAAAGCGCCATCGCCGGGACCTACTTCGATGGCCGTGGCGCCGGGGCCGAAGCTCAGTTTGTCGAGCAGGGCCACCACGCTTTCGCGGTATTGCGGCAGGCCGGCGATCAAGTCTTGCTGGGCGCGAAACTTCTCCGCGACCCGTGAGAAAAAGTCCTGGCTGGCCGCCTCACGTTGCCCGTGGACCTGACCGATCCGCGCCTGAACGTCAGTCGGCAGGGTCAGGTTGTCCACTTCTTCGAGCAGCGCGGCATGCAGCTTTCCGCCCAGCAGGTCGGTGTGGGGCAGGGCGCGACGGTAGAAAATCGCATTGCCTTCACGGCGGGTTGCCACCAGGTCGGCCTGGGCCAATACCTTGAGGTGATGACTCATGCCGGACTGACCGATGCCGAAGATCTGCGCCAGTTCCAGTACGCCGAACGAATCGTTGGCCAGCGCGCGCAATACATTCAGCCGCAGAGGATCGCCGCCGGCCTTGCACAGGGCCGCCAGCTCATCGCAATCGTCATGTTGAATGGAAGGCACGCGCAGATTCATAAGGCCAGCAGTCTAGTGACGGTCAGAAAACACCGCAAGAGCAATATCAAAAAGTTTTGATATTGGTCGATAGATGGCACTTCTTAACGTTAGTTTCAGTCCACAAACCAACAGCGGAAAGGTTTCATCAGTCGAATACGCCGTTATCCATTGGAAAAACGCCTTCGGATGACTATCTCTCATTGCCCCGAGGCGGGTCGGTGAGGGAAAATGCTCGCCTTTTTTCCGTTTCGTTTTATTCACTCTCGATTCAATATCCGCAGGAGATCAGCGATGCCCAGCCGTCGTGAGCGCGCCAACGCCATTCGTGCCCTCAGCATGGATGCCGTGCAAAAAGCCAACAGCGGCCATCCCGGTGCCCCTATGGGTATGGCGGATATCGCCGAAGTACTTTGGCGTGACTACCTGAAGCACAACCCGAGCAATCCATCGTTCGCCGACCGTGACCGCTTCGTGCTGTCCAACGGTCACGGCTCGATGTTGATCTACTCGCTGCTGCACCTGACCGGCTACGACCTGTCGATCGATGACCTGAAAAACTTCCGCCAACTGCACAGCCGCACCCCGGGTCACCCGGAATACGGCTACACCCCGGGCGTTGAAACCACCACCGGTCCACTGGGCCAAGGCCTGGCCAACGCGGTCGGTTTCGCCCTCGCGGAAAAAGTCCTGGCGGCGCAGTTCAACCGTCCTGGCCATAACGTCGTCGATCACCACACCTACGTATTCCTGGGTGATGGCTGCATGATGGAAGGCATTTCCCACGAAGTCAGTTCCCTGGCCGGTACGCTGGGCCTGGGCAAACTGATCGCCTTCTACGATGACAACGGCATCTCCATCGACGGTGAAGTCGAAGGCTGGTTCACCGACGACACGCCGAAGCGTTTCGAATCCTACAACTGGCAAGTGATCCGCAATGTCGACGGTCACGATCCGGAAGAAATCAAGATCGCGATCGAAACCGCGCGCAAAAGCGCACAACCGACGCTGATCTGCTGCAAGACCACCATCGGCTTCGGTTCGCCGAACAAGCAAGGCAAGGAAGATTGCCACGGCGCCCCGTTGGGTGACGCGGAAATCGCTCTGACCCGTGAAGCGCTGAAGTGGAACTACGGCCCGTTCGAAATCCCGGCTGATATCTATGCCGAGTGGGACGCCAAGGAAGCCGGTCGCGCTGCCGAAGCCGAGTGGGATCAGCGTTTCGCTGCGTACTCCGCCGCCTTCCCTGAGCTGGCCAATGAACTGGTTCGTCGCCTGAGCGGTGATCTGCCGACCGATTTCGCCGAGAAGGCCCAGGCCTACATCGCTGAAGTCGCGGCCAAAGGCGAATCCATCGCCAGCCGTAAAGCCAGCCAGAACGCCCTGAACGCCTTCGGCCCGCTGCTGCCGGAACTGCTCGGCGGTTCGGCTGACCTGGCCGGTTCCAACCTGACCCTGTGGAAAGGTTGCAAAGGCGTCACCGCCGAAGACGCCAGCGGCAACTACATGTACTACGGCGTTCGCGAGTTCGGCATGAGCGCGATCATGAACGGCGTGGCTCTGCACGGCGGCCTGGTGCCTTACGGCGCGACCTTCCTGATGTTCATGGAATACGCCCGCAACGCGGTACGCATGTCGGCGCTGATGAAGAAACGCATTGTCTACGTGTTCACCCACGACTCCATCGGTCTGGGCGAAGACGGTCCGACGCACCAGCCGATCGAGCAACTGGCCAGCCTGCGCTGCACACCGAACCTCGACACCTGGCGTCCGGCCGATGCCGTTGAATCGGCGGTGGCCTGGAAGTTCGCCCTGGAGCGTGACGACGGTCCTTCGGCGCTGATCTTCTCCCGTCAGAACCTGCAGCACCAAACCCGCAATGCGATCCAGATCGAAGAGATCGCCCGTGGCGGTTACGTGTTGAAGGACTGCGCAGGCGAGCCTGAGCTGATCCTGATCGCCACCGGTTCGGAAGTCGGCCTGGCCGTTCAAGCCTTCGACAAACTGACCGAGCAAGGCCGCAAGGTTCGTGTGGTGTCGATGCCATGCACCAGCGTCTTCGAAGCCCAGGACGCCGGCTACAAGCAATCGGTTCTGCCGTTGCAGGTCAGCGCGCGTATCGCCATCGAAGCCGCCCACGCGGACTACTGGTACAAGTACGTGGGCCTGGAAGGCCGCGTGATCGGCATGACCACCTACGGCGAGTCGGCGCCTGCGCCGGCCTTGTTCGAAGAGTTCGGCTTCACCCTGGAAAACATCCTGGGTCAGGCTGAAGAGCTGCTGGAAGACTGATCCAGAAAATGTGTCGTCTGGACTGCCGCTTTCGCGAGCAAGCCCGCTCCCACTGGAGATCGCACTCTCCTGTGGGAGCGGGCTTGCTCGCGAAGGCGTCGGGCCAGTCAATGCTGCACTGACGGATTCACCACGGTAATCGAGAACCCCATGCCTCAACCGCGTCCTTACAAAGTTGCACTCAACGGCTACGGCCGAATTGGTCGTTGCGTCTTGCGTGCGTTGTTTGAGCGAGGCGAGAAAGCCGGGTTTGAAATTGTCGCGATCAACGATCTGGCCGACATGGCCAGCATCGAATACCTGACACGCTTCGACTCCACTCACGGGCGGTTTCCCGGTGAAGTGAGGGTTGAGGGCGATTGTCTGCATATTAAGGGCGACTGCGTGAAGGTCCTGCGCAGTGCCACCCCCGAAGGCATCGATTGGGCGTCGTTGGGCGTCGATCTGGTGCTGGAGTGCTCCGGCGCTTATCACACCCGTCAGGATGGCCAGCGTTTTCTCGACGCCGGTGCGCCACGGGTGCTGTTTTCCCAGCCGATGGCCAGCGAGGCGGATGTCGACGCCACCATCGTCTACGGCGTGAACCAGGATTGCCTGACCGGCGACGAGCTGCTGGTGTCCAACGCGTCTTGCACCACCAACTGCGGCGTGCCGCTGTTGCGCCTGCTGGATCAGGCCATTGGTCTGGAATACGTGTCGATCACCACCATCCACTCGGCGATGAACGATCAGCCGGTGATCGACGCCTATCACCACGAAGATCTGCGCCGCACCCGTTCGGCGTTCCAGTCGGTGATTCCGGTGTCCACTGGTCTGGCGCGAGGCATTGAGCGCCTGCTGCCGGAACTTGCCGGGCGAATTCAGGCCAAAGCCGTGCGGGTGCCGACGGTTAACGTGTCTTGCCTCGATATTACGATGCAGACCGTGAGCGATACCGACGCCACCGAGGTCAACCGGATTCTGCGCGAGGCCGCCACCCATGGCCCGCTCAAAGGCCTTCTGGCCTACACCGAGTTGCCTCACGCCAGTTGTGATTTTAATCATGACCCACATTCGGCCATCGTCGATGCCAGTCAGACACGCGTTTCCGGCCCACGGCTGGTGAACATCCTGGCCTGGTTCGACAACGAATGGGGTTTTGCCAATCGAATGCTGGACGTTGCAGAGCACTATTTGCAAGCCGCTACTACTCCACAATCTGTCTTTCAAAAACAGTAACCCAGGAATTGCGACCCATGACCGTGTTGAAGATGACCGACCTCGATCTGCAAGGTAAGCGCGTACTGATCCGCGAAGACCTCAACGTCCCAGTCAAGGACGGTGTTGTCACCAGCGATGCGCGTATCCTGGCTTCGCTGCCGACCATCAAGCTGGCCCTGGAAAAAGGCGCGGCAGTGATGGTCTGCTCGCACCTTGGCCGTCCGACCGAAGGCGAATTCTCCGCCGAGAACAGCCTCAAGCCAGTGGCTGACTACCTGAGCAAGGCTCTGGGCCGTGAAGTGCCGCTGGTGTCCGATTACCTGGGCGGCGTCGACGTGAAAGCCGGCGACATCGTGTTGTTCGAAAACGTGCGCTTCAACAAGGGCGAGAAAAAGAACGCCGACGAGCTGGCCAAGCAATACGCCGCTCTGTGCGACGTGTTCGTGATGGACGCTTTCGGCACTGCTCACCGCGCCGAGGGCTCGACCCATGGCGTGGCCAAATTCGCCAAAGTCGCCGCTGCTGGCCCGTTGCTCGCCGCCGAACTGGACGCACTGGGCAAGGCCCTGGGCTCCCCGGCCCAGCCAATGGCTGCCATTGTTGCGGGCTCTAAAGTGTCGACCAAACTCGACGTACTCAACAGCCTGAGCCAGATCTGCAACCAGCTGATCGTTGGTGGCGGCATTGCCAACACCTTCCTGGCCGCTGCCGGTCACCCGGTTGGCAAATCGCTGTACGAGCCGGACCTGCTGGACACCGCTCGTGAAATCGCGGCGAAAGTCAGCGTGCCATTGCCAGTGGACGTGGTAGTCGCCAAGGAATTCGCTGAAAGTGCGACCGCGACTGTCAAACTGATCGCCGACGTGGCTGCAGACGACATGATCCTGGACATCGGCCCACAGACCGCGGCGAATTTCGCCGAGCTGCTGAAGTCGTCCAAGACCATCCTGTGGAACGGCCCGGTGGGCGTGTTCGAATTCGACCAGTTCGGTAACGGCACCAAAGTGCTGGCCCAGGCCATCGCGGAAAGCTCGGCGTTCTCCATTGCCGGCGGTGGCGACACTCTGGCGGCCATCGATAAATATGGCGTTGCCGAGCAAATCTCCTACATTTCTACCGGCGGCGGTGCTTTCCTCGAATTCGTCGAAGGCAAAGTGCTGCCGGCCGTTGAAGTCCTGGAAAGCCGGGCCAAGGCCTGAGGCCGCTCATTTGACCAGGCAAAGGAGTGTTCAGATGGTCAGGACATTAATGCTGTTGATCGCCGCGGGTATGCTGGCGGCTTGCGGGAGTAACCCGAAAGCCACGCCGGAGCCCGCGCCATCCGCGTCGGATAAAGGCTGCTACCAGGCTGACTGGCAAGCGGAAACCAACCCGGTGATCAACAAGCGGTCCGGGCCCGATGGCCTGGACAAATACGAGACACAGACTCCGGCCAAGGAACATGGCTGCCCTTGACGGGTCTGACTCTTTACTCAGGGCTGGCGGCATGCGCCGTCAGTCGAGGAACATGGATGAAAGGTTTTATCGCCGTTTCGGCGCTGGTATTGCTGGCAGGTTGTTCGAATTTCGACCTGTTCAAGCCTGCCCAATCAACGGACAACTGGACCACCTGGACCTGCGACAGTCAGGCCAAAGTGCTCTGGCGCTACACTGACGTGAGCCGCAAGGCAGTCGATGTCCGTTTGGGCGGCGCCGATCAGGTCTACCGCCTGAAGCTTGAGCCGGGCGCCGAAGGCTCGCTGTACAGCAACGACATGCTGGCGTTTCACGTAAAAGGTGAGGAGGGCCTGGTGTACTGGGTCGCCACCAATGATTTGATCGGCCGCGGTTGTAAAGCGCAGTAATTGACACGCCACGGACCTAATGTGGGTGCGGGCTTTTGTGGCGAGGGGGCTTGCCCCCGTTGGAGTGCGAAGCACTCCCGAAGCCAGCGGATGCAGTGCTTCAGTTAGACCACGTCGTCCGATTTGCGACTGCTGCGCAGCCGAACGGGGGCAAGCCCCCTCGCCACAAGGCTTCAGCGATACAAGAGTTTTGTTGTACCGAATTCGCAGCCCGGGCCAACCCCCGATCTGCAATAACTTGAATAGCCGCCGCCGCTACGGCAGGCTGGCACGATTAACGACCCTCAACCGGGAGAGACACACACAATGGCACTTATCAGCATGCGCCAGATGCTGGACCACGCAGCCGAGTTCGGCTACGGCGTTCCAGCCTTCAACGTCAACAACCTTGAGCAGATGCGCGCCATCATGGAAGCCGCTGACAAGACTGACTCCCCGGTGATCGTCCAGGCTTCGGCCGGTGCTCGCAAATACGCAGGCGCCCCGTTCCTGCGTCACCTGATCCTGGCGGCCATCGAAGAATTCCCGCACATCCCGGTGTGCATGCACCAGGACCACGGCACCAGCCCTGACGTCTGCCAGCGCTCCATTCAACTGGGCTTCAGCTCGGTCATGATGGACGGCTCCCTAGGCGAAGACGGCAAGACCCCGACCGACTACGAGTACAACGTTCGCGTTACCCAACAAACCGTGGCCATGGCTCACGCCTGCGGCGTATCGGTGGAAGGCGAGCTGGGCTGCCTGGGTTCGCTGGAAACCGGCATGGCCGGTGAAGAAGACGGCATCGGCGCCGAAGGCGTTCTGGATCACAGCCAAATGCTGACCGACCCGGAAGAAGCCGCGGACTTCGTCAAGAAGACCCAGGTCGACGCCCTGGCCATCGCCATCGGCACCAGCCACGGCGCCTACAAGTTCACCAAGCCACCTACCGGCGACGTGCTGGCCATCGACCGCATCAAGGAAATCCACAAACGCATCCCGAACACCCACCTGGTGATGCACGGTTCGTCTTCGGTTCCGCAAGAGTGGCTGGCGATCATCAACCAGTACGGCGGCGACATCAAAGAAACCTACGGCGTACCGGTTGAAGAAATCGTCGAAGGCATCAAGCACGGCGTGCGCAAGGTCAACATCGACACCGACCTGCGTTTGGCGTCCACCGGTGCGATGCGTCGCCTGATGGCCACCAACCCGAGCGAGTTCGACCCGCGTAAATTCTTCGGCGCGACTGTTACTGCGATGCGTGACGTGTGTATTGCGCGTTATGAGCAGTTTGGTACTGCCGGTAATGCTTCGAAGATCAAGCCGATTTCGTTGGAAGCGATGTTCCAGCGTTACCTGAAAGGCGAGTTGAACGCTAAGGTTAACTAAGCCCGAGCGTTAAGCTGCGTTGATAAGAAACCCGCCGAGAGGCGGGTTTTTTTTGGAAGCAAGTTTGCTCGCCTTGCACCAACCGAGCCGCGATTACTCCTTCGGTTCGACGTGATCCAGTGCCTGGTTCACCGCCAGTTCACCGAGCATGACCACTTGCGCAATGCCCAGCAGGGTCTTGCGATGGGAGGTCTCCAGCAATGCTGCGAAATTGTTGAGCATGAGGGTGGCCGAGCCGAGTGTTTCGCTGGCGTTGGCCAGCAGCGCTTCGGTGTTGTACTTCGGATTGGCGAGGTACATGGGCTCGGGTTCGTGGGTGGTGGCCATGATTTGGGCGGCGGGGTTGAGGTAATGGTCGAGGGCGCGCTCGGCGGCTTCGTGGAATTTTTTTGAATCGGGGGATTCGTAGGGGGATGCCGGGTCTGTGACCGGCGGATGCGGCGTTGATTTAGTCATTTGCTCGAAACCTGATTGGAGTGCCCCTCTCTGGCTACTAATCAAAGTGGAGGCAACTGTACGCAGGTTAGTAGACCGGGGTTTCGAGCAAGCCGGCGCACCCGAAGGTGCCCTGCGCACAGTTACCATCAAGTGCAGGAATCGAAATCCCTGACTGACAGATGCTTGTGCACCAAGCTCGAAACCACGGGCTACTAAACCCGATCACTGCGAATCAGTGACACGAATCAAGTTACCGATGGCCTCCCAGACGCACAAGCCGGCGGATTCTGGCGTACCTGTAGGCAGCGACGCAAGCCGTTGTAGGCCTCATGAAGTAACGCTGAGTGTCTTTAAACGTTGGCGTTTAAGTGGGGCTGTGGCGAGGGGGCTTGCCCCCGTTCGGCTGCGTAGCCGCCGTAAACTGGGAGGCGCGGTGCACCAGCGGGAATGGGGTGGCAGGGTTTGGGGCTGCTATCGCAGCCCAACGGGGGCAAGCCCCCTCGCCACAATGGGTGGATTCCTGCGGGTTCTGTGGATGCCCGGATTGTTCTGCTGTCCGAGTGGTCCTGGGATTACGTATCGTGATCGATATCCAGCTTGCTGAACGTCACTTCCCCGCCTTCAGTGGTGTACCCGGTGTTGTCCTGCACATAAACCCCCGCCTTGAAGTACAGCGGCTTATCACGCCACATCGTGCTGATGTCGGTATCCCACTGGTACCCCGCCGCGCTGATGCCCAATGCACCGCCTGGGCTGAGGTGGATGAGGTAGGAGAATTCCTGATTGAGTTTCACGCCGGTGGCGATGGTGATGACCCGGGCGGTGTCGTCGTCGGGGTGCATGCGGACTTTGGCGACGATGTTGCCGGTCGCGCTGTAGTCCTTGTATTGATACTCGACCTTCACCATGGGCTTCTGGCTGTTGAAGGCGTGGATCTGGCCAATGACGATCTTGCCCGAACTGGGTACCTGGCTGACCGAGAGGGTGGCACGCAGGGTGTTGTCCGCGTCAGGGTAGTACCAGTTTTTCAGCGTGCCGTTGCTGTAGGTTTCGCGCAGTTCGGTGCGCGGGTAGATCGCGTTTTCGGTTTTGGAGCCGGTGACCGGGGACCAGAAAAATAAAGTGCCGGTGTCGGAGTGGAAGTATTGATCCTTGAAGCCGTCTACCAGCTTGGCTGTTTCGACGGTGTACGGCGGGCTGCCGACGGGAACACTGAGGTTCCAGGTTGCGAGATCGATCATAATTCAAGCTTCCACTTTTTTTACTGCACGTGCGTGCCAGAAGCTCTAGCTCGCGCCTTCGGGTGGGTCTTTATAAGCGTAGAAGGCCTCTTTGTTAATGCCCTTCTGGCAGATGATTGGCGTCAACAACCTGTCGAAATGCCATCCTTCCCGGTTTATAAGGCCTGCAGGGCTGACCGTTAGTCGGCTATATGAAACTTTACCGAAGTGATGGGATACCAGCGGCTTCTGCTTTATGGGATCCGGGTCTAGAGTGAAGTCGCAATAGGTGACCGGTTTTAACAAAAAGCCGGCCTGACGCCCCGAACAAGAGATGCAGCATGGAATGCGCACAATCTAAGCCAGCTGAAGGCAACTCAATCCTGTTAATTGTTGACGATTACCCTGAAAACCTGATCAGCATGCGCGCGTTGTTACAGCGCCAGGATTGGCAGGTCATGACCGCGGCTTCCGGTTTTGAAGCCCTTGGCCTGTTACTCGAACACGATGTCGACCTGGTGCTGCTGGATGTGCAGATGCCGGGCATGGACGGTTTTGAAGTGGCGCGCTTGATGCGCGGCAGCCAGCGAACCCGTCTTACGCCAATCATTTTTCTTACCGCCAACGAACAGTCCCAGGACGCCGTGATCAAGGGTTACGCCAGTGGCGCGGTGGATTACCTGTTCAAACCGTTCGACCCGCAAATACTCAAACCCAAAGTCCAGGCGTTGCTCGAGCACCAGCGTAATCGCCGTGCCTTGCAGCGGTTGAGCCATGATCTGGAAGTCGCCCGGGCTTTCAATGCTTCGGTGCTGGATAACGCCGCCGAAGGCATTCTGGTGGTGGGCGAGGACGGGGTGATTCGCTTTGCCAACCCGGCGATGTCTCGCTTGCTCAATGCCACGGTGAACGACCTGCAAGGCAAGGAGTTTCTGGATTTCCTGCAAAAACCGCACATCCCGATCTGGGCCGATTCCGAGTTGTTTGCCGGTTACAAACGCGGTGAAACCCTGCGCTTGCACGATGCGCTGCTGCGTACCGCGCCCGGCCAGCAAGTGCCGGTGGCGTTGTCTTGCGCGCCTTTGCCCACCGAACAACATGCGATGGTGGTGACGGTGCTGGACATGTCGGTGGTGCGCCATCTGCATCAGCAGTTGGAGTTCCAGGCGGTGACCGACCCGCTGACCGGGCTGCTCAATCGCCGGGGTTTCTACCAGACCGTTGAAAACCTGCTGCTGCGCGGCGAACGTTCCGACAGCACTTGGGTGCTGTTGTACCTGGACCTCGACGGCTTCAAGCGGGTCAATGATTCCCTCGGCCACGATGCCGGCGACCGGGTGTTGCGTTGGGTGTCCGAACAGTTGAAAGCGTGCCTGCGGCCCTTCGATATTCTGGCGCGGATGGGGGGCGATGAGTTCACTGCGTTGCTGGATCTTGAGCTCCCCGAGCAGGCGGCAAAGATTGCCGAGAAGCTCATCGAGCGGGTGTCGATCTGTCAGCAGATCGAAGGCATGGACATCGCCTTGGGTGCCAGCATCGGCATCGCCACTTATCCCGATTGCGGGTCTAATCTGGACGGACTGATGCGCGCCTCCGACATTGCCATGTACGAAGCCAAGCGCGCCGGGCGTCAGCAATATCGCTTCTACGATCACGAAATGAACGGCCGGGCGCGCTCGCGTCTGATGCTTGAAGAGAGCGTGCGCACGGCCATCGAGAACCGCGATTTCAACCTGGTGTATCAGCCCCAGGTGGCGATTGCCGATGGGCAGATCCGCGGGTTCGAAGCGTTGTTGCGCTGGCAGCACCCGAGTGTCGGCGATGTACCGCCGGGGCTGTTTTTACCGTTGCTGGAAGAGGCGCGATTGATCAGTCGCCTGGGTAGCTGGATTTATCATCGCGGGGCCAAGCAGCGCAAAGCCTGGGAAACCTTGTTCGCCGAAGATCTGGTGCTGGGCGTCAGCTTGAGCAGCACCCAATTCGGGTTGCCCAACCTGGTCACCGAGCTGCGTCAGGTGCTGGAGCGCCATGGCTTGAAGCCGCAGCAGCTGGAAGTCGAGGTCACGGAAGAGGCCTTGATGTCTAACCCCGACGAGACCCGCAAACAACTGCGTTTGCTGCGCAATCTGGGGGTGCGGGTGGCGCTGGATGACTTCGGCTCCGGGGCTTGTTCGCTGGCGCATTTGCGCGACCTGGAACTGGACACGCTCAAGCTCGACCGGCATTTGATCGCCCGGTTGCCAGGGTCCGAACGGGATGCGGCGCTGGCACGCAGTGTCATCGATTTGTGCAACCGGTTAGGGCTGCTGGTGATCGCCGAAGGGGTTGAAACGGTGGCGCAATATGAGTGGCTGCAAGCCAACGGTTGCCAGTATGTGCAGGGTTTCCTGGTGGCGCGGCCGTTGATGGCCGAGGACACCGGTCACTTTGTCGAGCCGTTCGACTGGGGCGCGCTGACGAGTTGAATTCGCTACACTGGCGACCTTTTCGTGATGCGTGTTGCCGCTCCAATGACTGTGTTGAAATACCTCCAGGCTTATCCTGCCGCGTTGCAGGACCAGGTGCGCCAACTGATCGCCGAAGGTCGGCTGGGCGATTACCTGAGCCAGCGCTATCCGGAAAAACACGGGGTGCAGAGCGACAAGGCGCTGTACGCCTATGCCCTGGACCTCAAGCAGGAATACCTGCGTAACGCCCCGGCCATCGACAAGGTGTTGTTCGACAACCGCCTGGACCTGACCCACCGCGCGCTCGGTCTGCACACCGCGATATCACGGGTGCAGGGTGGCAAGCTCAAGGCCAAGAAAGAAATTCGCATCGCCTCGCTGTTCAAGGACGCGGCGCCGCAGTTTCTGAAGATGATCGTGGTGCATGAGCTGGCGCACTTCAAAGAGTCGGATCACAACAAGGCGTTCTACAAGTTGTGCGAGCACATGTTGCCAGGGTATCACCAGGTGGAGTTCGATTTGCGGGTGTACCTGACGTGGCGGGATATGCACTGAACAAATCTGCTAATTAATCGGGAGCGCATGGATGGACGTGAGCAAGACCAAGAGCAGCTTCTACCGCCGATTGTACGTGGCGTACCTGATCGACAGCGGGCTGGCCAGTAACGTCCCGGCATTGACCGAGGTGACCGGCATGCCCCGACGCACGGCTCAGGACACCATCGCGGCGTTGGCGGATCTGGATATCGTTTGTGAGTTCGAGCAGGAAGAAGGCGCACGTAACCACGCGGGACGCTATCGGATTCGCGAGTGGGGGGCGATTGATCGGGGGTGGATCGAGCGTAATCTGCGGCAGATTAAAGCGGTGCTGGAGTATCCCTGAGCTTTTGCGGTGTTGCAGATGACGCCTTCGCGGGCAAGCCTCGCTCCTACAGGGGTTCACTGTTCCTGTGGGAGCGGGCTTGCCCGCGATGGGGCCCTCAAGGACGACGCATCCCGATATGCGGAATCTCATCTTCCAGGTATTCCTCACCCACCACCACAAACCCGTACCGCCCATAATACCCCTGCAAATGTGCCTGGGCCGAGAGGTAGATCGGCACCTCGGGCCAGTGCTTCTCGGACTGTTTCAACGCCTGGCTCATCAACTCATGCCCAAGCCCGGCGCCGCGTGCCGCAGGTGCGATGATCACCCGGCCAATCACTACATCGCCGCCCTGCAACTCTGGGTCGAGCAATCGCAGGTAGGCCACCAGCCGATCCCCGTCCCAGCCCATCAAATGGCAAGTGTCACCTTCCAGGTCCTGGCCATCGATGTCTTGATAAGCGCATTTCTGCTCGACGACAAACACTTCGGCGCGCAGCTGCAAAATGGCGTACAGCTGCTCTTTGCCCAGATCGCTGTGATGTTTGCAGACCCAATCGATTGTCATCTTCACATTCCTTGAACAACGTTGTTCCGATACTAAGCGCCCTGAGGCGGGATGTCTTTATGACAGAGGAATCTGTGATAAAGACCAAAATGCCATCATTCATTTCTCGCGAAGTTGTCTTCTTTGTGTAATCTGCGATGAAGCGCTGTGCAATGGCCTCAATGAGCTAATGTTAGGACCTGGGTTTGCCGGTAGAGGGACCTTGGAGTTTTGGCTGAAAAACACGTCGGGCAGCTCGCCCGCTAAGGATTTCTGGCATGCCGCGGTTTCATCGAGCGTTTGCTTTGATCGGATTGCTGTTGCTGACACAGGCCGAGGCTGCGGAAAAGCTGCGTCTGGTCGCCGATGCCTGGCCACCCTTTACCGACGCCACGCTGGTCAATGGCGGTGTGGCCACGGACATCGTCAGCACCGCACTGGCCCGGGCCGGTTACGCCAGCGATTTCGAACAAGTGCCGTGGGCCCGGGCCTTGTTTGGGGTGGGCGAGGGACGTTACGACGTACTGGTCAACACCTGGTACACCGACGAGCGCACGAAGCTGGGGCAATTTTCAGGTGAGTACCTGCTCAACCGCGTGCGCTTTCTCAAGCGCAAAGACACGCCAATCGAATACAACAACCTGCAACAACTGCACACCTACCCGATAGCGGTGGTACGCGGTTATGCCTATTCGCACGAATTTGACGACGATGTGTCGTTGCAGAAAGTCCCGGTGCATAACTTCGCCATGGCTGTGCGCATGGTCGCGGCCGATCGGGTCAAGCTGACTTTGGAAGACGAGTTCGTCGCCCGGTATTACCTGGCGCGGGAATCACCCAAAGTGCGCAATGCCGTGGAGTTCCTGCCCAAGCCGTTGAGCGAGAACAGTCTGCATATTCTGGTGAGCCTGAAGAACCCGGAGCATGAACAGATCGTCGCCGGTTTCGATCGCGAGATTGCGGCGATGAAGGCTGATGGGAGTTATGAGAAGTTGCTCAGGCAGCATGGGATGTGATCTGAAAGGCCTGAGTGTCTGAGCTGAAGCCTTCGCGGGCAAGCCTCGCTCCTGCAGAGTTTGTGTCGGGTGCAAATCCCGTGGCCGACACTGATCCTGTAGGAGCGAGGCTTGCCCGCGAAGAGGCCCGCCCAGTCACTACACATCTCAGGCTTCGCTGGTGTCTTTAATGAGATGCGCCGCCAGCGTCCGCAACGGCCCCAGCTGCCGACAGATCAACGCCAGTTGCGTCTGCACCAGCCGCTGCCCTTCATCGATCTCATCCGGCATCTGCTCAAGCTCGTTGGCCAGGGCTTCCTCCTCGTCACTCTGAATTGCCACCGGCTGTTTGCTCGCCAGGCCCTGGGCGATGTCGTCGAGGCTGGCGGCCAGGCTCACGCCCGCACCGTCGATCAAGTGCTCGCGCACATCCGATGGCAGTTGGGTTTCACGGTGTGCCCCAAGCCCCGACAAATAGCTGAGCAGGGTGTGCGACAGCACCAGGAATCGGAACCCGACATCGGCTTCCTTACGGAAGTGTCCCGGCTCCATCAGCATGTTGGCCAGCGTCGTCGACAACGCCGCGTCGGCGTTGTGCGCGTTACGTCGGGCCAGGCGATAAGCCAGGTCGTCGCTTTTACCGACGGCGTATTGCTGCATGATCTGGCGCAGGTAAATGCTGTTGCAGGTCAGGGTATTGGCCAGCACTTTGTTCAGGCGTCGGCCCTGCCAGTCCGGCAGGAACAGGAACACCGCCAGGCCGGCGATCAGGCTGCCGAGCAAGGTATCGAACAGTCGCGGCAGAAGCAGCCCGTAACCGTCGCCCACCTGGTTGAAGCAGAACAGCACCATGATCGTAATGGCGGCCGTCGCCAGGGTGTAGCGGGTGGTGCGGTTGGTAAAGAACACCACCCCGGCAACGATGGCGAAGCTCGACTGGATTAACGGGTTGGGGAACAGATCGAACAGCGCCCAGGCCACGGTCAGGCCGATGGCGGTGCCGATGATCCGCTGGCCCAGTTTGCGGCGGGTGGCGCCGTAGTTCGGCTGACAGACAAACAACGTGGTGAGGATGATCCAGTAACCTTGCGAGGGGTGGATCAAATGCACCATCGCGTAGCCGATGCTCAATGCCAGGGGCAGGCGCAGGGCGTGGCGGAACAGCAAGGACGTTGGCGTCAGCTGTGTGCGCAAGCGAATCCACACATCCTTGAGGCTGCGTGGCGAACGGTCGAGCAGGCTGCTGTCGGTGGCATCTGCAAGCGCATCGGGGTTGCTGGCGTCGCTGAGCAAACGGTCGAGGGTGCCGAGGTTGGCGGCCAATGCCCGCAACGAGCGCAACAGACCACGCCAGGCCGGATTGCTCTGGATGCGCAGGTGTTCGAGGGAGGCGTGCAGGTCGCTCAGGGCTTCGGCGAAGCTGGCGTCATAGATGAACGGCTGGCGCATCTGGATCGATTCGGCCAGCGCGCGGCACACCTTGCCTTGTTGGCGCAGCAGGCGCTGACAGCGGAACAGCACGTCGCTGTGGAAGAACGCCTCGGCCAGCGCGTTGTAAGGGTAGTGCGAGGAGCTGGCGCGCTCGTGGATGTCCTGGGCGAGGAAGTAAAGTTTCAGATATCGGCTGAGTTTCGCACCCGGCCTGCCATCGCCGACCCGGTGCAGAATGATTTCCTTGGCGGCGTTCAGGGCTGCCACCACCCGACCGTTCTGCTGGGCCAGCTCCAGGCGGCGCGCTTCCACGTCCAACTGCCGGATCGGTTCGAACAACGACGATTTCAGTTTCAGGTAATAACCCAGTTCACGGAACAACCGCGCCAGGCTCTGTTGCACCGGCTGGTTGGAAAACAGTGCCTGCCACAACACCGAGAGCAAGCCGTACCAGGCCGCACCAGCCACCAGCAGCACCGGCTCGTGCCAGAAATCAGTGACTGCGCCGCCGCGCTGGTCCACGCCGATCATGGTGTAGACCGACAGAATCAGCGTCGCTGACGCAATCGCGCCGTAGCGTTCGCCCAATGCGCCGAGCATGGTCAGGCAGAAGCTGGCCAAGGCAAAGGCGATGATAAAGAGGATGGGGTAGGGAAATAGCAGTTCGACGGACAGGGCGGCGACCATAAAACACACCAGCGTCACGGCCAGTGCGTTGAGGCGGCCCTGCCAACTGTCGTCGGTTTCGGCCAGGGCGCTGGCGATGATCCCCAGGAACAACGGGATCAGCAGCCCCATTTGATCCTGAGACCAACACAGCGCCATGGTGCCGGTCAGGGCGATGAATACCCGAACGCTGTAACTGAATTTATCCAGCGCCCAGAGGCGACGCAGAGACTGCCGAAATGTGGTCGATGACATGAAGTGCGAAGGCCTTCCGAGGCGATGACGCTAAATTGAGCCACTAATGACGCCGACGCAATGGCGCCGATCACATCAGGCAGCAAAATCTGTTCCTTCCCAGGCGAAACACGTTCCCCTGCAGGGGGAGAGGTGTAGTCAGACGTACTGCGCCGCCGCGTAACCGGACGCCCAGGCCCATTGGAAGTTGAAACCACCCAGATGCCCGGTGACGTCGAGCACTTCACCGACGAAATACAGGCCAGGGCTTTTCAGCGATTCCATGGTTTTGGAAGACACTTCACGCGTGTCGACGCCACCCAGGGTCACTTCGGCCGTGCGGTAGCCCTCGGTGCCGGCCGGCACGACTTTCCAGCTCGCCAGTTTTTCGGCGATGTCTGCAATTTCCGCGTGGGTGTACTGCTTCATCGGTTTGGAGACGAACCAGTTATCCGCCAGCAAGTTGGCCATCTTCTTGGTGAAGATCTCACCGAGCAGGGTTTTCAACTCGCTGTTCGGGCGTTCGACTTGCTGCTGTTGCAGCCAGCTCGGTACGTCGTGATCCGGCATCAGGTTGATCTCTACCGTGTCGCCGGATTCCCAGAACGAAGAAATCTGCAAAATCGCCGGGCCGCTGAGGCCGCGGTGGGTGAACAGGATGTTCTCGCGGAAACTCTGGTCGTTGCAGCTCACCAGGCAATCCACCGACGTACCGGACAGCTCGGTGCACAGCTCCTTGAGCTGATCGGTGATGGTGAATGGCACAAGACCGGCGCGGGTCGGCAGCAGGTCGTGGCCGAACTGCTTGGCCACCTGATAGCCGAAACCGGTGGCGCCGAGAGTCGGAATCGACAGGCCGCCGGTGGCGATCACCAGGGATTGGCAAGTGATCTGGTCCAGCGTGGTATCCAGCAGATAACCGCTTTCGAGCTTCTCGATGGTCTGGATCGAGGTGTCCAGGTGCAGGCTGACGCCAACCTGATTGCACTCGTCGAGCAGCATCTCGAGGATGTCGCTGGATTTGTTATCGCAGAACAACTGGCCGAGTTTCTTCTCGTGGTACGGCACGCCGTGTTTGGCCACCAGAGCGATGAAGTCCCACTGGGTATAACGTGCCAGCGCAGATTTGCAGAAATGTGCGTTCTGCGAGAGGAAATTGCTCGGCTCGGTGTACATGTTGGTGAAATTGCAGCGGCCACCGCCCGACATGAGGATTTTCTTGCCGGCCTTGTTGGCATGGTCAAGCAACATCACCTTGCGCCCGCGCCCGGCGGCGGTCAGCGCACACATCAACCCTGCGGCGCCAGCGCCAATGATCACGACTTCGGTAGAGCGCAAAACGGTGTCCTCACATAAATCTCAGAGCTAACGGCGATCCCGTAGGAGCGAGGCTTGCCCGCGAAGAACGATAACGCGTTGCATCAGGTGTACCGAGCTTTCGTTCTTCGCGGGCAAGCCTCGCTCCTACAGGGGGGCGGTGCGGTTTTACAAAATGCGCACGCGCAGCGAACGGCCTTTGATTTTACCGTCGTTCAGGCGCTGCAAGGCTTGCTTGGCGATCCCGCGTTCCACGGCCACATAGGCCTGGAAGTCGAAAATCGCGATCTTGCCGACCTGGGCACCCGGGATGCCCGCCTCGCCGGTCAGTGCACCGAGAATGTCACCCGGACGCACCTTGTCTTTACGGCCCGCACCAATGCACAGCGTGCTCATCAGCGGCAGCAGCGGACCGCCGCCCTGGGACGTGAGGTTATCCACCTGATCCCAATTCAACGGCGACTTCTGCAGTTGCTCGATAGCTTGGGCGCGATGGGCTTCGGACGGTGCGACGAGGCTGATCGCGATGCCTTTCTCACCGGCACGACCGGTACGGCCGACACGGTGAATGTGGATTTCCGAGTCACGGGCCAGTTCGACGTTGATCACCATGTCCAGCGCATCGATGTCCAGGCCGCGTGCGGCGACGTCAGTGGCGACCAGTACCGAGGTACTGCGGTTGGCGAACATGGCCAACACCTGGTCGCGGTCACGCTGTTCCAGATCGCCGTGCAGGCCGACGGCGGAGATGCCTTTGGACGTCAGGTGATCGACGGTTTCCTGAACCTGCTGCTTGGTAAAGCAGAACGCCACGCAGGACGCCGGGCGGAAGTGGCCGAGCACCTTGGTCACCGCGCTCATGCGCTCTTCCGGGGAGATTTCGTAGAAACGCTGCTCGATCTGCGTGTCGTCGTGGAACGCCTCGGCCTTCACTTGCTGCGGATTACGCATGAACTTTGACGCCAACTGCTTGATACCCACCGGATAGGTGGCGGAGAACAGCAGGGTCTGGCGACGTTCCGGGCACTGGGCGATGATTTCTTCGATGGAATCGTAGAAGCCCATGTCGAGCATGCGGTCGGCTTCGTCGAGGATCAGTGTGTTCAGGCCGTGAAGCACCAGCGAACCCTTGCGCAGGTGTTGCTGGATGCGCCCTGGAGTGCCGACGATGATGTGCGCGCCGTGCTCCAGCGAGCCGATCTGCGGGCCGAAAGACACGCCGCCGCACAGGGTCAGCACCTTGATGTTGTCTTCGGAGCGGGCCAGGCGACGGATTTCCTTGGCGACCTGGTCGGCCAGCTCACGGGTCGGGCAGATGACCAGTGCCTGGCAACCGAAGAAGCGCGGATTGATCGGGTTCAACAGGCCGATACCGAAGGCGGCGGTTTTGCCGCTGCCGGTCTTGGCCTGGGCGATCAGGTCCATCCCCTTGAGGA
>NZ_JDWJ01000006.1:0-426781 GCF_012932895.1 Pseudomonas sp. KD5 | reverse complement strand
CAGATTGCGGTGTGTGAAGACGCAATGAACCGAAAGTTCGCACCATTCACAAAAGCCGCACAAACTATCGCATACCCAATTTGCTGAAGCGTCGAAAGACGGTTCGGTACCCGAATTTCTTGACGACCATAGAGCATTGGAACCACCTGATCCCATCCCGAACTCAGAAGTGAAACGATGCATCGCCGATGGTAGTGTGGGGTTTCCCCATGTGAGAGTAGGTCATCGTCAAGATTAAATTCCGAAACCCCTATCTGCGTATGCAGGTAGGGGTTTTGTTTTGCCCGCAGGAAAGTTTCTTTAGCCTGGATCATGGCTATATCTTTTTTATCGAGTATCGCAATATATAAAAATATACAGCGAGAATTCGTACAAAAGGAATGATCGATGACAACGGCTCTGAGCGGTAAAGAAGCAGTAGGCGAGCGTTACACGCTGGAAACGATGCGCCATGCGCAGCAGATGACCTGGAAGGCCATCGAACAGATTGCCCGGGTTGTTTCTCCCGGCATGCGCGAGTCCAAAGCCCAGTCACTGGGTAAACAGGTTCTGTCGGAACTTGGCATGGATCGCATCTGGCACCCGCTGCTGATCCGCTTTGGCGCCAATACGCTCAAGACGTTCAAACAGCGCTCCGATGGCGATCCTGTGCTGGGTGACGAAGATATTTTTTTCGTCGACATGGGCGCGGTCTGGCAAGGGCACGAAGGTGATGCAGGGGCGACTTTCACCACCGGTTCCGACCCGGAAATGATCGCCTGTGCTGCGGCCTCTCGGGAGCTTTTCAATCGGGTCGAAGGCTTTTGGCGTAGCGAGCGGGTTTCCGGCATGGAGCTTTACCGCTATGCGGCTGACCAGGCGTAAGCCATGGGATGGAAGCTCAACCTCGACATCAAAGGCCATAGAGTCAGCGATTTCCCTCATGCGATTCACCGTGGTGGCGACCTCGGGGATTTAGACAAGTGCCCGACAACCGGCCTGTGGATTCTGGAAATCCAGATCGCCCACCCTGAACGCCCTTTCGGAGCGTTCTACGAAGACTTGCTTATCTGATCAAGGAAACCTCATGCCAAACCAAACAGGGCAACCGGTTCTGCTGTTCTCCTACGGTACTTTGCAGGACCGGGCCGTTCAGCTGTCCACCTTCGGGCGCGAGTTGAAAGGGCGCCTGGACAGCCTGCCAGGTTACAAGCAGAACCTGGTCGAGATAACCGATCCGGCGGTGTTGGCGGCGAGTGGGAAAACCCATCATCCGATCGTGCAGGAGAGTGGCGACGTGTCGGACGAGATCGCCGGCACTGTTTTCGAAATCACGGCCCAAGAGCTGGTCGCGGCCGACGAATACGAGGTGGCGGACTACAAACGCATCAGTGTGACCCTCAAGTCCGGCATCAGCGCTTGGGTCTATGTGCGAGCCTGATTGCTGGTAAGGGCGGCAGTAACTATGCGAGGGCAGACAGATTTGTCTCAGTTTCGCTGTAGGCTTCGCAGGGGATGACGACCGGAAGACTACCATCCTCCGTATCATCCCCCTGAAATCAAGACAGTGACTGACTATCAGCTCGCGTGACCTCCACCTCACCATTGGCCACGAGCCAGCGCAACAGTTCGGCTACTGACACCGTATGGCTACGCTCGATCCAACGCACCACCGCCTGGCCGTAGTGTTCGGTGTAGCGACTGAGCACCAGTTGGCGACAGTCCGCTGACAGGCGCAGGGTGATTTCCCGACAATGCAGATTGGCCGGATCTTGCTGGATTACCCGTTTCTGCAGAGTCAGGCTATTGCTTTCAGAACCCATCGGCCGCTGCTCCTGTGCACTGTGGGGTGGTGTGCTCTGACGAGCCTTGTTTGCCATCGGCTACGTAAGCGGCACGACGCTCGGCAACCACGTTACGCAGAGCGCCGTAGTAGTCCGGCAGTTTTTGCAGGCTGTCGGTCAACGGTAAGGCTTCTGCCCGACCATCGACGATGCCGCCGACAGTGCTGATAGTGGACAGCGTGTCCACGGTATCGCTGTTACTGCCGAACGGATCGACCACAAAGTCGAGCACGCGGCCGGCGGCGTCGCGACTGTTGGAGGTTCCGAGCAATGGCAGCTCGACGATCGGACCGTTGCCGATGCCCCACACGCCGAAGGTCTGGCCGAAGTCCGCATTGTGACGCGGGATACCGGCCATGCCGGAAACGTCGATCAAGCCCACCACCCCGACTGTGGTGTTGAGCACGAAACGCCCCATGGTATTGACCGAGCGCATCGGGTTGCCTTGCAGCAGGTCATTGATAAAGACCTTGGGCTCGCCGAAGTTCGCTACAAAGTTATGCACACCGGTCTGGAAAAAGTCCGGCATGTAACGATAGCCGCGAGCGACCGGCGCCAGAGCGTAGTCATCGAGCACCCGGTTAAACGCGAAGACCCCGCGATTGAGTGGTTCCGCCGGATCGTACACCGAATAGGCGACGTCGGCGCAGCTCACGTTGGTGGTAGACGGCGGTTGGCTGCTGCAACCCGTCAACCCTGCGGTCAGCACAGCAATCGAAGTATTACGGGCCAGCCAGGGAGCACACTTGAAAGGCAACATGGATGAGTCTCGGGAGGAATTCGCCGAGATACTGAGCCCCATGCCTTGCGCGAAGATGTCTGGTTTATTGCGGCGATGACGTTTTGTTGCAAGATTGAAATATATGACGCGCTGCCGTGAATGGTTTTAGATGGCGGTTCCATTCGCCCCCTTAAGTGACCTTCGGTGAACAGCCTTTTAATTGTGGACGACGATCTTGAAGTCCTCGATCTACTGAAAAAATTCTTCGTGCAGCACGGCTACAGTGTCGAGGTCGCCACAGACGGTGCGTCGCTGTGGGCGGCCATAGAGCGCCAGGCACCGGACCTGATCATTCTGGACGTGATGTTGCCCGGCGACAGCGGGCTGATCCTGTGTCAGCAACTGCGGATTCGATATGCAATGCCGGTGATCATGCTCACGGCCATGAGCGAGCTCAGTGACCGGGTGGTCGGGCTGGAGCTGGGCGCCGATGATTATCTGACCAAACCCTTTGACGCCCGTGAGTTGCTGGCCAGAGTGCGCGCCGTGCTGCGGCGTGTGGACGAGCGTCGTCCGGTGCCGCAGGAACGGCCACGGCCGCTGATTGATTTCGCTGACTGGCACCTGGACGTCACTCGCCGTGAGTTGCGCTCGCCGGACAACGTGATGATCCCGCTATCGGCCGGTGAGTTTGACTTGCTGCTGGTCTTCGTCGAGCACCCGCAGCGCATTCTCACCCGCGAGCAGTTGCTGGACCTGGCGCGCGGGCATTGCCATGAGGCGTTCGATCGCAGCATCGACGTTCAAGTCAGCCGCTTGCGACGCAAACTCGAGTCCGATACCAAGCGCCCGGCAATGATTCGCACAGTGCGCAATGGTGGTTACCTGTTCACACCCAGCGTGACGCGGCGATGAGCTGGCTGAAGCGGATTCGCGCCCGAGACTGGCCGCAAGATACGGTGGCGCGCTGGATTGCGTTGACGATCATTCTGGCCATGCTCATTTCACTGGCGCTCAACGGGTTGTTTATCCAACTGGCCGGCGTGTGGGCGCGTCCGCCGCTGACCGAAATCGGCCTGCTGGAAAAAGCCGCCGCCATCACCCGCGTCATCGAGGCCGCTCCGGCGCCTCTGCGTCCCTCATTGGCGCAAGCCGCCAACGAGAGCGGCTTCACAATCACTTGGCACCCTGATCGGCACGATCTCAATCTGCCGACAGTGGAAGATCCGAAGTCCGACATCGGTTCGAGCATCCTGCAGCCGATGCTCAGAGCCCCTGACCGGCGCATCGAAGCCTATGAACCGGCCGACTGGAAGGAGCACACGGCGGACGCACATTACGCGCTGCTGATCGAGTTGTCCGACGCATCGTGGCTGATGTTCTCCGCGCCCTCGCGCAGTTGGGGGCTCGACGAAACGCCACGCTATCTGATCGTGATCCTGCTGGTGCTGATCTCCACCGCCCTGGTCGCGCTGATCGCCACCCGACGCCTCGCCACACCTTTGCAGCGCTTTGCCGAAGGCGCCCGCCGCTTCGGCGTGGACTTCCGCGCACCGCCGATCGAACCACTCGGTCCCCACGAAATCCGTCAGGCTATTCTCGCGTTCAATGCCATGCAGGCCCAGTTGCAGCACTTCATTCGCGACCGCACGCAAATGCTTGCCGCCATCTCTCACGACCTGCGCGCCCCTCTGACGCGGATGCGCCTGCGTGGCGAGTTCATCGAAGATACCGAGCAACAGCAGCGGCTGTTTCGTGACGTGGATGAAATGCAGGCGATGATCCACTCGGCACTGGAGTTCTTCCGCGACGACGCCAGGCTTGAACCGGCCACCCAGTTTGATCTGGCGGAACTGCTGCAAACCCTGCTCGATGATTACCGTGATCAGCGTATTGAGATTGCCTTCAGCGGGCCGCTGCGGCTGGTGTATTTCGGTCGACCGTTGGGGCTCAAACGGGTGATCACTAACTTGCTTGATAACGCCATCAAGTACGGTAGTGAGCCGGAGATTGAACTGATTCCCGGTACTGGAGAGGTGCGGATCAAAATACTGGACCGTGGACCGGGTATTCCAGATGCCTGCCTTGAACAAGTGTTCGCACCGTTCTTTCGCATGGAAGGCTCGCGTAACAAAAGCACTGGGGGTGTTGGTTTGGGGTTATCGGCGGCGCGGGCGATTGTGCTGGAACACGGAGGCGAGCTGACCCTGAGTAATCGGTCGATGGGCGGGTTGGAGGCGTTGGTGGTGTTGCCGGTGCATTAGTCCCGAAAGACTCGCAACACATGCTTACATGTGGCGAGGGAGCAAGCTCCCTCTCCACAGTTTTCAGCCAACAGGCCAAGGGGCAATCTTCCCCAAGGATCGTGTAAACCTAAGCCTCCCAGCCAGCCCCACTAACCGCTGCCTGCGCCAGCGGGTGCAAGTCTGCTCCCTGATGCGCCGTCTGCCAGGCCAGCAACTCCTTGCGCATGCCGGGCGTCCAGTACATCTGCAGATGATTGCGCACGCCGAGCACGGCCTGTTGCTGATCCGGTTCGCTGGCAAAGTATTGGGCGATCTGGTTGACCATCTTGATCAGGTTTTCCGTACTCATCGGCGTACCTCGGCTTTTGTCCCGGCGCTACGTTCATGGCGACGTTCGTTGAGCAGGCGTTGTTGTTCGTCGCTGAATGCCTGATAGCGTTTTTGCCACTCGGAAGGGTGATAGACGCGGCTGACCTCCACGGCGGTGACCTTGTACTCCGGACAGTTGGTCGCCCAGTCGGAGTTGTCGGTGGTGATCACGTTGGCACCCGACTCAGGGAAGTGGAAGGTGGTGTACACCACGCCTGGGGCAACCCGCTCGGTGACTCGTGCCCGCAGTACGGTCTGGCCGGCGCGGCTGCCGATGCCGACCCAATCGCCTTCGTTGATCCCACGGCTCTCGGCGTCGGTCGGGTGGATTTCCAGGCGGTCTTCGTCGTGCCAGGCGACGTTTTCAGTGCGGCGGGTCTGGGCGCCGACGTTGTACTGGCTGAGGATGCGCCCGGTGGTCAGTAGTAGCGGATAGCGACTGTTGACCTTCTCCTCGGTCGGCACGTAGCCGGTGAGCATGAAGCGCCCCTTGCCACGCACGAATTCCTCAATGTGCATGGTTGGGGTGCCGTCCGGTGCCGCGGCGTTGCACGGCCATTGCAGGCTGCCGTGACTATCCAGTGCGGCGTAGCTGACGTTGGTGAAGGTCGGCGTCAGGCTGGCGATTTCATCCATGATCTCCGACGGATGCTTGTAGTTCATCGGATAGCCCAGGGCGTTAGCCAGAGCCACGGTGCCTTCCCAGTCGGCCTTGCCGCCCAGAGGCTCCATGACCTTGCGCACCCGGGAGATGCGCCGCTCGGCGTTGGTGAAAGTGCCGTCTTTTTCCAGGAACGAGGCGCCCGGCAGGAACACATGGGCGAACTTGGCGGTTTCGTTGAGGAAAATGTCCTGCACCACGATGCATTCCATGGCCGACAGCGCCGCGGTGACGTGTTGGGTGTTGGGGTCGCTCTGGGCGATGTCTTCGCCCTGGCAGTACAGGCCCTTGAAGCTGCCGGCCAGTGCAGACTCGAACATGTTGGGAATGCGCAGGCCCGGATCGGGTTGCAGGGTGACGTTCCAGGCCTGTTCGAACTGCGTCCGTACCACCTCGTTGGAGACGTGACGGTAACCGGGCAGTTCGTGGGGGAAGGAGCCCATGTCGCAGGAGCCCTGAACGTTGTTCTGCCCACGCAACGGGTTCACGCCCACGCCTTCGCGACCGATGTTGCCGGTGGACATGGCCAGGTTGGCGATGCCCATGACCGCGGTACTGCCCTGGCTGTGTTCGGTGACGCCCAGGCCGTAGTAGATCGCCGCGTTACCGCCGGTGGCATACAAGCGTGCAGCGGCACGGATATCGGCAGGTTCTACGCCGCAGACGGGGCCAAGGGCTTCCGGCGAGTTTTCCGCTCGGCTGACGAACTCTTTCCAGTGGGCGAAATCGTTGCCCTCGCAACGAGCGTCGATAAAGGCCTGGTTGAGCAAGCCTTCGGTGACGATGACGTGGGCCAGGGCGTTGAGCATGGCGACGTTGGTGCCCGGACGCAGGGCCAGGTGCAGTTCGGCGCGGGCATGCACCGTGTCCACCAGGTCAATACGGCGTGGGTCGATGACGATCAGTCGCGCGCCTTCACGCAGGCGGCGCTTGAGCTGGGAGGCGAACACCGGGTGAGCGTCGCTGGGGTTGGCACCCATCACCAGGATCACGTCAGCCTGCATCACCGAGTCGAAACTCTGCGTGCCGGCGGACTCGCCCAGGGTTTGTTTCAGGCCATAGCCGGTCGGTGAGTGGCAGACCCGCGCACAAGTGTCGACGTTGTTGTTGCCGAACGCGGCGCGCACCAGTTTTTGCACCAGATAGGTTTCTTCGTTGGTGCAACGGCTGGAGGTGATGCCACCAATGGAATCGCGGCCGTATTTTTGCTGCAACCGGCGGAATTCGCTGGCGGCGTAAGTCACCGCTTCATCCCAGCTGACTTCCTGCCAAGGGTCGTTAATGGACTTGCGGATCATCGGCTTGGTGATGCGATCCGGGTGAGTCGCGTAGCCCCAGGCAAAGCGCCCCTTGACGCAGGAGTGGCCGTGGTTGGCCTGGCCGTTCTTGTCCGGAACCATGCGCACCAGCTGGTCGCCTTTCATCTCGGCGCGGAACGAACATCCCACTCCGCAATAGGCGCAGGTGGTGATCACGCTATGTTCGGGCTGACCCAGTTCGACCACACTTTTTTCCATCAGCGTCGCGGTCGGGCAGGCTTGCACACAGGCGCCGCAGGACACGCATTCCGAGTCGAGGAAGTCCTCGCCACCGGCGGCCGCGACCCGGGATTCGAACCCGCGCCCGGTAATGGTCAGGGCAAACGTACCCTGGGTTTCTTCGCAGGCGCGCACGCAGCGGTTGCAGACGATGCATTTGCTCGGGTCGTAGTCGAAGTACGGGTTGGACGTGTCCTTCACGTCGTCCAGATGGTTCTCGCCCTCATAGCCGTAACGCACTTCCCGCAGGCCGACCTGACCGGCGACGGTTTGCAGCTCGCAGTTGCCGTTGGCCGAGCAGGTCAGGCAATCCAGCGGGTGATCGGAGATGTACAGCTCCATGACGTTGCGGCGCAGGGTCGCGAGCTTCGGCGTCTGGGTGTGCACGGTCATGCCTTCGCTGACCGGCGTGGTGCAGGATGCGGGGTAGCCGCGCATGCCGTCGATCTCCACCAGACACATGCGGCAGGAGCCAAAGGCTTCCAGGCTGTCGGTGGCACACAGTTTGGGGATGGTGGTGCCGAGCAACGCGGCGGCGCGCATCACCGAGGTGCCTTCGGGCACGCTGATGCTTTGGCCGTCGATGTTCAGGGTGACTTGCACCTGGCTTTCGCGGGCCGGGGTACCCAGATCCATATCGGTTTTCGGGTCGAATACAGTGATCATTGCTCGGCCTCCGAGGCTTGCAGACCGAAGTCGGCGGGGAAGTGCTTGAGGGCGCTGACGACCGGATAGGAGGTCATGCCGCCCAACGCGCACAGCGAACCGTATTGCATTGTGTCGCACAGGTCCTTGAGGATGATTGCCTGTTCATCGCGACCGCTCTGGTCAGGTGCGGCCAGCAGGCGGTCGATCACCTCAACGCCCCGGGTCGAGCCGATGCGGCATGGGGTGCATTTGCCACAGGATTCCTCGGCGCAGAACTGCATGGCGAAGCGCGCCATGTGGGCCATGTCCAGGCTGTCGTCAGCCACCACCACACCACCGTGACCGAGCATTGCGCCGATGGCGGCGAAGGCTTCGTAATCCAGCGGCGTGTCGAATTGCGACGGCGGCACCCAGGCGCCGAGAGGGCCGCCAACCTGCGCGGCCTTCAGCGGCCGGCCACTGGCGGTACCACCACCGTAATCTTCCACCAATTCGCGCAGGGTCAGGCCAAAGGCCCGTTCCACCAGACCGCCGTGACGAATATTGCCCGCCAGCTGGAAGGGCATGGTGCCCAGGGAACGGCCCATGCCGTAATCGCGATAGAACGGCGCGCCCTTGGCCATAATCATGGGCACCGAGGCCAGCGTCAGCACGTTGTGCACCAGGGTCGGCAGGCCGAACAGGCCCTGCAGCGCGGGGATCGGCGGCTTGGCGCGGACGATCCCGCGCTTGCCTTCGAGGGAGTCCAGCAGCGCGGTTTCTTCACCGCAGATGTAAGCGCCGGCACCGACCCGCACTTCCATGTCGAAGGCCAGTCCGCTGCCGCCGACATTGGCGCCGAGGTAACCGGCGGCCCGGGCGATGTCCAGCGCCTCGCGCAAGGTGGCCACGGCCTGTGGATATTCCGAGCGCACATAGATGTAGCCGTAGCTGGCGCCGACGGTGATGCCGGCAATGGCCATGCCTTCGATCAGCAGGAAGGGGTCGCCTTCCATCAGCATACGGTCGGCGAAGGTGCCGGAGTCGCCTTCGTCGGCGTTGCACACAATGTATTTCTGCGCCGCTTGGGTGGCGCGCACCGTGCGCCATTTGATCCCGGCCGGGAAAGCCGCGCCGCCACGGCCACGCAGACCCGAATCGAATACTGCAGTCGCGGTCTGCTCGCCGCCCAAGGCGATGGCCTGGGTCAAGCCCTCGAAGCCTCCGTGAGCCCGGTAATCCTCCAGGGACAACGGCCGGGTAATGCCGGCGCGGGCGAACAGCAGGCGTTGTTGGCTCTTCAGATAAGGCAACTCCTCCACCAGCCCCAAGGCCAGCGGATGAGCGGACAGCTCGCCTTGCAGCGCATCGAGCACGGACGGCACATCGGCAGCGGTCAGCGGGCCGAAGCCGATACGACCTTGCGGGCTGTCCATTTCCAGCAGCGGTTCCAGCCAGTACAGGCCGCGCGAGCTGGTGTGCTGCAAGTCCAGCGGCAGACCGCGCTCCCGGGCCTGAGTGGTCAGGGCCACGGCCACCTCATCGGCGCCTACGGCACGGGCAAGAGAATCACAGGGCAGATAAAGCGTCGGCATCATGCGTCCTCCTGGCAAGCGTTGAGCAGGGCATCCAGGCGTTCGGCAGTGAGCCGCGCATGCACCTGACCATCCAGCTCCAGGGCAGGCGAGCAGGCGCAGGCGCCGAGGCAATACACCGGGCGCAGACTGATGTTGCCGTCGGCACTGCTGCCGTGGTCGTCCAGTTGCAGGCGGTCGCGCAATTGCGCCGCGAGCTGCTCGGCGCCGCGGCTCTGGCAGGACTCGGCCCGGCACAGACGCAGGATATGTCGGGCAGGAGGCGCGGTACGGAAGTCATGGTAGAAGCTGATCACCCCGCGAACCTCGGCCTGACTCAGGTTGAGGGCGTGGGCAATCTCGGGAACGGCGGCATCGGGGATATAACCGATGCCCTCCTGAATTTCATGAAGGATCGGCAACAATGCGCCGGGTAAACCCTTGTGGCGCTCCAGCAGGCTGTTGACCATAGGCAGGTGCAACATCTCATCAGACATACAGCATTCCTCACGGTCACGGACAAACCAGGCGGTTGTCGGTCGTCCGAAAGTGTCGGCTGCGGCGTTCACACCACGTCACGGTTTCGTGGCATTTTCAGGCCGTTGGCCAGGGCACCCTGAGTGGGCATCTTGTTGTGCCCGGCGCGGTCTTCGCCGCACCTCTTCAGGCATATCACGCAGCTTGCCACGCCGCCTTTGAATCATCCGCACCAAAGCGACGTGTTCGGTTCTGCCTACGACTATCCATTAAGTCTAGATGAGCGGGGCGTGGGGCGTTCGCTCACTGACCTAATGCCCTGAGGGCCTGTCGATGCCTGATATATATCAAGCATCACAGGTAAGAAACAGCATCAGATCCGTGGGCAATTCCAGGGAGCAGATGCGTTGATTTATTGCGCTGTAAACCAAAGGCCCTATAAACATTCACGCTGGATAAAAAGCCCCGCTTTGATCTGATCAACTAAAAGCCCCGAAAAGCTCGGGGCTAACAATCCCTGTCAGACAACCGCAACCCCTGTAGGAGCGAAGCTTGCTCGCGAAAGCGCCAGCTCAGCCAACATCAATACTGATGCCCGGCCACCATCCCAAGCAGCTCACTCCCACAGGCGTCATACCGGTCACCCACCGGCATCAAAACCATCCCGCCATTCTCCAGCCACTACCCTTCAGATGTCGCCGCCCGCTCAGGTGCCGGCGCAGAATCTCGATCCCGCGCAAGCACCTTCACCGCATCATCAACCACCGCCTTACTCATCGCCGTCAAATAATGCGCGGCCCAGGCATGGCGGTCGGTATCTCTGGCATAGGCAGCATCTTCGGTCAGCTTCTTGGCGAGGAACAGAAAGTCAGAAGCCATGGATAAGGCGTCGCCGAGAGGAACGCCGTGGGTGACGTGGAAGAGTGGTTGATCGGAGCAGTAAATGGCGGGGGTTAAGCCGATGGTTTTGAGGTCTGATTGATCGGTCATTGGCCACCTCCGATGACGGAGAGGCGGTGGGAGAGGGGGGATGGTGGGGCGTTACGCGATTGGGAATTGCGTAGAGGGAAAAGACAAATTTTGTACGGATTCATGCTGCGCATTATCAGACTCCTTGATATGGGGAGCCGCCACGTTCGTTTCCACACGAATGGGTGACAGCTGTGCGCAGGGTGGAAAACCGGGAATCAAGGAAACCGGCACGCCCGAAGACGTCCCACGCACAGCCGCCATAGCTCACGCCGCAGACACAAAAAAAGCGCCGGCAGACGTGATGGGGGCGCTGTTGCGCCTTGAATTACACGGGTTTCCACACCCGGTCGCTGAATTGGCAGCGACGGTGAAAGGGTATCTTGTAGATTTCTTTCCCGCAACCTTCGAGAGCTTCGATACCAACCACATTCGTGAGGTTGGTACCTAATGCGTAGGAAGACTGGGCTTGTAACAGATGATGGCGTAGGTTTATTTGTTGCGCTAAGCAGAAATTCGACATCTGCCTATGGTTAGTCGACAATCCGGATTAGCGCCATACGCAACTCACGACTAGGGAAGAAATCATGGATGTACTCGAGCATTATCGTGCTCTTTTTAAGAACTCGGACATTGTATTGGCTGAGATGGTTGGAGCAAATGGGGTTGAGGCGTTGATTGCCTCCCATAATTATTTGCTCGATTTCGACGCAATAAAAATAGCTATTGCAGGGCGTCCAGAAGCGGCTGTTCTCGATTCTGCAGTAAAGGAATACCAATTTGCCCTTTTTGCTTTAGTCAGCGGCCAGTATAGGCACGCTTTTGGTGGGCTTAGACTTTTCTTTGAGCTCATGCTTGCTACAGTGCAGTTCTCCGCGCATGAAATCGATTATCGAATGTGGGCAAAAGATTCGAAGGATATAAATTGGAGTGCTTTGAAGGACTCGCAAAATGGAGTGTTTGCTACAAACTTTATTCGCGCCTTCAATCCAGGCTTTTCGGATTGTGGTAAGCAATACCTAGCCATTGCCGAAGCTGTCTATCGTGAGTGCTCAGAATTTGTTCACGGGAACGCAGGTACCCATGCGATTCTTCCTTCTGACATTGCATTTCAAAAAGAAGCTTTTTTCTCTTGGCATGACAAGGCTGCAACAATGCGACTGGCGATTATTTTTGCATTCTCCGCTCGCTATCTAAACTACATTACTAAGGAAGCGATGGATCGAATGGAGCCGATAATTACAGATGTTATTGGAGATTTAGCACCAGTTCAGGAAATTTTCGCGCAACCAGCGGGGACCTAATAGCCATGGCAGACTTTTTCTTTAGGACCGAGGATATTCGGCCCGACGAAGTTCTTGAATATTTTGTCGAAACGTCAAAAGACCGCCAAGTCGTTGATGCTCTGAAAAACAGAAATCCTGTTGTGCTAGTCGGGAGCCGAGGTGTGGGGAAGTCATTCCTGCTTCGAGTCGCACAAAAAGAACTCATGGATGCGTTCGAGCAGGACCGCGTATTTCCCGTTTATATCAGCTTCGTGAGAAGCTCATTGCTCCAATCGTCTGATCCGGACCAGTTCAAGCATTGGATGCTCGCAAGAATTTGCTCTTCTGTGATGAGAAGTTTGACGAAAGCTGGCCTGCTCGGTGGTGTTCCGAAGAGCATTGGCTTGCTTGCTGGAGGGGTGGTAACGTCGTCCATAGAGCGTACGAAGGTCGAGGAAATTGCTGACGCCTATGAGGCGTCATGGAAAACACCCCAAGTTGCCGTAAGTGCCGAAGGTCTTCCCACTATCGACGACTTTAAGGAGGCATTAGAAGATTTGGGTGATGAGCTCAACGTTTCCAGATTTGCCCTTCTTTTTGATGAGGCAGCGCATATTTTCTTGCCGGAACAACAACGGCAGTTTTTTACGATTTTTAGAGATTTGCGGTCGCATTGTATTACTTGCAATGCTGCGGTCTATCCTGGAGTAACAACGTTCGGTGAGACTTTTCAACCAGTTCATGACGCTACGATGCTCACCATTGATCGAGATATTCTCTCGAGCGACTATGTTGAAAATATGCGAGAAATCGTTCAAAAGCAGGCTGATAGCAATATACTGGCTCAAATTGCTCAATATGGAAAGAATTTCTCCACATTGGCTTACGCGGCGACCGGCAATCCCCGGCTGTTGCTAAAAACAATAGCTCAATGTCCGAAAATAAACTCTCAGCAAGTAAATGAGACAATTAGAGAGTTTTATAGAACCGAAATATGGGCAGAGCACTCTACACTGTCGGAAAAGTATTCTGGACATAAAGCTTTAATTGACTGGGGTAGAGAGTTTATTGAAGCTCAGGTACTTCCTGATATAAAGACCAAGAACGAGCAGTATCTTTCTTCCGACAAGGCTACGTCCGCTTTCTTTTGGATTCATCGGGATGCGCCAGAGCTTATAAAAGAGGCTTTGCGAGTCCTTGCATATACCGGGATTGTGATTGAGCACGCAGTCGGTATCAAAGCAAGCCGCGCCGAAATTGGAAAACGTTATGTGATTAATCTTGGTTGCCTTTTTGCACTTGAATCCACGCCGACGAGTTCGGCATTTGAGATTGCAAAAGAGTTGACTCCAAAACGGATGACCGAATATGGTTCGAATCATCCATCATATAAAAAACTTACCGATCAGGCCGCACTAATCACCGATGAAGGTATGGCGTTGGCCCTCAACACCCAATTAGATAGGCCGGCTAACGTACTCGATTTGACCGGTTGGCAATTGGAAAAGCTGACTGAGCTCGGCCTCAATACTGTCCGAGATGTGCTAAATGCGACAGAGGCGAAGCTTAAAGAAGCGAATTATGTTGGGGATAAAAGAGCGCGTCGAATGCGCAATGCAGCGGTCGCGGCTGTACTCGAGTACCTGTCAGGCTAATGCCGTACACCGTTTGTTGAGCTGAATCACAAAGCTAGCTTGCGTTAACGTCATCCCAGGGTCGACAAACGTAAGCTGGCTTCGTTACAAGTTCAACGTTCTCATTCTATATGCCTGGACACAGTTTGAGATTGAGGAATTTCATGTGGTTGTAATTTTTTGCCGGTGCCTAGTAAGCACGAAAAGGCGAAAAGAGGACTGACCGAAAAGTGAATTTATTACTCAAATGAGAATAAATATTTCCCCTTTCTTTGGTCTCCTTTCTCCTTTCTCCTTCCGAAATCAAATCACGTCATTGAATTTCGCGGCAAAGGTTTCACCGTAAATTTCCGATCCTTTTCTGAAGTCCCATTGCAGCACCAATCTGTTCACGTACGAGTCGGGCAACAATGGCAATCATTGCCTCTCTACTCGCTGGCTGCGAGATTAGGTCATTAGGGTGTTGCATAAGGATCGTGTCTATTGCCTCGGCGATGCTGTTTCCAGTAGATATTCGATTCAATCGTTTTGTTTGTAGTAGCGCAGAATTGAGCCAGATTAAGCCTTCGAGGCGCAGCGACTCACCAGGTTGAGTAGTCAGGAAGTGGCTGAAGATCGCGATGTTATCTTCGTCACCGGATAACTGCTCCTCCGCCCACCGCCGGTAATACGGTAATAATTCTGGCAATCGTTCACAGATGACACTCCCGTGCGTCAATTCGCGAGACGCATTGAAACCGAGCAGGTTCACATACATCTCCCGACCGCGATACCAACGTCGACCTGAACACCAATTCGCGGCGACGGCATAGTCAAGCATCGCTCGCCACTCGACTATAAAGCGATTCGGATCGTGTTCTCTCAACAGCGTAAGGAACCAACTCCCAATAAAGTTGTTGATCGCGTAATGGCCGTCAGGGCCCAAACCAAGGATTTGGCGCCAGATCGGAGCTGCTTCGCCTATTAATGGAGCGAGGATGAAGGTTGGGGCAATGCGTAAAATGGAGTATCCGAGCTCGCTTGGTAGATCATATTCACCTCCCTCGAAATCCTCCACATCTACCTCCATCTCGTCGCGCTCTCCTACCATGCGCCACTCTTCAAACCTCCACAGATG
This sequence comes from Pseudomonas sp. KD5, assembly GCF_012932895.1. Taxonomy (NCBI): domain Bacteria; kingdom Pseudomonadati; phylum Pseudomonadota; class Gammaproteobacteria; order Pseudomonadales; family Pseudomonadaceae; genus Pseudomonas; species Pseudomonas sp. KD5. The sequence continues at coordinate 411,760 of NZ_JDWJ01000006.1, read as the reverse complement.
CCCGATTAGTGAGTGGTTCTCTGGTACTAAAACATTGACTTCAACGAGTTCATGGTCGATCAACCAGTTGAACCCTACGTTTAGAATTTGCCAGTTCAGCCCGGTAAACTGTCGCTTGCGACCTTGGGTCCCAACGTGTTCACAAATATCTGGTCGCAATCGAGTGCTTCGTATGACGAGCAATCGTTCTACCCGTCGGGCGATGTTGATTGGGTTGAAGCTGGTAAGGTCAGCGTTAGTGCCAAAAACAGGTTGATATCGAAGCCTTGTAAGCCAGCGGTTCCATCGAACCGTCACGGCGGGAGCGTCCTCCCAGTCTGGAGCGAGCCGGTCGAGTCCTGCCGCGAGAATTAACAGCCTCATCAACTGATACCATACGGGGCCTAAGAGGACTCGATTACGCGCCGCTTCTCGCATAAGCCCGCCAATAGCACTCTGATCTCGGCCGCTAATAACAGAAACCAGCACCTGATCCCATGAGCCCGAATCTTTAGTGTTGATGGCAGCATAGAGAGCACCGATTGCTGCAAACCGAAGCGTGCCGTACGAAGAATGGTTATTTTGCTCTTCGATCTTGTCGAGAGTGCTTCCCGTCTCCGTAATCAAAGTGTGTATGACATGGAGGGTTTTAGCTGTTACGTCGCCCTGACCTTGTAGCCAGTCGATGCCTCTTGCCATTAACGTCGCGGAAGCTGCCGCCATCATCCGGCGTTGGTCGTGGGATTCTGGAAGCGTCGAGCCGACCTCTGGCAGTAAGTTAGCCAAGTATGCGGCGTCTGCGTTTGAGAGAGGGGTCTCGCCCGCAAGGATTTCTTCGCACTTGTAAGGAACAGTGAACGGTTCGAGATTGATGGCGGCCGTTTTTTGAAACGCTGTAATGGCTTGTTGAAGTTCGATGGGGTAAACAATGCGTGATACCGCTTCGCCGTTCGTTTCATCGACTATCAATTGCCGGTAGATGGGGTCCAACTCCACGCGTAGGATTTGTTGTTCGATTAACGCTTTAGGGTCTACCGGTTGTGGCCAGAGCGCAGACGCGTCGGTTACCCTTTTTGCTAGGTCGGTGTCAGCTACGACAAGGTTGGAGAGTACAGATCGGAACGTTTTACGCCGATGAGGCGCTAGCACCCAATTCCGTGCCATGTTGAAAACGGTTTCTCCTTGTCGCGACCAGTTGAAGGCTGCGAAATTAAAGTTAACCGATTCCACCCGGCTATCGTCCCACCGATATAGCGCCTCGATTTCTGTAAGAGGAACCAGCACGCTTTGGAATAGTGTTGGCTGATACTTGCCGAGATTGACCAATACGCCGAGTAGTGCGGTGGAGGTTCCCATGTCGAGGATGCGTTGGCACCAAGGAGCGATGTCCTCGCCCGCGTCGATTTTCAGCGTCAGCCAGCGCTCCAGTGCGTCTAGTGCACTAAACAGCTGCCCGCTCGATGTCGAATTTTGCTGTGACCAGCCAAACTGCACATGGTTACCGCGAAACTCTTGTTTTTTGCCGCCGGCTAGCGATACCGACAAAGATGGAATATGCGCACCTACTGGAGCTCGTGCCGCCCAGCGCTGAGTCGCGAAATCGATCAACTGTCTTAGAGCAGCCAAAGCCGCGTCGGGCTGAATCTGAAGATAGAGCAAAAAGGGGCTCTTCCAGAAAATTGTCGGTGTGCTATCTAGGTCGAACTCCATTCCAAGATCGTCTTCGAAGTACATCGACGAACCAAACTCCTTGGTTTGGGGGACTTTAATAATGCAAGCGAGGAGTACTTCCGATGCTGCTGCTGGGGCGACCTGCATCAGTGTACTGAGCGCATTCCCGTGGAGCACTGCAGCGCGAAATGCTCCATTAATTCTTTCTGAAGGACCTTCCGGCCATGGCGGAAGCTTGATCTTGCTAAAAATAAGGGATGTCGGTATCGATCGAGGTCGCTGAGGTGAGTTTTTTTTTGCTGCGTCGAGTCGCACACGCTCTGTTAGGCGCAGTGTGTTTACACGCGTCTGTGAGGCTTCAACGAGGGGACGTCGCTGTGCCATCTCTAACGCGAAGATTGCAACATCCTCAGGTAAATCAGCCGCACCAGCGAGCGCGGAACTATAGATATGCTTAGCGTCGTTACCATGGGCGCCAACAATTCGGTGCGCAATGCTTTCGATCTGATCGGTTCTCGCCGTCTCCAATGCGAGACGTGCCATCACGTCGCGAAAAGGCATAGCGGTCTCGCCAATTATCCGTGGTGTTGTGTTCAGCCACAGGGCGCAGATCTTTGAAACGATAGGAGCACTTAGAGCCGATACACGCTCGACGTTGCGACTGAGAAACCGAGCCATGGGTATCCAGCGCCCGAGAATTGGCATCCGCATGTCAGCTTCAAGATAAATGCGCAGATCAGGACTTACAGGAAAAGTAGCGGGCACGCACGGATTGGTTGCCAGATGTAGGAAGCGATGGAATAGACGGAGAATGAGTGCGCCTCGTTGGGCGAAGAACAGCTCAGCGCGCGCTTCGAGATGTGTATCAAGGCGAGAGTCGAGGCATAGCGCGTCGAGCAGCAAGTCAGTAGCTTCTACATGCTTCAGTGCCGTCAAAGTAGCGAATGCGTGGTCCCAACCATGTCGGGCCTGATCACGTTCAGTGAGTAGGTGTTGGCCGAATAGTCTCAGCGATGAGATCCATAGAGGTTGTGGGGCAAGCAGCGCCCAGCGAGGAATGTCATCAGCGATCTCTTTCAACCGTTGGTAGCGTGCCCAATCGGATGCGAGATCGTGTTGAAATTCAATCCTGTTACGAGCGTTGACGATGAGCGGGACTTGGTTGGAACGTGTGTCAAACGCCGACGCGTCGGCGCCATCCAACTCACTTATCGCGAAGCTGCGCTCAAAAGATGCTTCGCGTTCGGCCAGCCGGATCATTAGCCTCTGAAGTTGAGCGCGTCCACCCGTCCATCGCAGCCAAAGCCTATCTGCGATTGTTGCTGTCGAGGTTAATTCTCCGCTGATTCCTTCTACAAAGGATGAAGCCGAGGCTATTACCCAGCCAAGTGTTCGTAAATTTGCTAGCAGCGGTAAAATTTCATCGTCGTTTGCAATCCAGCGAAGCGGGGTAACGTTCGCTAACGCCGATTGAACGGAAGCGTTGGACAGTGCTTGCACCATAACCTTCGGCCAAAAAGTGGTGATAGCGAGGGGCTGCGACTGGGCTTCAAAACCTATCGTTTGCGCGATGAAAACTATGCGCCACGGCCGATCATCATCTGTCTGTGTAACCAGTTCCCTGATCAGCTTCTCTAGCCGACTCAATGACGATGAATCAAGGCGTTCGGCAGAATCGAGGACAAGGATCTTTTTGTTCCCGGGACTCCGTATAAAGGTTTCGGTGAGAGGACAATCTAGTCCCATTGCGGAACGTTCTGCGTCGCTGAGCGCGCTCGCCAAGGTTTCGGGGCCCAACCATATTTGAGTCGTATCAGCGAAGTCTTGATCGAGCACGAGCTTCACCAGAGCAGATTTGCCAACTCCAGAATCGCCTAAAACAATACAGCCTGGCTTCGAGGCCAGCGCCGTCGAAAGTTGCAAATGTTCCGATGGGCGTGCCAGACAATTTCCACCCGGCAACGCAGTCTCGATTCCCGCTCGGTGATCTGATGTAAAGAGCATCAGGCGAGACCAGGTTGCAGAGATACTTGGATGTGCTTTTAAAGCAAAGCGCCCTCCGAGAAGCTGCAAAAGCTCCGAAAGCTCGATGGCGCCATTGCCGAGGCGTGCCTCCATCGCACGTTGAACAAGTGACTCCCATAGATTTTTGGCTTCTGTATCGCTTTCGGATAATAGGGCCATGCGGCAGCGATAGTGTGCGTGTGCCATCGAGTTAGACGGGTTTAATTGAAAGTCGACCGGATGGACTTCAAGACGTCCTATTAGTGCAATTGTTTCCGCGAGCTCCGGTATCACCCCATGCTGTGTTCCTGGGGTACGAATGCTGTTGAACACGCGCCGATGCCGCGCTGATGCGTCAATTCGCGCAAATGCGAGCGTCGGATTGCCGTCAGTGCACCAACTTTTGATGTCATGCCAAAGCGCATCAAACGCGACGTGTCGCCCGCGTGTAACCAAGGCTATTCGATCGGTATCACGACAAAAAGGTGCTTCTGCTCTCCACATATCCCAGGCAGCGGATACGAAGTCAGCAGGTAGTCCATGCCCCGTAACCTGAACGTTGCTTTTGCATGAAAGAGCTAACTTGTATTCGCGTCCGTTGGCATCGATTCCGACACAGAGAAGATCGTCAACCTTCCAGCCGATGGCCTGAGTCTGCGAAAACAACTTTCGTCCAGGAACGCTAATTCCATGGATCGGCATGTTGAGTAGAAACCAGCTAAGTAAGTCAGCTGCAACAAAATCCTCGAACGCAAATCCAGAGCCTGCAGTAGATCTCGTCGTTGCCGGATTGTGGCCCTTAGTCATAATGGTCCTCACGATGCGCTCCTTTCCATAGATCAACGCTAGACCATGATCCCAGGATGAAGTACCTCTCCGTTTTATCTTGTGCGGGAAAAGGTGGTTGTTTTGTTGTTTGTCTAAGAAAAGGGGGCGGGGTCTGTGTATCTATCGGGGATCCCCGGCTTTTTGGTAATCCCTCTTTAGTCAATGAATGTCTTTCAAGTAGTTCTTAAGCACGACGAGCGGCGCCGAAAGCTGCGTCATTGTCTGTGCCTTACTGAAATCAACTGACAACCTCTGCAGCTCCCTCCCCAACGGCTTATCCACACCCCCAATGGCTTCCAACGCCAACCCCACACACTCATCCACCTTCAACTGAATCGCCCCAACATCCCCCCGACGCACCAGCAACTCAAACACATCCCGCTGGTAATCACCCATGACCAGATCGTCACGCAAAATCGGACTTGAATCTTCCGTCTCGTAAGCCAGTTTCAGGGAGAAGAGGGCGACGCTTTCCAGCTGCAATTCCATGAGGGAATCCTTGTGAAATGTTCCACCGGTGCGGGACGTGCGTAAGAGAAGCAGGATCAAAAGATCGCAACCTTCGGCAGCCGTCACACGACAGCGGTGCGGGCAATGGCTTTTCTACAGGCGAAAAAAAAGGCCTTGCTAAGCAAGACCTTTCTTAATTTTGGTGCCCCGAGGGAGACTCGAACTCCCACTCCTTTCGAAAACGGATTTTGAATCCGCCGCGTCTACCAATTCCGCCATCAGGGCTCAATGGCGGCGAAGTATAGAGAGGTGAATACCGCTGGTCAATCAGGTACATGGAGAATTTTTGATATTTCCGCTAGACTTCCCGGCCCTGCTAGACGAACCCCATCATGCGCGTTGCTGACTTTACCTTCGAGCTCCCTGATTCGCTGATTGCTCGCCATCCTTTGGCCGAGCGTCGCGGTAGTCGCCTGTTGACCCTGGATGGGGTCAGCGGCGCCCTGGCACACCGTCAATTCACTGATTTGCTTGAGCATTTGCGCCCAGGCGATTTGATGGTGTTCAACAATACCCGGGTGATTCCGGCGCGGCTGTTTGGCCAGAAAGCTTCCGGCGGCAAGCTGGAAATTCTGGTGGAGCGGGTGCTCGACAGTCATCGCGTGCTGGCCCATGTGCGCTCCAGCAAGTCGCCCAAGCCGGGGTCGAAGATCCTTATCGACGGCGGTGGCGAGGCCGAGATGCTGGCGCGTCACGATGCGTTGTTCGAGCTGGGGTTTGCCGAAGAGGTGTTGCCGCTGCTCGACCGCGTCGGGCACATGCCGTTGCCTCCTTACATAGACCGCCCGGATGAAGGCTCGGACCGCGAGCGTTATCAGACGGTATACGCCGAGCGCCTGGGGGCGGTGGCGGCGCCGACGGCGGGGCTGCATTTCGATCAGTCGCTGATGGAGGCGATTGCCGCCAAGGGCGTCGAGACCACGTTCGTGACCTTGCACGTCGGCGCTGGCACGTTCCAGCCGGTGCGCGTGGAGAAGATCGAAGATCACCACATGCACAGCGAATGGCTGGAAGTCGGCCAGGACGTGGTCGATGCAGTCCAAGCCTGTCGCGATCGCGGCGGTCGTGTGGTGGCCGTGGGGACCACCAGCGTGCGTTCGCTGGAAAGCGCCGCGCGTGATGGCGTGCTCAAGCCGTTCAGTGGCGACACCGATATCTTTATCTACCCGGGCCGGCCGTTTCACGTGGTCGATGCCCTGGTCACCAACTTCCACTTGCCCGAATCCACGCTGTTGATGCTGGTTTCGGCATTCGCCGGTTATCCCGAGACCATGGCCGCCTATAAAGCCGCCGTCGACAACGAATACCGCTTTTTCAGCTACGGTGATGCGATGTTTATCACCCGTAATCCCGCACCACGTGGCCCTGAGGACAAAGAATGAGTCGCCAAAGTCGTATGTCGTTTGAGTTGCTTGCTACTGACGGCAAGGCGCGTCGTGGTCGCCTGACCTTCCCACGCGGTACCGTCGAGACCCCGGCGTTCATGCCGGTGGGCACGTACGGTACGGTCAAGGGCATGCTGCCGCGGGATATCGTCGCCACCGGCGCGGAAATCATTCTGGGCAACACCTTCCACTTGTGGCTGCGTCCTGGCACCGAAGTGATCAAGAAGCACGGCGACCTGCACGATTTCATGCAGTGGAAAGGCCCGATTCTGACCGACTCCGGCGGTTTCCAGGTGTTCAGCCTGGGCGCCATGCGCAAGATCAAGGAGGAGGGCGTGACCTTCGCCTCTCCGGTCGACGGCGCCAAAGTGTTCATGGGGCCGGAAGAGTCGATGCAGGTCCAGCGTGATCTTGGCTCGGACATCGTGATGATCTTCGACGAATGCACCCCGTACCCGGCCGACGAAGACGTCGCTCGCGTATCGATGGAGCTGTCATTGCGCTGGGCTCAGCGTTCGAAAAACGCCCATGGCGACAACACCGCGGCGTTGTTCGGCATCGTCCAGGGCGGCATGCACCAGGATTTGCGCATGCGTTCGCTGGAAGGCCTCGACAAGATCGGCTTCGACGGCCTGGCCATCGGTGGTCTGTCGGTGGGCGAGCCCAAGCACGAGATGATCAAGGTGCTCGATTACCTGCCGGGCCAGATGCCGGCTGACAAACCTCGTTACCTTATGGGCGTTGGCAAACCGGAAGATCTGGTTGAGGGTGTGCGCCGCGGTGTGGACATGTTCGATTGCGTGATGCCAACCCGTAATGCCCGCAACGGGCATCTGTTCATTGATACAGGCGTGCTGAAGATCCGTAACGCGTTCCATCGCCATGATGATTCGCCGCTGGATCCGACCTGCGATTGCTATACCTGCCAGAACTTCTCCCGCGCTTATCTGCATCACCTGGACAAGTGCGGCGAAATGCTGGGAAGCATGCTCAATACCATCCATAACTTGCGCCATTATCAAGTGCTTATGGCTGGTTTGCGCGAGGCTATTCAACAGGGTACATTGGCCGCCTTTGTCGATGCCTTCTACGCCAAACGCGGGTTGCCTGTTCCGCCTTTGGACTGAGTTTTCTGACCCCAAGATTCAACATTTGCAACTGGAGTGCTAAATGAGCTTTTTTATCTCTAATGCCATGGCTGACGCTGCTGCACCTGCGGCAGGCCCGATGGGCGGCGGCTTTGAGTGGATTTTCCTGGTCGGTTTCCTGGTCATCTTCTACCTGATGATCTGGCGTCCACAGGCCAAGCGCGCCAAAGAGCAGAAGAACCTGCTGAGCAGCCTGCAAAAAGGTGACGAAGTTGTGACCACCGGTGGTATCGCCGGCAAAATCACCAAAGTGTCCGACGACTTCGTGGTTCTGGAAGTGTCCGACACTGTTGAAATGAAGTTCCAGAAAGGCGCCATCGCCGCCACGCTGCCAAAAGGCACGCTCAAAGCGATCTAAGTTACAACTTCTACTCAATCGACGGGGCGCGCAAGGCGCCCCGCGTCATAAGCGGGCGGCGTGATGCTGAACAAATACCCTCTGTGGAAATACATTCTGATCCTGGCGGTGCTGGCGGTCGGTCTGATTTATTCCGCTCCCAATCTATATCCTGATGACCCGGCCATTCAGGTCAGCGGTGCAAGCACTGCGCTGCAAGTCAATCAGGCTGATCTGGACCGTGTGAGCACCGCGCTCAAGGAATCCGGGATCAACGTCAAGGCGGCCACGCTGGCGGCAAACGGCAAGGGCGGTCTGATTCGCCTGGTCAAGGCTGAAGACCAGCTGCCAGCCAAAGACGTCGTGCGCAAGGCATTGGGCGATGACTACGTCGTTGCACTGAACCTGGCGCAAACCACCCCGCAATGGCTGCGCAGCCTGGGCGCGCACCCGATGAAGCTGGGTCTGGACTTGTCCGGTGGTGTGCACTTCCTGCTGGAAGTGGACATGGACAAAGCCCTCGACGCACGCCTGAAAGTCTACGAAGGCGACGTCAAGAGCCTGTTGCGTAAAGAGAAACTGCGCTATCGCAGCCTGCCGCAACTGGGCGGTGCCATTCAGCTGGGCTTCACTGATGAAGACTCCCGCGAACAGGCACGTGCGCTGATCCGCAAGAACTTCAACGATTTCGACATTGTTCCGGCCGACCTCAATGGCCAACCGGTACTGCGTCTGGCGATGACCCCGGCCAAGCTGGCGGAAATCCGTGAATACTCCATCAAGCAGAACTTGACCACGGTACGTAACCGCGTCAACGAGCTGGGTGTTGCCGAACCTATCGTTCAGCGCCAGGGCGCCAACCGCATCGTGGTTGAGCTGCCGGGCGTGCAAGACACCGCAGAAGCCAAGCGTATCCTCGGCAAGACGGCCAACCTGGAGTTCCGTCTGGCCGCTGAGCCTGGCGCTTCGAAAGCCACTTCCGAGGAATTCGAGTTCCGTGAAGGCAAGCGTCCTCCGGCTCTGATCGAGCGTGGCCTGATCATCACCGGTGACCAGGTGACTGACGCCAAGGCGGGCTTCGGCGAGCACGGTACGCCAGAAGTGAACATCCGTCTGGATGGCCACGGTGGCGAGCTGATGAGTCGTGCGACTCGCAGCAACGTCGGCCGCAGCATGGCGGTAATCTTCATCGAACAGCGTCCGGTCACCACTTACGTCAAGCAAGTGGTCAACGGCGTCGAGAAAGACGTGCCGGTCCAGACGTTCAAGGAAGAGAAGAAGATCATCAGCCTGGCGACCATCCAGTCGCCGCTGGGTGCCCAGTTCCGCATCACTGGCCTGAACGGCCAGGGCGAATCGTCCGAGCTGGCGCTGTTGCTGCGTGCCGGTGGTCTGGCGGCTCCGATGTACTTCGCTGAAGAGCGCACCATTGGCCCAAGCCTGGGTGCCGACAACATTACCAAAGGTATCGATGCATCGTTGTGGGGCATGCTGTTTGTCTCGCTGTTCATCATGGCTATCTACCGCTTCTTCGGCCTCATCGCCACCGTTGCGCTGGCGGTGAACATGGTGATGCTGCTGGCCTTGATGTCGCTGCTGGGTGCAACGCTGACCCTGCCAGGTATCGCCGGTATCGTATTGACCATGGGTATGGCGGTCGACGCCAACGTACTGATCTTCTCGCGGATACGTGAAGAGATCGCGGCCGGCATGACCATTCAACGGGCAATCAACGAAGGCTTCGGCCGGGCATTCACCGCGATTCTCGACGCCAACCTGACGACCTTGTTGGTGGGCGGGATTCTCTTTGCCATGGGCACCGGCCCGGTCAAAGGGTTCGCCGTGACCATGTCCCTCGGGATCTTTACCTCGATGTTCACGGCCATCATGGTGACCCGCGCGATGGTCAACCTGATCTTCGGCGGTCGTGACTTCAAGAAGTTGTGGATTTAAGGGGCTGCCATGTTACGTACAATCAACTTCATGGGCGTTCGCAACTTTGCGTTCGGCGTCACATTGTTCCTTACCGCGCTGGCAATGTTCAGTGTCTTTCATAAGGGCATGAACTGGGGCCTGGACTTCACCGGCGGTACGCTCATCGAGCTGACCTACGAGCGTCCGGCGGATGTCACCAAGGTGCGTGAGCAACTGGTTACAGCCGGTTATCACGAAGCCATCGTGCAGAACTTCGGTGCGACTACCGATCTTCTGGTGCGTATGCCTGGCGAAGACCCGCAACTGGGTCACCAGGTGGCTGAAGCGCTGCAGAAAGTCGGCGGCGACAACCCGGCTCAGGTCAAGCGTGTCGAGTTCGTCGGCCCGCAGGTCGGTGAAGAACTGCGCGACCAGGGCGGCCTCGGCATGCTGATGGCGCTGGGCGGTATCCTGATCTACCTGGCTTTCCGCTTTCAGTGGAAGTTTGCGGTCGGTGCGATCGTATCCTTGATCCACGACGTGATCGTGACCATCGGTATCCTGTCGTTCTTCCAGATCACCTTCGACCTGACGGTGCTGGCGGCGGTACTGGCGATCATCGGTTACTCGCTCAACGACACCATCGTGGTATTCGACCGGGTTCGTGAGAACTTCCGCGTCCTGCGCAAGGCCAGCCTGATCGAGAACATCAACATCTCGACCACGCAAACCCTGCTGCGGACCATGGCGACGTCGATCTCCACCTTGCTGGCGATCGCAGCCCTGTTGTTCTTCGGTGGCGACAACCTGTTCGGTTTCTCCATTGCCCTGTTCATCGGTGTTCTGGCGGGTACTTACTCCTCGATCTACATCGCGAACGTGGTGCTGATCTGGCTGAACCTGAACAGCGAAGACCTGATTCCTGTGGCAACGAGCGAGAAGGAAGTCGACGACCGTCCATAACGGTTATCTTTTTCCTGCTGCAAGCCGAGAAGGCGCGAGTGTTGAACTCGCGCCTTTTTTTATGCTCCAAGGCTGGGAGAAGCGCGGGTTTGTCCCGTCTGTTATAGCCAGGAGGTTCATGTGAACAAGTCGTTGCTGGTTGGTGCGGTATTGGGTGCTGTCGGTGTGACTGCCGGTGGTGCTGTTGCCACCTACAAACTGGTTAAAAGCGGCCCTGAGTATGCACAAGTGCTGGCCGTTGAACCGGTCAAGACACAAATCAAGACTCCACGTGAAGTGTGCAAGGACGTTACGGTGACCCGGCAAGCGCCGGTGAAAGACCAACACCAGATCGCCGGTACGGTGGTCGGCGCCCTGGCTGGTGGCCTGTTGGGCAACCAGATCGGCGGCGGTACAGGCAAGAAAATCGCCACAGTGGCCGGTGCGGTCGGCGGCGGTTATGCGGGTAACAAGGTGCAGGAAGGCATGCAGGAGCGTGACACCTACACCACGACTCAGACTCGCTGTAACACGGTCAATGACATCAGCGACAAGGTCGTAGGCTACGACGTTCGTTATTCGCTGGACGGCAAGGAAGGCAAAGTGCGGATGGATCGCGATCCGGGCAATCAGATTCCGGTCGACAAGGATGGCAAGCTGATCCTGGGGCAGAACGAACCGGCCCGGTAATGAGCTGAGCGTCTACTCAAAAAGAAGCATCCCGCAAGGGATGCTTTTTTTGTGCCCGAATTTCATGTGTCACCTTCAACGTGTTATGCAAGACTCTTCATTTTTGCGGCCTTTTGCCCGCCAGTCCTGAGCCCCCATGCCTGCCATCGATCATCCCCTGATAGACCAGTTCCTCGACGCCCTGTGGCTGGAGAAAGGCCTTTCCGATAACACCCGCGATGCCTATCGCAGCGACCTGGCCTTGTTCAACGGCTGGTTGCAGGAGAAGGGCCTGGAGCTGATCAACGCCGGGCGCGAGTTGATCCTCGATCACCTTGCCTGGCGCCTGGAGCAAAACTACAAACCCCGTTCTACGGCGCGATTCCTCTCTGGTGTGCGTGGTTTCTATCGCTATTTACTGCGGGAAAAGCTGATTGCCGTTGATCCGACCCTGCGCGTGGATATGCCGCAGCTGGGTAGGCCATTGCCTAAATCCTTGTCGGAAGCCGATGTGGAAGCCTTGCTGGCCGCTCCGGACCTGAGCGAGGCCATCGGTCAGCGTGATCGCGCCATGCTTGAGGTGCTTTACGCGTGTGGCTTGCGGGTGACGGAGCTGATCAGCCTGACGCTGGAGCAGGTCAACTTGCGCCAAGGCGTGCTGCGGGTGATGGGCAAGGGCAGCAAGGAACGGCTGGTGCCGATGGGTGAGGAGGCGATTGTCTGGGTCGAGCGCTACATGCGCGATGCCCGTGGCGAGTTGCTGGGCGGGCGTCCCAGCGATGTGCTGTTCCCCAGCCAGCGCGGTGAGCAGATGACCCGCCAGACCTTCTGGCATCGCATCAAGCACCAGGCCAAGGTCGCCGGGATCGGCAAGTCGCTGTCGCCGCATACCCTGCGGCATGCCTTCGCCACGCACCTGCTCAACCACGGTGCCGACCTTCGGGTGGTACAAATGTTGCTTGGCCACAGCGATCTCTCCACCACCCAGATCTATACTCACGTCGCCCGGGCGCGCTTGCAGGACCTGCATGCCAAGCATCACCCCAGAGGCTAGCGCAAACCCTGTGGCGAGGGGGCTTGCCCCCGTTCGGCTGCGCAGCAGTCGTCAAGCCTCACGCCTCGGTCCATATGTCGGATAGGGATCGCCAAAGAGGGGCTGCTTCGCAACCCAACGGGGGCAAGCCCCCTCGCCACAGGGGCCTTATGTGGTAGGCTTTGCCGGTTTGCACGATGGGCGGTTATGACCCGGTGTTTCGGCACGGGCGTTCTGATCGTCCCATTTGTCCGCCTTCAGGAGTTCTCATGCGTCTGACCCAGATTTTCGCCGCTGCAGCCATTGCGTTGGTCAGCACCTTTGCCGTCGCCGATGACGCGGCCGACAAAGCCATTCGTAAAAGCCTGGAAAACCTCCAGCTCGACGTGCCGGTCGAAACCATCACCGCCAGCCCGCTGCCAGGTCTGTACGAAGTCAAGCTCAAGGGCAGCCGCGTGCTTTACGCCAGCGCCGACGGCCAATACGTCGTTCAGGGCTACCTGTTCCAGCTCAAGGACGGTAAACCGGTCAACCTGACCGAGAAGACCGAACGCCTGGGCATTGCCAAACTGATCAACGACATTCCAGTGGCTGAAACCGTGGTCTACCCGGCCATCGGCGAAACCAAGTCGCACATCACCGTGTTCACCGACACCACTTGCCCGTATTGCCACAAGCTGCACGCCGAAGTGCCTGAGCTGAACAAGCGCGGTATCGAAGTGCGTTATGTTGCGTTCCCGCGCCAGGGCCTGGGCTCGCCGGGTGACGAGCAACTGCAAGCCGTGTGGTGCTCCAAAGACAAGAAAGCCGCCATGGACAAAATGGTCGATGGCAAGGAAATCAAGGCCGCCAAGTGCGATAACCCGGTGTCCAAGCAGTTTGCCCTCGGTCAGTCGATTGGCGTGAACGGTACACCGGCCATCGTTTTGGCTGACGGTCAGGTCATTCCGGGCTACCAGCCTGCGCCACAAGTCGCCAAACTGGCACTGGGCGCGAAGTAAATTCGCATCGTCACGGCCAGCCTTTGACGAGCGTGGTCCGGCGGCAGCATTTGCCGGGCCATCAATAGAGAGCCGCGAACCTGCGGCTGTTTTCACGGCCGGCCTCGAGTCGGCCGTTTTATGGGGAGTTCACAGTGAAACCGGTCAAAGTAGGCATCTGTGGGTTAGGGACCGTCGGTGGCGGTACCTTCAACGTACTTCAGCGCAACGCCGAGGAAATTGCTCGTCGTGCCGGGCGTGGAATCGAAGTGGCACAAATTGCCATGCGCACGCCAAAGCCTCAGTTCCAGACGACCGGTATTGCGATTACCAACGATGTCTTCGAAGTGGCCACGAACCCTGAGATCGACATCGTCATAGAGCTGATGGGCGGCTATACCGTTGCCCGCGAGCTGGTACTCAAGGCCATCGAGAATGGCAAGCATGTGGTCACCGCGAACAAGGCACTGATTGCCGTTCACGGTAATGAAATTTTCGCCAAGGCTCGCGAGAAGGGCGTGATCGTTGCGTTCGAAGCGGCCGTGGCCGGCGGCATTCCGGTGATCAAGGCGATCCGTGAAGGCTTGTCTGCCAACCGTATCAACTGGGTGGCCGGCATCATCAACGGCACCGGTAACTTCATCCTTACCGAAATGCGTGAAAAAGGCCGGACCTTCGAAGACGTGCTGGCCGAAGCGCAGGCCCTGGGTTACGCCGAAGCCGACCCGACGTTCGACGTCGAAGGCATCGACGCCGCCCACAAGCTGACGATCCTGGCGTCCATCGCGTTCGGCATTCCGTTGCAATTCGACAAGGCCTACACCGAAGGCATCACCAAGCTGACCACCGCTGACGTGAACTACGCCGAAGCGCTGGGCTATCGCATCAAGCACCTGGGCGTGGCGCGCAGCACCGCGGCCGGTATCGAGTTGCGCGTGCACCCGACGCTGATCCCGGCCGATCGCCTGATCGCCAACGTCAACGGCGTGATGAACGCGGTGATGGTCAACGGTGATGCTGCCGGTTCGACCCTGTTCTACGGTGCTGGCGCCGGCATGGAACCGACCGCTTCGTCGGTAATCGCCGACCTGGTGGACGTGGTTCGCGCCATGACCTCCGACCCGGAAAACCGTGTACCGCACCTGGCCTTCCAGCCGGATTCGCTGTCGGCCCATCCGATCCTGCCGATCGAAGCCTGCGAAAGCGCTTACTACCTGCGCATTCAGGCCAAGGACCATCCGGGCGTGTTGGCCCAGGTGGCGAGCATCCTGTCGGAGCGCGGCATCAACATCGAGTCGATCATGCAGAAGGAAGTCGAGGAACACGACGGCCTGGTGCCGATGATCCTGCTGACCCATCGTGTGCTGGAACAGCACATCAACGATGCGATCGCTGCCCTGGAAGCCTTGGCGGGCGTGGTCGGTCCGGTTGTACGGATCCGCGTCGAGCACCTGAACTAAGCCGTTATCGTTCACCGGGCCCGCGTGCGGGCCCGGGTTTGCGAACACTGTCTATTGGAGCCAGTCATGCGTTATATCAGTACCCGCGGCCAGGCACCGGCCCTGAATTTCGAAGACGTCCTGCTGGCCGGTCTAGCCACCGACGGCGGTCTGTACGTCCCGGAAAACCTGCCACGTTTCACTCAGGAAGAAATCGCTTCCTGGGCCGGCCTGCCGTATCACGAGCTGGCCTTCCGGGTGATGCGCCCGTTCGTCACCGGCAGCATCCCCGATGCCGATTTCAAAAAGATTCTTGAAGAAACCTATGGCGTGTTTTCCCACAGCGCCGTGGCGCCGTTGCGTCAGCTGAACAGCAACGAATGGGTGCTGGAGCTGTTCCACGGCCCGACCCTGGCGTTCAAGGACTTCGCCCTGCAACTGCTCGGTCGCCTGCTCGACTACGTGCTGGAAAAACGCGGCGAGCGCGTGGTGATCGTCGGCGCTACCTCCGGCGACACCGGTTCGGCGGCCATCGAAGGCTGTAAGCACTGCGAAAACGTCGACATCTTCATCCTGCACCCGCACAACCGTGTGTCCGAAGTGCAGCGTCGCCAGATGACCACCATCTTCGGCGAGAACATCCATAACATCGCCATCGAAGGCAACTTCGATGACTGCCAGGAAATGGTCAAGGCGAGCTTCGCCGACCAGAGCTTCCTCAAGGGCACACGCCTGGTAGCGGTGAACTCGATCAACTGGGCGCGGATCATGGCCCAGATCGTTTACTACTTCCACGCGGCCCTGCAGTTGGGCGGCCCGGCGCGTTCGGTATCGTTCTCGGTGCCAACCGGCAACTTCGGCGATATCTTCGCCGGTTACCTGGCGCGCAACATGGGCCTGCCGATCAACCAGTTGATCGTCGCCACCAACCGCAACGACATCCTACACCGCTTCATGAGCGGCAATCAGTACGTCAAGGAAACCCTGCACGCCACGCTGTCGCCGTCCATGGACATCATGGTCTCGTCGAACTTCGAACGCCTGCTGTTCGACCTGCACGGTCGCAACGGCGCGGCGATTGCCGGTTTGATGGACACCTTCAAGCAGGGCGGCGGTTTCAGCGTCGAACAGGAACGCTGGACCGAGGCGCGCAAGCTGTTCGATTCGCTGGCCGTGGATGACGCTCAAACCTGCGAAACCATTGCCGAAGTCTTCGAGCAAACCGGCGAGCTGCTGGACCCGCACACCGCCATCGGCGTGAAGGCCGCGCGCGAATGCCGTCGCAGCCTGGATATCCCGATGGTGATCCTGGGCACGGCTCATCCGGTCAAATTCCCGGACGCGGTGGAAAAAGCCGGTGTAGGAAAAGCGCTCGAACTACCTGCACATCTTTCTGATTTGTTTGAGCGAGATGAGCGTTGCACCGTGTTGCCGAACGACTTGAAAGCCGTGCAGGCCTTTGTCAGTCAGCATGGCAACCGCGGCAAGCCACTGTAACCGGTAAAAGCTGTCACATTTTGAAGCCCGTCTCCTGACGGGCTTTCTCATTTCTGCATGCCACACTTGTCGGGTTTCGTAAATGAAGAGCCGCCCATGAAGGACGGGCGAGACGATCACCAAGGAAGTGGCAATGCTGTTTTTTAGAGGGTTTAAACCAGCTGCGTGCTGGATATTTCTGGTCGGCGCCATGAGCGTTGCTCAATGGGGCCTGGCGGCGCAATTGGCGACTTATGGACCCCGTGAGTCGGTCGTCGGGGCCGCGATCGGGCTAGACGCTCAGGAGCTGCAATGGATTGCGCAACATCCGACGGTCATCGTCGCGTCGGCGCAGTACCCGTTGTACCTGTTCAAGGATGAACATGGACACTGGAGCGGTTTGAACAACGATGTGCTCAACCGCATCAGCGCCATGACAGGGCTGAAGTTCCTCCACGAAGAGACGTTTTCCACCGATCAATTGCTGGAGCGCCTGGAAAACGGCGCGGCAGACATGAGCACCACACTGGCAATGAGTGAGGAGCGCAAGGAGTTTCTGGATTTCAGTCATGCGTTCGGTGGTGCGGGCTGGGTGTTCGTCGGGCGAGCGGGCGCGCCAGCGGTGCAATCCATGCAGCAGCTGTCGAAAAGAGTACTGGTGCTGCCAGCACGGCATGCGCTGGAGGCGGCCATTCGTCGCGATTATCCGGCCATCGAGTTGCATTCAGTCAAAACCTACGCCGAGGCCAGGGCGCTGGTCGAAAGCGGCGAAGCCTACGCCACCATCGAGAACGAAACCGGGGCGCAGCTCTATCCGTCCGGGCAGCTCAAGGTGGGCGATACGGTGGAGGGTAAATGGGAGGCCGATCATCTGGCGGTACGCAAAGGGCAGCCGCAATTGTTGAGCATCCTCAACAAGGCGCTCGAAGCGTTTCCACCTGCCGAGTTACGTGCCATTCGCTTGAAGTGGCTCGATGGCATTGTTCCTGTACAGACGCCTTCGACCTGGCAGCGAATAGCCGAATGGGGTTGTTGGGGCGTTTTTGTCGCCAGTGTTTTTGCGCTGCTATCCCTATTGTGGAACCGGCGACTTGCGATGTTGATCCAGCAACGTCGGGACGCCGAAAAAGACCTCAATGACCAGCTCTCCTTCCAGCATGCCTTGATAGACGCCATGCCCGATCCGATGTTCGTGCGTGACCTGGAAGGGCGCTTGATCATGTGCAACAAGAGTTATGAAGAGGGGTTGTCGACCCGTTTCGACCAGATACAGGGGCGTCGACTGATCGAACTCGATGTCTTGCCCAAAGAAACCGCCGAGCAACTGCACGCCGAGTTCATGGCCCAACTCGGTACGCGCAAGACGCGCTTCAGCGAACGTCAGTTGATGTTCAAGGATGGTGTCAGGGACATCTATCAGTGGACGGTGCCGTTTTATAGTGCGGACGGTCAATTGCGAGGGCTGCTGGGCGGATGGACCGATCTGGCCAAGCGGACAAGGCAGGCGTGAAGCGCAATGCCTGTAGCAGCGGCTACAAGGAATGTGTCTCGGGTGAAAGGGTTTAAACGCGGCTGTTTTTTTACTGTCATCTTTTCCGGGCATGCTTTATCCACCAGAGGCGCCGGTGCGCCTGCCGTTGGAATCCAGAACTTTCTTCTCGGGTCTGGGGTCATTTACTGTGGATACGCCCCAGGCACTTTGTTTGCGGACTATTGAGTGGTGATCGAGATGGAAAGTATCAGTCTATTGCTCGGCGAGGCTCTGAGCCCGTACCAAGTCACGTTGACCCCATCGGGTGCCCATGGCGAATGCCTGGTGACGCTCAAGAGTGCGACCGGCGCTATCGTGGTCGAACGGCTGTTCAATCAGGCCCAGTTAACCGATAAACGTCTGCTGACGGATGTCGTCGACGGCTTGCACCGCGACGTGCTGATCGCTGAAGGACGCCTGGAGCCCTGTGTCATCGCGGCGTTGCGCAATGCTGCTCAGGACAAGCGCCTGGCCAGCCGAAATTGAAGTGTTTTTTGTGGGAACCTTCCTGCGCCAAGGTCAGTCAGACCATGTAACGGCAGGATCAAGCATTGTGCTCCGGTGCTTGTAGCTTGCTGCTACGGGTCTGTAATACAGGCCACGTTTAACCCCGAGTTGTCTCCCCACTTCTCGGGGTTTCTTTTTGCCTGCGATTTGTCACTGCGTGGCCTGATGCTCGAAAAAGGCCTTGGTTTCTTTCAGGTAATCCTTGCGTCTTTGCGGGTCGAGCCAGTCGGCATACAACGGGCCCAGGTGCTCGCGGGGCAGGGCGCGCAATAGTCGGTTGATTTCACTGATCGCCTGTCGACCCTGAGGCGTATTCGAGCAACCGATGTACACGGGCATGTAGTTGCCCGTGCCTTTGACCGGGTAGAACTCCAGTTGCTCATCGGCCAGGTTTTCCTGATGGGCCTGATAGCGGATTTCCGGCCAGTAACCCAATACCACCTGCAAACGACCCAAGCGTTGCATCTGCAGCAGGCTGCCGAGGGCGTCATTGCCATAGTGGGGCGTCAGCGCGCCGGCTGGCGCCTGTTGCAGCAGTGTGTCGAGGAACTCACCGTAACGGCGCTCGGCGATCACACCGACTTTCTGTTGACCGCTGGCCAACAATGCGGCCAGATCGACTTCACCGTTGGAAAGAAACGGTTCCAGCACCGACCGGTCTTCACGTCGGATCACCAGCCCATTGCTGACCACCCGGAAGGCCGGAATGGAATACGTGATCCATTGTTCGCGCTCCTTGCTCCAGACCAGCGAGGGGTCGCAGGTAAAGGATTCTTCGTGAAGCATCTGCATGCCGCGGGCGCGATTGACCCGTATCAGGGTGTGTTCGTACTGCGGCATACCGGCGATCAGCAGGGGCATCAGTTGGTCGATAACGCCCTGGCCTTTTTTCGGACCTTCGAAGATTGTCAGTGGCGGCAGGTCGCGCAACAGCCAGAACAAATGCTCCTTAGGTTGCGCCAGGGCCGGGGATATCAGGCCCGACAACAGCCCGAGCGCCGCCAGCAGGCGCCCGATGCCGGCGTAACCGAGGACGGATGAAAGCAGGCGATTCAGCTTATATGGCCCCGTCTTCACGCAGCCGTGCGATCTGTGCCGGGTCGTAGCCCAGATCGTGGAGGACTTGCGCATTGTGTTCACCCAACTGCGGCCCGACCCATTCCGAGGTGCCGGGTGTCTCGGAAAGCTTCGGTACGATGCCGGGCATCTTGAAGTCCTTGCCGTCAGGCAGCTTGGCTTGCAGGAACATTTCCCGGGCCAGGTATTGCGGATCGCTGAACATGTCTTCGGCGCTGAAGATCCGGCTGGCGGGAACGTCGGCCTGGTTCAATTGCTCGATCACCGCGTCCAGCGGCAGTGAGTTGACCCAGCGATCGATCACCCCGTAAATCTCGTCGCGACGGCTGTCACGCCCGTCGTTGCTGGCCAGCACTGGGTCGTTGGCCAGGTCCTCGCGGCCGATGATCAGCATGAATCGCTTGAAGATCGCATCGCCGTTGGCGCCGATCTGCACGTGTTTGCCATCGGCGCTGGTGTGGATGGAGGAGGGTGTGATGCCCGGCATGATGTTGCCGGTGCGTTCGCGGATGAAGCCGAACACGTCGAACTCCGGGACCATGCTTTCCATCATGGCGAAGATCGCTTCGTACAGTGCCACGTCCACCACTTGTCCCAAGCCACCGTTGACCTCGCGATGACGCAAGGCCATCAGTGCGCCGATCACGCCCCAGAGCGCGGCAATCGAGTCGCCGATGGAAATCCCGGTGCGCACTGGCGGCCGGTCCTCGAACCCGGTGATGTAGCGCAGGCCGCCCATGGACTCACCGACCGCACCGAAGCCCGGCTGATCTTTCATGGGGCCGGTCTGGCCAAAGCCCGAGAGCCGCACCATCACCAGTTTCGGATTCAGTGCGTGCAGGACTTCCCAGCCCAGGCCGAGCTTTTCCAGCACGCCGGGGCGAAAATTCTCGATCAGGATGTCCGCTTCACTGAGCAGCTGTTTCAGGATCGCCAGGCCATCGGGGTGTTTCAGGTTCAGGGTCAGGGATTTCTTGTTGCGCGCCTGAACGAACCACCACAGCGAGGTGCCTTCATACAACTTGCGCCATTTGCGCAACGGATCACCGCCGTCCGGTGACTCGATCTTGATCACTTCGGCGCCGAATTCGCCGCAAATACGCGAGGCAAACGGCCCGGCAATCAACGTACCCAATTCGATGACTTTCAGACCCGAGAGCGGT
This sequence comes from Pseudomonas sp. KD5, assembly GCF_012932895.1. NCBI lineage: Bacteria > Pseudomonadati > Pseudomonadota > Gammaproteobacteria > Pseudomonadales > Pseudomonadaceae > Pseudomonas > Pseudomonas sp. KD5. Next base: position 391,167 of record NZ_JDWJ01000006.1, on the reverse strand, counting down.
TTATTGGAGAACGGCATGCGAAATCCTGTAGGACAAAGGCTGAGCGAATACAGCGTTTTATCATAGGCCGACATCCATCGCCCAAAGTTGATTCGCCTTCAATTCGTTGATTGCCCTCTTGCATCGGTTAGACTTGCCGCCTTTCCCCGTATCAAGAAGCCCGTTCATGGCCCAGCCGTCCACGACCTACAAGTTTGAACTGAACCTCACCGACCTCGACCGCAGCGTCTACGAGAACGTGAAGCAGACCATCGCCCGTCACCCTTCGGAAACCGAAGAGCGCATGACCGTGCGGCTGCTGGCCTACGCCTTCTGGTACAACGAGCAGCTGTCTTTTGGCCGCGGTCTGTCAGACGTGGATGAGCCGGCGCTGTGGGAAAAGAGCCTGGACGACCGTGTCCTGCACTGGATCGAAGTCGGCCAGCCAGACGCCGACCGCCTGACCTGGTGCTCGCGCCGTACCGAACGCACCAGCCTGCTGGCCTACGGCAGCCTGCGTGTGTGGGAAGGCAAAGTGATCCCGGCGATCAAGACCCTGAAAAACGTCAACATCGCCGCCGTGCCCCAGGAAGTGCTGGAAACCCTGGCCAAGGACATGCCGCGCGTTATCAAGTGGGACGTGATGATCAGCGAAGGAACGATTTTCGTCACCGACGACCGTGGTCAGCACGAAGTCCAGTTGCAATGGCTGGCCGGCGAACGCGGCTGATTATTCGCCGCTTGGCCGCGTCACCCGGTTTTATCCTACGTATTCAAGAGAAGCACCTGTCACCCCATGCGCATCGAACCTCGCCTGTTGCCCGACACCCTGCCATTCCTCGGTGATATTCCACCGCTGCTGACCCGCCTTTACGCGGCGCGGGGCGTGCAGTCCGAGGCTGAACTGGACAAGAGCCTGGCGCGGCTGATTCCGTTCCAGCAGCTCAAGGGCATCGAGGCGGCGGTGGATTTGTTGGTGACGGCGCTGGAGCAGCGTCAGCGGATTCTGATCGTTGGCGACTTCGATGCCGATGGCGCGACGGCCAGTACCGTGGGCATGTTGGGGTTACGCCTGCTGGGCGCGGCGCATGTCGACTATCTGGTGCCGAACCGCTTCGAGTACGGCTACGGCCTGACCCCGGAAATCGTCGAAGTGGCGCTGACCCGCGAGCCGCAGTTACTGATCACCGTGGACAACGGCATTTCCAGCGTCGAAGGCGTGGCGGCGGCGAAAAAGGCCGGGCTCAAGGTGCTGGTCACCGATCACCACTTGCCCGGCGACGAACTGCCGTTGGCCGACGCCATCGTCAATCCGAACCAGCCGGGTTGCGAGTTCCCGAGCAAAGCCCTGGCCGGTGTCGGGGTGATTTTCTATGTACTGATGGCCCTGCGTGCGCGTTTGCGCAGCCTGGGCTGGTACGAGAGCAAGCCGCAGCCGAACATCGGTGAATTGCTCGACCTGGTGGCGCTGGGCAGCGTCGCCGACGTGGTGCCGCTGGATGCCAACAACCGGATTCTGGTGCATCAGGGCCTGGAGCGAATTCGCGCCGGGCGCGCGCGGCCGGGGATCAAGGCGATCCTTGAAGTGGCCAAGCGTGATCATTCGCGCATCACCTCCACTGACCTGGGCTTTATCCTCGGCCCGCGTCTGAACGCGGCAGGGCGGCTGGATGACATGAGCCTGGGCATCGAGTGCCTGCTCACCGAAGACGCTGGCGCCGCCCGTGAAATGGCGGCTCAGCTGGATGGCATGAACCAGGACCGTAAATCCATCGAGCAGGGCATGCAGCGCGAGGCGCTGGCCCAACTCAAGGATCTGCCGGTGGAATCGATGCCGTTCGGCCTGTGCCTGTTCGATCCCGAGTGGCACCAGGGGGTGATCGGTATCCTCGCCTCGCGTATGAAAGAGCGCTATTTCCGTCCGACCATTGCCTTTGCCGATGCTGGCGATGGCCTGCTCAAGGGCTCGGGGCGTTCGGTTCAAGGCTTTCACATTCGCGATGCATTGAGCGTGGTCGCGGCGCAACATCCGAACCTGATCAGCAAATACGGCGGCCACGCCATGGCGGCCGGCCTGACCTTGCCGGAAGCGAATTTTCCGTTGTTCGCCGAAGCCTTCGACGCCGAAGTGCGCAGGCAAATGCGCGAAGAAGACCTGACCGGGCGACTGCTGTCGGACGGCACCCTGGCGGTCGAGGAGTTTCACCTGGAACTGGCTCGCGCCCTGCGCCACGCCGGACCTTGGGGGCAACACTTTCCGGAGCCGCTGTTTCACGGGGTGTTCCAGTTGGTCGAGCAGCGTGTGGTTGGCGAGCGGCACCTCAAAGTGGTGCTGAAGAGTGAATGCGGCTCGGTGAAGCTGGATGGCATCGCCTTTGGTATCGACCGGGATATCTGGCCGAATCCGACTATCAAGTGGGTCGAATTGGCCTACAAGCTCGACCTCAACGAGTTTCGTGGGAACGAGACTGTGCAGTTGATGATTGCCCACATCGAACCGCGTTAAGCCCTTCGCGGGCAAGCCCGCTCCCTTAGGATTTGCGTAAACCCTGTGGGAGCGAGGCTTGCCCGCGAAAGCGATTTCCCTCACACCGAATCTCTCTGAACCCTCCCTGATCCCGCGATGTCGACTAGGCTCTAAGCACTGCTTGATTATCCTTGTGACGTCTTGTCGAATTTTTTGCCCGCGGGGGCGGGTGCTGCACCTTTTTCCTGTCACTCGTCGACTATTCAAACAGAACCCTGGAGCCTGCCCACTGATTTGAGAGGTGCCCCATGAGTCTGCTGCTTGAACCCTATACCCTTCGTCAATTGACCCTGCTTAACCGCATCGCGGTATCACCGATGTGCCAGTACTCCAGCGTCGATGGGCTGGCCAATGACTGGCATCTAGTCCATCTCGGCAGCCGCGCGATCGGCGGCGCCGGTCTGGTGTTTACCGAAGCCACGGCGGTCACCGCCGACGGGCGTATCACCGCCCAGGACCTTGGTCTCTGGAATGATCAACAGATCGAACCCTTGCAACGTATTACGCGCTTCATTGCCGCTCAGGGCGCCGTTGCCGGCATCCAGCTGGCCCACGCCGGGCGCAAGGCCAGCACGCATCGGCCGTGGCTGGGCAAGCATGGCAGCGTCAAGCCGGAAGATGGCGGCTGGATCCCGGTCGGCCCTTCGCCGATCGCTTTCGACCCCCAGCACACACCACCCAAGCAGCTTAATGAAAGTGAGATCGCCGAGGTCGTCCAGGCTTTCGTCGATTCGGCCAAACGGGCGTTGATCGCCGGTTTCAAAGTGGTCGAAGTGCACGCCGCCCATGGGTATCTGCTGCATCAATTTCTTTCGCCCTTGAGCAATCAACGGCGCGATCAGTACGGTGGTTCATTCGAGAATCGTATTCGGCTGGTGCTGCAAGTCACCGAAGCGGTGCGGGCCGTGTGGCCTGAAGAGTTACCGGTGTTTGTGCGAGTATCGGCCACCGACTGGGTGGAAGACGGTTGGAACCCCGACGAAACCGTGGAGCTGGCGCGACGCTTGAAAGATCTGGGGGTGGACCTGATCGACGTTTCGTCGGGCGGTACGGCGGTAAATGCCGAAATTCCTACAGGGCCCGGTTATCAGACCCGATTTGCTGAGCGGGTACGTAAAGAGTCGGGCATTGCCACCGGCACGGTAGGCATGATTACCGAGCCAGCCCAGGCCGAGCATATTCTGCGTACCTGTCAGGCCGACATCATCTTCCTCGCCCGTGAGTTGTTGCGTGATCCGTATTGGCCGCTGCATGCCGATGACGATCTGGGTGGGCACAAGGCTGTCTGGCCGGCGCAATACCAGCGGGCCACCCATCGTGACCAGCCGATTCATGAATCGGATTTGCGTGACTGAAGGCCGCTGTAAAACCAAAAAGCCCCGGTCGGGTTGACCAGGGCTTTTTAACGCCAAAAGATCGCAGCCTATATCAGGTGTACTTGCGCTTATCCGGCGCCGGCGGGAAATACTGGTACAGCCAGGTTTCACTCAACGTGCGGTCATTGGTGCGAATGAACAACCGCAGCTCCACCGGCGCCACGCTGTCATTGGTCGGGTACCAGTCAAAGGTGATTCGGTAGCCCTTGATGTCATCGAGCACCAGCACGTTGAAATCCTTCACCTGACCGTTCGAGCAGGTCACCACCGGTTCGATCCCCGCACCTTCGGGCAAGCGGTCCAGCCCGCCGCCGGTGAAGTCCACGGCAAAGCGGCGTGCCCAGACTTCGGGATAATGCTCACCCGGTGCCCAGCCTTCGACAAAGCCGCCCATGCCCGAACGGGTCGCGTTGACCCGTGCCAGCGGCGTACCCGTCGGTGGCAGGGCGCTCCAGTAGAGCTTGTAGCCGTAGTTCAGGGAATCACCGGCGGCGACCGGTTTCTTCGGCGTCCAGAACGCGACGATGTTGTCCAGGGTTTCGCCGGTCGTAGGAATCTCCAGCAAATCGATAGAGCCTTCGCCCCACGCGGTTGTCGGTTCTACCCACAGGCTCGGGCGCTTGCTGTACCAGTCGACGGTGTCCTGATAACTGTCGAATTCATGGTCGGTCTGCACCAGACCAAAGCCTTTCGGGTCGGTGTCGGCGAAGGCGTTGAATTGCAGGGTGGCCGGGTTGTTCAGCGGACGGCAGATCCACTCGCCGTTGCCGCGCCACATGGCCAGGCGATCGGAGTCGTGGATTTGCGGGTGAATGGTGTCGCACATACGGCGCTCGTGGGTGCCGCAACTGAACATGCTGGTCATCGGTGCGATACCCAGTTGCTCGATGGCGGTGCGGGCATTGACGTGGGCGTCGACTTCCATCACCACGCGCTCGGCCTGGCAATCGATGTCAAAACGGTAGGCACCGGTGGCGCTCGGCGAATCGAGCAGGGCGTACACCACGAAACGGGTGCTGTCCTTGTCCGGTGTCTCGAACCAGAATTTGGTGAAATCCGGGAATTCTTCACGCTTCTTGGCGTAGGTGTCGATTGCCAGGCCGCGGGCCGACAAACCGTACTGGCCGGTGGCGTCTACCGCACGGAAATAGCTGGCGCCGAGGAACGACAAGACGTCGTGCTGATCCAGCTCCGGGGCCTTGAACAGCTTGAACCCGGAAAAGCCCAGGTCGCCCTTGAGCTGCTGGGTATCGACGGTGGTTTTTTCATAATTGAACAGCGACGGGCGGAAATGCACCTCGCGCGCCAGTCGAGTCTTGGGGTCGACGCTGTACATGCGCACCGGCTGCTTGAAACCCATGCCGACGTGGAAGAACTGCACGTCCAGCTGACCTTTCAGATCCTTCCACAGTGAGTGATTGCCGTCGTAGCGGATCGCGTTGAAGTTCTGCGGCGTCATGGTTGCCAGCGTCGGCGGCAGCACCTGTTTGGTGTCCTGATACGGCTTGCCGGCGAGCTGTTTGGCTTGGCTCTTCAGCGCTTCGAAGTCGAACGCCTGGGCGTCGCCATCGGCAGTGCCACTGCCGGCCCAGGCGTTTGCGGCCAGCAGGCCGGTGGCCGAGAGACCGGTGTAAGCCGCGATGGCCATGGACGCTTTGAGCAAATTCCTGCGGTGCATAAGTACAACCTGTCGTGAACAATCCCGCGCCGTTCCTGGCACGTGCTGGATCAGAAATAACGGTTCGGACATGCCTTCGGCCAAACGCAACGGACTTTAGAGCAGATGCCAATAAGCTTAAACCGTTCAGTTGCAGAGCAAAAATGATTGATAGCACTGCGACAGCGTGGCAATGAAACAAGACATGTCAGGTAACGTTTCTCACAGCGCTTTCTGATTTATAGGGCATATCTGCTTTTTTCGACTAATTACTCTAAAAACCACTTCTCAGTGCCGATTTAATTTCTATTCTATGGACATGACCGGTTTCGGCCCTTCAGGCCGGTGGGTTCAGTGCACACAAGACGACCGCTGAAAGTGATAGGGCGATGCGGTTTTGCAGTTTTCTCTGACGTTTAGAAGGACATCGTCCATGTCGAAAGTACAAGGCATCACTGAAATGTTAGGACTCTTTCCCTGCCTGGCCACCGGGCGGCGAAGGCGTCGGCTCAGTTCGGAGGAGTTGAAGTTGGTGGAGCGCTATCGCGAGCTGTCGGAGAGTGACCGGATTGCGATGCGCTATCTGGTGGATGCGATGAGGAGTGTTTCGCGGTTTTGAGGTGTAAAGGCTTTGTCCGTTGAGCAAAAGATCGCGGCCTGCGGCAGCGCTTACAGGAGAACTGCCGCAGGCCGCGATCTTTTCGCTTTTAATGCTTGAACATCACATGCCGCACAACCGTGTAATCCTCCAACCCATACATGGACATGTCCTTGCCATAACCGGACAGTTTCTGGCCACCGTGCGGCATTTCGCTGACCAGCATGAAGTGGGTGTTCACCCAGGTGCAGCCGTACTGCAGGCGTGCAGACAGGCGATGGGCGCGGCCGACATCTGCGGTCCAGACTGACGATGCCAGGCCGTACTCCGAGTCGTTGGCCCAGGCCAGGGCCTGCGCTTCATCGGTGAATCGGGTCACCGATACCACCGGCCCGAATACTTCGCGGCGCACGATCTCATCGTCCTGTTGTGCGTCGGCCAGCACCGTCGGTTCAAAGAAGAAGCCATTGCCCTCCACTGGCTTGCCGCCGGTGATCAAACGAATGTGCGGTTGCGCCATGGCCCGCTCGACAAACCCGGTCACGCGGTCACGATGTTGGGCGCTGATCAATGGGCCAAGCTCCGTCGATGGATCATCCTGCAAGCCGTACTTGAGGCTGCTGACCGCGGCGCCGAGCTTCTCGACGAAGGTGTCGTAGATGCCTGCCTGAGCGTAGATGCGGCAAGCGGCAGTGCAGTCCTGGCCGGCGTTGTAGAAACCGAAGGTGCGAATACCTTCCACGGCGGCGTCGATGTCGGCATCGTCGAAGATGATCACCGGCGCCTTGCCGCCCAGTTCCATGTGCATGCGTTTGACGCTGCCGGCGGTGCTGGAAATGATATTCGAGCCGGTAGCGATGGAGCCGGTCAGCGACACCATGCGCACTTTCGGGTGGGTGACCAGTGGGGTGCCAACGGTAGGACCACGACCGAACACCAGGTTAAGCACACCCGCCGGGAAAATCTCCGACGCCAGTTCTGCCAGGCGCAGGGCGGTCAGCGGGGTTTGTTCCGACGGCTTGAGCACCACGGTATTACCGGCGGCCAGGGCCGGGGCGACTTTCCAGGCGAGCATCATCAGCGGGTAGTTCCATGGCGCGATGGAGGCAATCACGCCCACTGGGTCGCGGCGGATCATCGAGGTGTGGCCGTGCAAGTATTCACCCCCCAGCGCGCCACCCATGCAACGGCTGGCCCCGGCGAAGAATCGGAACACGTCGGCAATCGCCGGGATCTCGTCGTTCAGCGCGGCGCTGTAGGGTTTGCCGCAGTTGTCCGACTCCAGTTTGGCCAGCTCTTCGCCATGGGCTTCGATGATGTCGGCGAGTTTGAGCAGCAACAGCGAGCGTTCTTTCGGTGTGGTTTGCGACCAGCCTTCAAAGGCGCTATCGGCGGCGCGCACGGCGGCGTCGACCTGGGCTTCGCTGGCTTCGTTGATTTCCACCAGTACACGACCGAGGGCCGGGTTGAACACGGCTTGGGCGGGGCCGTCCCCAGCGACCAGTTGGCCATTGATCAAGAGTTTGGTTTGCATGGCTTTATCCTCCGAAGCTGTTGTTTTCTTTTTGTGGGAACTGGCCCCTGCTCCCACAGGATCCGGTTTCCAGTGGTCAGTTATTTTCCGCCGCTACCGGCGACACTCTCCCCACCACGGGTCAGGTAATACGCGCCGAGAATCGGCAACATGGTCACCATCATGACCAGCATCGCCACGACGTTGGTCACCGGCACGTCCCGTGGGCGGCTGAGCTGGTTGAGCAGCCACAGCGGCAAGGTGCGTTCGTGCCCGGCGGTGAAGGTGGTGACGATGATTTCGTCGAACGACAGGGCAAACGCCAGCATGCCGCCAGCCAGCAACGCCGAGCCGAGGTTCGGCAGGACGATGTAGCGGAAGGTCTGCCAGCCGTCGGCGCCGAGGTCCATCGAGGCTTCGATCAAACTGTAGGACGTGCGGCGCAATCGGGCGATGACGTTGTTGTAGACGATCACCACGCAGAAGGTCGCGTGACCGATCACGATGGTGAATACCCCCGGCTCGATCCCCAGCGTCTTGAAGGTCGCCAGCAGCGCGATCCCGGTGATGATCCCCGGCAATGCGATCGGCAGGATCAGCATCAGCGAGATGCCCTGCTTGCCGAAGAAGTCCCGCCGGTACAACGCCGCCGAGGCGAGGGTGCCGAGGATCAACGCAATCAGCGTGGCGATGGCGGCGATCTGCAGCGACAGCTTGATCGCCTCCAGTACGTCGGGCCGCGAGAACGCCACGGCGATCCACTTCAGGGTGAAGCCCTTGGGCGGAAAGCTGAACGCCGCGTCTTCGGTGTTGAAGGCATAGAGGAAGATGATCAGGATCGGGAAGTGCAAGAACAGCAACCCGCCCCAGGCGGCGATGCGCAGGCCCAGGGATGCCCGGTCTTGAGAAGAAGCGTCAGAGCGCATCGAAGGCCCCCAGGCGTTTGACGATGGACAGGTAAATGGCGATCAGCACGATCGGCACCAGCGTGAAGGCCGCCGCCATCGGCATGTTGCCGATCGCCCCTTGCTGGGCGTAGACCATGCTGCCGACGAAGTAGCCCGGCGGGCCCACCAGTTGCGGCACGATGAAATCGCCCAGCGTCAGTGAAAACGTGAAAATCGAACCTGCCGCGATCCCCGGAATCGACAGCGGCAGAATCACTTGCATGAAGGTCTGACGCGGCTTGGCGCCCAGGTCCGCCGAAGCTTGCAGCAAGGACGGCGGCAGGCGTTCCAGTGACGCCTGGATCGGCAGGATCATGAACGGCAGCCAAATATAGACAAACACCATGAACCGCCCCAGGTGCGAGGTCGACAGGGTGCTGCCACCCACTCCCGGCATCCCGAGTACGAACTGCAACACCGGCTCCAGGTTCAGGTACTGAACGAACCACTGGGCCACGCCGCCCTTGGCCAGCAGCAAGGTCCAGGCATAAGCCTTGACGATGTAACTGGCCCACATCGGCATCATCACCGCGATGTAGAAAAACGCCTTGGTGTTGCCGCTGGTGTAGCGCGCCATGTAGTAGGCGATCGGGAAGGCCACGATTGCACTGGCGATCGACACGACGATGGCCATGCTTAGGGTGCGCAGGATGATGTCGAAGTTAGATGGCTGGAACAGCGCTGCGAAGTTCGCCAGGGTCAGGTCGGGGGTGACCGTCATGGTGAAGTCATCGAAGGTGTAGAAGCCTTGCCACAGCAGGGTCAGCAGCGATCCGAGGTAGATCGCGCCAAACCACAGCAACGGCGGCACCAGCAGCAGCGACAGATACAGGTTCGGTCGCCGGTACAGCAGGTTGGAAAACCGGCGCAGCGGCGAGCCGTTGGCCGGGGTGCGAGAGATCACGCTGTCCATCTCATACCCCGCCTACAACATTGTCGTGCAGCGCAATCATCGCCTCGCGCGCCCAGCGAGCGCTGACGCGTTGCCCGGGCTGATGTTGCGCACTGACGTCCAGCCACTGGACGTTGGCTTGGCTGATGTTCAGGGTCTGGCCGTTTTCCAGTTTCAGTTCATAGCGGGTGGCGCTGCCCTGGTACTGGATGTCGTGGAGCAGGCCGCTGACTTCTATTTCATGGCTGGCCAGCGGCCCTTCGGCGAAACGCACGTGTTCCGGGCGGATCGAAAACGGCTGAGGATTGCCGCTCAACTGCCGGGCCAGATCACCGCGTATCACATTGGACGTGCCGACGAATTCGGCGACGAAGGTGGTTGTCGGTTTCATATAGAGGTGGCGTGGCGTGTCGACCTGCTCGATGCGCCCTTTGTTGAACACCGCCACGCGGTCGGACATCGACAACGCTTCGGTCTGGTCGTGGGTGACGAAGATAAAGGTGATGCCGAGCTGACGTTGCAGCTTCTTCAGTTCGCCTTGCATTTGCTCGCGCAGCTTCAGGTCCAGCGCCCCGAGTGGTTCGTCGAGCAACAACACGCGAGGGCGATTGACCAGCGCGCGAGCCAGGGCCACACGCTGGCGTTGGCCGCCCGACAGCTGCACCGGTTTGCGCTCGCCGTAGCCGTTGAGGGCCACCATGTCGAGGGCTTCTTCGGCACGTTTGTGGCGTTCGCTCTTGCCGACGCCTTTGACTTTCAAGCCGTAGGCGACGTTGTCGAGTACGTTCATGTGTGGGAACAGCGCGTAATCCTGGAACACGGTGTTCACGTCGCGCTGATACGGCGGCAGCCCGGCGGCCTCCAAGCCATGGATGCGGATGGAGCCGGTGCTCGGCTGTTCGAAACCGGCGATCAGGCGCAGGCAGGTGGTTTTACCCGAGCCAGAAGGGCCCAGCAGGGAAAAGAACTCGCCGTCCTGGATGTCGATGGAAACCCGGTCAACGGCCTTCACCTCACCGAACTGACGGGAAACGTTGGTGAACTGGACTGCAAGCGTCATGGATACGGTGCTCCCAAAAAGCGGGGCCCATCACAGCGGCCCCTGCCTGGACTTCTGAAAAAGCTGAATCGGTGTGCTTTTTTAGCTGGAATGCTCACTGTGGCGAGGGGGCTTGTCGGACCGCCGCACCGCCCCATTGGGCTGCGTAGCAGCCCTGAAAAGGAGAGCGCGGTTTATCTGCTAGACCGCGGTGACTGGTTCCAGGGCGGCTTCGCCACCCAACGGGGGCAAGCCCCCTCGCCACAAAGTTCCCTCGCCACAAGAGGCGGTGTATTACCTGCCTCCCATAATTGCGATGTAGTCCTGGGTCCAACGGCTATATGGCACGTACTTGCCACCCTCAGCCTGCGGGGTTTTCCAGAAGGCGATCTTGTCAAACTGGTCGAAACCGTTGGTCTTGCACCCCTCGGCCCCCAACAGTTCGCTTGCCTTGCACGCCGCCGGAACCGCCGGCAGCGAGCCGAACCAGGCGGACACATCGCCCTGGACCTTCGGCGTCAGCGACCAGTCCATCCACTTATAGGCACAGTTCGGGTGCTTGGCTTCGGCGTGCATCATGGTGGTGTCGGCCCACCCGGTGGCGCCTTCTTTGGGGATGGTCGAGGCGACTGGCTGTTTCTCGTTCATCAGGCCGTTGACCTGATACGGCCAGGAACTGGAGGCCACCACGCCTTCGTTCTTGAAATCACTCATCTGCACGGTGGTGTCGTGCCAGTAGCGGTGAATCAACTTTTGCTGGGCGCGCAGCAGGTCGAGAACGGCCTTGTACTGTTTTTCGTCGAGCAGGTAAGGGTCTTTGATGCCCAGTTCCGGCTTGGCGGTTTTCAGGTACAGCGCCGCGTCCGCGATGTAGATCGGGCCGTCATACGCCTGCACGCGGCCTTTGTTGGATTTGCCGTCGGGCAGTTTCTGCTCTTCGAGTATCACGCTCCAACTGGTCGGCGGCTGTTTGAACACGTTGGTGTTGTACATGAGCACATTCGGCCCCCATTGGTACGGGGTGCCATAGGTTTGCTTGTCGACCACGTACCACGGCCCATCCTTCAGGCGCGGATCGAGATTCTTCCAGTTGGGGATCAATGCGGTGTTGATCGGCTGGACGCGCTTGCCGGCGATCAAGCGCAGGGAGGCATCGCCGGACGCCGTCACCAGGTCGTAACCGCCCTTGGCCATCAGGCTGACCATTTCATCGGACGTGCCGGCCGTCTTGACGTTGACCTTGCAGCCGGTTTCCTTCTCGAAAGCGCTGACCCAGTCGTAAGCCTTGTCGCTTTCGCCCCGTTCGATATAGCCGGGCCAGGCAACGATATCCAGCTGACCTTCGCCGGCACCGACGGCTTTCAGCGGTTCGGCGGCCTGCAGGCTGGCGCTGGCCAGAAGCGCCGTGGCGATTGCACTGAGCAGTGCGGTCTTGTGTTCGAACATGGGGTTTCCCTCTTCTTTAATTAGGGTCGGGACAGCGTTGAACGGGGTAGTTCGCCACGAGTGGCTTGTTATTAGCGTAGTGCGCTTTGTGGGAGGCTGACTGAGGCCGGGCTGTGTCATGGGTTTATCCAGACTAGTGCCCGATGTCACGGTCGACAAATTTCCAATGCGGGATGTGATGTTTCTACCGAATCCGTGCTTTTTATTGGCGGGATGAGAAACGATGCTCAGCGTCTTATAAATGAAACATCGCCCTCAGCTATACTCCCCCGCAATTTGATCCGCACCGAGGACTGACTGTGAAGAACTGGACGTTGCGCCAACGCATTTTGGCGAGCTTTGCGGTAATTATCGCGATCATGCTGCTGATGGTTGTGGTGTCTTTTTCTCGGCTGATGAAGATCGACGCCGGCGCAGAATCGGTCCGCACCGATGCGGTCCCGGGGGTGTATTTCAGTTCGATGATCCGCGGTGCGTGGGTCGACAGTTTTAACCTCACCCAACAGCTTGTCGGCCTTTCCGGGCATCGCGAAATGACCGTCGCCGACCAGACCATGTACAAAAGCTTCGAAGAGCGCTTGAACGAGCAAATAGCCAACTACCGCAAAACCATTTTCACGAAGGACGACCAGGTCCTGTTCGACGAGTTCGAAGTGCGTCATCAGCTCTACAACAAAGAAATGACCAACGTTCTCGATCTCTATCAGCGCAAAGAGTACGACCAGGCGGTTCTTGCCCTGGAGCAAAAACTGACGCCGGCCTGGGTCAATGGGCGCAAGCAATTGAACAGCCTTCTTGAAAATAATCACGCTCTGGCTGAACAATCCACACTGGCCATCAGTGACGCGGTGACGGCCGCCAAAATCAGCATGGGCGTCTCTTTGCTGGTGGCAATCATCGTCGCCGGCCTCTGCGGCCTGCTGCTGATGCGCGCGATCATGGCACCGATGAATCGCATTGTGGATATCCTCGAAGTCATGCGCACTGGCGATCTCAGCAGTCGCCTGAATCTTGATCGCAAGGACGAGTTCGGCGCGGTGGAAACCGGCTTCAACGACATGATGACCGAACTCACCTCGTTGGTGTCCCAGGCCCAGCGCTCCTCGGTGCAGGTCACCACGTCGGTCACGGAAATCGCCGCGACCTCCAAACAGCAACAGGCCACCGCCACCGAAACCGCGGCCACCACCACCGAAATCGGTGCGACGTCCCGTGAAATTGCCGCCACCTCGCGCGACCTGGTGCGCACCATGACCGAAGTCTCCACCGCCGCCGACCAGGCTTCGGTGCTGGCCGGTTCTGGTCAGCAAGGCCTGGCGCGCATGGAAGACACCATGCACTCGGTGATGGGCGCGGCAGATCTGGTGAATGCCAAACTGGCGATCCTCAATGAGAAGGCCGGCAACATCAACCAGGTGGTGGTGACCATCGTCAAAGTCGCCGACCAGACCAACCTGTTGTCCCTGAACGCCGCGATCGAAGCCGAGAAGGCCGGCGAGTATGGTCGCGGGTTTGCCGTGGTCGCCACCGAAGTGCGACGTCTGGCAGACCAGACCGCCGTGGCCACCTACGACATCGAGCAGATGGTGCGCGAGATCCAGTCGGCGGTGTCGGCCGGGGTCATGGGCATGGACAAGTTCTCTGAGGAAGTGCGCCGCGGCATGTCCGAGGTGCAGCAGGTGGGCGAGCAGCTGTCGCAGATCATTCATCAGGTTCAGGCGCTGGCGCCGCGGGTGTTGATGGTCAACGAAGGCATGCAGGCTCAGGCCACCGGCGCCGAGCAGATCAACCACGCGCTGGTGCAGTTGGGCGATGCCAGCAGCCAGACGGTTGAGTCCTTGCGCCAGGCCAGTTTCGCCATCGACGAACTGAGCCAGGTGGCCGTGGGGCTGCGTGGCGGTGTCTCGCGATTCAAAGTCTGATGAGCGAACTTACGGCCAGGCGCGGCGTGGCGATGCCGGCGAAGCAGTCGTTGTTTCTGGTGTTCCGCATCGGCAATGAGCGCTACGCCTTGCAGGCCATTGAGGTGGCTGAAGTACTGCCGCAACTGCCGTTGAAGCCCATTCCCCGGGCGCCGGACTGGGTGGCGGGGGTGTTCGCCTATCGTGGCGCGGTGGTGCCGGTGATCGACCTCAGCGCGCTGACGTTTGGCCAACCGGCCCAGGCCCGCACCAGCACGCGGCTGGTGTTGGTGCACTATCGGCCGGATGAGGCGAGGCCTGCGCAATTGCTCGGGCTGATTCTGGAGCAGGTCACCGACACGTTGCGCTGCAACCCGGCGGACTTTCAGCCTTATGGCCTGGACAATCGCCAGGCGCCGTACCTCGGCCCGGTGCGCGAAGATGCCCAGGGTCTGCTGCAATGGGTGCGGGTTGCCGATTTACTGGATGCACAGGTTCGCGCCTTATTGTTTCCCTCGCCGCCGCTGGACCTGGCGCAGTTTGAGGAGCAGGGATGAGCAGCGATCAACGGTTTTTCGATTTCCTCAAGGAACGTATCGGCCTGGATGTCGGCTCGGTCGGCCCGGCGATCATCGAGCGCGCGGTGCGCCAGCGCATCACGGCGGTTCGGGCGCTGACGGCCGATGAGTATTGGCACACGTTGTTGGGTTCGCGTGACGAACAGCAGGCGCTGATTGAAGCGGTGATCGTCCCCGAAACCTGGTTTTTCCGTTACCCGGAATCCTTCGCCACGCTGGCGAAACTGGCGGCCAAGCGGCTGGCAGCGATCAACAACATGCGCGCCCTGCGGATTCTCAGCTTGCCGTGTTCTACCGGCGAAGAACCGTACTCGATCGCCATGGCATTGCTTGATGCCGGGCTGGCGCCGCACCAGTTCAAGGTCGACGGCATGGACGTCAGCCCGCTGTCGGTGGAAAAGGCCAGGCTCGCGCTGTACGGCAAGAATTCGTTTCGTGGCCAGGACATCGAGTTTCGCGAGCGCCATTTCACCGCTGAACACGATAACTATCGCCTCAACGGGCGCGTGCTCGAACAGGTGCGTCTACAGGTCGGTAACCTGCTGGATCCGACCTTGCTGGTCAACGAGCCGCCCTATGACTTCGTGTTCTGTCGCAACCTGCTGATTTATTTCGACCAGCCGACCCAGCAGCAAGTGTTCGAAGTGCTCAAGCGCCTGACTCACGTCGACGGCGTGCTGTTTATCGGCCCGGCCGAGGGCAGTCTGCTCGGCCGTTTCGGCATGCGCTCGATCGGTATCCCGCAGTCGTTTGCCTTCAGTCGCCAGAGCGCGCTCGAGCCGCTTGCGACCTTCGCGCCGATGTCGCTGCCCGTGCAGCAACCGTTGCGCAGCATGACTCCGCCGCCTGTGCGCAGTCGGCCTTTTGCGACGGTCGTGCCGATGCCTCGGGCTGCCGCCATCCCTTCGGCCACTTCTTCGGACGCCGCCACGCTGTTGGCGAATATCGCCGCGCTGGCCAATGAAGGCAAAAGTGCCGAGGCCCGCGCCGCGTGCGAAAGTTATTTGCGCAGTCACGAACCGGTGGCCCAAGTGTTCTATTGGCTGGGGCTGCTCAGCGATGTCGCCGGCAGTGCCCTGGAGGCCCAGGGGTTTTATCGCAAGGCGTTGTACCTCGAACCGCAACACCCCGACGCGTTGATGCACCTGGCGGCCTTGCTGCAATCCCAGGGCGACACGGCGGGTGCCAGACGATTGCAGGCCCGCGCCGCCCGCAGCGAGCGCGCCGCTGACAGTGAGCGTAAACGATGAACGCCTCCGACACCTTGAGCGTCACCCATGAAGATGCCCAGGCCATCGACGACTGCTGGAACCGCATCGGTATCCACGGCGACCAGTCCTGCCCGCTGCTGAGCGAGCACATTCATTGCCGCAATTGCGCGGTGTATTCGGCTGCCGCCACGCGCTTGCTCGACCGTTACGCCTTGTCGCAGGGCGACCGTGGGCAAATCTCCACGGTGGCCGAGAGTGAGGTGAAAACCCGCTCGCTACTGATGTTTCGCCTCGGCGAAGAGTGGCTGGGCCTGGCCACTCGCAGCCTGGTCGAAGTGGCGCCGCTGCAAGCGATCCATTCCTTGCCGCACCAGCGTTCCCGGGCATTGCTCGGCGTGGCGAATGTGCGCGGTGCCTTGGTGGCGTGCCTGTCTTTGGTGGAGCTGTTGGGGCTCGACGACACCAGTGGCGTGGCGCCTGGTGCGCGGGTAACGCCGCGGATGCTGATCATCGCCGCCCACGGCGGGCCGGTAGTGGTGCCGGTGGACGAAGTGGACGGGATTCACGCCATCGACGAGCGCATTCTCGATGCCGCGTCCCAGTCCGGCACCCAGGCCAGCGCCAAATACACCCGCGGAGTCTTGCCATTCAAAGGTCGCAGCCTGCGTTGGCTGGATGAAGAGCAGCTGCTGTCTGCCGTGACCCGGAGCCTCACATGACCCCCGACCAAATGCGTGACGCCTCTTTGCTGGAGCTGTTCAGCCTGGAAGCCGAGGCCCAGACCCTGGTGCTGAGCGCCGGTCTGCTGGCGCTGGAGCGCGATCCGACCCAGGCCGATTACCTCGAGTCGTGCATGCGCGCGGCCCATTCGCTCAAGGGCGCGGCGCGAATTGTCGGCGTCGATGCCGGGGTCAGTGTTGCCCATGTGATGGAGGATTACCTGGTCAGCGCCCAGGAAGGGCGCCTGTACCTGCGACCCGAACACATTGATGCGCTGTTACAGGGCACCGATCTGCTGATGCGGATTGCGACGCCGAACAATGCTCCGGCGCCTGCGGATATCGACGCTTATGTCGTCTTGATGGGACGGCTGCTTGAACACATGGCGACGGTTGCCCCCATCGCGCTGCCGATGGCAGAACCTCAGCTCGAACCGCCGACACCCAGGGTCGAGCCGCCCGGTCGTGCTGCCGAAACACCCGTCGACACACTCATTGAAACACCCCAGGCAGAGCCCGCCGAGCCTGCGTCCAAGACCAAGCGCACCACCGACACTGGCGAGCGTGTATTGCGCGTCACGGCCGAGCGCTTGAATAGCCTGCTCGACCTGTCGAGTAAATCCCTGGTGGAAACCCAGCGCCTCAAGCCGCACCTGGCCACCATGCAGCGCCTTAAACGCATGCAGAGCAATGGCCTGCGGGCGCTGGAAAGCCTCAACGTTCATCTCAAGGACCATGCCTTGAGCCTCGAAGCCCAGGAAGCCTTGGGCGATGCCCGCCGATTGCTGGCCGAGTCCCAGCAATTACTGGTGGAAAAAAACGCTGAACTGGACGAGTTCGCCTGGCACGCCAGTCAGCGCGCACAGGTGTTGTATGACACCGCGCTGGCCTGTCGCATGCGGCCGTTCGCCGACGTGCTGAGCGGTCAAGTGCGCATGGTCCGCGATCTTGGGCGCAACCTTGGCAAACAGGTGCGGCTGGAGATCGAGGGCGACAAGACCCAAGTCGACCGCGACGTACTGGAAAAACTCGAAGCACCGCTGACACACCTGCTGCGCAATGCGGTGGATCACGGCATCGAAACCCCGGAACAGCGACGCTTGGCGGGCAAGCCGGAGGAAGGCGTGATCCGTTTGCGAGCCTCCCATCAGGCCGGTCTGTTGGTGCTGGAACTGAGCGATGATGGCAATGGCGTCGACCTGGAAAAGGTCCGCCGCACGATCGTCGAGCGGCAGTTATCCCCAGCCGAGACTGCCGCGCAATTGAGCGAAGAAGAGCTGCTGACGTTCCTGTTTCTGCCGGGTTTCAGCCTGCGCGACACGGTCACCGAAGTCTCCGGGCGCGGCGTCGGGCTGGATGCGGTTCAGCACATGGTCCGGCAGTTGCGCGGCGCCGTGGTGCTGGAGCAGACAGCGGGCGCGGGCAGTCGTTTCCATCTTGAAGTGCCGCAGACGCTGTCGGTGGTGCGCAGCCTGGTGGTGGAAGTCGGTGACGAGGCGTATGCCTTCCCGCTGGCGCACATCGAGCGCATGTGCGACCTGGAGCCGGAAGACATCGTGCAGGTCGAAGGCCGGCAGCACTTTTGGTACGAAGGCCGGCATGTCGGGCTGGTCGCCGCCAGTCAGCTATTGCATCGGCCGGCGAGCCAGAACAGCGCGCAGACCCTCAAAGTCGTGGTCATCCGCGAGCGCGAGGCGATCTACGGGGTGGCGGTCGAGCGGTTTATCGGCGAGCGGACGCTGGTGGTGCTGCCGCTGGACGAGCGTCTGGGCAAGGTACAGGACATTTCCGCCGGGGCTTTGCTCGACGACGGCTCGGTGGTGCTGATCGTCGACGTCGAAGACATGCTGCGTTCGGTGGACAAACTGCTCAATACCGGGCGTCTGGAGCGCATTGCCCGGCACGCCAATCAGGCCGTTGAAGCCGCGCGCAAACGGATTCTGGTGGTAGACGATTCGCTGACCGTTCGTGAGTTGCAGCGCAAGTTGCTGCTCAATCGCGGCTACGACGTCGCCGTGGCGGTGGACGGTATGGATGGCTGGAATGCCCTGCGTTCGGAGGATTTCGATCTGCTGATCACCGACATCGACATGCCGCGCATGGACGGCATCGAGCTGGTGTCTTTATTGCGTCGCGACAATCGCCTGCAATCGCTGCCGGTGATGGTGGTGTCCTACAAGGACCGCGAAGAAGACCGTCGTCGTGGACTGGACGCCGGCGCCGACTATTATCTAGCCAAGGCCAGTTTTCATGATGACGCCTTACTGGATGCAGTCGTTGAGCTCATTGGAGGGGCGCGCACATGAAAATCGCCATCGTCAACGACATGCCCATGGCGGTAGAGGCTTTGCGCCGCGCCCTGGCGTTCGAACCGGCGCACGAGGTGGTCTGGGTCGCCAGCAACGGGGCGGAGGCGGTGCAACGTTGCGCCGAATACACTCCGGATCTGATCCTGATGGATTTGATCATGCCATTGATGGACGGCGTGGAAGCGACCCGGCGGATCATGGCCGAGACCCCGTGCGCGATCGTCATCGTCACCGTCGACCGCCAGCAGAACGTGCACCGGGTGTTCGAAGCCATGGGCTACGGCGCGCTTGATGTGGTCGATACCCCGGCGCTGGGCGCTGGTAACCCTCAGGAAGCCGCTGCGCCGCTGCTGCGCAAGATCCTCAATATTGGCTGGTTGATCGGTGACCACAGCAATCGGGAGCGATCGACACCGAGCCCGCACCGCCACTCGGCCTCGCGCCAGCGCCTGGTGGCGATCGGTTCATCCGCTGGCGGGCCGGCGGCGCTGGAAGTGCTGCTCAAGGGCCTGCCCCGGGATTTTTCGGCGGCTATCGTGCTGGTCCAGCATGTGGATCAGGTGTTCGCCGCCGGCATGGCCGAATGGCTGGCCAGCGCCAGCGGCCTGGACGTGCGCCTGGCCCAGGAAGGCGAACCGCCACAAAGCGGCACGATCCTGCTGGCCGGTACCAATCACCATATCCGCTTGCTGAAAAACGGCACGCTGGCCTACACCGCCGAACCGGTCAACGAGATCTATCGGCCTTCGATCGATGTGTTTTTCGAGAGTGTGGCCAATTACTGGAGCGGTGATGCCGTGGGCGTTCTACTGACCGGTATGGGGCGTGACGGCGCCCAGGGGCTTAAACTCATGCGCCAACAGGGCTACCTGACCATCGCTCAGGACCAGAACAGCAGTGCCGTGTACGGAATGCCCAAGGCGGCCGCAGCCATCGACGCTGCCGTGGAAATCCGCCCACTGGACAAGATAGCGCCACGTTTGCTGGAGATTTTCCAAAAATGACTATCATTAGCAGCAATCGTGGCCCAAGCAGTACTCAGGTGACCGCACATGAATGAATTACAGCTCGACGACTTCAAAACCGACGAAAACGCCGCCATGGTGTTGTTGGTGGACGATCAGGCGATGATCGGCGAGGCGGTGCGCCGTGGTCTGTCGAACGAAGAGAACATCGACTTCCACTTCTGCGCCGACCCGCACCAGGCCATCGCCCAGGCGATCCGCATCAAGCCGACGGTGATCCTTCAGGACCTGGTCATGCCCGGCCTCGACGGCCTGAGCCTGGTGCGCGAATACCGTAATCACCCGGCGACCAAGGATATTCCGATCATTGTCCTGTCGACCAAGGAAGACCCGCTGATCAAGAGCGCGGCGTTTGCCGCCGGGGCCAACGATTACCTGGTCAAGCTGCCGGACAACATCGAACTGGTGGCGCGCATCCGCTATCACTCGCGCTCCTACATGACCCTGCTGCAGCGTGACGCGGCGTACCGTGCGTTGCGGGTCAGCCAGCAACAGTTGCTCGACACCAACCTGGTGCTGCAACGCTTGATGAACTCCGACGGCCTGACCGGGCTGTCGAACCGTCGGCACTTCGACGAATACCTGGAACTGGAGTGGCGGCGTTCGTTGCGTGACCAGACGCAATTGTCGTTGCTGATGATTGATGTCGACTATTTCAAGTCCTACAACGACAGTTTTGGCCACCTCGAAGGCGATGAAGCCCTGCGCAAAGTCGCCATGGCCATTCGCGACGCCAGCGCCAGGCCATCGGACCTGCCGGCCCGTTACGGCGGCGAAGAGTTCGTCCTGGTCTTGCCCAACACCTCGCCGGGCGGTGCGCGGCTGGTGGCGGAAAAACTGCGCCAGACCGTGGTCGGATTGAAGATTCCGCACGTTTTCCCGACCGAAGGTTCGTGCCTGACCATCAGTATCGGCCTGTCGACCGTGATCCCGCAGCCGGGCAGCGACTGCCGGCAATTGATCTCGGCGGCGGACAAGGGGCTGTACCTGGCGAAGAACAATGGGCGCAATCAGGTGGGAATAGAATGAACCGGCAGGTTCATTTGCCCCTAAAGCCGCCAGGCGGGCTGCCTTGACAGCGTGATTACGTTATACTCGCCGGCTTTCAAAAGTTCGCCAACGAGTGCTGCCCGCCATGGAAATCAACCCGATCCTTAACAGTATCAAGGACCTGTCCGAGCGCTCCGAAACTATTCGGGGGTATCTTTGACTACGATCAAAAGCATGAGCGTCTGACCGAAGTCAATCGCGAGCTTGAAGATCCGAGTGTCTGGAACAACCCTGAGTACGCTCAGAACCTGGGTCGCGAGCGCTCTGCGCTGGCCCAGATCGTAGAAACCCTCGATGAAATGTCCAGCGGTCTGGCCGATGCCAAGGACCTGCTGTTGATGTCTGCCGAGGAAGAAGACCAGGCCGCCGTCGACGACGTAGCCCTTGAAGTGGAGCGCTTGCGCGAAGCCCTCGAGAAGCTCGAATTCCGTCGCATGTTCAGCGGCGAGATGGACCAGAACAACGCCTACCTGGACATCCAGGCCGGTTCCGGCGGTACCGAGGCCCAGGACTGGGCCAACATCCTGCTGCGCATGTACCTGCGCTGGGCGGATAAACGCGGTTTCGACGCGACCATCATGGAATTGTCGGCCGGTGAAGTCGCCGGTATCAAAGGTGCGACCGTGCACATCAAGGGTGAATACGCCTTTGGCTGGCTGCGTACCGAAATCGGCGTGCACCGTCTGGTGCGTAAGAGCCCGTTCGACTCCGGCAACCGTCGTCACACCTCGTTCTCGGCCGTGTTCGTATCGCCGGAAATCGATGACAACATCGAAATCGACATCAACCCGTCGGACCTGCGCATCGACACCTACCGCTCCTCCGGTGCCGGTGGTCAGCACGTAAACACCACCGACTCGGCCGTACGGATTACTCACGTACCGACCAACACCGTGGTCAGCTGCCAGAACGAACGCTCCCAGCACGCCAACAAAGACACCGCGATGAAAATGTTGCGGGCGCGCTTGTACGAGCAGGAAGTGCAGAAACGCAACGCCGCCTCCCAGGCTCTGGAAGACACCAAGTCGGACATCGGCTGGGGTCACCAGATCCGTTCGTACGTGCTCGATGCCTCGCGGATCAAGGATCTGCGCACCAACATCGAACGCAGCGACTGCGACAAGGTGCTCGACGGCGACATCGACGAATACCTGGTGGCGAGCCTGAAACAAGGGCTGTAAGACGTGCAATACAGGATCGCCTGATACAGCGCGATCCCTGTAGGAGCTGGCTTGCCAGCGATCCCCGGCCGAAGGCCGGGGCAACGAACCTGATGGAATATTTAAAGACATGAGCGACCTACAACTCGACCCGCAAGCCCTGCAACAGGAAGAAAACTCCCTGATCGCCCTGCGCAAGGAAAAGCTTGCTGCCGAGCGCGCCAAGGGCCAGGCCTTCCCCAACGACTTCCGCCGCGACGCCTACTGCGAAGACTTGCAGAAGAAGTACGCGGACAAGACCAAGGAAGAGCTGGCAGAGGCTGCGATCCCGGTCAAGGTTGCCGGTCGTCTCATGCTCAACCGTGGCTCGTTCATGGTGATTCAGGACATGTCCGGGCGCATCCAGGTTTACGTCAACCGTAAAACCCTGTCCGAAGAAACCCTGGCAGCGGTGAAAACCTGGGACCTGGGCGACATCATTGCCGCCGAAGGCACCCTGGCCCGTTCCGGCAAGGGCGACCTGTACGTTGAAATGACCAACGTGCGCCTGCTGACCAAATCCCTGCGCCCTCTGCCGGACAAGCACCACGGCCTGTCCGACACCGAGCAGCGCTACCGCCAGCGTTACGTCGACCTGATCGTCAACGAAGACGTGCGCCAGACCTTCCGCGTGCGTTCGCAAGTGATTGCGCACATCCGCAGCTTCCTGATGAAGCGTGACTTCCTGGAAGTCGAAACGCCGATGCTGCAAACCATTCCGGGTGGTGCGGCGGCCAAGCCGTTCGAAACTCACCACAACGCGCTGGATATGCAGATGTTCCTGCGTATCGCGCCGGAGCTGTACCTCAAGCGGCTTGTTGTTGGGGGCTTCGAGAAAGTCTTCGAAATCAACCGCAACTTCCGTAACGAAGGCGTTTCGACCCGGCACAACCCCGAGTTCACCATGCTCGAGTTCTACCAGGCCCACGCTGACTACGAAGACAACATGGACCTGACCGAGGAACTGTTCCGCGAACTGGCGCAGCTGGTTCTGGGCAGCACCGACGTGCCTTACGGCGACAAGGTGTTCCACTTCGGCGAGCCGTTCGTGCGCCTGTCGGTGTTCGACTCGATCCTCAAGTACAACCCGGAACTGACCGCTGCCGACCTGAACGACATCGACAAGGCCCGCGCCATCGCCAAGAAGGCCGGCGCCAAGGTGCTCGGCTTCGAAGGCCTGGGCAAACTGCAGGTGATGATTTTCGAAGAACTGGTCGAGCACAAGCTGGAACAGCCGCACTTCATTACCCAGTACCCGTTCGAAGTGTCGCCGCTGGCCCGTCGTAACGACGAGAACCCGAGCGTCACCGACCGTTTCGAACTGTTCATCGGCGGCCGTGAAATCGCCAACGCCTACTCCGAGTTGAACGACGCGGAAGACCAGGCCGAGCGCTTCATGGCGCAGGTGGCCGACAAGGATGCCGGCGACGACGAAGCCATGCACTACGACGCCGACTTCGTTCGCGCGCTGGAGTACGGCATGCCGCCAACGGCTGGCGAAGGGATCGGCATCGACCGTCTGGTGATGTTGCTGACCAACTCACCGTCGATCCGCGACGTGATCCTGTTCCCGCACATGCGTCCGCAAGCGTAAATGTTTCAATTAAAAAGCCGCCTAAAACAGGCGGCTTTTTATTGCCTGTCTGGTACAAACGTATCAATTGGTTACTTTTGACGTTAGAGAGGAATACCTGTCGTGAATCGTGCAATTGCTCAAGAAGGTGCAGCGGATATCGCCACTGCGGTCGCTGAAAGTGTTCAGTACCAGGGCCGCAAGGCCAGCCGACAGGGCAGCGAACAGCGTCGACAGGACATTCTCGACGCGGCGATGCGCATTGTCGTGCGCGATGGCGTGCGTGCCGTGCGTCACCGTGCGGTGGCCGCCGAGGCCTGTGTGCCGCTGTCGGCCACCACTTACTACTTCAAGGACATCGATGACCTGCTCACCGATACCTTTGCCCAATACGTGGAACGCAGCGCGGCATACATGGCCCGGTTGTGGGCCAGCAACGAAGGCCTGTTGCGCGAGATGGTTGTCAGCGGTGATGGCACCGCCGAGTCGCGCTCGCAGCTGGCGGACGATATCGCACGGCTGATGGCTGACTATGTTCATCGGCAATTGATCAATCGCCGCGAGCACTTGATGGCCGAGCAAGCCTTCCGCCAGGAAGCGTTGCTTAACCCGCGTCTGGCGTTGTTGGTGCGTTCCCATCAGCAAATTCTCTTGCAGGGCACCTGCCAGCTTTTCGAAGTATTGGGATCCCGCGAGCCACAACAAGATGCCAAAGTGTTGACGGCGATTGTCGGACGGATGGAATATCAGGGCCTGCTCAACGATGCCGAGCCTGTTGCCGAAGAGGAAATGCTCGGCATCCTGACCCGCTACATGCACCTGGTGCTGGCGTCGGTGTAACCCCTTGTGGGACTCAACCCTGTGGGAGAGTGGCCAGTAGGGGGCATCGTGTGTCGATAGGGAGTGTTGAATGAAAGCCTGGCGTGTCGTGGTGATCGCCTTGTCGTTCCTGCTGCTCAGTGGCTGCCTGGTGACCTTCAAGGAGTCGCTGCCCGCCAGCGAGCCCGCGCCCAAAGGGCTGCTCGGCAAATGGGCCAGCACCAACGCCTGGGGCGAGCCGATGAACCTGGAACTGACACGCGTCGGCGACAATCACTACCAGGCGGTCAGCTACTTCAAGGCCAAACCCCATGAGCGCGAAGCCTATCCCTTCACGGTGTCGCGCCATGGCAATCGCTGGTACCTGTCGGCGAAGGTGCCGGCGCAGTTCGGCGGGCATTTCACCATCGCCGGTTTCGAGCTCAACGATAAGCACGAACTGGTGGTCTACAACCTCGACCTTGAGCAGATCAGACAGGCCATGGGGCAAGAAGCCCTCAGTGGCGAAGGCTTTCAGACTGAAGATGGCGATGGGGTGTTAATCAACAACAGCCTGGATCAGGTATTCGCCTACCTCGACGACCCGGCCAATTCCGATGTGTTCGTCGAAGCGGTACGCTATCAGCGCCTGGCCAAAACCAAATAAACCCAGCACGTAACAGCTTTACTACAGGAGTCTCGGGTGGACGAATACCAGCAGACGATACGCATGTTGTCCGATCGCATAGTGCTGGCGCAAACGCCGATTCGCATTCTGGATGCGGTCAAGTGGGATGACAGTATTCGCAAGGGGTTCCTCAAGGGCAAGGGCAAGGAAATGCCGGCCGTGGACCGCGACTACTACCTCAATCGACCGCTGTCGTTCGACTCCAGCAAAGTGAAGCTGGAATTCCAGAACATCGAGCGCGACATCACTCGGCAACTCGGCCAGTTCAACCCGGTCGGGCAGATCATGCGCCGCATGTGCAAGGAATACCGCATGGTGGTGCGCATGCTTGAAGCGCGCGGCACCGAGGATTTCGGGCTGATTTCCCAGGAATTGTACGGCGCGGCCTCCGATGCGTTTCACGCCGGCGACCCGACCCTGGCCGACCTGGGGCTGATGCTCTCCGATTACCTGAACAACATCGACGGCCGTGGCGATCTCAAGGACGAACCGAAAGTCCTCACGGCCAAGGAAGCCGTCGACCTGCTGCAACATCGGTTGAACAAGGTGTTTGGCGAAAACGAGGAAACCATCCGGGTGTTCGAGTCCGACGGGATCGTCGCCGACGCGGCAGCCGGCGCCGACTACATCAAGATCCGCACCGACGCGATGTTCAACAATCGCGACGTGCGTGCGCTGGAAGTCCATGAAGGGCTGGTGCATGTGGGCACCACCCTCAACGGCCTGAACCAGCCGATCTGTACGTTCCTGTCCAAGGGCCCGCCGTCGTCCACCGTGACTCAGGAAGGCCTGGCGATCCTGATGGAAATCATCACCTTCGCCTCCTACCCGAGCCGCTTGCGCAAACTCACCAACCGCACCCGCGCCATTCATATGGTGGAGGAGGGCGCGGACTTCTTGCAGATCTTTGAGTTCTTCCGGGCTCAGGGCTTTGAAATGGCCGAAAGCTACGGCAATGCCAGTCGGGTGTTCCGCGGCTCGGTGCCCAATGGTCTGCCATTTACCAAAGACTTGTCCTACCTCAAGGGCTTTATCATGATTTACAACTACATTCAGTTGGCCGTGCGCAAAGGCAAGCTGGAGCAGATACCGCTGTTGTTCTGCGGCAAGACTACGCTGGAGGACATGCGGACCTTGCGCCAATTGGTGGACGAAGGCCTGGTGGTGCCGCCCAAGTACCTGCCCGAGCAGTTCCGCGACATGAACGCGTTGTCGGCGTGGATGTGCTTCTCCAACTTCCTCAACCACCTGAGCCTGGACCGGATCGAAGCGGATTACTCCAATATCCTTTGATTCAGATCATTCCCACGCTCTGCGTGGGAATGCCGCCATGGACGCTCCGCGTCCACTGTGACGCAGAGCGTCACGGTATGCATTCCCACGCGGAGCATGGGAACGATCACCCACATTGAGGCTTCACCGGATGAGAATCCTCGGCATCTTCTGCCTGCTCCTGGCCCTCGGCGGTTGCAGCTCTTTGCTGTTCTACCCCGAGCCCGGCCAGCCGTTCACCCCGGAAAAAGCCAAGCTCGACTATCGCGACGTCACCCTGACTACTGCCGACGGCCTCAAACTGCATGGCTGGTGGCTGCCGGCGAAAAAAGGCGTCGAAGTCAAAGGCACTGTGCTGCACCTGCACGGTAACGGCGGCAACCTGGCGTGGCATCTGGGTGCGAGCTGGTGGTTGCCGAAGCAGGGCTATCAGGTGTTGCTGGTGGACTATCGCGGGTACGGATTGTCCGAAGGTAAGCCGGCGTTACCGGAGATTTATCAGGACATCGACGCCGCCTTCACATGGCTCGACCAGGCGCCGGAGGTCAAGGGCAAGCCGTTGATCCTTCTCGGTCAGAGCCTTGGCGGTTCGATGGCGGTGCATTACCTGGCCCAGCATCCCGAGCGCCAGCGGCAACTCAAGGCTTTCGTGCTCGATGGCGTGCCTGCCAGCTACCGCGATGTCGGGCGTTTCGCCCTTAGCACCTCTTGGATGACCTGGCCGTTCCAGGTGCCGTTGTCCTGGCTGGTGCCGGATGGCGATAGCGCGATCCGTTCCATGACGCAGCTCAATGGTGTACCGAAACTGATCTATCACAGTATCGATGATCCGCTGGTGCCCCTTTCCAACGGCATCCGACTGTATCAAGCTGCGCCGCCGCCGCGAGTGCTGCAACTGACCCGTGGCGGTCATGTGCAAACCTTCGCCGACCCGGTCTGGCGCAAAGTCATGCTGCGCTACCTCGAAGACCCGCAGCATTTCAACGGCCTGCGTCGCCTGGGTGAAATCCCCAATTATCCGGCACCCCCGAATTCTGAAGATGAACCACCAGAGAGTCCGCAATGAGTGAAGAACGTAACGCCATCCCGCTGATCATCACCGGTATTTGCAGCATCCTCGGCACCGTCGGAGCCTTGTGGTGGTACGGCTACCTGCACTTCGCCAAACCAGAGGATGCGTTGCTGCTCAGCGACTTCACCATGCTCAAGACCGTGCCGGGCGAAGACTACAAAATCTCCCTGGAACCGGCCGCGCAAGTGGCGCAGTGCATCGATGGCGTGCTGGTGATGTTTGATACCGAACAGAAAGGCCTGACCGGCGTACTGGTCAACAACAAGAAAAAAGCCGTGCGCTGCATGGGCCAGGAAACCCCGCAAAAACTCGAACAGTAAAATCCCACCTCCATTGGCAATGATGAACCCTTGTGGCGAGGGGGCTTGCCCCCGTTGGGTCGCGAAGCTGCCCTAAAACCTGCATTCGCGTGTTGTCAGGTACACCTTGTGGGATGGTTTCACGACCGCTTCGCAGCCGAACGGGGGCAAGCCCCCTCGCCACAGGGTTGCTTGGCCCCAGGACAAGTGTTCGATCAATAAGAAGCCCCGCCTGATCCGATCAGGCGGGGCTTTTGTGTTTCAGCAGGTGAAACTTAGTTCGAGCTGATAGCCGAACGCGGTATCACCGGCTGGTTGTCGTTGGAAATGGTCACTTCCACTCGACGGTTCATCGCACGGCCGGAGACGCTGGTGTTTTCGGCCACCGGGTATTCCTTGCCATAACCCTGGACCACGATGCGCGCCGGGTCGACACCCATCTTGATCAGGGCCACTTGCACCGAGGTCGCGCGGCGCTCGGACAGCGACTGGTTGTACGACGCCGCGCCGGTGCTGTCGGTGTAGCCTTCGACAATCACTTTACGGTCGGGGTTTTCCTGAAGGAACTGCGCCAGTTTGTTGATGTTCATCAGACCGCTGGGTTTCAGGTCGGCCTTGTTGGTGGCGAACAGCACGTCACCGAACGTTACCAGCGTGCCGCGATCGGTCTGTTTGGCGTTGAGGCTGGCCTGCAATTGTTTGATCTGCTGGTCGCGGGCATCCAGACGCGCCTGCGCTCGCTGAGCCGCGGCGTTTTTCAGGTTGTTTTCCGCGGTGCGCAGGGCGATGGTCTGCTTGGCCACTTCAACGCGCTGGTTGGTCAGGTAAGCCAGTTGGTCGACCTTGTTCTGGTCTTCCTTGTCCTGGTAAGCCTTGTCGGCCTTGTCCAGGTAATCGCTGGCGTCTTTGGTTTCCAGTGCCGCGACTTTGCTGGCTTGCGGGTTGGCTTGCAGGCCGGCGTAGTTGGTGCGGGCTTGCTCCAGGTTGGTGTTGGGCGGTGTGGCGCAGGCAGCCAGTGCAATGCTTGCGGCCAGGAGGGCGGGTATCATCAGTTGTTTGCGCA
This sequence comes from Pseudomonas sp. KD5, assembly GCF_012932895.1. Classification (NCBI taxonomy): domain Bacteria; kingdom Pseudomonadati; phylum Pseudomonadota; class Gammaproteobacteria; order Pseudomonadales; family Pseudomonadaceae; genus Pseudomonas; species Pseudomonas sp. KD5. Next base: position 362,436 of record NZ_JDWJ01000006.1, on the reverse strand, counting down.
TAGCGGTTCGTCCTTTCTATCGATAAAAGTGTCAGGCCTGAAAATCGGGATGCGCGCTCACTGCACGGTGCGCTGACTTTCCTGACGCAGTTCCTGAACACCTTTCTGTGAGTCCTTTACAGCCTGTTCGGCTTTCATCGCCTGGGCTTTGCGTTCTGCCACTCGGGCGTCCCATTCGGCCTGTTCGGCGAGCATTTTGGCTTCGTCATACTTTTTGTCGTGCATGGCGATTTCGGCTTGTTTGAGCTTGTCCTGAGCGGACTTCATTTCCACCGCGGCGAATTCGGTGCCCCCGGCGCTGACGGCACTGTTCACGGCCGATTGAGTCACGGCGTATTGCTCGGTGGGCGGGTTACCGGCGCATCCGGCCAGAACCAGGCTGCTGCCGATGGCCAGGGCCGCCAGTTTGAGACCGTGCAGGTGGGGGGACGAGGATGAAGCAGTGCTGGTCTTCATGGTTTTCAACTCCGTTGGAAAACTCCTGAAATACATCTGAATCCATCCTGGGCAAGGAGCCGCAACCTTCGATTTCCAGAGCATTTTGAAACGGCCATCCCAGGCGTGGTTACTGGGTTGACCCGAGGCATTTTTTAAAAGTTCAGAGAATATGGCCTTTCGCCCGAAAAAACTTTGACCTGATGGACAAGGCTCTAAATCGGGAACTTTAGCCGCGCACAGGGGTATTCCCGGCCCTGCACGGGCCAGGAAATACGTATTTCCGGAAGGGGAACAAGACGCGCAAATCAGTGTTTTGGCTTGTCGTTATCGGTCGACAAATCGTGCAAATGACGACGGGACAAGGCGAGAAAACGCGGGGTTGGACCGACGTCTTCGTACAGCGGATCGCCTTCTTCATCGGTGGCGACCACCGTTGACCCTTTCACATACGGAAAGCTTTCTTCAAGTTCTTCAAGGGCTGCGCCAATCAATTCTCCGAGCAGTTCTTCAGGGTGCCTTTTGGGGTACATATCGATAATCGCCGCCAGCCGTGCGGCGGCTTCCACGTCCAGACGAATCGTGTAGCCGGAGTCGGTCAGGCGACCCTTGGCGTTTTCTTCCCAGTGCTTGGCAAGCTCGCGGATTTTCATAATGACCTCATTACGCACCTGCTCATGGCAGGCCGGGTGAGTGTCCGGCGGTGGCCGGTGGCAAGCCGCTGTACGGCTTGGTGTTGAGCCTAGCTGCAACGTTCGGGGTTTGCAGTCCCTGGTTTACTTGTAAGAACCGCTTTACAACGGCACTCTCTATTATCAAAGCATAGCCGCCCGGATTTTCGCTGGAGAACTGCTGATGACCGATATTGATGCACGCTTGCGCGAGGACGTTCACCTGTTGGGTGAGCTGTTGGGCAACACCATTCGTGAGCAGTACGGGGATGGCTTTATCGACAAGATCGAGCAAATCCGCAAAGGCGCCAAGGCCGACCGTCGCGGTTCGATGGATGCCGAACTCAGCGCCAGCCTCAACCAGTTGAGCGAGGACGAATTGCTGCCGGTGGCGCGGGCGTTCAACCAGTTCCTCAACCTGGCCAATATCGCCGAGCAATATCAGCTGATTCACCGCCGCGAAGAGTCACAACCCGCGCCGTTCGAGGCCCGGGTGTTGCCGGAACTGCTCGCTCGCCTGCTGACTGCCGGCCATGACGCCGAATCCCTGGCCCGGCAATTGGGGCGGGTGGACATCGAGCTGGTATTGACGGCGCACCCCACCGAAGTGGCGCGACGCACACTGATCCAGAAATACGACGCGATCGCCGCGCAACTGGCGGCCCTGGATCATCGCGACCTGACCACCGCCGAGCGCGAGCAGATCAAGACCACCTTGCAGCGCCTGATCGCCGAAGCCTGGCACACCGAAGAAATCCGCCGCACCCGCCCGACACCTGTAGACGAAGCCAAGTGGGGCTTTGCGGTGATTGAGCATTCGCTGTGGCAGGCGATTCCCAACTATTTGCGCAAGGCCGATCAAGCCCTGTATGCCGCTACTGGCCTGCACCTGCCGCTGGAGGCCGCACCGATTCGTTTCGCCTCGTGGATGGGCGGCGACCGCGACGGTAACCCCAACGTCACCGCCGCTGTGACCCGCGAAGTCTTGCTGCTGGCACGCTGGATGGCTGCCGATTTGTATGTGCGCGATGTCGATCACCTCGCCGCCGAATTGTCGATGCAACAGGCCAGCGACGCCCTGAAAGCCAAGGCTGGCGACAGCGCCGAGCCTTACCGCGCGGTGCTCAAACAACTGCGTGAACGCTTGCGCGCAACCCGTAACTGGGCCCAGGCCTCCCTGACGGCCACCACGCCGGCGTCCGCCGATGTGCTGCAAAACAACCGCGACCTGCTGGACCCGTTGGAGCTGTGTTACCACTCGCTGCATGAATGCGGCATGGGCGTCATCGCCGATGGCCCGTTGCTCGACTGCCTGCGCCGCGCGGTGACGTTCGGGCTGTTTCTGGTGCGCCTCGATGTGCGCCAGGACTCCTCGCGCCACACCGCGGCCATGACCGAAATCACCGATTACCTCGGTCTTGGCCGTTATGAAGACTGGAGCGAAGAGGAGCGCATCGCCTTCCTGATGCGTGAGCTGAACAATCGTCGGCCGTTGCTGCCGGCCTACTTCAAACCGTCTGCCGACACCGCCGAAGTGCTGGCGACGTGCCGGGAAATCGCTGCGGCACCAGGGGCTTCCCTCGGCTCGTATGTGATTTCCATGGCTGGCGCTGCTTCCGATGTGCTGGCCGTGCAGTTGCTGCTCAAGGAGTCCGGCGTGTTGCGGCCGATGCGCGTGGTGCCGCTGTTCGAAACCCTTGCTGACCTCGACAACGCGGGCCCTGTGATCGAAAAGCTGTTGCTGCTGCCGGGCTATCGCTCGCGCCTGCAAGGGCCACAGGAAGTGATGATCGGCTATTCGGACTCGGCCAAGGACGCCGGTACCACGGCGGCGGCCTGGGCGCAGTATCGGGCGCAGGAGCGTCTGGTGGATATTTGCCGGGAGCAACAAGTGGAGCTGCTGTTGTTCCACGGCCGTGGCGGCACCGTGGGCCGTGGTGGCGGCCCGGCGCACGCGGCGATTCTGTCGCAGCCGCCGGGGTCGGTGGCAGGGCGTTTCCGCACCACCGAGCAGGGGGAAATGATTCGTTTCAAATTCGGCCTGCCGGACATCGCCGAGCAAAACCTCAATCTGTACCTGGCGGCGGTGCTGGAAGCGACCTTGCTGCCGCCACCACCTCCCGAGCCTGCCTGGCGCCATTTGATGGACGAACTGGCCGCCGATGGGGTCAAGGCTTACCGCGCCGTGGTGCGGGAAAATCCGCAGTTCGTCGAGTATTTCCGCCAGTCCACCCCAGAGCAGGAGTTGGGGCGTTTGCCGTTGGGCAGCCGCCCGGCCAAGCGCCGCGCCGGCGGCATCGAAAGCCTGCGGGCCATTCCGTGGATTTTCGGCTGGACCCAGACGCGCCTGATGTTGCCGGCCTGGCTCGGCTGGGAAACGGCGCTGAGCAAGGCGCTGGAGCGCGGCGAAGGGGAGCTGCTGGGGCAGATGCGCGAGCAATGGCCGTTCTTCCGCACCCGCATCGATATGCTGGAAATGGTGCTGGCCAAGGCCGACGCCGATATCGCCCAGTCTTACGACGAGCGCCTGGTCGAGCCGGATCTGCTCCCTTTGGGGGCGCATTTACGCGACCTATTGTCGCAGGCCTGTGCGGTGGTCCTGGGGCTGACTGGTCAGTCCCAGCTACTGGCACATAGCCCAGACACCCTTGAATTCATCCGCCTGCGCAACACCTACCTCGACCCGCTACATCTATTGCAGGCCGAACTGTTGGCCCGTTCGCGGCAACAGGATGAAGCGCAGGGCAGCCCGGTAGAACAGGCGTTGCTGGTGTCTGTGGCGGGGATTGCCGCCGGTTTGCGAAATACCGGCTAAGGTTTTCGTCATAGGGAACAGGCACCTGGCGCGTGCGTCGAGTGCCTGCCGGCGAGCGGTCGAAAAGGTCTGTCAGGCGACAGTTAATGACGGGGTTGCGACTTGGGGTACCCCTTCGAAAGGGCACGTCCTGCGCAGGTTTCTCCGACTTTCGGCGGCTTGTGTGGGCAGGGCCTGCTGTGTATCTTGATCAGCCTTTGGCCGTTTGGGCGGTCACGACCCTATTTTTTGAGATTGGCCCTACGAGGCGAATCCTTTGTTTTGTTTAAGTAATTCTAAATAAAAAATTGAGGAGCACATCTAATGCGCGTCATTCTGCTGGGAGCTCCCGGGGCCGGTAAAGGTACTCAGGCTAAGTTCATCACCGAAAAGTTCGGCATTCCGCAAATCTCTACCGGTGACATGCTGCGTGCTGCTGTAAAAGCCGGCACCGAGCTGGGCATCAAAGCCAAAAGCATCATGGATGCCGGTGGTCTGGTCTCCGACGATCTGATCATCGCTTTGGTCAAGGACCGTATTGCGCAGCCTGACTGTGCCAACGGTTTCCTGTTCGACGGTTTCCCGCGCACCATTCCGCAAGCTGAAGCGTTGGTAGAAGCTGGCGTGGAACTGGACAACGTGGTCGAAATCGCCGTCGATGACGAAGAGATCGTTCAGCGTATCGCCGGTCGTCGCGTTCACGAGGCCAGCGGCCGCGTGTACCACACCGTGTACAACCCGCCGAAAATCGCCGGTAAAGACGACATCACCGGTGAAGAGCTGGTGCAGCGCAAGGACGACACCGAAGAAACCGTGCGTCATCGCCTGTCGGTCTACCACTCCCAGACCAAACCTCTGGTGGAGTTCTACCAAGGCCTGGCCGCTGCTCAGGGCAAGCCGAAGTACAGCCATATTCCGGGTGTCGGCTCGGTTGAGACGATTACCGGCAAGGTGCTTGAAGCACTGAGCTGAAAAGTCTGATCGGCTTCATCTTCTACGGCCCGCTTGCGGGCCGTAGTTGTTTATACTGGCGCACTTTTTCTGACCTCTCTTACGGATACATCGATGAGCACCTTGCTGGCCCTGGACACCGCGACTGAAGCTTGCTCCGTTGCCTTGCTGCATGACGGCAAGGTCACGAGCCATTACGAGGTGATCCCGCGCCTGCATGCGCAGAAGCTGTTGCCGATGATTCAGCAACTGCTGGCCGATGCCGGGACCACGCTGCAAGCGGTCGACGCCATTGCGTTCGGTCGTGGGCCGGGCGCGTTCACCGGTGTGCGGATTGCCATCGGCGTGGTGCAAGGGCTGGCATTTGCGCTGGACCGTCCGGTGTTGCCGGTCTCCAATCTCGCCGTGCTCGCCCAGCGGGCTTATCGCGAACACGGCGTCAGCCAGGTCGCGGCAGCCATCGATGCGCGTATGGATGAGGTGTATTGGGGCTGCTACCGCGAAACGGCGGGGGAGATGCGGCTGGTGGGCAAGGAAGCGGTATTGCCACCGGAAGCCGCCGCGTTGCCGGTCGATGCCAGCGGCGAGTGGTTCGGCGCGGGCACCGGTTGGGGTTATGCCGAGCGTATTGCAGTGAACCTGAGCGGCCAGGACGCGAGCATGCTGCCCCACGCCGAAGATCTGCTGACCCTGGCGCGTTTCGCTTGGGAACGCGGTGAAGCGATCGTGGCCGATCAGGCGCAGCCGGTGTATCTGCGCGATAAAGTCGCGACCCCTAAAGCGCGGTAATCCACGCCGCCTTTGTGGCAACAGGGTCTTCTGTGGCGAGGGGGCTTGCCCCCGTTGGGTCGCGAAGCGGCCCCAAAACCAACAACCGCATGCCCCCTGACACACCGCATTGGCTGGTTTTGCGACTGCTTCGCAGCCGAACGGGGCGGTGCGGCGTTCCGACAAGCCCCCTCGCCACAATCAGCATTTCATCTTTGGCAAATTGTCAGTTTCTGCCCGCCGCTTTTAAACCTTTTCGCTTTTCTGTGTTCTAGTTATCACTCGGCGGTTTGCGAAGTGGGTAATGCGCCACTAAACTGCCATCATCGATACCGAGCATGCACTTATGCGTATAGACGGCGTTTCCTCCCAGTCCTACCCGATCAAGCGCAAGCCTCGTAAAGGCCATGTGTCCGAGGATGACTCCGTCGATATCGACGGCGAGCTGGAATTCCCTACCGAAGAGCAATTGGCCGCCCGCGCCGCTAAAGCCTCCGCGCAACGCCTGAGCAATCTTCCCGCGCGTCAACAAGACATGATTTATCACCGCGCCATGAGTAAAAGCGTGGCGATGGCACTGGCCAGTTACCTGAGCACTGCCACTTTTGTCGACTGGGATGCGGATGTGCTGGGTCTCGACCTGTACATCTGATGCTGCCTTATTACCTCGGCTGCCCATCCTGGAGCGAAAACGCCTGGCGTGACTACTTGTATCCACAGGACGCCAGGCCCGCCGAGTTTCTTGATCTTTATTCTCAAGTGTTCAACGCCGTGGAAGGCAATACGACCTTCTACGCGAGCCCGGCTGCCGCCACCGTGCAGCGCTGGGCCGAGACCATGCCCGAACACTTTCGCTTCACCGCCAAATTCCCCGGCGACATCAGCCACAGCGGTGACCTGCGCGAACAATTGACCGCCACAGAAACTTTCCTGCAATTGCTCAGCCCTCTGGGGGCACGGGTTTCGCCATTGTGGCTGCAATTGTCCAAAAGCTTCACCCCGCAACGACTGTCGGAGCTGGCCGGTTTTATTGATGCGGTGGACCGGCCCTTGGCGGTCGAAGTGCGGCATGACGAGTTCTTTGCCAAGGGCGATGCCGAGCGAATGCTCAATCGTCTGCTGCTGGATCGTGGCGTCGAGCGCATCTGCCTCGATCCGCGAGCGCTGTTCAGCTGCACCTCGACCGACCCTTCGGTACTCCACGCCCAATCGAAAAAGCCCAGGGTGCCGCCTCGCCCCGCGGCGTTCACTCAGTTTCCGCAGGTGCGTTTCATTGGCCATCCGGAGCTGGAAGCCAACGATCCGTTCCTGGTGCCATGGGTCGAGAAAATCGCCGTCTGGATCGAAGAGGGCCGCACGCCATATATCTTCCTGCACACCGCCGATAACCTGCTGGCGGCAAAACTGGCTCAACGTTTTCACGCACAACTGATGCTGCGTTTGCCTGGCTTGCCGCCGCTGCCTGAGCTATACAGAGAACCCGCCGCCGAGCAACTTGGTTTGCTCTGAAGCGGGTTTTCCCTTTTTCAGGAGCCTGCCAATGGATGCGCAAACCCTTCGAGCCCAGGCGTTCAAAGCACTGCACGAACGCGAGGGCACTTTTGTCATTCCCAACCCCTGGGACGCCGGCTCGGCGAAAATGCTCGCCAGCCTTGGCTTCGAGGCACTGGCAACCACCAGCGCCGGTTATGCCTTTTCCCAGGGCCGCCCCGATGGTGGGCTGACGCTCGACGATACCCTGGCGAACGTTCGGGCGATTGTCGCGGCGACCGACCTGCCAGTCGCGGTCGATCTGGAAAACGGTTTCGCTGATGACCCCGCCGAGTGCGCGCAAAGTATTTTGCGGGCCGCCCAGGCCGGTGCCGTCGGCGGTTCGATCGAAGATGCCACAGGGCGTGAGGACGGTCCGATCTACTGCTTCGAACATGCGGTGGCGCGTATCGAAGCGGCTGTCGCTGCGGCTCGCAGCTTGCCGTTCCCCTTCACGCTGACGGCCCGTGCCGAGAACTTTTTGCACGGCAATCCTGATCTGGACGACACCATTCGCCGCTTGCAGGCATTCGCCGAGGCCGGCGCGGACGTGCTTTATGCGCCAGGCCTGCGCAGTGCCGAAGAGGTCTTGGCGGTGGTTCGTGCCGTGGCACCGAAACCGGTGAATGTGTTGATGTCGGGCGGGCTCAAGCTGACGGTTGCGCAGTTGAGCGAAATGGGCGTCAAGCGCGTCAGCGTCGGTTCGGCCCTGGCTTTGGCAGCGTATGGCGAGTTCTTGCGCGCGGCCGAGGAAATCCAGCAGCACGGGACCTTCGGCTTCACTTCCCGGTCGATGCCGTTCCAGAAGGCCAATCAATTCTTCAAAGGCTGACGAGGTCGGGCCGTGATGGCTGGGCCGCTGAGGGGTTATGCGGCGATGCGCAGGTTCTGCAGAACGATCGGGCGCGCCCAGCCGTTATCGAAATCGAGTTGTTTCTGTTGTTCCACCAACTCTTGCGGTGAGAACGGCGGGAACGGTTTGTCCAGCAGGTCGAGTTCGAACTCGGCGATCGGCAAGTGCAGCGGACGCGGTTGCGGCGCGGCACCAGGCTCGGGCAGTGGTTGACCGGCAGTGAGCACGATCGGGCGAACCCAGCCGCTTTCGAAATCCTGCTGTTTCTGTTGCGCGACGATTTCTTCCGGCGGGAACGGCGGGAATGGTTTGTCGGCCAGGTCCATTTCGAACTCGGCAATTGGCAGAAACAATGGTTCCGGCGGGCGGACCTCGGTTTCTTTCACATCACATTCGCGCTGGGAAATGATGTGCGCCAGCAGCTCGCTGCCGACGGTCGGTTCGACCGGGCTGTCGAGATCGACCGGCGGAAAGTTGAGCGACGCCGGCACCACATCGCCCGACTGATCGGCCAGGGCCTGGGCAAAAAAATCCTGCCACAGGTGACTGACGCCGCTCAGTGCTTGGGAATTTCGCAGGCCAAAATCGCCGTGGGGCGAGATGTAACCTATCGATGTGCGTTGAATGCCTGACATTTTTCTCGGTCGACGCTCAGCTCTGGCAAAATGCTCGATAGTTTGGTTATCGGCCGTTTTTGCCGATCATTAATTTTTTGAGCGTGTTTTCCCATGATTGAGCAACCTGCGGCCTGCCGCATCCATGTCGAGGCCTTGGGCGCGACGTTCCAGCCACAGGCCGAGCAATGGGCCGAGCGCCTGGGTTTGCCGTTGCAGGTGGATGACGGCGAGTTTGCCTTGCAGGTGGGCGAGCAGGGTTTGCAGCTGCAACAACTGGGGCCGGATGCACCGGGGCCGGTGCGGGTCGACTTCGTCGAGGGTGGCGCGGCCCATCGTCGATTGTACGGCGGCGGCAGCGGTCAGATGATCGCCAAGGCGGTCGGCATCGCCCAGGGCGTGCGGCCACGGGTGCTGGACGCCACGGCCGGGTTGGGCAAGGACGCGTTCGTGTTGGCCAGCCTGGGCTGCGAGATGAGCCTGATCGAGCGCCAGCCGCTGATCGGCGCCTTGCTTGAAGATGGCCTGGCACGCGGCGCGGAAGACTTCGACGTGGCGCCGATCGTGGCGCGGATGCGTTTGCTCAAGGGCAATTCGATCGAGGTGATGCGCAACTGGGAAGGCGAGCCGCCGCAGGTGATCTACCTCGACCCGATGTTTCCCCATCGTGAGAAAACCGCGTTGGTGAAGAAGGAAATGCGTCTGTTCCGGCCGCTGGTCGGCGATGATCCGGATGCGCCGGCCCTGCTCGAAGCGGCGTTGGCCCTGGCCAGTCACCGGGTGGTGGTCAAACGCCCGCGCAAGGCGCCGTGCATCGATGGGCCGAAGCCGAGCCATGCGCTGGACGGCAAGTCCAGCCGGTATGACATTTATCCGAAGAAAGCGCTCAAGCCTTGACTCGATACTGATCGTTCCCACGCGTGGGAACGATCATCAGGCCGACTCCGGCCGATACGCCCGCATAAACAATCCCACCACTTCCTGCACATGGGCTTCGGCCGCATCCCCGGTTACCGGTTCGCCGCAGCCATACAGCAAGCGGAAATTCCCCGCGCCCTTGAGCAGGCAGAAGAAGTGCTCGGCGGCATTGCGCGGTTTGTCGATGCTCAACACGCCACTCTGATCGATCTTGCTCAGCAAACGCTCCATGCCATGCAGCACGCGTTCCGGCCCGGCCTCGAAGAAGATCTGTGCAAGTTTCGGGTCCTGGCTGCCCAGCGTCATCATCAGCCGGTGCAAGTTCACCGATTCGTCGCTGTTGATCAGTTGATGAAAGCCGTGTGCGATGTTCAGCAGCACGGTTTCCACGGCGATGCCGTCCGGCAGTTCAAAAGCCAGCGGAGGCAATTGCTCCTCGCATTTGGCCACGACAGCGGAGGAGAACAGGGTCTCCTTGTCGTTGAAATGGCTGTAGACCGTCAGCTTCGACACGCCGGCCTCAGTCGCTACGGCATCCATGCTGGTGTTGGCGTATCCCTTACTCAAAAACAGGATTTTCGCCGCGTCGAGGATTGCCCGGCGCTTGGCCAGATCCTTGGGACGGCCCGGACCGCTGGGGGTGGAAAGATTGTCTGACATTCTTCGCTTTTAATACTGGACTGGTGAGTTTGCTATTAATAACATACTGGTCAGTATAATTATTCCAAGCCCCATTAGCGAAAGGTCGTTCACCATGCTGCGCTTTGCCTTGCCCCTCGCGTTGCCGGTCAGTCTGGCTTTTTTATTGTCGGCATGTGGCCATGAAGAAGCCCCTCCGGTCAGCGTGCGCCCGGCCATGGTCGTGCAGCCAGAGCCCTCGGCGCAGGCAATGGAAAGTTATCCTGGTGAAGTCCGTGCGCGGTATGAGCCGGACCTTGCCTTCCGGATTGGCGGCAAAGTCAGCCGACGACTGGTCGAAGAAGGGCAGCGGGTCAAGGCTGACCAACCCCTGGCGGAACTCGATCCTCAGGACGTGCGCCTGCAACTGGAAGCCACCCGTGCCCAGGTCGCGGCTGCCGAAGCCAATCTGAACCTGGTGCGCGCCGAGCGTGATCGCTACAAGACCCTGATGGAGCGGCAGATGGTCAGCCGTTCGCAGTACGACAACGCGGAAAACCTCTACCGCTCCGGTGAGGCCCGCCTCAAGCAAATCAAAGCCGAATTCAACGTATCGACCAATCAGGCCAGTTACGCGGTGCTGCGTGCACCGCAGGATGGCGTGGTGGCCAAGCGTGCGGTTGAAGTCGGGCAAGTGGTGGCGGCCGGGCAAACCGTGTTTACCCTGGCCACCGATGGCGAGCGCGAAGTATTGATCAGCCTGCCGGAACAGAGCTTCGGCCGCTTCAAGGTCGGTCAGCCGGTCTCGGTGGAGCTCTGGACCCAACCCGATCAGCGTTTCCCTGGGCAGATCCGTGAGTTGTCGCCGGCCGCCGATCCCAAATCCCGCACTTTTGCCGCCCGTATCGCTTTTACCGCCGGCAAGGTTCCCGCCGAACTCGGCCAGAGTGCCCGGGTGTTCATCCAGACTGCCGAAGTGGTGCCGTTGTCAGTGCCGCTGTCGGCCCTCACCGCAGAAAACGGCGCCACCTACGTGTGGGTGGTCGGCGCCAACAACACCTTGAAAAAAGTCCCGGTGCGGGTCGGTGCATTTGGCGAGAAAACCGTGCCGGTACTCGAGGGACTGAACGCCAGCGACTGGGTGGTGGCGGCCGGTGTTCATGTGCTTCACGACGGGCAGCAAGTGCGCCCGGTGGATCGCTCCAATCGCGTGGTCAATCTGGCGCACAAGGAGTAATCCCCGATGGGTTTCAATCTATCCGAATGGGCGCTGCGTAACCGCCAGATCGTACTGTTCCTGATGCTCCTGCTGGCTGTGGTCGGGGCGTTGTCCTACACCAAGCTCGGCCAAAGCGAAGACCCGCCGTTCACCTTCAAGGCCATGGTAATTCGTACCAACTGGCCGGGGGCCACCGCCGAGGAAGTGGCGCGCCAGGTCACCGAGCGTATTGAAAAGAAACTGATGGAAACCGGCGAGTACGAACGTATCACCTCGTTCTCCCGCCCGGGCGAGTCCCAGGTGACGTTCATGGCGCGCGATTCCATGCATTCGGTGGATATCCCGGACCTCTGGTATCAGGTCCGCAAGAAAATCAGCGATATTCGCCAGACCCTGCCACCGGGTATCCAGGGCCCGTTTTTCAACGATGAGTTCGGCACCACGTTCGGCAACATCTACGCCTTGACCGGCGAGGGTTTTGATTACGCAGTGCTCAAGGATTACGCCGACCGCATCCAGATTCAGCTGCAACGGGTCAAGGATGTGGGCAAGGTTGACCTGCTCGGGTTGCAGGACGAGAAGGTCTGGATCGAACTCTCCAACGTTAAACTGGCCACCCTCGGGGTGCCGCTGGCGGCGGTGCAGCAGGCACTTGAAGAACAGAACGCGATGTCCACCGCCGGCTTCTTCGAAACCACCAGCGAGCGGTTGCAGCTACGGGTCTCGGGGAATTTTCAGACGGTCGATGAGATCAAGAACTTCCCGATCCGCGTCGCAGATCGCACGTTCCGCATCGGTGATGTGGCGGACGTTCGTCGTGGCTTCAACGATCCACCGGCGCCGCGCATGCGCTTCATGGCTGAAGACGCCATCGGTCTGGCGGTGGCCATGAAGGACGGTGGCGATATTCTGGTATTGGGCAAGGCGCTGGAAATCGAGTTCGCCCGGATTCAGCAAAACCTGCCGGCCGGCATGCAGTTGCGCAAAGTCTCCGATCAACCCGCCGCGGTGAAAACCGGTGTTGGCGAGTTCGTTCAGGTACTGGTGGAGGCCCTGGCGATTGTGTTGCTGGTGAGCTTCTTCTCCCTTGGCGTGCGCACCGGCATGGTCGTAGCGCTGGCGATACCGCTGGTGTTGGCGATGACGTTCGCCTGCATGTATTACTTAGGGATAGGCCTGCACAAGATTTCCCTCGGCGCGCTGGTGCTGGCGCTGGGCTTGCTGGTGGATGATGCGATCATCGCCGTGGAAATGATGGCGATCAAAATGGAGCAGGGCTTCGACCGGATCAAGGCCGCCAGCTATGCCTGGACCAGCACCGCGTTCCCGATGCTCACCGGTACGTTGATCACCGCCGCCGGTTTCCTGCCGATCGCCACTGCGCAATCGGGCACCGGCGAGTACACCCGCTCGATCTTCCAGGTGGTGACCATCGCGCTGTTGGCGTCGTGGGTGGCCGCCGTGGTTTTTGTGCCTTATCTGGGGGAGAAACTTCTGCCGGACCTGGCGAAAATTCACGCCGCCAAACACGGCACTGGCGACGGCCAACCCGACCCTTACGGCACGCCGTTCTATCAGCGCGTCAGACGGCTGGTGGAGTGGTGCGTGCGCCGACGCAAAACGGTGATCGTGCTGACCATCGTGATGTTCGTCGCGTCCGTGGTGCTGTTCCGTTTCGTGCCGCAGCAATTCTTCCCGGCATCGGGGCGACTGGAATTGATGGTTGATCTGAAACTCGCCGAAGGTGCCTCCCTGAGCAACACCGCCGAGGAGGTCAAGCGTCTCGAAGGCCTGCTCAAGGATCACGCCGGGATCGACAACTATGTGGCTTATGTCGGCACCGGTTCGCCGCGTTTCTACCTGCCGCTGGACCAGCAACTTCCGGCCGCAAGCTTTGCGCAATTTGTTGTCCTGGCCAAAACCATCGAAGACCGCGAAGCCCTGCGCACCTGGCTGATCGAAACCCTCAATGAACAATTCCCGGCCCTGCGCTCGCGGGTCACGCGTCTGGAAAACGGCCCGCCGGTTGGTTATCCGGTGCAGTTCCGGGTCACCGGTGAACACATTGCGGACGTCCGCGCCCTGGCGCGTAAAGTCGCGGCCAAGGTTCGCGAGAATCCACACGTGGCCAACGTGCATCTGGACTGGGAAGAGCCGAGCAAAGTCGTGTACCTGAACGTCGATCAGGACCGCGCGCGGGCGCTGGGCGTGAGCACGGCGAACCTCTCGGGGTTCCTGCGAAGCTCGCTGACCGGCTCCAGTGTCAGTCAGTACCGCGAAGACAACGAATTGATCGAGATCCTGCTGCGCGGCACGGTGCATGAGCGCACTGAGCTGGCGTTGCTGCCGAGTCTGGCCGTGCCGACCGACAACGGTCGCAGCGTGGCGCTGTCGCAGGTTGCCACGCTGGAATACGGCTTCGAAGAAGGCATCATCTGGCACCGTAACCGCCTGCCCAACGTGACGGTTCGCGCCGACATCTACGGCAAGGAACAACCGGCGACGCTGGTGCAGCAGATCATGCCGACCCTCGATCCGATCCGCGCCGAACTGCCGGACGGCTATCTGCTGGAAGTCGGCGGTACGGTGGAAGACTCGGCCCGTGGGCAGAACTCGGTGAAGGCCGGGGTGCCGCTGTTCATCGTGGTGGTGCTGACGTTGCTGATGCTGCAACTGCGCAGTTTTTCACGCACTGCCATGGTGTTTCTGACAGCGCCGCTGGGGTTGATCGGGGTGACGTTGTTTCTGATGGTGTTCCGTCAGCCGTTCGGTTTCGTCGCCATGCTCGGGACCATCGCGCTGTCCGGGATGATCATGCGTAACTCGGTGATTCTGGTGGATCAGATCGAGCAGGACATCGCTGCCGGGCTCAAGCCCTGGCAGGCGATCATCGAGGCGACGGTGCGACGTTTCCGGCCGATTGTGTTGACCGCGCTGGCGGCGGTGCTGGCGATGATTCCATTATCGCGCAGTGTGTTTTTCGGGCCGATGGCGGTGGCGATCATGGGCGGGCTGATTGTGGCGACGGCGTTGACGTTGCTGTTCTTGCCGGCGTTGTATGCGGCTTGGTTCAGAGTGAAAAAAGAACCGGCTTGATCCTGGCGGCCTCGACCTCGTGGTTTGGTTCACCGCATTCCCTTGTAGATGACATAAATGAAAAGCCCGCTGACCCATTAAAAGGTCAGCGGGCTTTTTGTTGTGTCTGATTATTCCCAACACATGGAAACGATCAGGTTACGGCTCAGAACAATATCTTCGCCACATCCGCAAAGCGCTTGGCAAAGTGCACGGTAATGCCTTCCTTCAGGTAGTCCGGCAACTCCTCGAAGTTACCGCGGTTCGGCTCCGGCAAAATCAGTTCATTGATCTTCTGCCGACGCGCCGCGATGACTTTCTCGCGCACACCGCCAATCGGCAGTACATGCCCGGTCAGTGTCAGTTCACCGGTCATGGCCACGCCTTTTTTCGGTGGCTGGTTGCGGGCGAGGGAGAGCAGGGCGCTGGCCATGGTCACGCCGGCGCTCGGGCCGTCTTTCGGTGTTGCGCCTTCCGGTACGTGGAGGTGGACGAAGGCTTCATCGAAGAATGTCGGGTCACCGCCGAATTGCTTCAGATGGGAGCTGACGTAGCTGTAGGCGATTTCCGCCGACTCTTTCATCACGTCCCCCAGTTGCCCGGTGAGTTTGAAGCCTCGGTTGAGGGTGTGGATGCGCGTGGCTTCGATCGGCAGGGTCGCGCCGCCCATGCTGGTCCAGGCCAGCCCGGTGATCACGCCGACGCCGGACAGTACTTGCTCGTTGCGGAACACCGGGCGGCCGAGTGAGGCTTCCAGGTCTTTGGGGCCGAGTTTGATGACGGCTTTCGGTTCGTCGAGCAGTTTCATCACCGCTTTGCGCACCAGTTTGCCGAGGTTTTTCTCTAGCTGACGGACTCCGGCCTCACGGGCATAGCCGTCGATCAAGGCCCTCAATGCAGTGTCGCTAATGCTCAAGTTGCCTTTGGGTACGCCGGCCTTTTCCAGCTGTTTCGGCCACAGGTGACGCTTGGCGATGGCGACTTTTTCTTCGGTGATGTAACCCGACAGGCGAATCACTTCCATCCGGTCCAGCAATGGACCGGGGATCGAGTCCAGGGTGTTGGCGGTGCAGACGAATAGCACTTTCGACAGGTCCAGGCGCAAGTCCAGGTAATGGTCGAGGAATTCGACGTTCTGTTCCGGGTCGAGGGTTTCCAGCAGCGCCGAGGCAGGGTCGCCCTGGTAGCTCTGGCCCATCTTGTCGATCTCGTCGAGCATGATCACCGGGTTCATCACTTCGACGTCTTTCAACGCCTGGACGAGTTTGCCCGGTTGTGCGCCGATGTAGGTACGGCGATGGCCCTTGATCTCGGCTTCGTCGCGCATGCCGCCGAGGCTGAAGCGATAGAACGGCCGCCCCAGGGATTCGGCGATGGATTTACCGACGCTGGTCTTGCCCACGCCCGGCGGGCCCACCAGCAAGACGATGGAGCCGCTGATCTCGCCTTTATAGGCACCGACTGCGAGGAACTCGAGGATGCGATCCTTGATGTCGTCGAGGCCGGCGTGGTGTTTGTCCAGCACCTTGCGCGCATGCTTGAGGTCGAGTTTGTCCTCGCCGTACACGCCCCACGGCACCGAAGTCGCCCAATCGAGGTAGTTGCGGGTCACTGCGTATTCCGGCGATCCGGTTTCGAGGATCGACAGTTTGTTCATTTCCTCAACGATGCGTTTCTGCGCCTGGGGCGACAACACCTTGCCCGTCAGGCGTTGCTCGAACTGTTCGATGTCGGCGCTGCGATCGTCCTTGGTCAGCCCCAGCTCTTGCTGGATGACCTTGAGTTGTTCCTTGAGGAAAAACTCGCGCTGATGTTCGCCAATCTTGCGGTTAACTTCAGCGGAAATCTCTTTCTGCAAGCGCGCGACTTCGACTTCCTTGCGCAGCATCGGCAGGACTTTTTCCATGCGCTTGAGCATCGGCACGCAGTCGAGCACTTCTTGCAACTCGCTGCCCGTGGCCGAGGTCAGGGCGGCGGCGAAGTCGGTCAGGGGTGACGGATCGTTGGGGCTGAAGCGGTTGAGGTAGTTTTTCAACTCTTCGCTGTACAGCGGGTTCAGCGGCAGCAGCTCCTTGATCGCATTGATCAGCGCCATGCCGTAGGCCTTGACCTCGTCGGTCGGCTCGGTGGGCTGGTGCGGGTATTCGACTTCCACCAGGTACGGTGGGCGATGGTGCTTGAGCCAGGTTTTGATGCGCACCCGGGTCAGGCCCTGGGCGACGAATTGCAGTTTGCCGTTTTCGCGGCTGGCGTGATGGACTTTGACCAGCGTGCCGTATTCCGGCAGGGCTTTGGTGTCGAAATGGCGCGGGTTGTCCTGGGGGGCGTCCATGAAGAACAGGGCCAGGGAATGGTGGTCGGACTGGCTCACCAGTTCGAGAGTCTCGGCCCACGGCTCTTCGTTGACGATCACCGGCAGCACTTGCGCCGGGAAGAAAGGCCGGTTGTGGATCGGGATGATGTAGACCTTGTCCGGCAGGTTCTGGCCAGGCAGGGTAAGGCCTTTGCCGGGTGCATGGTGTTCGGCGTTATCTGTTTCTGCGTATTCGCTCGGGTCTTCGGGGAATTCTTGCTGGTCGGTCATGGGGCACCTGCGCAATAGGGTATGGATCTTAGATGGGGCAGGTGGGGGGTGGTTTCAATGGCCCTGGCTATTTCAGAGTGTGTGTTCAGGGTTTTGACAGGTCTTGGATCTCCAAAGGGCCCCGCACTACTGTAGGACCAAGCCTGTGGTGAGGGGGCAAGCCCCCTCGCCACAGTTCGCTCCTACAGGGATTTTGGGGATGGCGGGGATTGCAGCGCCCACAAAAAAAGGCGACGCCCCTCACAGGGCGTCGCCTTTGTTTCAACTGCCGCTACCGCTTATTCCGACAGTTTGTACGCAATCACATAGTCACCTTGCTTGGTGCCCAGCGAGCCGTGACCACCCGCAACAACGAGCACGTATTGCTTGCCGTCCTTACCGGTGTAGGTCATCGGTGTGGTTTGCGCGCCGGCCGGCAGGCGGCCTTCCCACAGCTGCTTGCCGTTTTTCACGTCGTAGGCGCGCAGGTACTGGTCGAGGGTGCCGCTCAGGAAGGCCACGCCACCGGCAGTGGTGAAGGTCCCGCCCAGGCTCGGTACGCCCATGCTCAGAGGGATCGGAACCGGCGAGCTGTCGCGCACGGTGCCGTTCTTGTGCTTCCAGATGGTTTTGTGGGTGGTCAGGTCGACCGCCGCCACGTAACCCCACGCCGGTGCCTGGCACGGCAGGCCCATTGGCGACAGCAGGGCTTCGAGGATCACGCCGTATGGCGCGCCTTTGTTGGGCTGTACGCCTTGGGTTTCGCTGACGCGAGGGCCTTGTTTGGCGATTTCGGCCGCCGGGATCAGTTTCGATTTGAACGCCATGTAGCTCGGGTTCACGAAAGCAATCTGACGCACCGGGTCAACCGACATGCCGCCCCAGTCGAACACGCCGAAGTTACCCGGATAAACGATCGAGCCTTGCAGCGACGGCGGCGTGAACATGCCGTCGTAACGCAGGGATTTGAAGTCGATCCGGCACAGCATCTGATCGAACGGGGTCACGCCCCACATGTCGCGTTCCTTGAGGGTCGGCGGCACGAAGTTCAGGTCGGACATCGGTTGGGTCGGCGAAGTGTGGTCGCCTTCCACCGCGCCTTGCGGCACCGGGATCTCATTGATCGGCACGATCGGTTGGCCGTTGCTGCGGTCCAGCACGTAGATGCTGCCTTGCTTGGTGGACGCGAGCACCGCCGGTTTTACACCGTCTGCGGTTTTCAGGTCCATCAGGGTTGGCTGGCCACCGACGTCCATGTCCCACAGGTCATGGTGAGTGAACTGGAAGTGCCAGCGCACTTTGCCGGTGGCGATGTCCAGCGCGGTCAGGCCGGCGGAATGCAGTTCCGATTCAGGGGTACGCGCGCCACCGAACTGATCCGGGGTCTGGTTGCCCATCGGCAGGTACAGCATGCCGAGTTTTTCGTCGACGGCGAACATGGACCACATGTTCGGCGAGTTGCGGGTGTAGACCTTGCCTTCGGCAATCGGCGTGGTGTCGTCCGGATTGCCGCTGTCCCAGTTCCACACCAGTTTGCCGGTGTGCACGTCGAACGCGCGGATCACGCCGCTTGGCTCGTCGGTGGAAACGTTGTCGGTGACGTGGCCGCCAATCACCACCAGGTCTTTGGTGACCGCCGGTGGCGAAGTGGAGTAGTAACCACCAGGGGTGAAGCCGCCGATGTTGGCGGTCAGGTCGACCTGGCCACCGTTACCGAAGTCTTCGCACATTTTGCCAGTGTCGGCATTCAGGGCGATCAGCCGGGTGTCGGCGGTCGGCAGGAAGATCCGGCGCGGGCAGACGCTGGTCACTGGCGCGTTGGCAGTGCCGGTCGGGCTCTGCTCGGTCGCGTAGGCGGCATCATCGTGATAGGTCACGCCACGGCAGGTCATGTGCGCCCAACCCTTGAAGTTCGCCGCGTTCTGCGTGGAGAGCTTCGGATCGAAACGCCAGATTTCCTTGCCGGTGTCCGGGTCCAGCGCGATCACCTGGCTGTGCGGCGTGCAGACATAGAGCATGCCGTTGGCTTTGAGCGGGGTGTTTTCGGCGGTGGTTTCACCTGGATCGTTCGGGCCAGGCAGGTCTCCGGTGCGGAAAGTCCAGGCGGGAACCAGTTTGCTGACGTTCTGCGGGGTGATTTGCGCCAGTGGCGAGTAGCGATCGCCATGGGCACTGCGGCCGTAGGAGTTCCAGTCGCCATCGGGCATTGCCGGGGCGGTGTTGCTCATGCCAGGCACGGCGTCACGGTCCAGTTGGCCTTTGATTTCACCAGGGTTGGTGAACAGGCTGGCTAGCGCGGCGACACCGGCGATGACCACGGCGGCACTCAGCACACCGGTGCCGACCGGGTTGAAGTCGCCGCGACGCAACGGGCGACGAAACCATGGCAGCAGCATGACGATGCCGAGGGTAAAGAGCAGCGCCAGACGTGGCACCAGTTGCCACCAGTCCAGACCGACTTCCCACAGTGCCCAGACGGTACTGGCGAACAGCACCACCGCGTACACGCTCAGCGCCGCATAACGGTCGGCCAGCAGCAGCCCACCGGCCACCATCAGGCCGATACCGGCCAGCAGGTAATACAGCGAGCCGCCGAGCATGCTCAGCTTGATCCCCCCGGCCAGCAAGGCCAGGCCCATTAGTAGAAGCAGAATGCCGAGCAGGGTCGGCAATAAACGGCTTCGACTCAAAGCACCATCAGTGCTCATAGTGTGGTTCTCCGTGACGTTTTAAGTAGTCCCGCGCAAGTTCACTGTAGATGACGATCTGGCGCGGGCATGGTTCATCGAAAAAGTGTTTGGTTGATGCGGTCCCTGTGGGAGCAGGCTTGCCCGCTCCCACAGGTTTTATGCGTTTAATCAGAACGATGACTGGATCTTGATCCCGCCAATCAGCGCGTCATCGACCTTGTCCACGCCACCGGGGTGGCGGATGTATTGCAGGTTCGGGCGCACGGTCAGCCAGTTGGTGACGTGCACGCCGTAATAGAGCTCGCTGCTGTATTCGGTGTCTTGCGGGGGCAGGAACGACGGATCGTCGAAGTCCTGGACGGCGCGGGCCTGGTTGGTGGCCTCGGCGTTCTTGCGGTAGGCCGGGTTGACGTGGACACGGGCCAGCGCGAAGCCGATATCGTCCTTGGCGCGGGCATCGAACAGGCCTTTGTAGACGACGCCGGCCTGGACATAGTTGTCGATGGCGTTGGTCTTCTTGTCGTGCATCGTGGCGTTGGCGAACACACTCAGGCCGCGTGAATTGTCGCTGGCGCGGCTGGTCAGTTGCTGCTGAATACCGAGCCATACGCCATGCTTGCTCGATGCACTGCGGTAAGCCTCGCCGCTCAGGGCGGCCGGCTGGCCATTGCTGTCCTTATAGACGTCGCTGGCCTTGGCGCTGCTGTAGTAGTAACCAGCGCGGTATTCACCCGGCAGGCCATTGAGTTTCGGGGTCCAGACCAGTTCGACCGGCAGGATTGCGCCCTGAGTGCCGCTGCCGCTGAGCTTGAAACCGTTGTCACGATCCAGATTGGACGGGTTTTGCTCGTAAGCCCCGACTTGCGCGTAGAGCTCTGGCGTCAGGTGATATTTGACGCGCATGGCCCACTGGCTGACCGGCCAGTTGTACCAGATGCCACCGACCCAGTTACCGACCTGGGAGCCGCAGAACGCCAGGTTCTGGAAGTCGCAGGGGAAGCTGTTGAAGTCTTCACCCTCGCCAAAGCGGCCGACCTTGATGTCGAGCTTCTGGTCGAAGAATTTCTGCTGATACCACATCTGCGTCAGGCGCCAGGTCTGGCCACGGCCCCAGACTTCCTGCGCCGAGGTGAAACCGCCGACCCGCGGGTCGTTGATCCGGTCGTTGCTGATGTTGTTGCCGTTGCGTTCGGTGATGGTCAGCTGAAATTCAGCGTCGTCCCAACCCAGAATCTTCTGCAAGTCCAGGTGAGTGCCCAAGGCAAACTGATCGCTGTAGCGTGCGGTACGGTCATGGTCGTAGCCACCGTGCAGATTGCTGCCCATTTCACCGGTGTAATCGACTTTGAAGTCGTAGCCTTTTTCCGAAAGTTCGGTGCGAGTGCCGTTCCAGTCACCCAGCATCCATGGCGAGTCGCTATCGAAGGCTGGCGCGGCCTGGGTGCAAGTGGCAAGGCCCAGCGCGGTGAACCCGCTGATCAGCTTCAGGGCTTTTCGGCTGGACACAGCGGGTGAGACAGCGCTGTCTCGCGGAGTTTGAAAATCAGGCATAGAGAAGGAATTCTTGATCTTTTTCTAAAGGGGATGCGCTGAACGCAGCAGGAATGCAGCAGGGGAGAAGCGTTTCAGCTGGACGGGCGTAAGGATAATGTTCTGTAACACATTGAGAAAGGGCTTTTACTGACATGGATCATTTCGGATTTGGTAACAGTCGGCTGCGACCGGTCGCCGCAGTGCCAGGCGGCGCAAAAAAAAGGCGGACTGAATAGTCCGCCTCGCTATGTTTCAGGGCCGTTAATTCAACAGATAGACCGGGAAGCATTCACACAAATGCATCACCCGTCGACGGACATTGTCCAGCAGCGCCGCATTGGTCGGTTGCTCAAGCAGGTCGGCAATCAGGTTGGCCACTTCGGCGCATTCGGCTTCACCGAAGCCCCGCGTGGTCAGGGCGGGTGTGCCAATGCGGATGCCGCTGGTGATTGCAGGTTTTTGCGGATCGTCGGGGATCGCGTTCTTGTTCAAGGTGATGTGGGCGCTCTCGAGCAACGCCTCGGCATCTTTTCCGGTGATGTTCTTGGCGCGCAGATCGAGCAGGAACATGTGGCAGTCGGTGCCCCCTGACACCACCCGCAGGCCGCGTCGAGTAAGGATATCCGCCATGGTCCTGGCGTTGTCGATGACGCGTTGCTGATAGTGCTTGAAGTCATCACCGAGGGCTTCGTTGAACGCTACGGCCTTGGCGGCGATGACGTGCATCAGAGGTCCACCCTGATAGACCGGGAATATCGTCTTGTCGAGCAACGCCGCATGTTCGCGTTTGGCCAGGATCAGACCGCCCCGTGGGCCGCGCAGCGTTTTATGAGTGGTCGAGGTGACGAAGTCGGCAATGCCGACCGGCGAGGGGTACAGGCCGGCTGCGATGAGTCCGGCGTAGTGCGCCATGTCGACCATCAGGTACGCCCCGATTTCATCGCAGATGTTGCGAAAACGCTGGAAGTCGATGGTCCTTGAATACGCCGAGGCACCGGCAATGATCATTTTCGGTCGGTGTTCCCGGGCCAGGGCTTCCATCTCGGCGTAGTCGAGGGTTTCGCTGTGTTTTTCCAGGCCGTAAGAATAGGCGGTGTAGAACTTGCCGGAGAAGTTTACCGAGGCGCCATGGGTCAAGTGGCCGCCATCGGCCAGGGACATTCCCAGAATCGTGTCGCCAGGGTTGAGCACGGCGAGAAACACGGCCTGGTTGGCCTGGGAGCCGGAGTGCGGCTGGACGTTGGCATATTCGCTACCAAACAGTTTGCAGGCACGTTCGATGGCGAGGCTTTCAATCTCGTCGACCACTTTACAGCCACCGTAATAGCGCTTGCCTGGGTAGCCTTCGGCGTACTTGTTGGTCAGCACCGAACCTTGGGCTTCCAGCACTTCTTCGCTGACGTAGTTTTCCGAGGCGATCAACTCCAGGTGGGTTTCCTGGCGATTGCGTTCGCGGCTGATCAGGCGAGCTAGGGTGGGGTCTAGATTCTGCAGGCTCATGGAGGGCATTCCTTTAAATAAGTGCTTCAGCCAAGGGGGCTGGCGCGTGATACGGCAGCACCCGTGACTGGCATTTGCTGGTGTCGGAAAGAAAAATGGACGTGTCTTTCAGACCCTGCCCGTGAAGTCGTAACGAACGGTCATGGTCGGCTGCCCTCGGCGACGGTGCCGGCTTTGCTTTCCCGGGTGTAGGTCAGTACGAAATGTGCCACGAGCCCGAAGATCAGCCCCCAGAATGCCGCGGCCAGCCCCAGGAAACTCATGCCCGAGGCGGTGACCAGGAAGGTGATCAGCGCCGCTTCACGTTGTTTCTCGTCAGCCATGGCGCCGGTCAGCCCGGCGCTGATCGCCCCGAACAGGGCCAGGCCGGCGAGGGAGGCGATCAGCTCTTTGGGCAAGGCAGAAAATACCGAAGCGAGGGTCGCGCCAAAGATGCCCATCAGAATGTAGAACACCCCGCAGGCGATCCCGGCGATGTAGCGCTTGTCGCGATCCTCATGGGCTTCGCGGCCGGTGCAGATAGCGGCGGTGATGGCCGCCAGGTTTAAGCCATGGGAGCCGAATGGCGCCATCAAAATCGAACCGATGGCCGTGACCGAAATGATCGAGCGCGCAGGCGTGTTGTAGCCCGAGGTGCGCAACACCGCCATGCCCGGCACGTACTGCCCGGTCAGGGTGACGAGGGCCAGCGGCAGGCCGATATTGATGATCGCGTGCCAGCTCCACTGCGGGGCGATGAAGATCGGATGAGCGAGATCGATGGTGATCGAACCGGTGTTGAGTGCACCGAACGAGGCGGCCACGGCGCAGCCGACAATCAATACCGACAGGATGGCGTAGCGCGGTGAAAAGCGCTTAAACAGCAGGTACGCCGCGATCATTGACAGCACCAGGCTCGGCTGCAGCTTGATCGAGGTGAACAGTTCGGCGCCGAAACGAAACAGGATGCCGGCGAGCATGGCGGCGGCGATGGCTTTTGGCAGGCGACTCATCAGTTTGTCGAACGCGCCGGACAAGCCGACCACCGCGATAATCACCGAAGCCACCACATAGGCGCCGATGGCCTCGGGCAGGGAGACCGTGGGCAGCATCGACACCAGCAACGCCGCACCCGGTGTCGACCATGCCGTAATCACCGGAATCCTCAAACGCCAGCTCAATAACAGACCGGTAATGCCGCTGCCGATGGATATGGCCCAGATCCAGGACGACACTTGATCGTTGGGCAGGTGCGCTTCCCGGGCCGCCTGAAACACGATGATCAGCGGGCCGGCATAGGAAATGATCACGGCGATGAAGCCTGCAATGACCGCTGACAGGGATAGATCCTTTCTGAGAGTGTCCATGATGTCTCGACTTGGCGTGGCGGGCACGCGGTGATTCAGAATTGAGATTGAGTCGATTGCTTCGATTCGAGATGAGTGTATTTGAATGAATTGAGTTGATTCAATAGATGAGTAGGTTGTTGCGAGATGCTTTTTTGTTATCAAGGTGTATTTGGTCGGATTTAATTTTAATAACTAATTGATTTATAAATATATTTTGTTGTTTTAAAATATTTTTCGTGAAAGATGCTTTTCGATTCATTCGCCGAGTCAATCGACTCAATTTATTGATTGAGTCGATTTATTAGTTGCCTGACCACCCTGTGATATGCTCGGATATTCATCATTTCTACGATGGTAGCGGTCATTCATGTGGGTTCCTCAGCTAAGCGAGTTCAACCAGCCGATGTATTTGTCGATTGCCGACGCGTTGGCGCGCGATATCAGCAACGGCGTGTTGAACGAAGGTGATCGTCTGCCGACCCTGCGGGAGCTGGCCACCACGCTGAATGTCACGCCCGGTACCATCAGCCGTGCCTACAGCGAAGCCCATCGGCGGCGTCTGGTGCAGGGGGAAGTAGGGCGCGGCACTTATGTGCTCAACCAGAAACAGTTGGAACTGCCGGCCAGCAACAGTGCCGTCTCGCTGAATCTTGGGCAGTCTGAGTTACTGGACCTTTCGATCATCAAGCCTTACAGCGAAACCCTGGAATACTGGTTGCGCGGAGCCTTGGTGGGCATGGCCAAAAGCACGGATTTTGCCGATGCCCTCGATTACGCCCCCGATGGCGGACATCCGGCTCATCGCGAGGCGGGCGCGCAATGGCTGCGCCATTCGTTGCCCGATGCGCAATGGCAGCAAGTGGTGATCACCGCCGGCGCACAGCATGGTTTGATGGTCGCAATGAGTGCGCTGACCAACGCCGGTGATCTGGTGCTCTGCGAGGAGCTCTGCTACCCCGGCATCATTTCCCTGGCCCACGGCCTGGAACGACGCCTGCGTGGCGTGCCAATGGACGATGAAGGGATCATTCCCGAAGCGCTGCGCGAACTGTGCCAGCGTGAGAAACCGGCGATGCTTGTCTGTGTGGCGACCTGTCAGAACCCGACGGCCGCGATCATGTCGCAAAAACGTCGGGCACAAATCGCGGCATTGGCCGAGGAGTTCGACTTCATCATCCTGGACGATGACATCTACGGTTTTCTGGCCACCGACCCGTCGATCAAGCCGCTGTCGGCGTTTGCCCCGGATCGTTCGGTGTACCTGACCAGTCTGTCGAAGTCGGTCATGCCGGCCTTGCGGATTGGCTATCTCTACAGCCCGCCGAAACTGCTGTCGCGCCTGACCTCCATGGTGCGCAGCAGCGTCTGGATGCCGTCGCCATTGACCGCTCAGTTGGCCAGCAATGTGATCACCGAGGGGCTGGATAAAAAGCTGATCCGTATTCAGCGCAACGAAGCCGCCGGGCGGCAGGCGATCGCTCAGGAAATCTTCGCCAATTTCGAGCTCAAGACTCAGCCGTATGCCTACCACGTCTGGTTGACATTGCCCGAACCCTGGACCAGCGACGAATTCACCATGCTGGCCCGTGCCAACGGTGTGCTGGTCCTCAGCGGTACCCAGTTCCAGGCCGAGCGTAGCGGCATTACGCGCTGCGTGCGACTGGTGTTGATGTCGCCCACCAGCCAGGACGAATTGCGGTTTGCCCTGACCAAGCTGGCCAGCCTGATCGATTCGGATCCGCGTCGTTATTACTGAGCCGGGCGCTATCTCCTGACGTTTGTCCCTCGGATGATGGCCAACTCGCCTACAGTTAATTCAGCCTCTGACGAATGCCTCTGTCCGGAGCCCTTCCACCGGACGAAAGCCTCCGTTAAGGTGCGCGGCTTCCCATCCTTTCATCGTTCGAAGGCCCGGCATGACCGAACACAACCCTGATCCCCTGCACGGCGTGACGCTGGAGCAAATCCTCAACGCCCTGGTTGAACACTACGAATGGTCGGGGCTGGCCGAGCGTATCGATATCCGTTGCTTCAAGAGCGACCCAAGCATCAAGTCGAGCCTGACCTTTTTGCGCAAAACTCCGTGGGCGCGGGAGAAGGTCGAGCGTCTGTACGTGAAACTGATGCGCACCAAGCGCCCGGTCTGAGCATGGTCAAATCCTCGACCGCGAGGCGTCGTTGTGTGGCCGTGGCGGCGATTCTGGGCTGGGCTGGCTTGAGCATTCAGATGTACCTGATTCTCTATGCCCGCTGGAGTATCGCGGCCAGTCTGCTGGGTGGGCTGGTGAGTTTTTTCAGCTTTTTCACCGTGCTGACCAACACGCTGGTGGCGGTGGTGCTGACCTGCGAACTGACGTCCCGCGAGTCAGCGGCGCGACGCTGGTTTTTGCAGCCGTGGGTGAGCAGTGCCATTGCGGTGAGTATCGCGGTGGTCGGTGTGGCGTACAGCCTGTTGTTGCGCCATTTATGGCATCCCGAAGGCTGGCAATGGCTGGCCGATGAGTTGATGCATGACGTCATGCCGCTGCTGTTCCTGGTTTATTGGTGGTTCTGTGTACCCAAGGGGACGTTGCGGCTGCGGCACATTGCGTTGTGGGTGATTTATCCGCTGGTGTACTTCGGCTATGTGCTTTGGCGTGGGCATCTGCTGGCGACTTATCCCTATCCGTTCATTGATGTCGACAAACTGGGTTATCCACAGGTGTTCGTGAACGCCGGGGGATTGCTGGCGGGGTTTGTGCTGATTTCACTGCTGGTGATCGGGTTGGATCGGTGGCGCACGGATCGCAAGTGAACACTGACTGTGGCGAGGGAGCTTTTGTGGCGAGGGGGCTTGCCCCCGTTCGGCTGCGAAGCAGTCGCAAAATCAGCAAATACGCTGTGCCGGTTAAAACTCCGTTGCAGGTTTTAGCGCCGCTGCGCGACGCAACGGGGGCAAGCCCCCTCGCCACAGAAAGCATGCACAGCGTTTATTCCTCGTCGCTGTCCTCCAGCCGCCAGTAGCCGACAGCCTTCACAAACTGCTCGTCTAGCCCGTGCTCATCGAGCAATACCCGGCGGATCTGCCGCGACACTTTGGTTTCGGTCGCCACCCATGCATACAGATTGCCAGCGGGCACTTTGATCTGTTGCACGGTGGTCAGCAGGTTGTTTTTGCCGCCTTCACGCAGGACCCAGATCACATCGACTTGCGCGGCGCTTTCCAGGCGTTGTTGTTCGGCGCCGTTTTCCACTTCCACGATCACCAGTGCGCGCCGATTGGCGGCCAGGCCTTCGAGGCGGCGGGCGATGGCGGGCAGGGCGGTTTCGTCACCGATCAGCAGGTAGCTGTCGAAGATGTCCGGCACGATCATCGAGCCACGCGGCCCGCCGATGTGCAGGAACTGGCCGGGTTTGGCCTGCTCGGCCCAGGTTGAGGCAGGGCCGTCGCCGTGCAGCACGAAGTCGATGTCCAGTTCCAGCGTCTCCAGGTCGTAACGACGTGGCGTGTAGTCGCGCATTGCGGGCATCGGCCCGTTGTCCTTGCCGGCGCCGAGTACCAGGGTTTCCAGCGCTGCCTGTTCCGCTGCGTTTTGCGGGAACAGCAGTTTGACGTGGTCATCCGTGCCGAGGCTGACGAAGCCTGCGAGTTCCGGGCCGCCCAGGGTGATGCGGCGCATGCGCGGCGTCAGGTCGACCACCCGCAGCACTTGTAGACGACGGCGTTTGATCTCGTGGCTGACACGGTGAATGGTTTGGGATGGCACGATAACGTCGGTCATTCGACTTTCTCCGAAACGGGTTGAACGGCGGGGCCGTCGACGATGGCTTTGGCCGTGTTGTTGAGCAGGTCGCGCACCCGCAGGATTTCTTCCGGGCTCCAGCGACCATGGTGCATTTGCAAGGCATGGCGCAGGTTGTGCACCGCTTCATGGATCTCGGCCGGGCGGTCCTGGCCGCGCAATGAGCGCTTGCTGACTTCGATGCGCATGCGCACACCGTCCAGGGCAACCGCCTGCTCGCTTAATGACAGACGTCCGGCGTCGGTGATGCTGTAGCGTTTTTTGCCACCCTCGGCGTCGCCCAGGATCAATTCGCTTTCTTCAAGGAAGGTCAGGGTCGGGTAGATCACGCCAGGGCTGGGGCTGTAGGCGCCGTCGAACATGCTTTCGATCTGGCGGATCAGGTCATAGCCGTGGCAGGGCTGCTCGGCGATCAGCGCCAGTAGAAGCAATTTCAGGTCGCCAGGGGCGAATACGCGCGGTCCTCGTCCACCGCGTTCGCGGCCTGGGCCTGGGCGTTTTTCGAAGCCGTCGCGGCCGTCGCCGTGTTCGCGGTGGGGGGAATGATGGTCTCTCATTTTTGCTTTCTCTCGTCGTGTTTAGATACAACTTAAGATATATCTTATTGAGAGGGCAAGCCAACAGGACCAACGGTCGTTGCCCGAGGGGGCATCGCGGCGGGCTTCAGTGCGGCATGGGACATGTCGTTTTGTCGCTTGCTGTTTTAGAGTGTTTGATCTAAATGTGCGTAACTAACAGCGAATGATTTTTAATAGTTGCGCCTAAGTAGTCCTTCTCTTACAGGAAATGTATTTAACTAATCTGTGTGCTTTTTCTAATAAAACTGTTTGTAGTATGTTTCTGTCGGTTGGACGTTTTAAATATTGATTTTACGGGTTTTTTCTACCGGGTTGTGGGTAGTTGTTACTACATGCTCTTCGGAAGTTACGTACTTACTTTCTCAGCGGATTGGTTGATCATTCTCTTCGTCGAAAGTTGAGCCAGATTGCCTCTATATCAAGACGGTAATACGGGCGACTCATGCTTTCCACGGACCAATCCTTTGAAATTAACAGGTACTTAATAATGTTCAAGAAGTTTGCAGTCGCCGTTCCGATGACCCTCCTGGCCCTGAGCTCTTCAATGGCGTTCGCTGCGGAAGAAATACGCTCGTCCATCAACATCAGCGCGAATATCCCCACCTATGATTTCTACGCTCAACCGGTGAATCCTGACTTCGGTAAAGATGAAAAAATGGCCTGGAACGTGCTAACCGAGAGCTTGGCCCCGCTGCGTGCGGCTTACGATATCCGCAACACCCTCGGTTCGGTCCATGCTTATGTGGAAGGTGGTCCGCAACACCTGAACAACGGCCACACCGCCATCCAGCTGACCTACGCCTTCAACGGCGTAACCTTGACCGGTATGCCTAAAGAAGTGGTCAGCGATGCTGCATCCAACGGGGGTATGCGGGCTGATCTGGTGATTACCGCCGCCCTGCCGGGGAACAATCAGGTAGGTTTTTACACGGCCAATCCAGTCGTGATCTTCGATGCCGTACCGCGCATCTAAGTCAGCCATGACTTAAGGCTCAGCCTTATTCGTTAGCACTTACCGGTCGATGGGTAGCCACTGCCTGTCGATCGGGTTTCAACGCACTTATCTTCAGAGTATTTCGTTCATGTTCCCGATGACTCCCATCGCGACGGCGCTTGCCCTATGTTTTTGTGCAACCGCCCTGGCCGCGCCAGCGGACAACGGCCACACACCTCGAAGTTTGCTTACGCAAGCCAAGGGTTTACCTAGCGACTTCGAAGAACACTTCTTTGATGTACCGCTGGCGGTGCGCGTGGAACTTGATCAACAGTTTCTCGGTGAGGCGATGGTCGTGTTGACCCGCGATGATCGAATCACCCTGGTTGACTTCAATGATGTCAGCGACAGCACTATCAAACCCAGCGAACGCGACATCTGGGCCAACCATCTGAAACAAGGCGTGGCGCTGGGCGCCTGCCAGGCCAACTGCCCCGAACAACTGTTGGCCGTGCACTACAGCCTCGAAAACTCGCTGGTGTCGATCCTCACGGAAAACGCCGAACGGGATGATCAGGTGCAGCAGTATTACAACCTGCCCGAAGGCGGCAGCACTGGCTTGATCGTGCGCAACCAATTGAACCTCAATGGCGGCCAGAACCAGGACCTCGGTGGTCGTTACGGTCTGGAAGCCAGCAGCAGCCTGGGCAACTGGACCCAAGCGGTCAATATGCAGTTGTCGCGCCTGGGCGGTGTCGACAGCCAGACTTATCACGCCGTGCATGAGCTTTTCACCCAGCGTGAATTGCAGGGCAACTTTGTGCGCCTGGGCTATTTCACGCCCAACTCCGAAGGCCTGACCCGTCAGCCGCGTACGTTTGGGGCGAGCCCCGATACCGCGTTGGGTGTCATGTATGGCAGCTCCGACAGCCTGGCCATCAACAATCCGAAACCGGCGGTTTATCCGATCTATGTCACGGCCAATCGACAGGGTTCTGTGGAGATATATCGCGACGGTTTGCTGATCAACACTCAGGCCGTCCCGGCAGGGTTGCAGACCCTCGATACGCGTCCGCTGCCCGGCGGTATTTATGAAGTGGAAGTGCGCCTGATCGAAGACGGCCAGATCACCTCCAGCAGCCTGGAGCTGGTCTACAAACCGAACAATTGGCGCAATCATGACGAGCGCTGGCGCTACAACCTGTTCGCCGGTCGCGAATCCAAATTGCTCAGCAACTGGGAAGAGCAGGCCGACGGCGACATAACCGCCGGTGCCGCCTTCAACTTCCTGTGGCACCCGCGTGTGATCCTCGGCCTGACAGGGCGGCAGGTGCGCGACTCGCTGCAATACGGCACGTCGGTTGACTGGGCAATCGTCAACAACGCCAGCCTTTTCGCCAACGTCTACAAGACCGAAGACTACGGCACCGGCCTCGACGTGCAGGGACTGTATTCCTATGGCAGCGGCAGCCTCGTCGCCAGCCATAACCGCAGCTGGCTCGACACCACTCGGCTGTATGACACCCTGCCGGACGGCACGCGGGTGCGGCAGCGCAACGTCTTTATCGGTCAGACCAGCAACTCTTCCTTATCGTTGAATCATCGACTCAGCCGTAAAAGTTCGGTCAATGCCCGGGTGTCCCACAGCGAGGGCAACACCAAAGGCGTCGGCCTGGATCTGGGATGGACCCAACGCACTCAACTGTTCGGCAGCGATGCCAACTGGCGCCTGTCGTTGTTCGACCGTCCGGGCAGTTTCAGCTCGGGCAATGACCGCAATCGCGGCCTCGACCTGAGTGTGAACATCGCGCTGGGCGGCCCGG
The DNA here is from genome assembly GCF_012932895.1 of Pseudomonas sp. KD5. Classification (NCBI taxonomy): domain Bacteria; kingdom Pseudomonadati; phylum Pseudomonadota; class Gammaproteobacteria; order Pseudomonadales; family Pseudomonadaceae; genus Pseudomonas; species Pseudomonas sp. KD5. The sequence continues at coordinate 331,259 of NZ_JDWJ01000006.1, read as the reverse complement.
GAGAGCAGTGGTCCGGCAGCATCGGCACCCGCACCGATCGTGATGGCGGGCGCGATAACAATGCCTCGCTCACCTACCGCAAAGACCTGCAGGATCACCTGCTGCAGAGCGTCTCGGCCACGGCAATCACCGACACCTACGGCATCGGTTTGAACGCGATGGCGTCGATGCAATCGGACCTGGCCAGCGGTGACGGGTTTATCCAGCGCTCGTCGTTCAACAACGACCTCACCGGCGGTTTGAACCTGGACAGCACCGTAGCCGTCGGCGGACAAAAAATGGTCATGACCAGCCAATACCACCGCGATGGTGCCGGCATGATCATCGATGTCGAATCGGACATCGACGGCATTATCCTGCGCGCCGACGATTTGAGTGGTGGCAGTGCGGTGCTCAAACCCGGGCGCAATTTTGTGCCGATCACGGCTTACAAAAGCAGTTCGGTCAGTTTCGATTTCGAGGGCACTGACGTCCCCGCCGCGACCATTCAACCGGCCCGTTCCAGCTATCACCTGAACAAGGGCGGCGTGGGCTATCGGCAGATTCGCGTGATGCAAACCCTCACCGTGCTCGGTCGCCTGATCGACCCTCAAGGCAATCCACTCAAGGGCCGCCACATCATCAACCACGCCAGCCGTGGGGTCAGCGAGGTGGACGGTTTCTTCTCGATGGAAATGAACGCCGGTTCACCGACCCTGGAAGTGCGCCACGGCAATCAGTTGCTGTGTCAGTTCCGGCTGGACCCGAGCCAGGGGCGAACGGAAAACAATGTGTTGATGATCGGGGATTTGCGCTGCACGCCAGACACATTGGCGGATGTAGGTGATGCCGCGCAGAGCGCCGGTTGATGTGTGTTGTGCAATCTCTGGAGTCCCTAACTCGATGAATGTTTCGACTGCTTTCCCATGGCGCACGGTAGTGGCTCTTTTCATAGGGGCCTGTCTGGTTGCGGCAAGCTTCCAGGCCGTCGCCGTCGTGCTTCCGATTACGGCCACTTTCAACCCTGACCCAAGCAACCCGCAGAAAAACGAGTTCAAGAACACCACGCGCGATGTCGGGTTTTGCTGGGATTACCCCGCCATCTGCAAAAGTTACGGCATATTCAGTTTGCGTTCTCACGCGAATGTTGGAGTCCAAGGCGCGATCCAACCCAACCAAGAGGACGTGCGTAAAGGCGCGATGATCAAGACGCCCGCCGCCTGGCGAACGTTGACGGTGTTGAACCGCGAGACCGGTGAACCCGCCACGGTCGAGGTGCGCATCGCCGGGATGGGCGGCGTTTACAGGCTCAGCGATGCCGCGACGGAGCTGACAGGGGAGCCGGGGTATGTCGGGGCGCATACGGCATTGTGGGGAAGCGACTGGCGAACAGCGCCGGGGCCATGCGTGGCCATAGGCACCACAACCTATTACGGTCCCACCGGTTTCCAATTCTTCTGGCTGACGCCTGAAGAAACGGTGTGTGGCAAGCAGGCTAAATTCCTCATTCCCGGGTTTGGTTACGAGTCTCTGGACTTTACTTACGAACTGCGCACGCCGGATCCGCTGAAGATGTCCTCGGGCATTTACCACGGCACGCAGGTTTATTCGATCGGCCCGGGCGGCGACTTCGATCTGGGCGATGTCGTCGCGCCCTCGGACAACATCATTCAGCTCGACTTCACCCTGACCGTCGAACACACCCTCAAAGTCGAGATACCCCCCGGCGGAAATCGGGTCGAGCTGTTACCGCAAGGCGGCTGGCAAGCCTGGTTGCAGCACGGGCGCAAACCCACGCGCCTGTTCCGCGACCAGACCTTCAACATCTCGGCCAGTTCGCGCTTCAAGATGAATCTGGAGTGTGAGTACACCCAGGACGGCAAGACCTGCTCGTTACGCGAGCCGGTGTCCGGTCACATCGTGCCCCTGAACGTCAGCGTCAGTCTGCCTCGCGGTTTGAGCGACGCCAATGGCCTCGCTGTCGAACGGCGCCCCCTGCTGCGTGACGGCAGCGGTACCGGATTATTTCAACCGGTTTTCTATGTGGAGCGAAGACCGGGGACGCTGCACTTCGAGATTCCTCCCGACGCAGTAGCGCAAATGATAAGGCCCGAGCGACAACTCCAGTACTCCGGGAATGTGACGGTGATCTGGGATTCAGACATTTAGCGGGCCGCCCTTTGCAGCATTCAATTCAACGAGGTTCAGTACGATGAAACACCTGTTGGCACTGTTTGGTTTTTATCTTTTCGCGCAACTGGCGCACGGGGCACCGAGTATCAATATCGGGACCGTTTACGACTATCTGGATGGCGACAAAAGTACCTACTTGAAGCGCGTATTCAATGGCGGCGACAGCACGGCCTTCGTCAAGGTCAACATCCTTGAAATCCTCTATGAAGCCGATGGCACCTCGCGCGAAGTGCCGCTCAAGACCCAGGCCGACGGCAATGCCCGGGATGGCTTGATGGCCAGTCCCGCACGGCTGATCGTGCCGGCCAACGGCATGCAGGGCACACGGTTGCTGTACATGGGTGAGCGCGACCGAGAGCGCTACTTCCGTGTGCGTTTCGTGCCGGTCGTACCGGAGAAGGAAGACGAATTCGCCGTCTCCAGCGAAGAGCGCGAAGACTACAAAAAGTCCCTGTCCGCCGGGGTCACCGTGCTGGCAGGTTACGGCGCGGTGTTTTTCGTGCGGCCCAAGGAAACGCGCTTCGACAGCGCAATCGAGAACGAGTCGGGCAACTACCGGATCCGCAACGACGGCAACACGGTGGTGGTGATCGACGAGTTCAAGGATTGCTCGATCAAGAACGAGCAGGACTGCCAGCCAACGACCAAGCATCACATTCTGGCCGGTCGCACGTTTCAGTTCGAAAAGCAGGCCGGTCGCGAGTACCACTTCACCTTGGTCGAAGGTGAGAGCAGCAAAAAAATCGACGTGAAGGGCTGACCCGGATGGTGACCATGTTCAAGAAACTGACTGTCATGCCCGTGTTGGCTGCCGCCCTGTTGGCAAGCTCGTGGGCCTATGCGGCCAGAGAAGTGCACACGTTCGACGTGTTCGTGACGATTCCAACCCTGGCGTTCTACGTGATCCCCTCCGACCCTGGGTGGGTTCATCTTGAACAACGCCTGCCGTGGAATCTCACGACGTCGACGCTGGGCAGTCTGCGCAAGTACTTCGATGTGAAAAATGAGGCCGGCTCGATTGAAGCAAGGCTTGAGGGCCGGCCTTATCTGTCGAACGGCACCGATGCCCATGACATTGGCTTGCGGGTGCTGTTCAACGGCAAGGTATTGAGCGAGCTGGAAAGCAGCGAAGTGGTATCGATGAGCGATGCGGCGCCGGGTAAACGGGTGCTGCTGGAAATCGTGCCTGTACCGCCGGCCGATGGTGTCTACAAACCCGGTAATTACTTCGGCAGTGTGAATATGATTTTCAATGCGGTGTTGCCGGGGGCGTGATGCGCACTCACCGGCTTTGCATGGAAACACCCAAAAGGACTGTATGAATCATGGACAAAATCAGAATAACGAGCCAGTTGAGTGCGCTGTTATTGACCGGGGGATTTACTGTGTCGGCGGGCGCGGTATCTGTGGATTTGACGGCAGTGTTTCGGCCAGACCCGGCAAAGCCCATGCACAACGAATTCAAGAACACGACCCCGCAAGGGGGGTATTGCAAGGATCATCCGGCTTATTGCGCCGATGGCATCTTCAGCATCGCGCTACCGATTCGATTCAGATCCATCGCGCCTATCCTGCCTGAGCATGCCGAACGTCAAGGCGCGATGTTCCGGACACCGTCGTACTGGAAGGAAGTCACGGTCATCCATGACGGCACCGGCAAAGCCGAGACGGTAAAAATGCGCGTCAACGGCATAGGGGCGGCGTACACGATCAAGGAGCCTCTTCCTGGAGGCGTTTGGGACGCCTCCTGGGTCAATGCGCCTGCACCGTGCAATTATGGCGGCGTGGGTTATGGGAGCGCGTATTACTACGCGTTTTTCTGGCGAGTGCCGGCCAATGCGGGGAGCTGTGCGAAACGGGCCTACCAACCGATTCCCGAGACGCTGGGATTTGCCTATCAGGATGTCGGTTTTTCATATGAGCTGGTCACACCCGATCCGCTGAAAATGTCGACAGGCACTTACCGGGGCGTCATGAACTACACCGTAGGGCCGCAGCAGGATTTTGATATGGGTGATGTCATGTTGCCCGACGACGATTTGATCAACCTCAACTTCACCCTGACGGTTGAACACACCTTGAAAGTGGATATACCTCCTGGCGGTGATCGTGTGGAGCTAGTCCCGGAAGGTGGCTGGCAGTCCTGGCTGGCTCAGGGGCGTAAACCGACCCGGTTGTTTCGTGATCAGACGTTCAACATCTCTTCATCGACCCGCTTCAAGATGCATCTGGAGTGCAACATTCCGGGATTGTTCGATTGCATGATTCGCGACCCCGTTTCGCAACGCGCGGCGGTGGTGCAACTCAGCATCAGCTTGCCGAACGGCTTGACGGATACCAACGGGCAACCGGTCAAGCGTCGTCCGTTGCATGTCGGGCACGTGAACGCGCAAACATTCAACCCGGCGTTTTACGTGGAGCGTGCGCCGGGCATCCTGCATTTCGAGATTGCACCCTATTACGTGAACTACATGTTGAAGCCGGGCGAAGCGTCCAAATATTCCGGAAGCTTCACCGTGGTTTGGGATTCGGATATCGGATAAGCGCAGCACGCCCTGAAGGCGTTTGTTTGCCTTCAGGGCACTGGCGGTTACCCGGCGTTGAGCAGCGCCTGTCGGGTCAATCGTCTGCTCAGCTGTTTTTCCTCGTAGCCGATGTCATTCAGCAATCCACCGTAGACCTCGTCGGTCATTTCTTCATCGGTGAGCACACGGTCTTCCTGGACGTTCAGTTGATTGGCAAGCTCCAGCAGTCGCTTCTTGAGTGCCTGTCTTTGCGCTATCACCCGTCCTTTGGAATTCGCCCAGGAACGCTGGGCCTCGCGCAATTCATCCAATTGATCGGTTCTGATTTCATACGTCCGGGCATTGCGCCTGAACTCCGCGGGATACATGTCATGCAGGTATTTTTCCCAGAACGACTGCTCGATCATGTGATTGATCAAACCGTCGCCGTCTTCCATCGACATCACGGTATCGAAGGCCGTATCGAGCATTTCGGCACTTACGCCGGCCACGGGTCGATAGAGCATGCTCTCCGATTGCCAGGGTAAGCCGAGACGCTGGGCAAGGCCGGTCTCGTAAGCGAGGAACACTTGGACTTCATCGGGATTACCTTTTCGGCTGGCGAAATCCGCCCGGGCGATGTCATCCACCCGTTCGAGACGCGCGGCGCCTTTGGCCAGGGTCACCAGTTTGCTTTCCAGGATCGCGGCCGATGTCGACTGGGCATAGGCCTCGCTGACCAGGACTTTGATGCCCATGTTGTTGAATACCTGGGCACCGGCGTCGGCGCAGGTGGTCGGTGCGGTCGCCATCTCGAACAATTCTTTGCGCAATGTCGTGTCCAGGTCGATGGCCTCGATCATTCGCCATACGCGATCACTCAGTCGTTTGCGCCGCTCGCCACCGGCGCGGTAGTCGGCCGATTCGGTCTGCTTCTGGATCAAGCGGAAGAACCCTCGAGAGTGTGGCTCGGTCATCAGGTCGTGCCAGGCTTCGACCCTGAAGATGCCCACGCCTGCGGCCTTGTCGCCCCACCATTGGGAATCGTCGGACATGGGCCACTGATCGATCGCACGATCGGCGATGGCCAAGTACAGATGATCCGGGCTGATGCCGACTGACTTCCGGTAGTCCATATAGACAATCTGGTTGGTGTCCGAAAGATCGGTCGGAAACAGTCGCGTGCGTGCCACGAGGCGCGCGGCGTCCGAGCCGGGAACGACCGATGGGATGTCGCGCAACGGGTTTTGCATCAGGTCCAGATAAAACCCCCGCGGGCGATGCTTTGCGAACAGGCCGTCAGGCCAGGCAGTTGCGCCGGTGTTGCTCAAACTCAGAATCTTCAGTTTCGGCATGCGTTCGACGTTCGGCAGCAGACCCAACTGTGGGTTGTCATCGAGCCTGAGCGTTTCCATGTGCGTCAAATGCCGCAGTTGCTCGACGGCCGGGCGGGTTAGCCGGATCCGGTTGTTCATCAAACGCAGCGTGCGAAGGAAATGCATTTTGCCAATCGTTACCGGTAGCTTTTCCAATCCGCAGCCTCGGGCACTTAGTTGCCGAAGATTAGGGAAATCCTTCAACAGCCCTGTAGCGCTGGTGGAAAAACCGGTGCGGTCCAGATTCAGCGTACTGACCTGGTCGAGGTAGTACTTGAGATCAGGCAGCTCACTCCACCACAGCTCCAGATCGAGCGTGTTGAACTCCGTAGAAAGGTCCAGCACATACCCGCCTTCGAGTGTGGCGCTGCGCTCGCCAAAAGCCGTCGATTTCTTTTGAAAACAGGCGATGAGCCGCTCGCAAATGTGCAACCCGCCACCACTCACGAACCCGTCCCGATCCGGGCCCCAGGTTTCAGGTTGGCGACGCCGCCATTTGTTGAGTGTGACTTGAAGATCGTACAGTTCGCGGTCAAGTCGATCGAGGGTCTGGCGCGCCTGAGGTTCTTCGCCCAGCGAGCGGACAAAGGTGTTGATCTCGCGCTCGTTCAAGTGCGGGTAAATGCCCTGCACCCGTTCCGCCAGGGTGGCCCTTTGTGTGGATAAGCCCGGGCCACGCAACAGCAGCAAGGTGTCTGGGTCGCCGACCGGACGAATCGGCGGCTCAGCCAGCGCGATCCGGCGCTCGGCGGGGGCTTCGGTTTTGACCAGCACCCATTGTCTGAACAAGGCTCCCTGGCCGGTTCGATATCCCAGTTGCCGGCGTTTGCCGGCCGGCAGAGCGTTGAGTACCGATTCGTAAAAGTCGTCGGCTTCGTGCAATTTGTGGTTGCCGGCGTCCCACACTTCGTACCGTGCCCCGGCGTCCTTGATCAATACCCGGATGAGCGACGCGTCTTCTGCTCCGACGCTGCATCGTAGCGGCCCGATGTTGGTGCCCTGGCGGACGTCGATACGCAAATCGCCGAATACGTCGGTGTGAATCCTGAGCGCATTCAGCACCAGTCGCTCAGTCTCTGGCACCCAGCGCGCCTCATCGGTGAAACCTTCATAGGCGTGGTTGGCCCGGGTTTCGAAGGCCGCTTCACGCGCCTGGTTTTTCAGGTTCAGTGGCAGGCGTTTGTCCTGTGTCATGCGTTCGAGCTCAGCGCCGCTGGCACTGTTGAGCAGTACCGTTGCCGCTCGGGTCGGTAGCTCTGGAGCCACGTCGCGCAGTCGTTGGACCTGCGGGTTGGCGCTCGCTTGTGCAACTTGATAGCGCTGATTGAAGATATCGGGCCTGAGGCGGTCTGCCTCGTCAGCCAGTTGATTGCGCAGCGCCTGGAGCTGTTCTTCCTTGGCGACATCCGGGCGGAGCAGCGCTTGAAGTTCTTCCTCGCTCAGAAACTCGATGAGCTGCTTTGGCAGGTCACCCTGCATGAGACGGGACAGACTGGTGGCGAGCGTCTGTTCGTCGCTCGCCTGGGCATTACCGTAGGTGCGGAACCGACCTGTCAGGTCGGTGTTTGCGTAAACTTTCAGAGCCTTGTCCGAGGGCCAGCCTTCAAGGTAAGTCGCCAGCGGTTCGAACCAGTAAGAAGCGGGATCGATAGGCCGTCCGTAGCGAATGTCATCAATAGCCTGCTCGGTTTGCTGCTGGATGTCTGCGCGATCAAGACCGTCGGTGAGCAACGGCGGCGGTGCGATGTTTTCGACGTACATTTGGCGTAATGCAGCCGCTTCGGTGCCGCTGGCAATGCGAATCTGCTCCAGCTGCGCATCGTTGAAACCGTCGACGCGGTGACCGAGACGCCGCATCAGTGTCGGGTGGTCCCAACCTTGCGGGTTTTCCGCTTCATGTGTCCAGGCGCCGAAGCCATTGTGTTTCAGCTCGGGTAAATAGGCCTCGCCGCGATGGGGGTGTTTGACACAATAGGTGCCCGTTTTCGGGTCGTTTTGCACGGCGTAATGTTTGTTGTCCAGCAGCAGAATCTTCTGACCTTCGTGGGTATGCAGACCCAATGCGTCAGGCACGGAGTCGGCCGGTAACTCGATGTCCGGCTGCTCGTAGGGCTTGAGGTCGGGATGCCACAAGCGCGGCTGGCCGTTGGGCAGTGCCACCGGTTTCATGCCTTCGATCAGCGGTGATAGTTTCAAGCGAGCGACCTCGCCAATCTTCACGCCGGCAGCAAACGCCGCCAGTTGAATGGCATCCGTCACCACGCCGACGATATGCTCGGCAGCTTCGGTCCATAGCCCCAACGTCATGTCGACGATGCCTTCGATGACATCGCTGGCCATCTGATAGGCGGTGTAGACCATCATCAATTCACCCAGCCCCGGAACGAATGGCGTGACGACCATCAGTGCGACGTTGAAGATGTCCGAGACAATTTTCTTGACGTTCTCCCACCAGGCCCATCGGGCATTGCGATCGGTATCGGCGGTGGACACCGCGATGTGTCGCGCATCATTGAGGATCTTGTTCAGCTTCTGCTGATAGAGGTGCTCCCATAACTCACCGCGCATAGGTGCGGTGCTGAACTGTAGATTGGGGGGGCTGACCGGCTCTTCCCGCCAGCTCGGGCGTTGGTCCAGTGGCTCTTTTTGATGCCATTTAACCTCGAACAGGCGTTGCGCCAACCCGCCGAAAAAATGCCCGCGCTCGGAGTGGTTTACGAACCGGCTGAAGTACTGGCGATAAGTCATTCCGGTAGACGATATGACAGCGTCATCACGCAGTTGGCGAGTCAGTTCATTCATGAATGCGATAGTCGACGGGTACTCTTTCAGTGGATGCTCCGGGTCTTGCGGGACGTAAGCAAATATTGGTACGACATCGCGGGTTCGACCCAAGTCCGGTGTGATCAGTACGATCCCGGTCAACTGGCTATCCATAATGGACAATTCAGCGAAGTGCATCACCCGGCCTTTACGGGTGAGGTTGCGCTGACCATCAAGCATCTTCAGGATCAAATCGCGGGCGTCGGCGTCAATGTCATCGGTCATCACCGCCTGTTGAGCAGCCGCTTTGAACGCGGCTTTCTCGTAATTGACGATGTTGAGTTTCAACATGTCCTGAGCAAGGCCGTCACTGGGCAGCAACTGTTCTTCGAGGTATCGGGTGTAGCGGGCGCCGATGTCCAATTCACGACATAAGGTCTGAAATTGTGCGATGGACATTTTGTGTTTGATCGGCCGAATGTCGAAGTGCCCGCGCGCATCGGGTTGACTGATAAAGTCCGAGCCCGATTCGCAGGTTTCGGTCAGCGCGAAGTTGTGCAGGGCGGCGTCCAACAATGAGACCGTACGGGTCACCACACCGCCTGAGAGGTCAACGACATACCAAGGGCGTTCTCTGGGTAAGTAAAGATGCAGGCAGGTTGTCTTTACATCAACGTCGACACCGTATTGTTCCAACAACGCGTCGGTCAGTAACGGTTCGGCGAATTTATAAATGTTTTGTAACTCTTCAAGAGCCCGTTCTACCCTGTTTTGAGCGGACCAGAGTTTGATATTGGACTCTTGTAATCGGGTGTGATCGATGTCTGTGGCGGTCTTTATCCATTGCCCGATTGCCGTTTGAGTGAGGCTTAGCTCCTGAGCCCTTTGCAAAGAGGCGCTTTTGAAGATGGGGTGGATCCGGTTTTGGATAAAATCGTAATGGCGGCCATTTAAATCGGCAGTTTCCGGTAATGAATCACCCAATATACTTCCTTGTATTTCAGACATGTTTTTATAAAACCTTGAATATCCATGAGAGTCACCAGCCTAACTCCCAAGGCTCAAAGTAAAAGTCTGAATTACTGTTCTTGAATACGTGTGGATACTTGCCGACGCATTGAGATTATCAATGCCGAAAATAATTAATTACCACCCGTGATCAGTGTCGGGCGACTTCAACAGGCAGGCATCCTGTATGACTCCCCGGTTGCAGGTAAGGCATCAGAATCGGTGCCATGCCCTTGAGCACTTGCACCGGCAGCGCCGAAGTAAATTTGAAGGCTTCGGCCGAGCGCCCCGGCACGTAGGCGGTCAAGGTGCCGAAATGGCTATCGCCGATGTAGAACACGAATGTTGCGGTGCGGTTGATCGATTTCGAGCTCAGAATCCGCCCTCCCGGACCGATGGCTTCGATGCGGTTGTCGCCGGTCCCGGTTTTACCGCCCATGGCCAGCGGGGTGCCGTTGGCCAGTTTGAAACTGCCTGCCACGCGTTTGGCCGTGCCGGCATCCACCACTTGCGACAAGGCCTCGCGCATGGCGGTTGCCACCTCGGAAGGCATTACGCGTTTGCCGACGACCGGATTGTTGATCAGTTGGGTTTCATAGGGCGTACCGGCCGCGAAGTGCAGGCTGTCGATACGCAGCGTCGGCAGGCGTACACCGTCGTTGAGGATGGTGCCGATCAGCTCCGCCAGCGCGGCGGGGCGGTCGCCGGAGCTGCCGATGGCGGTGGCCAGCGAGGGCACCAGGTGGTCGAACGGATAGCCGACTTTCTGCCAGCGTTGATGAATGTCGAGGAACGCCTCGATCTCCAGCATCGTGCGGATGCGGCTGTCACGGGCACCCTTGTGTTTGCTTTTGAACAGCCAGCTGTAAACCTCCTGGCGTTCGAATTCGCTGGCTTTGACGATCTGGCTGAACTTGGCGTCGGGGTTGTTCAGCAAGTAGCCCATCAGCCACAGATCCAGCGGGTGGACCTTGGCGATGAAGCCCTGATCCGGCAGGTCGTAGCTGCCCGGGCCGTAACTCAGGTACAGGCGTTCGAGGCGTTCGTCGGTGAGTTTTTCCGTGAGCTTGGCGCCTTTGAGGTGTGAACGCACGAAGGTGTTGAAGCTCTCCTGGTCGGCCTGCGGGAATAGGTAGCGATGCACGGCAGCCATGCGGATCGGTGTCGGGTGCATGCTGTCGAGGAAGGTCTCGAGGCGGGTCTGAGTGTCTTTGTTCTGGTACTTCTTCCAGAATCGCAACAGGAATGCGGTGCCTTCGCGGTCGGCGAACTGGGCCAGGTATTCCTGACGCCGCGGGTCGCGGTCGTCCTTGAGCAATTCGGCGCTGCTGTTGGGGCCTGCGTAGGTGCTGTAGCGCACCAGGTCGCGCATCAGCCGAATGAACGGCAGGTTGATCGACTCACGAATGGCATCGCGCAGGGTCGGCATGCGGCCGTTGTCTTCCTTGCGGAAGTTAACGAACGTGTGCAGCCCGCCGCCGGTGAAAAAGGCCTCGCCGGGGCTGGCGGAATATTTGCGATCCAGGGCGGCGCCGAGCATTTTTGGCAAGCTGCGGTCCGTGTTCTGAATCATGTACTCGACGGCCCAACTGCTCAGGCGATCCTGTTCGGCGACTTCGGTTTTCTTCAGTTCGGCAACGGTCATGCCTGCGTAGCGATCGTGCAATTCGGAGATGATCTGCAGGTAGGTGGTGAGCACGCGCATTTTTGCGGTGGAGCCCAGTTCCAGCTTGCTGCCTTCATTGATGTCGAACGGTTGGTCGGTGCTGTCGGTCTGCACCCTTACCCGCGAGCCGTCCGGGGTCAGTTCGAACAGGGTGAAGCTGTAGCGCACCTGCGTGGTGCTGGTGGGGGTGAGCAGGCGTTCGCCGATCAGGCCGATTTCCGCTGCATAGGCTGGGTCGGCCAGATGCTTGAGGTATGCGGTGGCCTGGGTTTGCAGCTCGCCTTGCAGGGTGCTGGTGGCGGAAAGGTCGAGGCGGTCGAGGTCATACAGCGGACGGTTGAGCAAACTGCCCAGCCGACTGCGCGCGACACTGATGCCTTTGTTGGTTTCGATCGGTTGGATGGTGGGCTGGGTCTGCCAGTCGCGATAGGTCACTTGGCTGGCCAGTGCCGCCGCCGCGAGCGGCGCATCGATCACCCCATTTTGTGACAGCAGGCGAATATGGCTGTCGGTCAGGCTGGCCAATTCATCGCGGCCCTTGGTCAAGTAGTGGGAAGGGCGGCGTTGAGCAATCATCAGCGACAGCATTTCACGCAGGGCCAGGCCTTTCTCCGCCAGGCTTTTCTGATCGGTGTCGGTGCTGGCCAGCCGTTCGTTGGCCTTGTTGAAGTCGGCGCCGTACCACACACGCAGACCTTCGGCCATGCCATGCACTTCACCGTGGCCCGGTACCGCGGACAGCGGAACACTGTTGAGGTAATCGCGAATCACATTTTGCCGTACCTGAAGGGTTTCCGGCCCCGTCTGATAGGCCCGCACGCTGGCGGAAATCATTTGGCGGATTTTTTCCGCGCCCGACACGGTCAAGCCGTCGGGTGAGTGTCGATATTTCTCAAGCTGTGTCGCCAGTGTACTGCCGCCCGCCGATTGGCCGGGCAGGCGCAACAGCTTGGCTACCTGGGACCACGCGGCCATGCCGAACCGCGGCCAGTCCACGGCGGGGTTGGCCAGGGGCTGGCGCGGATCGAGCAGAAAGCGGTTTTCGATGAACAGCAAGCTGTTGACCACCACCGGCGGGATCGCCGCAAAGCTTGAATAGAGCTGTTGTGGATACTTGAACTGGTACAGCGGGGCCGCGCGGCAATCGGTGATCGACAGCCCGGCCTGGATTTTCTCGGTATAGGGAATGAAAAAGCCCTTGTCGCTGTACTTCATCAGCGCAGGCGAAAAGCGGGTTTGCGCCGCTATCACGTAATCGCGTTTGAGCAGGCGCGGCAGAAATTCATCCAGGGAGCTGTAGCCCAGACGCTGATCGAACGGGCCTTCGCCAGGGTAGCGAATCGCGTCGCTGGGGCCGGGTTGCAGTTCGTATTTCAGCGAGGCGGCATATTTGCTGATTTCCCGGGCTTGGAACTTGGAGGTGCGCATTTCCTTGGCTGCGGCCAGGCCCAGGACAATCAGGATAATCAGCAGCAGCAACCAGAACGCCCCCCAGCCGTGCCGTGAACGACGGGGTTTTTCAGGTAAAGGCGCTTCATCCACACGTTCAGTCGGAACCACAGTGTCACTCGAATCGGTTTGCCACAAAGCGCCCATAGTCGACTGATCCATTCACGCAGATTGATCGGACTTGTTTGAAGCTTAGACGGTGGTTGGCATTGGTGAAAAAATTGTGAACAACCAAATATCAGATGCGCATCATTACCTGTGGCAAGGGAGCTTACTGTGGACAGGGACTTACTGTGGTGAGGGGGCTTACTGTGGTGAGGGGGCTTGCCCCCGTTCGGCTGCGCAGCAGCCGTGAGCCCTTTAAATGCGGCGTGCCTGAAAAATTCAGTGCTGCTGTTTTTTGGGGACTGCTGCGCAGTCCAACGGGGGCAAGCCCCCTCGCCACAACAGCCCCCCTCGTCACAGAAATCCCTCACAGATATTTATAGCCAGCAGGCATCCCATAGCGGGTAATCGCCAATTTTCTTGACCAGCCCCGCTCTTAAAGGATTGGCAACAATGTAACGAGCGAATGGCAGGAGTTCTTCTCCATCGCGGATTGCCCGGTCGTGGTAGCCGCTTTGCCATAGCGGACCACACCGACCGTTCATTTTGTTCACTGCCAGGGTGCAGCGTGACTTGGTAGAGCCGACAACATTGCCCAGATTGTTGCCCTGCAGTTGCATTAGCCAATGAAAATGATCGGGCATCGCAACCCAGGCAATTGAATTCACTAAACCCGCATCGTGAGCTCGGCGCAGTTCTGCGACAAGCAGACGCCCCAATCGCCAGTCAGAGAATATGGGTTGGCGCTCGTGAATAACTGCGGTGATGAGGTAAGCGCGGCCGTTTTCAGAGGCTCTGCCAAAGCGCAGGCGATGAGAGTTTGGTTGAGTAGGCAATCCATTGCTTCCTTGCGTAATAGTCAGGTGACCCTTCCACGCTAGTGCCCGATTGTCTGTTTCGGTTCTGCAAATGCTGAGTGAAGATTCTGATTCCTGTGAAGGATTCACTGCAGCAAGAAACCTATTGTGGTGAGGGGGCTTACTTTGGTGAGGAGGATTCCTGTGGCGAGGGGGCTCGCCCCCGTTCGGCTGCGCAGCAGTCGTGAATCCTGTACATGCGGTGTGTCTGAAAAAATCAAGTGCTGCTGGTTTTTGGGACTGCTGCGCAGTCCAACGGGGGCAAGCCCCCTCGCCACAGGAAACCTCCTATTCACAGGAGGTGTCGTCTGAAAGGGTTGAGCTAGACGCATCGGAGAGGTAAATGCTGCCTAGGTAGGGGCATGACGATGCACCATTGCTGTGCAATACTCCGTGCGGTTTCAGTGGCGAAAAAACCTGCATAAGCCAGGTAATGCCACTCCGTTCTGCGGGAATTACCCGTTAGTTATCGCTGAATATTGTGTTTTATATAGTGAAAACACCTGTCGTTAGCTTTTTATACTGCACGCCCCGCTGATCTTGGAGGTTTTGTCCTACAAGACGTGTCTGTCCACAAGACAGGCCCGGTTTCACCAGGCACTGGCCTATCGGTCGGCGCTTCGACACTCGGTGGTCATATCCAATAACAAGACGAGGTTGCACCCCTATGCCAGTCGGCAATCACCTGCCTCACGGCGAGACCGCTCAGGGCGGCCCGCTTAAACGCGAACTGGGCGAACGGCATATTCGCCTGATGGCACTCGGTGCCTGTATCGGCGTCGGCCTGTTCCTGGGTTCGGCCAAGGCCATCGAAATGGCCGGCCCGGCCATCATGCTCTCCTACATCATCGGCGGTCTGGCGATCCTGGTGATCATGCGTGCCCTCGGCGAAATGGCCGTGCACAATCCGGTCGCCGGCTCGTTCAGCCGTTATGCCCAGGATTACCTCGGGCCTTTGGCGGGTTTTCTGACCGGCTGGAACTACTGGTTCCTGTGGCTGGTGACCTGCGTCGCGGAAATCACCGCAGTGGCGGTGTACATGGGCGTCTGGTTCCCCGACGTGCCGCGCTGGATCTGGGCACTCGCCGCGCTGGTCAGCATGGGCTCTATCAACCTGATCGCGGTGAAAGCCTTCGGTGAGTTCGAATTCTGGTTCGCCCTGATCAAGATCGTCACCATCATTGCGATGGTGGTCGGCGGTATCGGCGTGATCGCGTTCGGCTTCGGCAACGACGGCGTCGCCCTGGGGATTTCCAATCTGTGGGCCCACGGCGGCTTCATGCCCAACGGCGTGCAAGGCGTGTTGATGTCCCTGCAAATGGTGATGTTCGCCTACCTCGGCGTCGAGATGATCGGCCTGACCGCCGGTGAAGCGAAGAACCCGCAGAAGACCATCCCCAATGCTATCGGCTCGGTGTTCTGGCGGATTCTGCTGTTCTACGTCGGCGCCCTGTTTGTGATTCTGTCGATCTACCCATGGAACGCCATCGGCACCCAGGGCAGCCCGTTCGTGATGACCTTCGAGCGTCTGGGCATCAAGACCGCCGCTGGCATCATCAACTTCGTGGTGATCACCGCGGCGTTGTCGTCCTGCAACGGCGGCATCTTCAGCACCGGGCGCATGCTCTACAGCCTGGCGCAGAACGGCCAGGCCCCGGCCGGTTTCGCCAAAACCTCGAACGGCGGTGTGCCCCGTCGTGCGTTGCTGTTGTCGATCGGCGCGTTGTTGCTGGGCGTGCTGCTCAACTACATGGTGCCTGAGAAGGTTTTCGTCTGGGTTACCGCGATAGCCACCTTCGGCGCGATCTGGACCTGGGTGATGATCCTGCTGGCCCAGCTCAAGTTCCGCAAAGGCCTGAGCGCCAGCGAACGTGCCGGCCTGAAATACCGCATGTGGCTGTACCCGATCAGTTCGTATCTGGCGTTGGCTTTCCTGGTGCTGGTGGTCGGCCTGATGGCGTACTTCCCGGACACCCGAGTGGCGCTGTATGTGGGCCCGGCGTTCCTGGTACTGCTGACGGTGTTGTTCTACATGTTCAAGTTGCAGCCGACCAACGTGACGCAAGGCGCGGTGCGTTCGGCTTCGTAAGTTGTAACGCCAGCCATGCAAAAGCCCCAGTCAGAATGATCGGGGCTTTTGCATTTAAACGGCTGCCACGGGTATCGGCACATTCAACCGCTTATTGAAATCCAGCCAAACCCCCAGCAACGCCATCAACCCGACCCCCAACATTGCGCTGAATAGCTGCATCGCCAATACGTTCCCACCCAAGGCATTGAGCATGTCCGCCAACGGCGCCAGCAACACACCAAAACAGAACACCTCCAGAGAATATCGGCCCATGCGACAGCTTTGTCGCGCCAGCCAGTGTTGCGTCCAGCCCGTGTCCGGCAACAACCTGGCGGTGACGTAGGCGAGGGCGAGGAAGTGCAGCAGACGCGCCGGTGAGAGGTTGGTCTTGCTGATCGGATAGAGCCATTCGCCGAGCCATTGGGGCATGAACTCGTCATGCACGGTCGGCCATTTCCACGACAGCGCGATCATCCCGGTCATTACCAGATAGGTCAGAGCCGCGATGAAAACCGGCTGTCGAGTCAGCGGTCGAGGTTGCGGCGCCCGAGGCCTTTGCCGGTGAATCGCCGCTGCGCCCCCGAGAATAAACAGCAGCTGCCAGGCCATCGGATTGAAAAACCACACCCCCCCGTCGGTGCCCGCCAGGTTCCACTGCAACCATGGCGCCAGCAGGTACAACACCACCGACAGCCCCACCACGTATTCAGCCTTGCGCAGCAGCATCGGCAGTACCAGCGACAGGCCGAGCAGCAACAGAATGTACAGCGGCAACGGGTCCATCAGGTTCGGTTTGAAGCGCAGCAGCAATTCATCCATCAACGCCTGCTGCGGATTGCTCAGGAAATACTGCAAGCCCATTTCCTGCACCAGATCGCGGGTTTCCACGTGGCTGTTGGCGAAAAATACGATGCCCATCAGCAGCGCCAGCAAAAAGATGTGCACTACATAAAGCACCCAGGCGCGTCGCAGGATCTTCACCGTAGCGACCATGAGCCCGTCGCGCCGGGCGATCTTGCCGTAGGCCAGCACGGCCGCGTAACCGGCCAGGAACACGAAAATCTCCGCCGCATCGCTGAAGCCGAAGTTACGCACCGTGAACTGCGCGAGCGGGTTCTGCGGCACGTGGTCCCAGAAGATAAAGATCAGGGCCAGGCCGCGGAAAAAGTCGATTCGGTGATCGCGTCCAGACGTCATGAAGGCGGGCTCTTGAACGGGCTGTTGAATAAGGAGTTGCCGGCGCCGCAAAAGAGGGTGCGCCGCACATTGGCGGCGCGCAGGGTGCCGTTATTCACAGGCAATTGCAAAAGGCTGGATATTACCGAATGTCTCAGATGCTTATAGCGAACGGATAGAGCGGCGTGGCCGTCGGTCTGCCGGACTGTCCGCGCACCAGAACTCCCCATGATGGCATCTGGCGAGCATCTACACTTCGGTTCTCAGGAGTGTGAAACGTGAAGGTTTCGCTGATTGTCCCGGTATTCAACGAAGAGCAGGCGATCAGTCTGTTCCACCAAGCGGTGCGTCGTGAGTTGAAACTTGACCCTTATGAAGTCGAGATCGTGTTCATCAACGACGGCAGTACCGACCAGACGGCTGAGCAGGCCAAAGCGCTGGCTCAGGTCGATGAACAGGTATTGCTGATCAATTTCTCGCGCAACTTCGGCAAGGAGCCGGCGTTGTTTGCCGGGCTGGAGTACGCCACCGGCGATGCGGTGATCCCCATGGACGTGGACCTGCAGGACCCGATCAGCGTCATCCCGCGGTTGATTGCCGAGTGGCAAAAGGGTGCCGATGTGGTACTCGCCAAGCGCCGGGATCGTGCCAGCGACAGTTATTTAAAACGCCACAGTGCGGCAATGTTCTACCACCTGCTGAACAGGATTTCCTACACCCGTATCGAAGAGAACGTCGGGGATTTCCGCCTCATGGACCGCAAGGTGGTCAATGTGATTCGCGCACTCCCCGAGCATCAGTTGTTCATGAAAGGCGTTCTATCGTGGGCCGGTTTCACCACCGTGGTGGTGGAGTACGAGCGGGCCCAGCGGGTGGCGGGACGCAGCAAATTCAATGGCTGGAAGCTGTGGAACCTGGCGCTGGAAGGCATTACCTCGTTCAGCACCGTACCCTTGCAGTTGTGGACTTACATCGGCGGCGGCATTTCAATCTTCGCGGTGCTGTATGCGGTGTACATGGTGCTGGACAAGATTTTCTTCGGCAACAGCGTCCCCGGTTACCCTTCGTTGATGACGGCCATATTGTTTCTGGGCGGTGTGCAACTGATCGGCATCGGCATTCTTGGAGAGTATGTCGGTCGCATCTACATCGAAGCCAAGCATCGGCCCCGGTATGTGATCAAAGACGTCATCGGCGGCAAAGACCGGGTCGGGCTTTAGCATGGGCAGACTGGGCGATTTTTTCAGCGGCGAAATCGGCCGTCGTCGGGTCTGGCTGTTTTTTCAACTCGCGACGCTGATCTATGTCATTCCGCTGATCCTCGCCGACTATCCCTACATCGATGACAACTGGCGTTCGCTGTCCGCCGGCACGGACTGGGTGGGGCAGGGGCGGTTGTTCACCGAGCTGTTCTACAACGCGCTGACCTTCAGCGATGCCGCGCCGAACATCTTTCCGTTGCCGCTGTTGATCGCCTCCCTGGCCATGACTTTTGCGTTGACCAGCCTGACGTTTCATTACTACCCGCAGCCGACGCTATCCTGCTGCATGGTGGTGTTGCCGCTCTGGTACAACCCGTTCTTCCTGCAGAACCTGTCGTATCAATACGACGGACCGACCAATGCCTTGAGCCTGGTGGCGGTGATCTATGCGATCACGTTTCGTCATCCTTCGCGCATCCTGCAATGGCTGGTGCCGGCCTTCCTGATTGCCCTGGGGCTGGGGCTCTATCAGGTGAGTATTAATGTATTTCTGGGCCTGTGTTGCCTCGAACTGCTCAGGGGCGCGAACGATAAATGGGCCTGGCCGCAATGGTGCGAGTTGATCGGCTGGAAACTCGCGCAGGTGGTGCTCGGCGGGTTGATCTACAGCGTCACCGCTTATCCATACATGGATCAGACCCGCGTTTTGTTCCTGAACTGGGCGGCAGCACCCTGGCTGCAACTGGAAATCAACATCGGCCGCGTGCTGGAAAAAGTCGCGCTGCTGTTTCACGGGGGATTCGCCTGGGTGTTCGCCGTGCTGCTGTTGTGCGCCATCGCGGGCAGCGTGCAGCTGGCCCGGAACGTGGTGGCACGCCAGGACACGGCGTTGAGAAGAGTGCTGATGGGCCTGGCATGTGTGCTGTCCGTGCCGACCGTGATTTTTCTAGTGTCGGGGGCTGTGTTGTTTTTCCGGGATTTCAATGAAGGCGCCAGAACTCTGATGGGGTTCGCGGTGCTGTTGGTGCTGCTGTTCTATTTGAGCCATCTGGCGTTGGCACGCATTCATGAGCGGCTGACGCTGCTGTTGGTGGTTCCTCTGTTGGCCATGCTTTCGCTGTCCTACGCCTATGGCCGCGTGCTGTCGGTGCAGAACACCTTTGCCTCCAGCGCGTTGTTTTCCCTGGGGCATGACATTGCATCCCATCGGCAACTGCGTGAGGCCAAGCGCATTTACATGTCGGTGAGTTATTCCGATCACTGGCTGGTGGAGGCTGCGGGCTCGTTCAAGCAGATGCCGGTTTTGCATTATCTGCTGAACATCAACTTCTACATGCTGGCGGAAAACCTGCCGAAAGCGGGCATCACCAACGTGGTCGCGGAGCGGGAGCGACGCAACGCGACGCTGATGGGTTATCAGGGTTATCCACCGCTGGTGGATAACAAGTTCTACAGCCTCTATCTGTTGGGTGACTACGGTTTCATCGTGATGAAAGAGCCAACGCCGATCGCCACGCTTGCGTGGTGAAAACGGTGAGCGCTCCTGCGATCTATCTCAAACGCTTGCCATCCGGGGTTGCCGACGGTGCGGGTTTGCTGGTGGTGCTGGTGATCGCATTGTTGGCGAGATTTCACGCTATCACCGTGCCGGTCATCTGGTACGACGAGGCTTACAGCATACTGCTGGCCGAGGGCTCGCCTGCGTACATCTGGGCCACAACGGCTCGGGATGTTCATCCGCCGCTTTACTATGTCTTGCTGCATTACTGGATGGTGCTGTTCGGTCATGGCGTGTTGTCTGCGCGGTCCCTGAGTGCTCTGGCTGATGTCGGCACGTTGTTGCTGGGCATTAAATTGATGAGCCTGTTGGCGACGCGAAGGGCGACATGGATCGCAGCATTGTTGTTGGCGTTGCTGCCGATATCGGTGCGCTACAGCCAGGAAGTGCGAATGTACACCTTGTTGGGGTTTTGGCTGATGGGCGCGACTGTGGCGCTGGTGTGCTGGGTCAAGGCGCCGGATCAAAAGCGTTACCCGGTCGTTTACGTGCTGCTGATGACGGCGGCTTTTTACACGCACTACTTCGCCGCATTGTGCGTGTTGGTGCATTGGCTTTTTTGGTGGCGAGTGCGCAAGGTCCAGGGTACGGTATCGGTACGTGCGTGGATATTGGCCAACAGTGCAATCGTCGTGTTGTACCTGCCGTGGGCACCGCCTCTCATCAGTCAATTGCTGCGAATGGATGGGCTCGAATGGATACCGCCACTCACCTGGCCGACGGTGCTGACCTTCGTTTGGCAACTGGTGGTGATGGAGGGTTCGACCAGTGACTTATGGCGCGTGACACCCTTGGTCTTGATCATTGTTTGCGCCGCTGCGGTACTGCTCAAAGCACGTAATGAACGACCTTTCAGCGTCTTGCTGGTGAGTTATTTCTTTGTGCCGGCGCTGACCGTGTTTCTGGTGTCGCTGATCGTGCCGGTTTTCAATGCCAGGTACCTGGTATTCGCCGCCGCTGCGTTGCCCCTTATCGTTGCGCTCGCACTGGACGCATTGAGCCAACGCCACGCTGTCCTTGCTGCTGTCGCCATGGTTTTTATTGTCTTGGTGCAAGTGCACGGACTGTCAGCGATTTACGCACAAACGGATGAGATGAACGGCACCACTATTCGCAGAGACGCGAAGCTGGATGCCGTCGTCGCCGGTCTCGGCCGTGAAGCCCATCCGGATGACGAAATCGTTGTGGATAACCTGTATTGGTACTTGCCGTTCATGTACTACAACTCGACAGGCATTCAGCCGAGGCTATACGTCTTCAAAACAGCGACCGGCACCTTGTGGGGAACCGCCGAATACGGTGGCTGGGCACTCATTCCCCGTCACCTGCACTCGATTTTCTTCAATGATTTTTCGACCCTGAAACTCAATGCCAGGAGAGTCTGGTGGGTGACGGGCATTGCTCGTCCTGAGCATGACGCTTTGTTTCCGAAACATTGGAAGCAGGTGCTGACGCTAAGGGAAGGGGGCAGTGAGGCTCGTTTGTTCATCGTGGAGGACGCGCCAACCGCTGAGATTGGCGCGCAAACACACGCTATGCAGCAGCCGCATCATTAGGCTCAAAACTATCCGCCCGTGCCATCTGCCACATCCGCGAGTAAAACTCGCCATTCACCTCACCGGTCAGCAACTCCCCCGGTTTCAAGAACACATGCAACTGCGAAAACAACTTGATCTCGGTCGCCGACATGCGTCGCACCAGATGCTTGGCCGACAGCTGTGAAGGATGGTCGAGACCCGCGGCGGCGAGCATTTCGGCCAGGGCCTTCAGTGTATTGCGATGGAAGTTGTACACACGCTGGGCCTTGTCCGGAACAACCAGCGCGCGCTGGCGCAGGGTGTCCTGGGTGGCGACGCCGGTCGGGCATTTGTTGGTGTGGCAGCTTTGCGACTGGATGCAGCCGATGGCGAACATGAAGCCGCGCGCCGAGTTGGCCCAGTCGGCGCCGATGGCCAGGACGCTGGCGATGTCGAAGGCGCTGACGATTTTGCCGCTGGCGCCGAGTTTGATCTTGTCCCGCAGGTTCAGGCCCACCAGGGTGTTGTGCACGAACAACAGGCCTTCACGCATCGGTACGCCGATGTGGTCGGTGAATTCCACAGGCGCGGCGCCGGTGCCACCTTCCTTGCCGTCGACCACGATGAAGTCCGGGAGGATGCCGGTTTCCAGCATGGCCTTGGCGATGCCCATGAATTCCCACGGGTGGCCCAGGCAGAACTTGAAACCCACGGGTTTGCCGCCGGACAGTTCACGCAGTTGCGCGATGAAGTGCATCATTTCGATCGGTGTGGAAAACGCACTGTGGCGCGACGGCGAAATGCAGTCTTCGCCCATCGGGATGCCACGGGTTTCGGCGATTTCCTGGGTGACTTTGTGTTTGGGCAGAATGCCGCCGTGGCCGGGTTTGGCGCCTTGGCTCATTTTGATTTCGATCATCCGCACTTGCGGGTTCTGTGCCTGGGCGGCGAAGCGTTCCGGGTCGAAGCGGCCATCGGCGGTGCGGCAGCCGAAGTAGCCGCTGCCCAGTTCCCAGGTCAGGTCGCCGCCGTTTTCCCGGTGATAGGGGCTGATGCTGCCTTCGCCGGTGTCATGGGCGAAGTTGCCGAGTTTGGCGCCCTGGTTCAACGCGCGAATGGCGTTGGCGCTGAGGGAGCCGAAGCTCATGGCCGAGATGTTGAACACCGACGCCGAGTACGGCTGGGTGCACTGCGGGCCGCCGACCATCACCCGGAAACTGCTTGGGTCGCTCAACGGCGCCGGGCGCATCGAGTGGCCGATGAATTCGAAACCCGATTGATACACGTCGATCAGCGTGCCGAAAGGTTTATCGGCACTCTCGTTCTTGGCCCGCGAATACACCAGCGAACGCTGGGCCCGGGAGAAGGGCAGGGCATCGCTGTCGGATTCGAGCAGGTACTGGCGGATTTCCGGGCGAATGCCCTCCACCAGATAACGGATATTGCCCAGGATCGGGTAGTTGCGGCGCACCGCATGGGGGCTTTGCAGCAGGTCGAACAGACCCACCAGGCTGAGGACGCCGGTGACGGCGGTGATCGGCCAGAGCCAGTCGTATGCCAGGAAGGGCAGGCTGGCGAGGGTGAATATCACACAGACGGCAAAGAAGGCGTAGCGGCTCAGGAGTGACAGGCTCATACGGTTTCCTTGGGTTCGGACTCGGTCATGTAGGACCGTGGTATACAGGCTTTTGTGGCGAGGGAGCTTGCTCCCGCTCGGCTGCGCAGCAGTCGCAAAACCTGCTGACGGGATTTGTCTGACTGAACGCATTGCCTGTTTTGGGATCGCTTCGCGATCCAGCGGGAGCAAGCTCCCTCGCCACAGAGATCTCCTGTGTTAGCACAGAGCGTCAGGCATTCTGCGCCTGGAGAATAAACGAAAACAGCCTGGATTGAGATTTGATCCCTTGTTCGGCTGGTCAGACAGCCACTTTCGATTGGCGCACCGGCAGCTCGACCCGAAACGTGGTACCCACGCCGACTTCGCTGCGTACCGAAATATCGCCCCGGTGTTTTTTCACGATGCCATAGGACAGGGACAACCCGAGCCCTGTCCCCTGGCCCACCGGTTTGGTGGTGTAGAACGGGTCGAATATCTTCTGCAGGCATTCCGGTTCGATGCCTGATCCGGTGTCCGCGACTTCGATCGACACCGTTTCACCTTCAAGCCCGGTACGCAGGGTGATGGTGCCCCGTTCCGGCCCCATGGCCTGAGACGCGTTGACGATCAGGTTCATGATCACCTGATTGATCTGCGACGGCAGGCATTCGATGTCAGGCAGCGTTTGATACTCCTTCACCACATCGGCCTTGTACTTGAGTTCATTGGCGACGATGTTCAGCGTCGACTCGATGCCCTGTTGCAGGTTGGTCCACTGCCATTCCTGATTGGAGTCGACGCGGGAGAAGTCCTTCAAGTCTTTGACGATCTGCCCGACCCGATTGATGCCGTCCTTGGACTCCTTGATCAGCAGCGGAATGTCTTCGCGCAGAAACTCCAGCTCGACCTTTTCCCGGAGCTGGCCGAGACGTTCGAGGACCTCGCTTGAGGTAATGGCCGCCTCCGCCTCCCGATAGGCATCGAGCATGGTCTGCAGTTGCTTGAAATAGCCATCGAGGGTGCCGAGGTTGGAGGAAATGAAGCCGATGGGATTATTGATTTCATGGGCGACACCCGCCGCCAGTTGCCCCAGCGAGGCGAGTTTTTCCGACTGCACCAGTTGGCTTTCCAATTGTTTGCGCTCGTCGATTTCCCGCTGCAATGCTTCGCTGGCCTGTTTGAACTGGGCCGTGCGCTGATCCACCAGATGCTCCAGATGGCTCATCTGGATAGACGCCCGTTCGGTCATGTCCCATTTGGTGAGCAAGGTATTGGCCATCTGCTGGACTTCGATATTGTCGAACGGTTTTTTCAGAATCAGCAGGCGGTCGTGGGCGTGCAGGCGCTCCAGCAGTTCATCCCACGAATAGTCGGAATAGGCGGTACACACCACCACTTGCAGGCTCGGGTCTTCCTGCCACAGGTGTTCGATGGTCTGTGCACCGTCCCAGCCCTCGGGCATGCGCATGTCGACGAAGGCCAGGGCGTAGGGACGGTTTTCCTGTAAGGCCTGGACGAGTTTGCCCAGGCCCTCCTGACCGCCGTAGGCCGAATCCAGTTCGAACAGCGGTTGGGTGGATTTCACTTCGCTGCCGAACAGCGCGGCCTCCATTTCGTCCAGTTCTGCATGTTTGGCCGAGGTTGGGGTGAGGATTTTGCGAAAGTCATCATGGATGGACGGGGTGTCGTCGATCAGCAGAATGCGGCGGTTCGATAGGTCGCTCATGCTTCCTCCATGACGGGGTTCAACGGGATCTGCAAGGTGAACAGGGCGCCCTTGCCCGGTCCGTCGCTGTGGGCGGTGAGATGGCCGTTCATTTCGATCGCGGCCAGCGCACAGCTGTGCAGGCCGAAGCCGTGGCCTTCCTTGCGGGTGGTGAAACCGTGGGCAAAGATCCGCGTCATGTTTTCCGGCGCAATGCCTTCGCCGTCATCCTTGACGCTGATTTGCAGGATCGTGTCCTCGACGACTTTTACCCCAAGGGTGATCTGTCGGGCTCGGTTGCTGAGGTCGGACATGGCGTATTTGGCGTTGCTGATCAGGTTGATCAGGATCAGCAACAAGCGGTGCTTGTCGCCCATCACTTGCGGTACGTCGCCGTACTCCTTGACCACCGTGACGTGATGCCGGGTCAAGGCGCCTGCGTTCATGCGCAGGGCGTCCTCGAGCAATTCGCTGATGTACAGCGGCTCCACCAGGTTGTTGGCCCCCGCGTAGGACTGCTGGGTGGCGACGATGTCTTTGATGTGATCGACGCTTTTGCTCAACTGCGCGAGTTCCTCGGTCATGCCTTGCTGTTCGAGGGCAATCGCCTCCACCAGTTGATTCAAATAGCCTGGCAGTAGTTTTCCTTTTTCGTTCTGGGTCAGAAAAGTGCCGAGGTCGCTTTGATGCTCGTTGATCAGCTGCATCGCCTTGCCCAGCCCCTGGGCCTTGCTGCTACGCAGCCGGCGGCTGACCAGATCGGCCGAGATGTTCACGCTGTTGAGCACGTTGCCGACGTTGTGCAGCACGTTGGTGGCGATTTCGGCCATGCCGGCCTGACGCGCGGTGTCGAGCAATTCGCTCTGGGTATCCTTGAGTTCGCGAGTGCGCTCTTCGACCCGTTGTTCGAGGACTTCGTTGGCGGTTTGCAGTTCTTTGTTGACCCGCTGAGTCTCCCCGAAGCTGCGCATCAGGCGGATTGCCAGGTACACCAGCACCAGCACCAGCAGCGTCGAAAACACCAGCATGTAGAAGTGGTAGCGCTGGTCGATGGCATCGGTTTGCTGCTGGTCTTCGTTCAGCAGGCCGGTAATGTCGTCCAGTCGTTCGGCCACGGGAATGGCCTCGATGTTTTCCAGTAACCGATTGACCACCGGTTGTTCACGCAGGATCAGCGCGATGTGGTTGCTCAAAATATCGATCGGGCTGTGAAACTGCTCCGGCAATCGCTGCTTGTTCACCCCCAGTTTGTTCAGCCCCACCAGAATCTCGGCCGCTTTATCGTCGGAGGTGACCTGGGCGAACTCCAGGCTGCTGAGCAGCAAGTCGTAGGTGTCGGTGGCAATGTTCTGCAGTTGCAGTTTGTGTTCATCGGGCAGTTGGGCAAGCGGTTCCTGGATGTCGTCTTCGGCCGTGGGCAGGAACGCCAGTGAGTTGCGCAGCACCGCGTTGTGGGATTTGAACTGCTCCACCAAGCGGGTTTTTTCCTGGATGGCGGCAAGGTATGCCTCATGACTGGCACGCCAGGTCGGCGTGTCGTTGCGGCCGTGATTGGACTCCATGCTCTCGAACCGCTGCCACAGGCGCGTCATCTCGCTCAGCGGTGCCACCAACGGATCGTAATTGTGACTGATGGCGATCCTGGACTTGAGAATCTCGGTTTCCCATTGCGCATTCAACTGTTTGATCCGACCGATCAAATCCCGGGATTCGGCGTAGGTCGACGTCTCGTTCGAGCTGGACTTGAGGTACAGGAACAACAGCGTCGAGGCCAGCAGCACGGCCACGGCAGCGAGCAGCGCCAGGTTGCGGCGGGGGAACGTTTTCATAAAGGTTTGCCTCCCCATTCACCGGTCAAGGTCTTGAGGAATTTGATGATCAGGTCCTTATCCTTGTCGGAGGGCACACGGCCGAGCTGAAACTTGAACATCACGTCTACCGCCTCTTCGAGGGTTTTAGCCGAGCCGTCGTGAAAGTACGGCGCGGTCACGGCGACATTGCGCAGGCTCGGCACCTTGAACACGTTGCGGTCCTCTTCGGCCTTGGTGACCAGATAGCGGCCCAGATCGGCTTCGGTGGGGTTGCCACGAGCCTGAAAGTAATCACCCATGACCCCGAATTTCTGGAACATGTTGCCGCCGATGTTCACCCCCTGATGGCAGGCAATGCAGCCGTAGTCCTTGAAGCGTTGGTAACCGTATTTCTCGTCAGTCGTGAGAATGTCGGTATCGCCCGACAGGTACTGGTCGAAACGCGAGTTGGCGCTGATCAGCGTGCGCTCATACGTGGCCAGGGCACTTTGCACATTGTTCATGGTGACGCCGTCCGGGTAGGCCTTGGTGAAAGCGCTTTTGTAATCCGGGTCGGCGGACAGCATCTGGACCACATGCTCCCAATGACTGCCCATTTCACTGGGACTCTGTACCACTTCGTGGGCTTGGGTTTCCAGAGAATCGGCGCGGCCATTCCAGAATTGCCGGAAGTTCAGGCTTGCGTTGAACACGCTCGGGGTATTGATCGTCAAGGGATCGCCCTTGAAGCCAGTGGACAATGCCTTGTCGTCGGCGCCGCCGATTTCCAGGCGATGGCAACTGGCGCAGGACAGGCTGTTGTTGACCGACAGCCGTGGTTCGTTGAACAACCGGCGACCGAGTTCGACTTGCAAGGGATTCTGCTCGGGCACTGCGGGCAAGGGTTTGAGCGGTTCGTCCAGCGGTGCGCCACTGGCTATCAGACAACAACCGAGTAGAGGCGCAAGGAGCAAGTAGCAGAAGGAACGTGACATCTTGTGATTCCTTGGCTCAGGGCCTGTGTGTTGTTGCACATCGTTCAGGAGATGGGCTTTACGGTGGTCAGGTATTGCACGAAGGCGTCCGGCTCCACGGCTTTGCTGAAGTAGTAGCCCTGGCCTTCCTCGCAATGGAGCGCCTTGAGAAAATTCAGTTGTTCGAGGGTTTCCACCCCTTCGGCAATGACCGTCAGATTGAGGCTTTTGCCCAGGCTGATGATGGCGCCGACCAGAGCCGCGTCGTTGCTGTCACGGCCCAGGCCACGAATGAACGATTGGTCGATTTTCAGTACATCGATGGGAAACCGTTGCAAGTAACTCAGGCTGGAATAGCCGGTGCCGAAGTCATCGATGGCCAGCCGTACACCCAAAGCCTTGAGCCGATTCAGCGCGACCATCGTGGCATCGACGTTCTGCATCAATACGCCCTCGGTGATCTCCAGCTCCAGCAACGCGGGGTCCATACCGGTTTGCTGGAGTATCTGTTCGATGCCTTCGACAAAATCCCGCTGGCGGAAATCGATGGCCGACACGTTCACCGACATGCACAGATTCGGCAGGCCATTTGCCTGCCAGGTACGGGCTTGCCGACAGGCCTGGGCCAGCACCCATTTGCTCAATGGCACGATCAAGCCGCTGTCTTCGGCTACACCGATGAAGTCTGTCGGGTAGATCCAGCCTTGCCCCGGTTTTTGCCAGCGGATCAACGCCTCGGCGCCGACCACCTTGCCGCTGCCCAGGTCGAGTTTCGGTTGGTAGTGCAGGACAAACTCGTTCCGCTCCAGTGCCAGGCGAATCCCCGACTCGATGGTCTGCTGTTCCCGCGCGCGCTGGTTCATCTCATCGATGAAAAAGCTGAAATCGTTGGGGCCGCTTTCCTTGACGTTGCGCATCGCGGTTTCGGCTTTCTTGATCAGAGCGATGGCATCGAAACCGTCATCGGGATAGATGCTGATGCCCAGGCTGGCCGTCACGCTCAGGTCATGTCCGGCGACGTGCTGGGGCGCACGTATGGCGTTCAACAGTTTTTCGGCGATGCCCTTGGTCTGTTGGGGGTGGTGGATGTCGGCCAGGATCACCACAAATTCGTCGGAGCCGTAGCGAAACACCGAGTCGGAGGCGCGCACGCAGGCCACCAGGCTTTGCCCGACACGCTTGAGCATCTCGTCACCGGTCGGGTGGCCCAACGCATTGTTGATGCGCTTGAAGCGGTCGAGCCCCAGAAACATCACCGCCAGTTGTTTGTCATGGCGTCTGGACAAGGCCAGGGACTGGTTCAGCCGGTCACCCAGCAAGGTGCTGTTGGGCAGCTCGGTCAACACGTCGTACTGCAACAGATGAGACACCTTGAGCAGTTCGTGGACCCGGGCTTCGATGGTTTGCTCCAGGCTCAGCACTTTCATCGCCGCGTCCTGCGCCATCTGCCACTTCCAGGTCAGGGCGCTGGCCATCTGGCGGATTTCCAGGCTGTCGAAAGGTTTTTTCAACACCAGCAATTGATCGCCGAATTCCAGCCGTTCGGCCATGGCTTCCCAGGTGTAATCGGAGAACGCCGTGCACAACGCGATTTGCAGGTTAGGATCGGCTTTCCAGAGCCGTTCGATGGTTTCCAGGCCATCCCAGCCAGGCGGCATGCGCATGTCGGTGAACGCCATGGCATAAGGGCGACCTTCTGCCTGGGCCCGCTTGACCAGTTTGAGTGCTTCCTGGCCCTGATAGGCGGAGTCGAGCTGGAAGACCAGCCGAGTCGTTTGTGGGGTGTCGAACAGCGCGGCTTCAGTGCCGGCGAGGGTGAGTTCATCGTCGGTATCGGCGCCCAGAATCTTGCGGAAATCCTCATGGATCGAGGGCGTGTCATCGATGATCAGAATGCGCCGGTTGGCCTGGATGAACGGAGTTTTCATTCCTTGTCCTCCGTGGCACGCTGCGAATCGCCCGGCCTTGCTCCGGGATTGTGATTCGCGTGCACGATGCTCCCGGCCTTCAACAGTTCGGCGGCCTGCTGGCTGCTGACCGCTTGGCTGAAGTAGTAGCCCTGGGCGTTCATCGGTGAGCCGGTGGCCATCAGCGAAGTGCGTTGCTCCTGGGTTTCGACACCTTCGGCGATGATGCCGATCCCGACGTCGCGGGCGAAATTGATAATGGCCCGCAAGGTGGTGGCGCTGGCCGCGTCGTGGGCGGCGGTGTCGATGAACGCCTGAGCGAGTTTCAGGTGATTGACCTGGTAAGTCTTGAGGTAGTCGAACGAAGAGTATTCGGTGCCGAAGTCATCGATCGCGATCTTCACCCCCAGCTCACGCAGGCGTGGCAGGATATCGTTGTGCGTCCACTTGGTCTGGGCCAGGGTCGCTTCGGTGACGTCGAAACGCAGGTCCCACGGGCACAGATCCCAGCGGGCAGTGGTGCGCAACACGTCATAGATCAGCTCGGGACCACTCTTGAGCTGGGCCAGGGACAGTTTTATCGCCACCACCGGTGGTGCCATGCCTTCATCGCGCCACTGGTGCATTTGCCGACAGGCGCGCTCCAGCACCCAGTGACCGAGGGCGATGATGATGCCGGTCTTTTCCGCCGCGGGCAGGAATGCGGGGGCTTCCAGTAAACCGCGTATGGGGTGATTCCAGCTGACCTGCGCTTCCATGCCGAGGATCTTGCCACTGCTCAGGTCTACTTCCGGCCAGTAACGCAGTTCGAGCTCGTCGCGTTCGATGGCGGTTTTCAAGTCGTTGGCGATGGTCATGCGCTCGACCACTTCCTGATTGATTTCCTCGGAGTGGAAGTGGTACTGGTTGCGGCCCTTTTCCTTGGAGCGATACAGCGCCATGTCGGCCTGGGTCAACAGGCTGTCGGCGCTGAGGCTGACCTGGGTGTAGCTGCTGATGCCGATACTGACCGAGACCCGCACGTCGTTGCCGGCCAGGGAGTAGGGCAGCACCAGTGCATCGCGGACCTTGGCGGCCAGGGCCGCTGATTGGGTCGGATCGCCGACGTCCAGTTGCAGGATCGCGAACTCGTCGCCCCCCAGACGGGCGACCACGTCGTTTTCCCGCACGCAGGTTTTGATCCGTCGGGCGACCTCCTGCAACAACAGGTCACCCACCGGGTGGCCCAGGGTGTCGTTGATGCGTTTGAAGTGATCCAGGTCCAGGTAAAACATGGCGAACGGGGTGGCCCCTCGCCGGGCGGCGGCGAACGCCTGATGCAGGCGCTCGATCAGCGTCGCGCGGTTGGCCAGCCCGGTCAGCCCGTCGGTGCGGGCCAGCAGGGCGATCTTTTCCTCGGCCAGTTTGCGTTCGGTGATGTCGATGATGATGCCTTCGACTTCCAGCAAGCGGCCTTCATCGTCGCGCACCGGGATGTAGCGGTTTTCGACCCAGCGCCAGTCACCGTCGCCGGTGCGCATCCGGAATTCGATGGAAGCACCGGCTGCATGGCGGTCCAGCACCCGCGCCATGGCCGTGTCGACTTTCTCTTGATCGTCGGGATGGATCAGCTCCTGAGCCCAGTTGGACGAAGCCACCAGGGCCGCCGCGATGTGGCCGTATTTGGTGATGTTGTGGGAGATATACATCAACGGAAACGACGGTTCGCCCCGCAGCCGATACAGAATGGTCGGGCTGTTCTGCACAATGATGTTGGCGTCGGACAGCTCCCGGGTGCGCTCCTCGACCGCTTGCTCCAGCAGGGACATCTTCAGCGCCGCGTCTTCGGTCATTTGCCACTTGGCGGTCAATGCGCTGGCCATCTGGCGGATTTCGATGGCATCGAAGGGTTTTTTCAGGATCAGCAGGCGATCGCCCAGTTCCAGGCGCTCGTCGATGTCTTCCCAGGAATAGTCGGAATACGCGGTGCAGAGCGCCACTTGCAGCTTGGGATCGACCTGCCACAGGCGTTCGATGGTTTCCAGGCCGTCCCAGCCCGGCGGCATGCGCATGTCGATAAAGGCCATCGCGTAGGGCGAGTCATTCGCCAGCGCGGTCTCGACCTTGTCCAGCGCCTCACGGCCCTGAAACGCGGATTCGATGATAAAACCTTGCGACGATACCGACACGGGGGTGCCGAACAGGGCGTTTTCAGCGCTGGCCAGACTGTCGTCTTCGATCGATGACGGGCTGAGAATCTTGGCGAAATCCTCGTGGATCGACGCGGTGTCGTCGACGATGAGGATCCGACGATTAGTCCGCGCAAGCAGCGTATTCACTGACATGCGCCTGTACCGACAGCAGTTTGGTGCGATGAGCTCATAGAGGGTATCCCTTCCCTGAGTGCTGGACGGAGCGGGCATCGTTTGGATCCGAGTGACCTGAGCATAGTCGTCCGGTCGGATATTCGCCCGGTTGACTGAAACGAATCATTTGCGGAGTCGGTCGGAAAATCATCTAGCCTGTAGCTCAGGCTCGGGAAAGTCAGAGGAAGTTTTTTCGCGCCTGACATAAAGAGGCTGGTTTCACTTGAGGTATCGCCATGGAAGAGCAGCTCCCCACGACTGTGACCGATAAACCCACGTTACTGCTGGTCGACGATGAGGAGTCGATTCTCAACAGCCTGCGCCGCCTGCTACGCAGCCAGCCCTATGAGGTGCTGCTGGCCACCAGCGGTGCCCAGGCCCTGGAAATCATGGAGCAGCGGTCGGTCGATCTGGTGATGAGTGACGCGCGAATGCCCAATATGGACGGCGCCACGCTGCTGGCCCACGTCCATCAGCGCTACCCCGACACCACCCGGATCATGTTGACCGGTTATGCCGACCCCTCGGCCATTATCAAAGCCATCAATGAAGGGCAGATCCATCGTTACATCAGCAAGCCCTGGCACGATGAGGAAATGCTGCTGACGCTGCGGCAATCGCTGGCCTATCAGTATTCCGAGCGTGAGCGGTTGCGTCTGGTGCAGGAGACGTGGGACCAGAACGAAAAACTGAAGCTGCTCAACACCACCCTGGAAAAACACGTCGCGGCCCGCACCAGCGAGCTGCAACAGACCGCTGACATGCTGGACCTGGCTTACGAAGAGCTCAAACGCAGCTATGTCACCGGCACGGAAGTGTTTTCGTTGCTGGCCAACCTGCGCCTGCCACCTGCCAAGCAGACCAACCGGCAGATCATCGAACTGGTGCGGGTGTACTGCAAACTCCATTACTTGGACGAAGCCACCAGTCGAGACCTGACCATGGCGGCGGCGCTCTACAACATCGGTAAATTGAGCTGGACCGACAGCATGATGAGCACGCCTTCGGATCTGCTGCATCACAATGACCGCGAGCGCTATCGGGGTTATCCGAAGCAGAGTGAGTCGCTGCTGATGACGCTCGACCCGATGAAAGATGCCGCGCGGCTGATCCTGCACCACCAGGAGCGTTGGGACGGCAGCGGTTTTCCCGATAGGCTCAAGGGCGAGGCCATTCCGCTCGGTTCACGGTTGCTGAAACTGGCGGTGGATTTCATCGAGTTGCAGCGCGGGCTGATCCTCGAACGGCAGATGAACAGCGATGAAGCCCTGGTGTATATCCGCCAGTACGCCGGTCGGCTCTATGACCCGGAACTGGTGGAGGATTTCATTAAGGTCTGTGCTGCTTACCTGAGCGATGTGACGCTGGCCGATCCGACGGTCAAGGTGCTAACCACCCGGGACCTGGCGGCGGGCATGATCCTGGCGCGCAACCTGAATGCCGACAACGGCATGCTGCTGCTCAATGCCGGCAAGGTGTTGAACGGGCCGCTGGTGGAGAAACTGATCGCGTTCGAGGCGATGGAAGGTGCCAAGTACAGCATTTTTGTGAAAGTGCCGGAGGAAGTGGCGATTCTTGAGACGAGTTGAGCTATCAGCACTGATAAACAGTGGGAGCGGGCTGTGGCGAGGGGGCTTGCCCCCGTTTGAGTGCGTAGCACTCACAAGATCTTTGATACATCAGAGATTTTGGGGCTGCTTCGCTGCCCAACGGGGGCAAGCCCCCTCGCCACAGTGCTTTTCGACGTGACGAAAAGCCGGCGCTCATGTGATCCTTGCGCCTTTGCCCAAGGCCAATCCTGATCCATGACGCTTTCATCCACCGCTTCGCCCCGCATCATCCACATTGCCGCTGCCCTGTTGATCGGCCCCGACGGTCGCACCTTACTGGTGCGCAAGCGCGGCACCCAGGCGTTCATGCAGCCGGGGGGCAAGATCGAGGCCCATGAGCAGCCGGTCCACGCCCTCGCCCGTGAGCTGGAGGAGGAACTGGGACTGGTCATCGATCCGGCGCACGCCACCTACCTGGGGCCATTCTCGGCACCGGCCGCCAACGAGCCGGGTTTTGTCGTACAGGCCGAACTGTTTCAGTTGACCATCGATTCTGACGTTTGCCCGGCGGCGGAAATCGAAGAGGTGCGCTGGATCGACCCGGCCACCGACGGCGATCTCACGCTGGCGCCATTGACACGAGACCTGATCTTGCCGTTTTATCGAGCTTCACTGATCGAAACCGCCTGATCACCCAGACCCTCTGACTTCAAGGACAGGATGCCCATGATTCCACTTCAAGACTTGCTGATTTTTGCCGCTGCGGCGTTGCTGATGGTACTCACGCCAGGGCCGAACATGATCTACCTGATCTCCCGTTCCATCTGCCAGGGACGCAAGGCCGGGGTGACGTCATTGCTGGGCGTGGTCGCGGGATTTCTGGTGCACCTGTTCGCCGCCGCAGCGGGTTTGACCGCGGTGTTCATGGCCGTGCCGGTGGCCTACGAGGTGCTGAAGTGGGCCGGTGCGTTGTACCTGCTGTGGCTGGCCTGGCAGGCGGTCAAGCCCGGTGCGCGTTCGCCGTTCGAGGCGCAGCAGTTGCCGGCGGACTCGTCACGCAAATTGATCACGATGGGTTTTCTCACCAGCGCTCTGAACCCGAAGATCGCGGTGTTTTATCTGTCGGTGTTTCCGCAGTTCATTTCCCCTGAGCACGGTTCGGTGTTCAACCAGAGCATCATCCTCGGCCTGACCCAGATCAGCGTGAGCTTCAGCGTCAACCTGCTGATCGCGCTGTTCGCCGCAGGCATCGCCTCCTGGTTCGTCAACAACCCGAACTGGCTGGCGATGCAGCGCTATTTCATGGGCTTCGTCCTGTCCGGGCTGGCGGTGCGGTTGATGTTTGAGCAGCGGCGAGTGGCCTGAACATGTGGATTCAGCGGCTTGATGTCAGTCATGCCCTGGATTATCGGGCGCTGATGCTCGAAGCCTACGACTCGCATCCCCAGGCGTTCACTTCCAGCGTGCGCGAGCGCGCCACGATGCCGCTGGGGTGGTGGGAGTCGCGCCTGACCAGCAAGCTGGACCGGGTGCTCGGGGCGTTCGAGGAAGGGGAACTGGCGGGCATCGTCGGCCTGGCCTTCGAGTCTCGGGAAAAGGCCCGGCACAAGGCGACACTGTTTGGCATGTACGTGACCGGCAAGGTGCGCCAGCGCGGGCTCGGTTATCAACTGTTACAGGCCGCGTTGGCTGAAGCGCAGAGTCATCAGGGCCTGAGGTTGATCCAGCTGACCGTCACCGCCGGCAACGAAGCCGCCTTCAGGTTGTATCAGCGCTGCGGCTTCGTGCAATTTGGCCTGGAACCGTTGGCGGTGCGGGTCGGCGAAGACTACTTCGACAAGATCCACATGTGGCGCGAGATCACCCCTGAGCCTTGATCGTTCTATCGGACGGCACTAACCCCATCCAGCGTCGAAAACGACGTGTCCTTGGCCGTCAGCAAAAAGTCGCGCATGTACGGCGCATCCAGCATGTCGGCGCGGATCCCGGCATACAACGTCGCAAACAAGCCTTTCTCCCCCAGCCGTTTGGCCTTCACATAACCGCGTGAACTGTACTCATGCAGCGCCCAATGCGGCATGCCGCAGACACCGCGACCGCTGGCCACCAGTTGCATCATCATCACCGTCAGTTCCGAGGTGCGCACCTGCGCCGGTTCGATGTCGGCCGGCTCCAGGAAGCGGGTGAAGATGTCCAGCCGATCGCGTTCCACCGGGTAGGTGATCAAGGTTTCCGTGAGCAGGTCTTCGGGCACGATGTATGGCTTGCTCGCCAAGCGGTGTTGGTTCGCCACCGCGAGCATGGCTTCGTAGGTGAACAACGGCACGTAAGTGATGCCGACCAGTTCCAGCGGATCGGAGGTCACCACCAGGTCCAGGTCGCCTCGGGCCAGCGCCGGCAGCGGGGCGAAGGAGAAACCCGAGGCCAGGTCCAGTTCGACTTCCGGCCAGGCATCGCGGAACTGGTCGATGGTCGGCATCAGCCACTGGAAGCAACTGTGGCACTCGATCGCCATGTGCAGACGCCCCGCCGTGCCACCGGCCAGCCGCGCAATGTCACGCTCGGCACTGCGCAGCAACGGCAGGGTGGCGTCGGCCAGTTGCAGCAGGCGCAAGCCGGCACTGGTGAAGCGCACCGGTTTGGTCTTGCGCACGAACAGCGGCATGCCCATGCGTTCTTCCAGCTCCTTGAACTGGTGGGACAGCGCCGACTGGGTCAGGTGCAGGCGGTCGGCCGCATCCACCAGGCTGTCGGCTTCGCGCAGGGCGTGCAGGGTTTTCAGGTGACGGATTTCAAGCACCGAGGGCTCCATGAGGAAAACTTGTGATCAACACGAAAAGGTTGAGTTTGTCTCATGTTGGCTGAGCTGTCGACAATAGCAGCATGTTTTACAGCATCCTTTATAGAGAGAAATTCACCATGGCTCTGGCCCACACACTTGGTTTTCCGCGCATCGGTGCCGACCGCGAACTGAAAAAAGCCCTCGAAGCCTACTGGAAGGGCGATCTCGATCAGAACGCGCTGAACAGCGTCGGCCGCCAATTGCGCGCCACCCACTGGCAATTGCAGAAAGACGCTGGCATCGACCTGCTGCCCGTGGGCGACTTCGCCTGGTACGACCAGGTGCTGACTCATTCCCTGACCTTCGGTGTGATCCCCGAGCGTTTCGACAGCGTCAAGGATGAACGCGGCCTGCCGACCCTCGACACCCTGTTCGCCATGGCCCGTGGCGCCACGGCAGCCTGCTGCGGCAGCGAACACGGCACCGCGCAATACGCCCAGGAACTGACCAAGTGGTTCGACACCAATTACCACTACCTGGTCCCGGAATTCAGTGCAGACCAAGCATTCAAACTGAGTTGGGAACAGTTGTTCGATGAGGTCGAAGAAGCCAAGGCCCTCGGCCACAATGTCAAACCGGTGATCATCGGCCCGCTGACTTACCTGTGGCTGGGCAAAGCCAAAGGCAACGACTTCGACAAGCTCGACCTGCTGGAACGCCTGCTGCCGATCTACGGCGAAATCCTCGGCCGCTTCGCCGCCCAAGGCGTGGAGTGGGTGCAGATCGATGAGCCGATCCTGACCCTCGACCTGCCACAGTCCTGGAAAAACGCCTTCGAACGCGCTTACCACATCCTCCAATACTCGCCGCTGAAAAAACTCGTGGCCACCTACTTCAGTGGCCTGGAAGACAACCTCGGGCTGGCCGTCGGCCTGCCTGTACAAGGTTTGCACATTGACGCGGTGCGTTCGCCGGATCAGCTCGGCCAGGTTTTGGATCGACTGCCGACCTACAAGATTCTCTCGGTGGGGCTGGTCAACGGCCGCAACGTCTGGCGCTGCGAACTGGAGCAAGCCCTGGCACAACTGCAATTTGCCCAGGAGCGCTTCGGCGATAACTTGTGGGTCAGCAGTTCCTGCTCGCTGCTGCACAGCCCGGTGGACCTTGCGCGTGAAGACAAACTCGACCCCGAACTGAAAAGCTGGCTGGCGTTTGCCGTGCAGAAGTGCGGTGAGATCGCCGTGCTGCGCGATGCCCTGAACGATCCGCAAGCGCCCAAGGTGCAAGCCGCCCTGGCTGAAAGCCGCGCCATTGCGGCCAGCCGCGCCCAATCGCCGCGTATCCACAAGGCGGATGTTCAGGCCCGCATCAACGCCATCGGCGCGGCAGACAGCCAACGCCATTCGCCGTTTGCCAAACGGATCGAGCAGCAGCGTGCGCGCTTGCAGCTGCCGGCATTCCCGACGACCACCATCGGCTCGTTCCCGCAAACCGGTTCGATCCGCCTGGCTCGTCAGGCCTTCAAGCAAGGCAAACTCTCGGCCAACGATTACACCGATGCCATGCACAGCGAAATTCGCCATGCGGTGCAAATCCAGGAACGCCTGGGCCTGGATGTGCTGGTGCACGGTGAAGCCGAGCGCAACGACATGGTCGAGTACTTCGCCGAACAGCTTGAGGGGTATGTCTTCACCCGTTTTGGCTGGGTCCAGAGCTACGGTTCGCGCTGCGTCAAACCGGCGATCATCTACGGCGACCTGAGCCGCCCAAACGCCATGACCGTCGACTGGATCACCTATGCCCAGAGCCTGACCGACAAGGTCATGAAAGGCATGCTCACCGGTCCCGTGACCATGCTGATGTGGTCGTTCCCGCGCGAAGACGTCTCGCGCAAAATCCAGGCCCAGCAGCTGGCATTGGCCCTGCGTGATGAAGTGGTCGACCTGGAAGCTGCCGGCATCAAGATCGTGCAGATCGACGAAGCCGCATTCCGCGAAGGCCTGCCACTGCGCCGGGCGCAATGGCAGGAATACCTCGATTGGGCCGTGGAAGCATTCCGCCTGAGCGCCTCCGGGGTGCGCGATGAAACCCAGATCCACACGCACATGTGTTACAGCGAATTCAATGACGTGATCGAATCCATCGCGGCAATGGACGCCGACGTGATCACCATCGAAACCTCGCGCTCGGACATGGAATTGCTGGAAGCCTTCGAAGCCTTCGACTACCCGAACGACATCGGCCCGGGCGTCTACGACATCCACTCCCCACGGGTGCCGGACACCGCCGAGATGGTCAAGTTGATGAGCAAAGCGGTGAAGCGGATTCCGGCAGAGCGGTTGTGGGTGAATCCCGACTGCGGGCTCAAGACCCGGGCGTGGCCGGAAACTGAAGCGGCGTTGGTGAACATGGTGGCGGCGGCGCGGCAGTTGCGCAGTCAGTTGGCTTGAGGTTCTGCGGCGCCTGCACTGGCGCCACCGCGCAGTCCCGTGAGTCAATGTCACTTGGCCCATCACGATCTATGGCAACGCCGTTCTATTAAGATCGATGTATTCAATGGTCGAATCATTACCAACGCCTGAGGCCTCGTGGCTGATTAGCCTCAACTGCATGGTGTGCGTCGTTGCCACAAACTGGAGTCGCAAGGGCACTATTTGATTAAAGTTCGAAAGCGTGTAAATGCTGGAAAATACGTCACTGCTGGTCCCCAGCTGAAGTCGCGGGTGAGCATGCAGTGTATTTGAACGGAATATGTTGGATGTCAGCAGGTAGGTCGCCCCAGGTGTCAGATCGGTGAAAGTCCTTACCAGCACATTGCCGCTTGATTGGTTGGTATAGGTCTGATTAGAAAGGGCCCAGTAATTTTGGACCGGGTGAATGACCCACGCCAGATCGGTTGCCCCCCCGGCCCCTCCCCAGACCCAACCCCCGGCGTCCCGATAGTGGAAAGGCGCGATGTGGTACTGAAGACCCTCCTGCACCCAAAAGCTGAAAGGCGGCGAGGTCAAATTGCTGCCATCGACAGTCATGGCAGTGATGGAATGACCGGTAGGGGTAAACCTGCCAGCGGGCATCGTCCATATACCGTCGCTATTGCTTAGGTAACGCCCCAAAGACCTGTTGTCGTCCATGACTTCCACCCACTGGTCGGGTTCGGCGCTCCCGCTGATGACAAACCCGGTGCGGTAATAGGTGCGTGCACCGGGCTGGAGAGAGACTCCGCCCGCCGCGATGTCGGTGATGATCGGCGGCTGGGCCCGCCGCAGCACACTGAGATCAAGAGGGCGCGATGTTGCTTGGGCGTCGCCGCGGATCAACAGGTAAGTGATGTTGACTTTCTGCCCCAGATTGGCATTGATAAAGGCCACGCTCAGCGGAAAATCCGCTTCACCGGCAGCGTTCAAGGGCAGGGGGCTGAAGGCGGGAGAGCCGTCACCCGCGCTACCGCGCACCAGCAATTGCACGTAATCGCCCGGGGTAAACCCTGGCACGATCACCCGACCCGTGGCCCCTTCCGGGTTGTCCCTCGGTTCCAGTTCGTCGTTGTTGCGTGTGATCAGCACAAGAGGGGGGGGCAAATCCGGCAAACCTTGGCCGATGACGCGGGCCGTGGCAATTCTCGAGTTGGCGATGACTACCCCGTTTCTGGATTGCACATAACTGCCGGTCACCACGTGCCCGGAGATCACCAGGTTGTTGGGTACCTCCAGCGCAAGCGGGCCGGGTTGCCCGAACTGTCCGGTAATCGTCCCGTCGACAAAGAAATCAGGACTGGGTGGGCTGCTGTACCTGGCCCTGATGGTGTCGCCGATGACAAATTGCGGGGTAGAGGTTCTGACTAGCATGATCAGGTCGTTACTGCCCAACTGCCCCCGATCAATGATGGCCGAGTCATCATCAGTAGGGCTATCCAGGAAAATCGGAGCAGGACGCCGCACCCCGGCGAGATCGACATCAATCACCACGGGCACCGAAAACGGGTCGGAGGGGCCTGCAACGTTTCCGATCTGGTCATAAGCGGTGTAGGTCAAAGTGAACTGCGGATTGTCGCCAGCCTGTTGAAACTGCTGCGCTGTCAACGTGCGCACGATGCAGATTGGCGTAATACCTCCGAACAGCGGTGCCTCGGTCGATAGCACCGTGAAACGAGCGGTGAGGGTACCCATGCGCAACTCGATGACGTCGTACGCGCGGCAATAGGGGTAGCAGAAACTCACCTCGACACCCAGTGCTGCGCGAGCGGCGTCCAAGCCATTGTCGATGACGTCCTGCGGCAACTTCAGTTGCAGCTCCGAGTGCCCCGGGATGGAATTGATGTCCCTGTTCCCGGGGCGGATGGCGTTGTACAGAATTTTCAGCAACGGGGTGGACCTTTGGGTATTGCCACCGACCCGGCTTACCGTGGCCTCCAGTGTGTTTACGGCGTTCGGGTTGAGTAGCCCGTTGGGGATTGTCGTCAAGTGCGGGTCATTCTCTGTCCCGGGTTGAACAATCTCCGTGTCGACGATGTTTCCGTTGAGCCACAGGTCGATGACATCGAACGCTGCCGCGCCAATAATGGGATCGATAACGACATTGGCCCCGTTGGGGGCGTTGTCGTCGTAAATCCGTAGTGGTACCCCGCCATCGCCTCCCACCACCGCAGGGGTCCAGCCCAGGATGACCGGCGGGAAAATCTTCAGGACGCTGTTTTCAGGAGGCGCAAGGAAACTTCCAATCGCTTCCTGATTTTGCGCCTCGATCGAGGCGCTGATCCTGCCCGTGTTGCCGACGATGAGAATTTCCTTGGACGGTAATTGCTGCTTGCCGCCCTGGGCGTCGGTGCGGGTGAAAAACAGTCGGGCGCTACCCCCGGCAAGTTCCTGGAACACGGCGTTGGCAAGCTTGAAAACCAGCGTCGTTTCGGATTTCAGGGTTTGCATCTGGCTGAGCGACTTGGGCATGCCCATGCAGTCCAGCCCCATCCAGAACAATGTCAGCTCGTCGCCGGGGCTAAAGGCCCGGGTGTCGAGGCTGACGTTGACCGATTGGCTCCCCAACTGACTCAAGTAGAGGGTGTTCTGTTCATCGATGCCTGTCACCGTCGGCGGTATCGGCGCAGCGGTGCCGGTCTGGATCATCACCGAAACACCCAGTGAGTGATCAGTGGCGTCATTGCCGACTTCATCGCCGATTTTGTAGTACAGAACGGCCCCGCCATCGCCATTGCTGGCCACCAGCTCCCTCGACAGGGTAAACGTCAGGGACTGCCCGACCTCAGCGGCTGTTACGGTGTGGGGCAAGGCCCGGTTGCCGACGATCAGCGTGACTACATCATTTTGGCGCATGCCGTCATAGGGCGCGACAACAACCGTTTCATCCTGTTGGCCGTTCAGGGTGGTCGAGGTGAGCTGCGGCGGGGTCAACAGGTAGTGTCCCGCAGCATCCGGTTGCGGATCGATGCCACCGGGCAACACGGTTTTCACCAGTACTTTCAAAGGGCCTGACATTTCAACGTTTACCCTGTAAGTCAGGGTGAAAAATCCTTCCGGTATTAACTTTGCCAGGATGTGTTTGCTGATGGGCTGGCCGCTGTAATCCTTCTCGACCGCCCACACCAGAACCAGTTGGTTATCGATGTACACCAACACGTTATCGCCAGGGTTGATGGCGTAGGGCGGGATGACAATCTTTAGACCATGCGCTCCGATCAAGGCTCGATTGACACCAACATCCGCCTCTTCGACCGGCGAAATCGCGCCGGGAATTTCAAGTGCTGGGCGAGTAAGGCCTCTGACCGCCCGGGCTTGAGGAGTTTCGGACCGATAGTCAATGCTCATGGAAGTCTCCGGTGGATGGCGATACTGGCTTGTTTGCTCCTGGTTGATTGAATACTCAGCAGGGGTGGCTGCCAACTGTCAGAATTAACAGGTAAAGGCAGACTTCCGATGAGTGGTTTGTGTTTCTCCCGACAGGAACGGTAAAGGCGCTGGGGTGACCATTCGGCAATCTTCATCAAACTGTCACGCAACTGTGGCAGCGCGCTTGATCAAACTTCATCAGACTCGCGCTCTACTGGGGTTCTGCGTTTTGGTGTTTTTTCATGCGTGTATTCATTTTTCTGGCCGCTCTGTTGTTTGGCCTGCCGTCTTTGGCGGCGTCTCGTTGCGACGTCAACGTTCCAACCGAACATGCCGATCTGGCGCAGGTGAGCTTGGCGTACCAGAGCATCGGCCGTGCTTCGGACCCTGCGTTATTGCTGGTGATGGGTCTGGGTGGGCAGTTGATTCACTGGCCGGACGAGGTGGTGGTCGCGCTGTGTCAGCAGGGTTTCCGGGTGATTCGTTATGACAATCGCGATGTCGGCCTCTCCACGTGGCGGCAAGCGCCTGCCGACGCCAACCTGACCTTCGAAGTGCTGCGCTACAAAATTGGGTTGCCAGTGTCGGCGCCTTACACCCTGACCGACATGGCGGACGATGCCTTTGGCCTGATGGACGCGTTGCACGTCGATCAATTCCACGTGTTGGGCGCGAGCATGGGCGGGATGATTGCCCAGCACATGGCGGCGATGGCACCGCAACGGGTCGAGAGCCTGACCCTGATCATGACCAGTTCCGGAGCCGAAGGCTTGCCGGCGCCGAGTGCGGCGTTGTTGCAGTTGCTCGCCCGTCGTAGCGCGCCAAGTCGCGAAGTGGCGCTGGAGCAGCAGGCTGATTTGCTGGCGGCGCTGGGCAGTCCTTCGGTCACTGATGATCGGCAGGCGTTGCTGCATCAAGCGGCGCTGTCTTATGACCGGGCTTTTAACCCGGAAGGCGTTAAGCGCCAGATCATGGCGATCCTTGCCGAGCGCAGTCGTGTGGATCTGCTCAACCAACTGCGCGTGCCGACGCTGGTGGTTCACGGCACCGCCGATCCGTTGTTGCCGGTAATGCATGGCGTGCATCTGGCGGCACACATTCGTGGCAGTCAGTTGAAGTTGATTCCGGGGCTGGCCCATCGTTTTCAGGAAGCGTTCAAGGCGCCGTTGCTGGCGGCGGTGTTGCCGTATTTGCAGGCCCATCGCGAAGATACTTCGCACTGGGCGCAGATTGATCCGGTGGCAACTCCCAATCTTCTGTAGTTCCCAATCCAAATGTGGGATAGCGGAACGGCCGCCACACAGGCTCAGCCTGCGGGTGTATCGTTCAAACTTTCCGGCGCGATTCCAGCCTGTGAAGTAAATGATGAGTCCCCCCCGGAAAATCGACGATCACGCGCAGTAGGCCCGGATCGCCGAAAGCGTGGGGCTGGACCGGCAGTGGACCGAAGCGATTCTGGCGTCCGATGAATTTGTCAAAGAGGTTCGCGAGCAAGAGCAGTTGTGGTTATCGCGCGGCGTGAGTTCAGTGCCGACGGTGCTGTTCAACGGGCAATACGCCGTCACTGGCGGGCAACCGATGGAAGCGTTTGTTGGCGCGATCCGGCAGATCATGAGTGAAGCCAAGGGTGGGACAGTCAACGGCTAATCTCGATCTGCGCAGCCTGCGGCAGCTTCTACTGAAAATATATCAATGTGCCACTACGGTTTTTGCCGATGCTGCCGACATAAGCAGCATCGTTAATAATCATAGGGACTTGATCCATGAATCTTCACGCTCTACGCACTTGGGCAGCACTGACGTTGCTCGCCTGCCTGACCCTCACTGGCTGTGCCCACGTG
Source organism: Pseudomonas sp. KD5 (assembly GCF_012932895.1). Lineage (NCBI taxonomy): Bacteria > Pseudomonadati > Pseudomonadota > Gammaproteobacteria > Pseudomonadales > Pseudomonadaceae > Pseudomonas > Pseudomonas sp. KD5. Next base: position 287,504 of record NZ_JDWJ01000006.1, on the reverse strand, counting down.
CAACCTCCAGTACCGCTGGATCACCAATTCTGGGATGCCAAAGAGCCGACTATCGGCGTGGCGATCACTGTGGTGCCGGAGCCGGTGCTGGCGTTGACCGGCAATCAGGGGATTCTCGATTACGCCATCAACAAGGGCGTTAACAACAAGCTCAGTGACAACGTCGCAAAATGGCAAGTGGGCGACCTTCACACCTTGCCGGATGTCCTTGTCGCCAAGCTGCAGGCCAAGGGTTACAAAGCCAAGCGGATCAACGAGCCGGTCGACCTGAATGCGTATAAGGAAACCAGTTTCCGCGAAGGCTACATGACCCGTGACATGACGCCGGTCAAGGCCGCCTACGGCGTCGATCGTCTGCTGCTGGTGAATGTCTACGCCACCGGTGCCACCCGCAGCTACTACAGCGTTGTGCCGACCAGCGTACCGATGGCGCAAGTGGGCGGACAGGGTATGGTGATCGATCTGGCAGACAACAAGCTGCTGTGGTTCAAACCCTTTGTCGCTACGCAAGCCGCCCAGGGCGAATGGGACGAGCCGACCTATACCAACTTGTCCAACGCGTTCTATCAGGCTATGGACAATAGCCGTCAGCAAATGATCACCCCGTTCGCGCAATGACGCGCCTGCCCATAGTGGCGGGTGCGCTGGCCCTGCTGATGCTGACGGGGTGTGCGCAAAAACCGGCTCCTGAGGCCGGTTTCAAGGACCAGAGTGCCTTGCCTTACGTCCAGGCCCACGGGCTTAAGGTCGACGTGCAGTTGCCGCCATCCTTTGTGGGGGCCAGCACCGTGATTGACTCGCAGGCGGCTTTGAAGGCTGCGTCGTCGAGTCATAATCTGGTGGCCAGTTCAGGCAACGGTGCCGGGCTTGCCGGTTTGCTGGTGGCCAGCCTGATCAACACCCAGATGGGCAGCGGCAGCTTGCAGCGCGATGCGGAAAAAACCGCGCTCAACGAGGCGCGACCGATGGCCGACTTGCTTGCAGGCGTTCCATTGCAGGAGCGCCTGCAACAGCGCTATCAACAGGCTTCGCAAGCGGCCGGGTTCAAGCAAGGAGAAGGGCAGGTCACCGCACACCTGGTGATTGAGCCCAAACTGATGCTTACCCCCGATCGCGGCAGTTTCGTGCTGATCAATCAGGTGCAGGTCCAGGATATTGCCGGTTCGGCGCTGTATCGCATGCGGATCGAAGTGGTCAGCCAGCCGATTCGGCGCTGCGGCAAGCAGTGCATTGACGATGGCGGCTTCGATTTGGCGAAGGTCACGGCGGTGCTCGACGAGTGTATCGATGAATCGATGCGGGTTCTGGCCACTGACCTGATGCAGCCGACACCGCCAGCGACCGCCCAGGAAACCTTGCGTTATAACCTTGATGGCCAGCGAGTGGTCGAGCGTGGTTATCAACTGGCCAACAACGGAAACTATTGGCGTTATCGCAACCTCTATGGGGCGGTGAAATCGGTGCCGGTGCCGTTTGAGGATGCGTTGACACCAACGCAGTTGCAGAAGGTTTACGGGCAGTAACCACTTACCCCTGCAGGAGCCGCCTTCGCAGCTCCTGCAGGTGTATGCAAATGCAGCAGGCCGCGATTTTTTTGAATTTAGCCGTGCAGGCGAACCCACACGCTGACCAGCACCGTCGCCGCCATCAACCACGCCACCGCTGCCACCGCCAATGAAGCCTCCAGCCGCATCCGGTCGACCATCACATACAAGGTCGCCAGATAGACGAAGTACGGAATGATCGACCACATGCCAAACACGATGGTGGTCTTCAGGTCATCCAGCGAACGCCCTTTGCCGACAATGTAATGAGCGATCAGCGCAAAGGTCGGAAACAGCGGCACCAGGCCTGCGATGTAATAGTTTCTGGTCTTGGCCAGCATGGCGAGGATTACCACCACTGCCGCGCCCAGGGTTGCTTTGAAAATCAGGTCCATCAGTGGCTCAGCCCGTATTTTTTCACTTTGTCGAACAGCGTGGTCTTGGCCATCCCCAGTTCCTGGCTGGCTTGGGTCAGGTTGCCGCCGCTGCGCTGCAAGGCGTCACTGAGCAGGTTGCGTTCGAAGGCTTCCACCGCTTCGGCGAAAGCCAGGCCCTGATTGCCGCCGCTGGCGCCGGTTTTCTTGAAGGCCGGCAGGCCGAGGGCGAAGCGTTCGGCGACGTTGCGCAGTTCGCGCACGTTGCCCGGCCAGTCGTGGCTCATCAGAATCGACACGGTCTGGTTGTCCAGTTCCGGCAGCGAGCGGTCGAAGCGCAGGGAAGATTGCTGCAAAAAGTGCTCGAACAATTGCAGGATGTCTTCGCGGCGTTCGCGCAGTGGCGGCAGTTCCAGGGTGACCACGTTCAGGCGGTAATACAGGTCGCTGCGAAACTCGCCGGCCTTGCTCGACTCATCCAGATCGGACTTGGTCGCGGCGATCACCCGGCAATCCACCGCCACGCTCTGGTTCGAACCGAGGCGTTCGAGGGTGCGTTCCTGCAGCACCCGCAGCAGTTTGATCTGCAACGGCAGCGGCATGCTTTCCACTTCGTCGAGGAACAGCGTGCCGCCATCGGCGTGTTCGATCTTGCCGATCCGCCGTTTGCCGGCACCAGTGAAAGCGTTGGCCTCGTGGCCGAAGATTTCGCTTTCGAACAGGTTCTCCGGCAGGCCACCGCAGTTCAGCGCGACGAACTGTTTGCTGTGCCGGCGGCTGAAGTCGTGCAGGCAACGTGCAACCAGTTCCTTGCCGGTGCCGGTCTCGCCTTCGATCAGCACGTTGGCCGACGTATCGGCGACGTTGGCGATCAGTTCCCGCAGGTTTTGCATGGCCGGCGAGCGACCGATGATCCGGCCTTCGAGGGAATCACGCTCGAACAGTTGTCGACGTAACGAGGTGACTTCCCGCGCCAGGCTGCGTTGCTCCAGCGCGCGGCGGGCGACGTCCACCAGGCGTTCGGGAGAGAAAGGTTTCTCCATGAAGTCGTAGGCGCCTTTCTGCATCGCGCCGACGGCCATCGAGATGTCGCCGTGGCCGGTAATCAGCACCACCGGCAGGCTGCGATCGCGGGCCTTGAGCCGGGTCAGCAGTTCCAGGCCATCGATGCCCGGCAGGCGGATGTCGCTGATGACGATGCCAGCGAAGTTATCGCCCACCCGCTCCAGTGCTTCTTCGGCGCTGCCGACGCCGATGCAGGGAATGTCTTCAAGCGTCAGCGCCTGTTGGCAACCGAGCAGCACATGGGGGTCGTCTTCGACGATCAGCACACTAAGGTCGTTGTTCATATTGGCTCGGCGAGAGTAGGGCTTACCAACGGTAAACTGAGGACGAAGGTGGTACCACCGCTGGCCGGGTGTTCGACACCCAGATGCCCGCCCGTGGCGGCAGCCAGGCTCGCCGACAGGGTCAGGCCGAGGCCCAGGCCCTGTTCGCCGGGCTTGGTGGTGAAGAACGGTTCGAACAGATGCTTGCGCGCTTCGGCATCGATGCCGTGGCCGTTGTCGCGCACCCGCAGGCGATACTTGCCGTCGAATTCCTCGCCTTCGAGCCACAACGCCGGTTGGGGCTGCGACTGCATGGCATCGAGCGCATTGCCGATCAGGTTGACGAGGATCTGCTCCAGACGGGTCTGGTCGATCTGCACCTGCACGTCGGTGAAATCGCGGTGCAGTTGCAGCGGTACGCTTTCCATCCGGCTGCCCAGCAATTGCAGGGCGGCGTCCACGCCTTTGCCGAGGCTGGCCTGGCCTTGGTCATCGCCACGCCGGGCGAAAGAACGCAGGCTGGCGGTAATCCGGCCCATGCGGTCGATCAGTTCATTGATGGTCTTGAGATTGGTGCTGGCCACATCCAGCTGACCGCGCTCCAGAAAGCGCACGGTATTGCCGGACAAGGTCCGCAAGGCTGCCAGCGGTTGGTTCAATTCGTGGGCGATGCTGGTGGACATCTGGCCGATGGCCGCCAGTTTGCCGGCCTGGACCAGTTCATCCTGAGCGCGGCGCAAGGTTTCTTCAGCCTGTCGACGCTCACGAATCTGCCCCTTGAGCCGTTCGTTGCTGGCGCGCAGGTCGGTGGTGCGTTCGGTAATCCGACGCTCCAGTTGATTGTTGGCTTCCTGCAAGGCTTCCCGCGCCGCGAGGCGGGTGGCGATCACTTTGCGGCGCTCGTTCCAGGCGATCAGCAGGAAGGCCACCAGGGCAAACGCCACCGCCACCAGAATCCCCTGATTGATCGCTTCACGCCGCAGGTCTTGCAGGGGCGTGAGCAGGGTGAAATTCCACGGGGTGTCGCTCAGCGGCCGGGTTTGCGACAGGTAGCTGATGTTCTCTTCATCGGACATCAGTTCGCTGTTGGCGGGGAAGGTCAGTTTCTCCTCGCCTTCAGCCAGTTTCTCTCGGGCCAGCGGTTGCAGTTCATTCAGCGGATACCAGTAGTACTGAAGGCTGCGGGCCAGGCGTTCCTTGGTGTCGTCGCTCAACGGCAGCACCGACTTGAGCCGCCGCGCCGGATCGCTGGAGAGAATGATGATGCCGTTCTCGTCGCTGACGAACGCTTCAAGGCGCGCGCGCTGCCAGCGTTCTTCCATGGCTTCGAGGCGCACCTTGACCACCGCGACGCCGGTGATCTTGCCATGTTCCTCCAGGCCATGAGCCAGGTAATAGCCGGGTTCGCCGCTGGTGCTGCCGATGCCGTAGAAACGTCCCGGCTGGCCACGCACGGCGCTCTGGAAGTAGGCGCGGAAGGACAGGTCTTCGCCCAGATAACTGTCGACATCGCGCCAGTTGCTGGTGGCCAGTACGCGGCCGGTGGTGTCCATCACATAAATGGCCCGACTGCGGCTGCGCCGGTTCAGGCCTTCGAGGTATTCGTTGACCGTCTGCCGAAGTTCCGGCGACGGGTCGGCCAGCAGCTTGGAAACACTCGATTCGAGTTCCAGCAGGCTGGGCAGGTAGGTGTATTTGCTGATCTCGCTTTCGACGGCGCGCGCGTGCAGTTCCAGCTGACGCTGGCCGTTCTCGCTGAGGCTGCGAATGCCGTAGTGTTCACTGACCCAGAAGCCGATGTAACCCAATCCAATCATCAGGGCGATGATCAGCGGCGGCAGGAACAGATGGCGAATCAAACGGGGTTTCACGGCGAGTGATGGCGGCGCTGCGCGATAGAAGGTGGAGTCGCATTTCATCACAGAAGCCTTGGGTCAACCACAACACAATATCCATATCCCCACGGGGCCTGTGGGAGTTGCTGTGTGGTGAGGGGGCAAGCCCCCTCGCCACAAAAGCCCGCTCCCACAATTGGGGGAGCGGTGTCTTCCTTCTCAGTGCTGCAGAATTTTCTCGAGGAAATGCTGCGCACGCTCGGAACGGGCGTTGATGTCGCCGAAGAACTCTTCTTTCTTGCAGTCTTCGATAATCTTGCCGGCGTCCATGAAGATCACTCGGTCCGCGACCTTGCGGGCGAAGCCCATTTCGTGGGTCACGCACATCATGGTCATGCCTTCGTGGGCCAGTTGCACCATCACGTCCAGCACTTCGTTGACCATTTCCGGGTCCAGTGCGGAGGTCGGTTCGTCGAACAGCATGACGATCGGGTCCATCGCCAGCGCACGGGCAATCGCCACACGCTGTTGCTGGCCACCGGAAAGCTGGCCCGGGTGCTTATGCGCATGGGCAGACAGCCCGACGCGCTCAAGCAGTTGCAGGCCTTTCTTGGTGGCTTCTTCCTTGCTGCGGCCCAACACCTTGATCTGCGCGATGGTCAGGTTTTCGGTGATGGTCAGGTGCGGGAACAGTTCGAAATGCTGGAACACCATGCCCACCCGCGAGCGCAGTTTCGGCAGGTTGGTCTTCGGATCGGCGATGGACGTGCCATCGACGATCAGGTCGCCTTTCTGGAACGGTTCCAGTGCATTGACGCACTTGATCAGGGTGGATTTGCCGGAACCGGACGGCCCGCACACCACGATCACCTCGCCTTTTTTGACCTCGGTGCTGCAATCAGTCAGTACCTGGAAGTCCCCATACCACTTGTTGACGTTCTTGATAGAGATCATACGGCGAACCTTTTTTGCAGACGCTTGACCAGCTGCGAGGCGGCAAAGCTGATGATGAAGTACGTGAGACCTGCGAAGATCAGGAACTCATTGGAGCGGCCGATGATGTCGCCACTGGCACGCGAGGCATTGAGGAAGTCCACCAGGCCGACCGCGTAGACCAGCGAGGTGTCCTGAAACAGGATGATGCTCTGTTGCAACAGCAGCGGGGTCATCTTGCGGAACGCTTGCGGCAGGATGATCAACCGCATCATCTGGCCATACGTCATGCCCATGGCCTGGGCGGCACTCATCTGGCCCTTGGGAATCGACTGCACCCCGGCCCGGACGATTTCGCAGAAGTACGCCGCTTCGAACATCATGAACGCGACGATGCACGAGGCGAACGCGCCGATCGGGGTGTCTTCGCCGGTGATCCAGCGCAATACAAACGGCACCGCCAGGTAGAACCAGGTGATGACCAGCAGCAGCGGGATCGAGCGGAAGTAGTTGACGTAGGCGCCGGCAATGTTCGACAGCAGTTTGTTGTGGGACAGGCGCATCAACGCCAGGACCGTGCCGAGGATGATCCCGCCGCTCACGCCCAGGGCCATCAGTTGGAGGGTCATGACCATGCCGTTCCACATACCCGGCAGGGACGGAATGATGCCCGAGAAGTCGAATTCCATCATTTACCCCCTACGGAAATCAGGCCCGGCACGGCGACTTTCTTCTCGACCGCGCGCATCAGCAGCATCAGGCTCATGTTCAGGGTGAAGTAGATCAGCGTTGCCAGGGTGAAGGCTTCGAACAGGTTGGCGGAGAACTCGGCGGTCTGTTTGGTCTGCGCCAGCAGCTCCATCAGGCCGATCAGCGACGCGACGGAGGAGTTCTTGAACACGTTCAGGAATTCCGAGGTAAGCGGCGGAATGATGATCCGGTAAGCCTGGGGCAGCAGCACGTTCCAGTAGATCTGCGGCAGCTTGAAACCCATGGCGCGGGCAGCGGATTCCTGGCCGCGGGGCAGCGCCTGGATACCGGTGCGCACTTGTTCGCAAACCCGGGCCGTGGTGAACAGGCCCAGGCACACGACGACACTGAGGAAAGCCGAGGTGGTCGGGTTCAGGTCCTGCTTGTACCAGTCCTGCAGGTTTTGCGGCAGCAGGTCGGGCACCAGGAAGTACCAGATGAACAGCTGCACCAGCAGTGGCACGTTACGGAAGAGTTCGACGTAGCAGGTCGCGATGCCCGATACGATGCGATTCGGCACCGTGCGCATGACGCCCAGGATCGAGCCCAGCAGCAGCGCGATGATCCAGGCGGCGACGGCGATGGCGATGGTCCAGCCCAAACCGGAGAGGTACCAGTCGAAATAAATTTCGCTGCCCACGCCGGTGGACTTGAAGAACACGCCCCAGTCCCAGTTGTAATTCATTAGGGTCTCCCCTCGGATTCGATCGATGTACAAGTGCCCGATGACGGTCAGGCACACGCGAACGGCTCGACAACCACCGGTTCGAGTGTTTCCAGAAATGCCAGCAGGGAGTGACAACCCCTGAAAGGGCAGAGGCCTTCTCAGGGGGTAACGTTAGTCAGAAATCAGGATTTCTTTTCGTCAGCCGCTTTGTCGGTCGGATTGGCGATCAGGGTCTTGAGCTCGTCGCTCATCGGGAAGTTCAGGTTCAGGCCTTTTGGCGGGATTGGCTGCATGAACCATTTTTCGTAGATCTTGTTGATCTCGCCCGACTTGTAGGTCGCGATGATTGCGTCGTCGACGGCTTTCTTGAATGGTGCGTCGCCCTTGCGGACCATGCAGCCGTAGATTTCGAAGGACTGCGGTGTACCGGTTACGGCCCAGTCATCCGGCTTCTTGGCCTTGGCCATTTCACCGGCCAGCAAGGCGTCGTCCATCATGAAGGCCACGGCACGGCCGGTTTCCAGCATCTGGAAGGATTCGCCATGGTCTTTGGCGGAGATCACGTTCATGCCCATCTGCTTGTCGGCGTTCATCGACTTGAGGATGCGCTCGGACGTGGTGCCGGCGGTGGTCACGACGTTCTTGCCTTTGAGGTCGGCGAAGTCTTTGTAGGGCGATTCTTTCTTGGCCAGCAGCTTGGTGCCGATTTCGAAGATGCCGGCGGAGAAATCAACTTGTTGCTGACGCTCGACGTTGTTGGTGGTGGAGCCGCACTCGACGTCCACGGTGCCGTTCTGCACCAGCGGGATACGGGTTTGCGAGGTCACCAGGTTGTATTTGACCTGGAGGTTGGGCATGTCCAGGTCTTTCTTGATGGCTTCGACGATTTTCAGCTGGATATCGTGGGAGTAGCCAACCGGTTTGCCGGAAGCGTCCGCGATGTAGGAAAACGGAATGGACGCGTCACGATGCCCGAGGGTGATGGTGCCGGACTCTTTGATCTTCTTCAGTGTGCCGGTGAGTTCGGCGGCGAAAACTGGAGTGCTAATCAGAGCGGCAGCAATGGCTGCGCCCAGGAGATGGGGAACGATGCGCATCAAATTTTCCTCGACATTGTTTTTTTTATGGAGCCAGTTCATCGGCCTTTTTTGGTGCTTCGAATGCCTGGCGGCTCCTGAAGGAGTAGCGCAATAAACATTCGTCCGGGAGAGTAGAGCATGACTCGTGCCAGACCATGCATCATCTAGCAAGCTATTGATTTTTAAGAGTGTTTTAATTTTTGTGACGTTGAGTTTGTTGTCGGATGATCCGGTTTTCCGAATCGACCGAGGAGTCGCGTTCGGAAAACCGAATGGATTAACCCGCACAACTGTAGGAGCGTGGCTTGCCCGAGAGGGGGCACTGCGGTCTGTCTGTTGAACCGCTTTATCGTTCTTCGCGGGCAAGCCTCGCTCCTACAATAATGCGGGTATGAAAAAGCCCCTGAATCGTGAGATTCAGGGGCTTTGGTTTAACCAGATATCCGATCAGGCCGCTTCGATCTTGCTGCGGTTCTGTTCAAGTTTGTTCAGGTAATCCTTGAGCTTCTGCTGTTCCGCCGCAGTGGTGAACAGCCCAAGCTTGCTGCGGCGCCACAGGATGTCATCGGCGGTGGTCGCCCATTCTTCGCTGCACAGGTAGTCGACTTCGCGGGTGTAGAGGCCGCCGCCGATGTGTTCACCCAGGTCACCGAGGTTTTCCACGCCTTCGAGCATGCGCCAGGTGCGGTTGCCATAAGTGGTGGACCAGCGACGGGCGATTTCGGTGGGGATCCAGTCGAACTTGTCGCGGATCCGCGAACTCAATGCCTGCGGAGTCGTCATGTCTTCGCCACCGGGCAGAGGAGCGTTGGCGGTCCAGCTTGGCTTGATGTGCGTGAAGTACGGGGCAAGTTGCGCCAGCGCCGACTCGGCCAGTTTGCGGTAGGTCGTCAGCTTGCCGCCGAACACCGACAGCAACGGCGCTTCTTCGCCAGAACCCGACAACGCCAGGGTGTAGTCGCGGGTGACGGCCGACGGGTTGTCGGATTCGTCGTTGCACAGCGGACGAACGCCGGAGTAGCTGTGCAGGATGTCCGCGCGGCTGAGTTGTTTCTTGAAGTGGGCATTGACCACTTTCAGCAGGTAATCGGTTTCGCCTTCAGTGATTGCCACTTTTGCCGGGTCGCCGGTGTACTCGCGGTCGGTGGTGCCGATCAGGGTGAAGTGGTTCAGGTACGGAATGGTGAAGACGATGCGCTGATCTTCGTTTTGCAGAATGTGCGCGTGTTCGCCTTCGTACAGTTTTGGCACGATCAGGTGGCTACCCTGGATCAGACGGATGCCGTACGGCGATTCCATCTTCAGGTCGTCACGAATGAACTGGGCGACCCATGGGCCGGCAGCGTTCACCAGTGCCTTGGCGCGGATCGAAAACAGGCTGCCATCGGCGCGTTCCAGGTTCATGTGCCACAGGCCCTTGGTGCGACGAGCGCTGACGCAGCGGGTTTGCGTATGAACGTGGGCACCTTTCTCGCGGGCAGCCATGGCGTTCAGTACGACGAGGCGTGCGTCATCGACCCAGCAATCGGAATATTCGAAGCCTTTGGTGATTTCGCTTTTCAGCGGGCTGTCCGGGCCGAACTTCAGGCTTTTCGAGCCTTCGAGTTTTTCCCGTTTGCCGAGGTGGTCATAAAGGAACAGACCGGCGCGGATCATCCAGGCCGGACGCAGGTGCGGGCGGTGGGGCAGCACGAAGCGCATCTGTTTGACTATGTGCGGTGCCTTGGCCAGCAGCACTTCGCGCTCGGCCAGGGCTTCGCGCACCAGGCGGAATTCATAATGCTCCAGGTAGCGCAGGCCACCGTGGATCAGCTTGCTGCTGGCCGACGAAGTGTGGCTGGCCAGATCATCCTTTTCGCAAAGGAACACCGAAAGGCCGCGACCGGCGGCATCTGCTGCGATCCCCACGCCATTGATCCCACCACCAATGACGGCGATATCGTAGACCTCGGCGAGAGGGGGCGTAGGCAAGGTAGAAGTGGGCATCGGCTGGCCTCGGGCTTTTTGGATTTCTATATTTGAATTCGAACATTAATGTTCATTTACGAAAATACTAGCCCATAAAGACGCCCACAGCCAGCGTGCTTCGATTGAAAATACTGATCGAAGGGCCGTTAAAGGAAAATTTTCGAACATTGAATGATGGTTGGGAGTGCTTTTGTGGCGAGGGAGCTTGCTCCCGCTGGGCTGCGAAGCGGCCCTAAAACCGGCTACCGCGGTATCTCAGGAAGAACATGTTGTCTGATTGGCGTCTGCTGTGCAGCCGAACGGGGGGGGGCAAGCCCCCTCGCCACAGGGGGGATGTGCTTACACGACCTCCAGCCGAATCTTGTGCTGGCTCAACAACTGCGCCAGGGCCGGCGAAGGCGGCTGGTCGGTGACCAGGCAATCGATCAGGCTGATCGGACCCAGGCGAATCATGGCGTTGCGCCCGAATTTGCTGGAGTCCGCGGCGAGAATCACCTGTCGGGCGTTGGCGATGATCGCCTGGGACACCCGCACTTCCTGATAGTCGAAATCCAGCAAGCTGCCGTCTTCATCGATACCACTGATGCCGACCAGGGCGAAGTCGACCTTGAACTGGTTAATGAAGTCGACGCTGGCCTGACCGACCACGCCACCGTCACGCCGTACGTTGCCACCGGTCAGCAGCACGTCGAAGTCGTCCTTGGCGCTGAGCATCGAGGCTACATGCAGGTTATTGGTGATGATTTTCAGGTGGCTGTGGTTGAGCAGCGCCCGAGCAATGGATTCGGTGGTGGTGCCGATATTGATGAACAGCGAGGCGTGATCGGGAATCTGCGCCGCAATGGCTTCACCGATACGCTGCTTTTCATCGCGCATCTGATCGGCGCGCATGGCGTAGGCGGTGTTTTCGACGCTGGAGTCGTAGGCTGCGCCACCGTGATAGCGACGCAACAGATTCACTTCCGCCAGTTGATTGATATCACGGCGGATGGTTTGCGGTGTAACGACGAACAGCTGGGCCATTTCCTCGATGCTGACATAGCCGCGTTCGCGGACCAGTTCGAGGATTTGCTGCTGACGGGGAGGCAGATTCATGGGGCTTCCTTTGGGCTGCCGTGCAAAATTTGCCCATGATGCCGCAGGAATCCGCTCCCTACCAGTTACAACCGGATACGAGTCCGGTCGGTGGCTTATTCAGCGCCTTCGTGCGGTTCCCAATCGCGAGTGCGGCTGACGGCTTTTTTCCAGCCGGCGTAGAGTTTTTCCTTCGCGGTTTCGTCCAGCGCTGGTTCGAACTCGCGCTCGATCACCGCCTTGCCGCGCAACTCGTCCAGGCTGCCCCAGAAACCGCAGGCCAAACCCGCCAGGTAAGCGGCGCCCAACGCGGTGGTTTCGCGCATTTTCGGGCGCTCGACTTGAGTGCCGAGGATGTCGGCCTGGAATTGCATCAGGAAATTGTTCGCCACTGCACCGCCGTCCACGCGCAGGGCTTTCAGGCGTTCGCCGGAGTCCTGCTGCATGGCGTCCAGAACATCGCGGGTCTGGTAGGCAATCGACTCAAGCGCCGCACGAATGATGTGATCCACGCGTACGCCACGGGTCAGGCCGAACAACGCGCCACGGGCATACGGGTCCCAGTACGGAGCGCCCAGGCCGGTGAAGGCCGGCACCAGATACACGCCGTTGCTGTCCTTGACCTTGTTGGCGAAGTATTCGGTGTCGTGGGCGTCGTTGATGATTTTCAACTCGTCACGCAGCCACTGCACGGTGGAGCCACCGTTGAACACCGCGCCTTCCAGCGCATAGGCCACTTCGCCACGCGGGCCGCAAGCGATGGTGGTCAGCATGCCGTGTTTGGACTTCACTGCTTTGTCGCCGGTGTTCATCAGCAGGAAGCAGCCGGTGCCGTAGGTGTTTTTCGCCTGGCCTGGCTCGACGCACATTTGGCCGAACAAGGCGGCCTGCTGGTCGCCAGCGATACCGCCAATGGCGATGCCGCTTTTGGTGTGGCCGTAGATTTCGGACGAGGACTTAACTTCCGGCAGCATCTCGCGCGGGATGTCGAGGACGTCCAGCATCTTCGCGTCCCACTCCAGTGTGTGGATGTTGAAGAGCATGGTGCGCGAGGCGTTGGTGTAGTCGGTGACGTGCACCTTGCCGCCGGTGAATTTCCAGATCAGCCAGCTGTCGACGGTGCCGAACAGCAGTTCACCCTTGCGCGCCCGCTCACGGCTGCCTTCGACATTGTCGAGGATCCACTTGAGCTTGGTGCCGGAGAAGTACGGGTCGGTGACCAGGCCCGTGGTGTCGCTGATGTATTGCTCGTGGCCATCGCGCTTGAGCTGCTGGCAGATTTCGGTGCTGCGGCGGCACTGCCAGACGATCGCGTTGTAGATTGGGCGGCCAGTGGTCTTGTCCCAGACCACGGTGGTTTCGCGCTGGTTGGTGATGCCGATGGCCGCGACCTGGTCGTGATGCAGGCCGGCTTGAGCCAGGGCCTCGACCATCACGGCGCTTTGGGTGGCGAAGATTTCCATCGGGTCGTGTTCGACCCAACCGGCTTGCGGGTAATGCTGTGCGAATTCACGCTGGGCGGTGCAAACCACGTTCGCGTCGCGATCGAAAATGATCGCGCGGGAGCTGGTCGTACCCTGATCGAGGGCAATGATGTAGTTCTTATTCTGAATGTCGGTCATGTCGATTGCCTTGGACGAAATAAGGAAGTGAAGTCAGGCGCGGGATCAAAATGGGCAGGATCACGCGCCAACGGTTTCAAGACGTTCTTGGTTTGCCGTCAATGGCCAGTGCTGCGTCCTTTGTAGCAGGTATGGCGCTGGGCAGATGACGGGCAATCAGCCCCCGATAAGCTGCAGCACCGAGACAGGCACCGACAATCGGTGCAAAAACCGGAATCAGGAAGTACGGGATATCGCGTCCGCCAGTGAAGGAAATTTCACCCCAGCCTGCGAAGAAAGTCATCAGTTTAGGACCGAAGTCGCGGGCCGGGTTCATCGCGAAACCGGTCAGCGGGCCCATCGAGCTGCCGATCACGGCAATCAGCAGACCGATCAGCAACGGCGCCAATGGCCCTTTGGGCAGGCCATTGTTGTCGTCGGTAAGCGACATGATCACGCCCATCAGAATGGCGGTGATGATCACTTCAACCAAAAAGGCCTGGCCCGTGGACAGGGCAGGGTTCGGGAAGGTGGAGAACACCGAGGCCAATTCAAGGCTGGCTTCGGTGCCACGAACCATTTGGTGAGTTTGTTCGAAATCGAAGAACAGGTTGCTGTACAGCGTGTAAACCAACAATGCCCCGCAGAAGGCACCGGCGACCTGGGAGAAGATATAGAAAGGCAGTTTGCGCTTTTCGAAGTCAGCGAAAATGCTCAGCGCGATACTCACGGCAGGGTTGAGGTGCGCACCGGAAACGCCGGCGGTGAGGTAGATCGCCATGCTGACGCCAACACCCCAGATGATGCTGATTTCCCACAACCCGAAGCTGGCACCCGCCACCTTGAGCGCGGCAACGCAGCCCGTACCGAAAAAGATCAGCAGTGCAGTACCCAGAAACTCGGCCATGCATTGGCTCGAGAGCGACGGTTGTTGTAACGCAGTTGTCATTGAAAACCTCGTTTTTGTTGTTGTCTGGCGCTTTTTCATTAAGGTCAAAGCGCGATTTTCACCGAGGCAGGATCCCCATCCTGTGCTCGGCTTACTGCCGGGTGCTGCGGTGAGACATTCGTACAGTGTTCACATTCGAAAAAATATAGACAAGAAGCACTGCTGTCAAAGGTCGAAAGTGAACCATCAGTCATATTTAAACTATTAGTCCTGTGAATGATCGCATCGTTCATCTGGCGAGATGCGTGTGGACGAACGGCCGAAAGCCCGGCCAGGCCTTGGAAATAGCACCGCAATAGAGCCTTTTATCGATCAATGACCTAGAATCCTGCGCAGTATTTTTCTTCTGCCGCCAAGTCTGGAGCTGTCATGACCCCCGCATTGGATTTGTTGAAAAAAGTTCGTGCCGAACATCGCGTGCACAGTTACGAACATGATCCGAAGGCAGCGTCCTATGGTCTGGAGGCCGCGGAAAAACTGGGCCTGGACCCCGCGCAGGTGTTTAAGACATTGCTGGCGGCGAGTGAGAAGGGTGAGTTATTGGTGGCGGTGGTGCCGGTCGTCGGAAGTCTGGACTTGAAGGCGCTGGCACAGGCCGCAGGCGTGAAAAAAGTCGAAATGGCCGATCCAGCCGCTGCGCAGCGTTCGACGGGGTATCTGTTGGGCGGTATCAGCCCGCTCGGGCAGAAGAAGCGCCTGCGCACTTTTATCGATCATTCGGCCCAGCCGTTTTCCAGCATCTTCGTCAGCGCCGGGCGGCGCGGTCTGGAAGTCGAGCTGGCGCCTGCCGTGTTGGCCGAACACACCCAGGCGAAGTTCGCCGATATCGGTCGTGCCTGAATAGAGGGGCTTGGGTTTTCATCCTGGCGCTGTATGGTGAAAATTGATTCGTTCTGTCACTGGTGAAGCGTTGTCCATGGTTTCATGCTCGGCGACCTGGAAAAAGGAGCAGTGTCATGGAGCTTGAGTTTCATCAGATCGATGCGTTCAGTGATAGGCCGTTCAGTGGCAATCCGGCGATGGTGTACCGGCTCGATGCCTGGCTTGACGATGAGTTGATGCAAAAAATCGCCGCCGAACATAACCTCGCCGAAACCGCGTTCCTGGTGCGTGAGGGTTCTGTCTGGCGCATCCGCTGGTTTACCCCGATCACTGAAGTCCCATTGTGCGGCCATGCGACCCTGGCCAGCGCCTACGTGCTCTTTGAACTCTATAAAGAACCGGTCGAGCGACTGGACTTCATCTGTAAGTCCGGCCCGTTGAGTGTCACCCGAGAGGGTGGGCGCTTGTGGCTGGATTTCCCGGCAGTCGTGCCGTCGGAAGTGGGGATGACCCGGGATGTCGAGCGCGCCTTGGGCGTTGAGGCAGTCGATGTGCTGGGCTCGAAAGAATTGTTCGTGGTGCTGGAGTCCGAGCAGGCGGTGCTCGATTGTCAGCCGGACATGATTGCCCTGGCGAAACTGCCGTGGCCGGGCGCCATCGTCACAGCCAAAGGCAACAAACATGACTTTGTGTCGCGCTACTTTGCTCCGGCGATCGGCATCAACGAAGATCCGGTGACCGGTTCAACCCACTGCAGCCTGATTCCGTACTGGTCGAAACGCTTGAGCAAGTCGAATCTGACGGCTTATCAGTGCTCGGCGCGGGGCGGGGAGTTGTTTTGTCAGCTGGAAGGGGATCGGGTGAGTATTGGCGGGAATGCGACGCTGGTCGCGAGCGGAAAATTATTGCTCGGATAATTTTTTGGTAGGGGCAAGGGCTAGGCGCCCCCCTGCTCCTACGGATTCAGGTGTCAGCTGGCGGCGCCGTAGCGCCGAACCCCGGACTCGATCGTCGGAATCTGCGCCGCTGTACTGCCGGAGGCCTGGAACAGTACCAGGTGTTCCGCCGCTACCCGAATACCGACTTCAGCACCGACCAGATGATCGGCATGACTCGGAAAAATCGACTCCAGCTGTGCGCCCGTAGGCAACTGCAAGCGGTACAGCGTTGATGCACCCTGGAAGCTCTTGCCGACAATCTGCGCCCTCAGTGGGCTGGACGGTGCATAGACGATGTCGTCCGGACGCAGCAATACGTCCACGGCGCCACCGATCGGCCAGGTGTAGGCACGGTTGCCGCGCAATTCACCCAACTCGGTCTGCACCGACTCCGGGCTGCTCAACTGACCGCGAATGAAGTAACCCTGGCCAATGAAACTGGCCACATACGGTGTCAGCGGTTCGTGATAGAGGTTGTAGGGTGTATCCCACTGCTCCAGGCGACCTTCCTTGAAAACGCCGACATGGTCGCTGACCGCGAAGGCTTCTTCCTGATCGTGGGTCACCAGAATCGCACTGGTGCCGCGAGCCTTGAGAATGTCGCGCACTTCATGGCTGAGTTTGCGTCGCAGTTCACCGTCGAGGTTGGAGAACGGTTCGTCGAGCAACAACAGTTGCGGTTCCGGCGCCAGGGCGCGGGCCAGTGCAACCCGCTGCTGCTGGCCACCGGACAGTTCATGGGGAAAGCGCTTGCCGAGGTTTTTCAGGTTGACCAATTCGAGCAATTCTTCGGTGACACGATCCTTTTGCGGGTGCTTGCGGATCCCGAAGGCGATGTTCTCGGCCACGCTCAAATGCGGAAACAGCGCGTAATCCTGGAACACCATGCCGATCCGGCGTTTCTCCGGGGCGAGGGTGAAACCGGCGCTGGAGATGGTCTCGCCCGCCAACTGGATCTCACCCTCGTGCACCGGTTCGAAACCGGCAATGGCCCGCAGAGTGGTGGTTTTGCCGCAACCCGAAGAGCCCAGCAGGCAACCAATATCGCCGGCATTCAAATGCAGGTTGAGGTTCTGCACAACCCGCTGGTTTTGATAACCACAGGCCAGATTGCGCAGGTTCAGCAGTAATGGCTGGCTCATGCGTGATGGTACGAAGGTGGGACGAGAAACTCGAGCAGGGCCTTTTGTGCATGCAGACGGTTTTCGGCTTGATCCCAAGCCACCGAACGCGGGTCGTCGAGCAGGTCGAGGCTGATTTCCTCGCCACGGTGGGCCGGCAGGCAATGCATGAACAGCACGTCCGGCGCGGCCAGGTCGAGCAGGGCACGGTTGACCTGGAACGGTGCGAACAGCTTCAGGCGCTTGGCGGTTTCCTCTTCCTGGCCCATGGAGGTCCAGACGTCGGTGCTCACCAGGTGCGCGCCGCGCACGGCTTCCTGCGGATCGCGGACGATGCTTACCCGATCGCCGGCCTTGGCCACGAACTCAGGGTTGGGTTCGTAACCTTCCGGGCAGGCGATGCGCAACTGGAAGTCGAACTGGATCGCCGCTTCTATATAGCTGTTGCACATGTTGTTGCCGTCGCCGATCCAGGCGACGGTCTTGCCTTGGATCGAACCGCGATGTTCGAGGAAGGTTTGCATGTCGGCCAGCAACTGGCACGGGTGCAGGTCATCGGACAGGCCGTTGATCAGCGGGACTCGCGAATTGGCGGCGAATTCGGTCAGGGTGCTGTGCGAAAACGTACGGATCATCACTGCATCGAGCATGCTCGACATGACAATGGCGGCGTCGCCGATCGGTTCGCCACGGCCCAGCTGAGTGTCGCGCGGCGACAGGAAGATCGCCTGGCCACCGAGCTGGATCATGCCGGCTTCGAACGAAATACGGGTACGGGTCGAGGACTTCTCGAAAATCATCCCCAGGACGCGGTTTTTCAAAGGCTCGAACAGTACGCCGCGGTTACGCAGGTCCTTGAGCTCAACGCCTCGACGGATCACGCTGACCAGCTCTTCGGGCGTGCAATCCATCAGGGAGAGAAAGTGCCTTGCGCTCATCATTGACTACCTTTTTGCAACAGACCGCAGATACTCAAAGCCTTGTTTAACTGAAAAACGGGCGAGACCTGCGGCGTAAGCCGCACGGGGCGACGAAATAGGGGGAGGCGCGATATTGACATTAAATGTCGCGTTTTTCCAATAGGCTACGGTGTTTAGAGGATTTCAGAGAGGCTACGGGGTGACCGCGGTAGCGCTTTTGAAGCCTGTGTCCTGACAGCAGCTCACCATTTGTACACTGGGCTCGCCGGGCTTGGCAATCAGACAGGGCGTGGGCGACATATTGGCAGTCGGTTCTTGACCTGTCATTCGAGCCTTTGGCGGGCAATGTGTCTGGTCTGAAACATTTGCTAATGCAAAGTGCTGGGTTATAACTAAAGCACGAGCGACGCAGGAAGCCTCAGGAATGGAATCGAAAGAACAGTTATTGATGGAGCTACTTGGCCTTACGGCACGCTCTCTGACCCACCTCACGGCTTCCATGACCTCGATGTCTTTCGAGTTGATGCGCAGTGAGGACGAAGTCACGAAGGCGGCTGGCCGGCGCATGATCGACCGCATGGCCACCATCAGCGCCGGGCTCGACGAGCATTGGCGGCTGATCGGCGAACTCACCGGCGTGCATGTCGCCCACGAGCAGATAGAAACCATTGAGGAAATCCAGTTGCAGGCGCCGCCGAACTGATCCCCTTGCTGCCATCGGCCTGCCTGATGGTCGTCGATTCACAAGACGAACGTCGCTGGCGCGGTGGCAAGTCACGCGCCATAGTTTTGTTCCCGCGGCCGACATTGCCCGCCCAGAACAAAACAGAGACTGGCCATGACCAAGACTCTCCATCACCGTGCGTGCCACCTGTGTGAAGCCATCTGCGGCCTGACCATCGAGACCACCGAAGTCGAAGGCAGCGGCGTGCAGATCACCTCGATCAAGGGCGACCCTCAGGACAGCTTCAGCCGTGGGCATATCTGCCCCAAGGCGGTGGCCCTGCAAGACATTCAGAACGACCCGGATCGCCTGCGTCAGCCGATGCAGCGAGTGGGTAGCGAGTGGCAGCCTATCGAGTGGGAAGATGCGTTCAGCCTTGTAGCCGAACGCCTGGCGGCGATTCAGGAGCGTCACGGGCAGAACGCGGTGGCGGTCTATCAGGGCAACCCCAGCGTGCACAACTACGGGTTGATGACCCACAGCAATTACTTCCTCGGCCTGTTGAAAACCCGTAACCGGTTTTCCGCGACGTCGGTCGATCAGTTGCCCCATCACCTGACCAGTCATTTGATGTACGGCCACGGCTTGCTATTGCCGATCCCGGACATCGATCACACCGATTTCATGTTGATCCTGGGCGGCAATCCGCTGGCCTCCAACGGCAGCATCATGACCGTGCCGGATGTGGAGAAGCGCCTCAAGGCGATTCAGGCCCGGGGTGGCAAAGTGGTGGTGGTCGATCCGCGTCGCAGCGAAACGGCGGCGATTGCCGATCAGCATCTGTTCGTGCGCCCCGGCGGCGATGCGGCGCTGTTGTTCGGGCTGCTCAATACGTTATTCGCTGAAGGCCTGACCCGCGACAGTCATTTGCCGGTCGATGGTCTGGATGAAGTGCGTAAGGCGATCGCAGGTTTCACTGCCGAGGCCATGAGCCCGCTGTGCGCAGTACCCGCCGAACAGATCCGTCAACTGGCGCGGGACTTCGCGGCAGCCCCGACGGCGGTCTGCTATGGCCGCATGGGCGTCTCGACCCAGGCCTTCGGCACCTTGTGCCATTGGCTGGTGCAATTGATCAATCTGGTGACCGGCAACCTTGATCGTGTCGGCGGTGCGTTGTGCACCGAGCCGGCGGTGGACCTGGTGGCGTCCACGTCGGGCGGCCATTTCAATCTGTGGCAAAGCCGCGTGTCCGGGCGTCCTGAATACGGTGGCGAGTTGCCGGTGTCGGCGCTGGCCGAAGAGATGCTCACCGAAGGGGAAGGGCAGGTCCGTGCGCTGATCACCGTGGCGGGTAATCCGGTGTTGTCCACGCCCAATGGCCGACAGCTGGAGCAGGCGCTGGACGGGCTGGAGTTCATGGTCAGCGTCGACCTGTACATCAATGAAACCACGCGTTATGCCGACCTGATCCTGCCGTCGACTTCGGCGCTGGAAAACGATCATTACGACACCACGTTCAATATGTTCGCGGTGCGCAACGTCACCCGTTTCAACCGGGCGATTCTCGCCAAGCCGCAAGGCGCGCTGCATGACTGGGAGATCTTCGTGGGGCTGGCCAAGGCCTTTGCGGCGAAGACCGGCAAGGAGCTGAAACCGACCATTGCGCCGGCGCAGATGATCGACCGGGGGCTGCGGATGGGCCTGTATGGCGATGCTTCAGAGCACAAACTGTCGCTGGCGACCTTGTTCGATCACCCTCACGGTGTCGATCTCGGCGCGCTCAAGCCCAATTTGACGCCTCGTCTGAAGACGGCCAATCAGCGCGTCCAGGCGGCGCCTGTGGAGATCCTCGCCGATCTGGCGCGCTTTGCGGCGTTGCAAGCACCAGCCGCCGATGAGTTGCTGATGATCGGTCGCCGCCATGTGCGCAGCAACAACTCATGGATGCACAACTATCACCGCCTGGTGAAGGGCAAGCCGCGCCATCAACTGTTGATGCACCCGGACGACCTGGCCAGCCGCGGGCTCAGCGATGGGCAGCGGGTGCGCGTCAGTTCACGGGTCGGCGTGATCGAGGTTGAAGTGGTCGCCAGCCTCGATATGATGAAAGGAGTGGTCAGCCTGCCCCACGGTTGGGGCCATGCGCGACCGGGCGTGCAGATGACGATTGCCAGTGGCCAGCCAGGTTCCAGCGCCAATGACCTGACTGACGAATGTCAACTCGATGAGTTGTCGGGCAATGCGGCATTGAACGGCGTGCCGGTGACCGTGGCGGCGGCGTGAACATGTCTGTCGGGGAGGCCGAGCATGGCGCTCGGGTTTCCGTTACAATGCGCCACCGTGCCGACCACTGAGTCGGAAAGTTCAGCCGAGGTGCTCCATGGATATCATCGAAACGATTAAAGAGCAGATTGCCAACAACACCATTCTGCTTTACATGAAAGGCTCGCCGAATGCCCCGCAGTGTGGGTTTTCCGCGAAAGCCGCCCAGGCTGTGATGGCCTGTGGTGAAAAGTTTGCCTATGTGGATATCCTGCAGAACCCGGAAATCCGCGCCAACCTGCCAAAGTACGCCAACTGGCCAACCTTCCCACAACTGTGGGTTGCCGGTGAGCTGGTTGGTGGTAGCGACATCATGACTGAAATGTCTGCCGACGGTTCGTTGCAGGCACTGATCAAAGACGCCGCCGCCAAAGCCGCCGCTGCCAAGACCGAAGCCTGATTCGGTACCTGTAGGAGCGAGGCTTGCCCGCGAAGCAGGCGCCGCGCTTCTGCAGATACACCGCGTCATCGTTCTTCGCGGGCGAGCCTCGCTCCTACAAGAGCGCACGTAAAAAGCCCCGCCTCTGTAAAGAGAGCGGGGCTTTTTATTGCGTCGGGGTTAGCGGCGTAGAGCTTACTCTTCGCCCATCTGCGATTGCAGATAGTTCTCAAGGCCGACTTTATCGATCAGGCCCAGCTGGGTTTCCAGCCAGTCGATATGTTCTTCTTCGGATTCAAGAATGTCTTCGAGCAGTTCACGGCTACCGAAGTCGCCGACGGTTTCGCAATGAGCGATAGCGACTTTCAGGTCTGCATGGCCGTCGCGTTCGATCTTCAAGTCGCACTCAAGCATTTCCTTGGTGTGTTCGCCGATGTGCAGCTTGCCCAGGTCCTGGACGTTCGGCAGGCCTTCAAGGAACAGGATGCGCTTGATCAGCTTGTCAGCGTGCTTCATCTCGTCGATGGATTCGTGGTACTCGTGCTTGCCGAGCTTGTTCAGGCCCCAATCTTCATACATGCGCGCGTGCAGGAAGTACTGATTGATCGCGACCAGTTCATTGGCAAGGATTTTGTTGAGATGCTGGATGACTGTAACGTCGCCTTTCATGGTGGGAGTCCTGCCCTGTATTAGCTGTATATAAGGCGGAGTTTGAGCCGCGTAATTAATAGTGTCAAACCTAAGTTATTGAAACTTAAATGAAAATTAATCGGAATAAGAATGTTTGTGTTCCGCGTCTAAGGCCTAAGCGATTGATTTTCAGACATAAAAAAACCGGACATCAAGTCCGGTTCTTCGAAATACGGTAGTTATGCGGCTGTAAATTCTACGGGGTAGGGGATCGCCGCCTGGGCCGTTTGCAGTTTGCCCAGTGTTTCACGCACCACTTCCTTGGCCAGGCAAGCGCATTTGCCACATTGGCCGGCTACGCCGGTAGCCAGACGGACTTCCTTGTAGCTGCAGCAACCTTCATAGATTGCATCGCGGATTTGACCGTCGGTGACGCCGGTGCAGAGGCAGACATACATAAGTGAGAACCGTCGCTGGTTGTGACTCAATTGCGATGGATCTTAATGTTAACGAGAATGATTGTCAAAGTGGTTTCTGAAGGCTTTTCGTCATAAGGGCCTTTGACTGACGAACGGTTTCCTCTCGCGCCTTGCGAAAAAAAATAGCAGCGGCCATTTTGCCCGCCAGAAAAAAACCGCTAAGGACAGGCGAAAAACGCGGTGTATGATGGTCGGCCTTTTGCGAAGGAGGTTCGTGTCACAGGGCTGTCGCCTGAGGGTGACAGGCTGGCATGAGCCCTGTTCTTCAACGTTATTACACCAGGAGATATCCAATGAGCGTACTCGTAGGCAAACAAGCCCCTGACTTCACCGTACCGGCCGTACTCGGCAATGGCGAAATCGTAGACAGCTTCACCCTGTCCTCGGCCATCAAAGGCAAATACGGCCTGGTGTTCTTCTACCCACTGGACTTCACCTTCGTTTGCCCGTCCGAGCTGATCGCTCTGGACAACCGCATGGCTGACTTCAAGGCACGCAACGTTGAAGTGGTCGCCGTTTCGATCGACTCGCATTTCACCCACAACGCGTGGCGCAACACCCCGGTGAACAATGGCGGTATTGGCCAGGTTCGTTACACCATGGCTGCTGACATCAAGCAGGAAATCATGAAGGCTTACGACGTTCAGTCCGCTGACGGCGTGGCTTTCCGTGGTGCGTTCCTGATCGACGACAAGGGCGTTGTCCGCTCGCAGATCGTCAACGACCTGCCGCTGGGCCGTAACATGGAAGAGCTGATCCGTCTGGTTGACGCTCTGCAATTCCACGAAGAGCACGGTGAAGTTTGCCCTGCCAACTGGAAAAAAGGCGACAAAGGCATGAACGCTTCGCCAGAAGGCGTTGCGGCTTACCTGACCGAGCACGCTGCTGCGCTGTAAGCCAGGCGTCCGGCAATAAAAAACCGGCCTCACTGAGGCCGGTTTTTTTATGGGCGGGATAAACCGGCGACCAGACTCAGTCGTTGTAGTCTTCCCAGCCGCCCATCTGTTTCCAGCGATTGACGATGCCGCAGAACAGCTCGGCGGTCTTCTCGGTATCGTAGCGAGCCGAATGAGCCTCACGACCGTCGAAGTCGATGTCCGCTGCCTGACAGGCCTTGGCCAGTACGGTTTGACCGTAGGCAAGACCGGCGAGGGTCGCGGTGTCGAAGCTGGAGAACGGGTGAAACGGGTTGCGTTTCATGTCCAGGCGCGCGACTGCCGCGTTGAGGAAACCCAGGTCGAAGCTGCTGTTGTGACCGACCAGAATCGCCCGTTTGCAACCGTTGGCTTTCAGAGCCTTGCGAATGCCACGGAAGATATCGGTCAGCGCCGCTTCTTCACTCACTGCCATGCGCAACGGGTGATCGAGTTTGATCCCGGTGAATTCCAGGGCTGCTGCTTCGATGTTGGCGCCTTCGAATGGCTCAACCCGGAAGAAGTAGGTGTGATCGGGGTACACGAACCCTTTTTCATCCATGGCGATAGTGGTTGCAGCAATTTCCAGCAGGGCGTCGGTGGCCGAGTTGAAGCCACCGGTTTCTACGTCGACGACAACCGGCAGGTAACCACGGAATCTGGCAGCCATTGGATGACGAGGACCACCTCCACCGCCTTGACCGTCCTGTTCGTCGTCGAAATGGTCTTCACTCACGCGTGTTCCTCCAGCAGGCGCCAGCGCAGTTTTTCACCGGCGCGCAGCGGGATAACGGTCAGCTCGCCAAATGGCAGGCTGGTTGGGGCGGTCCACTCTTCGCGGACCAGGGTGATGCGATCGGTGTTCGCCGGCAGACCGTAGAAACGCGGGCCATTGAGGCTGGCGAAGGCTTCGAGCTTGTCCAGCGCATTACGCTGTTCGAAGGCTTCGGCATACATCTCGATCGCGGCATAAGCGGTGTAGCAACCGGCACAGCCGCAAGCCGCTTCTTTGGCGTGCTGGGCATGGGGGGCCGAGTCGGTGCCGAGGAAGAACTTGTCGCTGCCGCTGGTGGCAGCGTCGAGCAGGGCTTCCTGGTGGGTATTGCGCTTGAGGATCGGCAGGCAATAGAAGTGCGGCCGAATCCCACCCACCAGCATGTGGTTGCGGTTGTACAGCAGGTGATGCGCGGTGATGGTGGCGCCAACGTTGGCCGAAGCCGCGTTGACGAACTGCACGGCATCGGCGGTGGTGATGTGTTCGAACACCACTTTGAGCGTTGGGAAACGCTCGACCACGCGACGCATGTGCTCATCGATGAAGATTTTTTCCCGATCGAAAACGTCGATATCGCCACGGGTGACTTCACCGTGAACCAGCAAGGGCATCCCGACTTCGGCCATGGCCTCCAGTGCAGGGAAAATCTTGTCGATGCTGGTGACGCCAGAGTCCGAATTGGTGGTCGCGCCTGCCGGGTACAGCTTGGCGGCGTGAATGAAACCGCTGGCCTTGGCCTCACGAATTTCTTCGGGCTGTGTGCGGTCGGTCAGGTACAGAACCATCAGCGGTTCGAAACGGCTGCCGGCCGGACGTGCGGCGAGAATCCGCTGGCGATAGCCATCGGCTTCAGCAGCGTTGCGCACCGGAGGTACCAGGTTGGGCATGATGATGGCGCGACCAAAGGTGCGCGCGACATCCGCGACGGTATTGGTCAACACGGCACCATCGCGAAGATGAATGTGCCAGTCGTCGGGACGCAGCAGGGTCAGGCGGTCGGACATGAGGGAATTCCAGGCGGGTCAAACTCAGGGGAATGCTACCGGAAAAGACTCTTCCAGGCACTCGCTATCAAGTTTTACGACAAGCTTCCGATACCCAACAGGCAGGCCGTGAATATGTGTGTCGGTCTTTTTGTCGTAGAAGCCAGTGGAGCCTCCCGTGCGCCAGCGTTATTTAGCCTTGCTCAGTGTGTTTGCCAGCCTTCCCGCGATGGCGCTCACTTTCCAGACTCGCCTGGAGAGCATCGAGTGGACGGTCGAAGGTGACAAGTTCGAATGCCGCCTGACTCAACCGATCACTGATTTCGGTTCGGGTGAGTTTGTGCGGCGCGCCGGAGAGCAGGCGACATTTCGTCTGAAGGCGTACAACTCAATGATCGGTGGGGGTTCCGCCACCTTGCTGGCGGCGGCTGCGCCATGGCAGCCGGGGCGTGGCGACATTAACCTGGGCTCGGTGAGAATCGGTAGTGGCAACGTGCTGTTCAACAGCTCGCAAGTGCAGGCCGGGCGCCTGATCAGCGGGTTGATGGAGGGGCGCAGCCCGGTCGTTCGACACTCATCGGGCGACGGTCGGGTGTCGGAAGTGCGTCTGCTGCCGGTCAAGTTCAGCAAGGCCTATGGTGACTATCAGGGTTGCGTCGCCAAGTTGTTGCCACAGAATTTCGAGCAAGTGAAGCAATCCGAGGTCGGCTTCCCGGGGGAGGGTATCGATCTCGATGCCAGGGCCAAGGCCCAGTTGCAGGTCATGCTGGAGTTCATGAAGGCCGATCCGACGGTCAACCACATTGAACTCGACGGCCATTCCGACAACAGTGGCAACCGCCTGACCAACCGTGAACTGTCACGACGCCGGGCGCTGGCGGTGATGGATTTCTTCAAGGCCAATGGTGTGCAGGAATCGCAGATCACCCTGCGTTTTCACGGTGAGCGCTATCCGCTGGCGCCCAACAACAATGCCGCCAACCGGGCTAAGAATCGCCGGGTTGCCGTACGCCTCGAACGGGTCGCACCGACCGAGAAGCCTGCGCCTCAAGCCACCGCCGCCGCGAGCAGCGCGACGACCTCCTGAACCTGCTGAATTCGTCGCTCGCTCGACATAATCTGTCGCTTCGTCGTCATAAGCTGTCGCGCCTCTGTAAATTATCCTGCATGAGCGGTAGACTTGACAGCTTTCCGTAGAACCCCGTGGAGTGATGGCATGGCGGACGTAAACAAGGTCGTTCTGGCGTATTCCGGCGGCCTGGACACTTCGGTGATCCTCAAGTGGCTGCAGGATACATATAACTGTGAAGTAGTGACCTTCACCGCTGACCTGGGTCAGGGCGAAGAGGTCGAGCCGGCCCGCGCCAAGGCACAGGCCATGGGCGTAAAAGAAATCTATATCGACGATCTGCGCGAAGAATTCGTGCGTGATTTCGTGTTCCCGATGTTCCGCGCCAATACCGTTTACGAAGGCGAGTACCTGCTGGGTACTTCCATCGCTCGTCCGTTGATCGCCAAACGTCTGATCGAAATCGCCAACGAAACCGGTGCTGACGCCATTTCCCACGGCGCGACCGGCAAGGGCAACGACCAGGTTCGTTTCGAACTGGGCGCCTATGCCTTGAAGCCAGGCGTGAAAGTGATCGCTCCATGGCGCGAATGGGACCTGCTGTCCCGTGAGAAGCTGATGGACTACGCCGAGAAGCACGCGATTCCGATCGAGCGTCACGGCAAGAAAAAATCCCCGTACTCGATGGATGCCAACCTGCTGCACATCTCCTATGAAGGTGGCGTGCTGGAAGACACCTGGACCGAGCACGAAGAAGACATGTGGCGCTGGACCGTCTCCCCGGAGAACGCTCCTGACAAACCACAGTACCTGGAACTGACCTACCGTAACGGCGACATCGTTGCACTGGACGGCGTCGAAATGACCCCGGCCACCGTGCTGGCGACCTTGAACCGTATCGGTGGCGAACATGGTATCGGCCGTCTGGATATCGTCGAGAACCGCTATGTGGGCATGAAGTCCCGTGGCTGCTATGAGACGCCTGGCGGCACCATCATGCTGCGCGCTCACCGTGCGATCGAATCGATCACCCTGGACCGCGAAGTGGCTCACCTCAAAGACGAGCTGATGCCTAAATACGCCAGTCTGATCTACACCGGTTACTGGTGGAGCCCAGAGCGTCTGATGCTGCAACAGATGATCGATGCTTCCCAGGCCCACGTGAACGGCGTAGTGCGCCTGAAACTGTACAAGGGCAACGTGATCGTCACCGGACGCAAGTCCGACGAGTCGTTGTTCGACGCCAACATCGCGACCTTCGAGGAAGATGGCGGTGCCTACAACCAGGCCGATGCGGCGGGCTTCATCAAGCTCAACGCCTTGCGCATGCGTATCGCGGCGAACAAAGGCCGCAAGCTGTTCTGAGACCTTTGATGCGGTAATGGAACTGTGGCCTTGTCGATGACAAGGCCACAGTTCTGAAAAAGGGCTGCTGCATATTACGTTTCGCTTTCTGCTGGTTTCTTCTAACCGTTCCCTCTGCTGCCTGCCTTTGATCTCACTTCAAGGGCTGCCTTGCTCTGTGCGACGGGTCAAAACCTAGCCCATGATCGTCACGCCATGTGAGCTCAAATTGTAAGAAACACAGAACGTTGCGTTGCTGCGTTTCTTTAGTTGTTTCCAGTGTTTGAGCGCGCTGTCCTTCAGCACTACCTCCGAATCGGCGCACGTGAGAAATACGATCACGTGTGCAGGATTATCCGGAGCGTGCTGGATACTCTCCATCAAGGCGCTGAACCCCATTTTTTTGGTTATCCAGCGTGCATCAATGATGTGCAGATCCTTTAGCGGTGCGGGCAACTGCACATGGTGTTGGACCGAGCGTTCAGGCGACACACTGGAAGTGCTGTTTCCAGAGTGATCAGCGTTGTCCATGACTTTTATAAAATGCTTTCCCTTCTCGAAATCGGAGGGCGCGTAAAGCGATCGATAATTGAAGTTAAGTGTGGCGAAGAAAAGAAAAAGCAAATAAAAGGGAAAGCTGATCAGAAACCAGATGTAGAGTTCTCTCTCCTTGTGGTCAAGAAAGGGCAGCGATACAGCAGCTGATGTTTCGGACAGTGCTGCAAATATTGCAATGATTGTCATGGGGTTGGTGATTCTTTTTTTGAGTTTTATCATGTTTTTTACTCATTAGATATTATCTTTTTCTCTGTTGGTTTATAGGGTGTGTTTTGGCGGTGATGCATGTATGGATGTGTTGTTTTTGTTTTTGTTATTTTAAGTTTTTTTGTTGTGTGGTTGAAATTGATATAGTAGCTGCATTGTTCTGGGTCTGGGTATGTCTGTTTATTTGTTTTAAAGTTGCGTGGGTTTGTTTGGCTTCTGAAGTGTTGCTGTGTGTAAGGTTTTTCGAGCCGTTCGGGCCGGGTTATGTAAGATTCTGCAAGATACTCGTTACCTTTAAGGGTAGCTTAATAGTCGCGGTCTGTCGGACCAAGGGCGTTGAACCCTGTTTTTTGGGGTGTGAATTGTTACAAAGAAACTGTCGAGGCGATTAGCAGTGTTCGGCCAATAAAATCTCTGGCTCATCGTGTGCAATGATTTCTTGTAGGAATAATCCGTGTTGTTTGTAGGTGATGTCTCTCGGTGCGAGTGGTCGAGGGGGACGGCATGCCATGGGTGAAACGACTAGGCTATGGTGCGGGCTCTAAAAATTCGAACAGCGAAAATTGGACTTGCCCATGAATAAAGTGCTGATCGTGGATGATCACCCCGTCATTCGTCTTGCGGTACGTATGCTAATGGAGCGTCATGGCTACGAAGTCATTGCAGAAACAGACAATGGCGTGGATGCATTGCAACTTGCTCGTGAACTTATGCCGGATATCGTTATCCTGGATATTGGAATACCGAAGCTGGATGGGTTGGAAGTTATCGCGCGCCTGACATCAGCGGCGATGCCTCTTAAAGTGCTGATATTGACGTCCCAGGCTCCAGGGCATTTTTCCATGCGCTGTATGCAATCGGGTGCCGCCGGATATGTCTGTAAACAACAGGACCTTACTGAGTTGCTCAGTGCAATAAAGGCGGTACTGTCAGGTTATAGCTACTTCCCTAATCAGGCGCTGCATACTGTGCGCTCCAGTCTTGGGAATGCCAGTGAGGCCGATATGGTGGATCGTTTGTCCGGGCGGGAAATGATGGTCCTGCAGCAGTTGGCCCGAGGTAAGACAAACAAGGAAATCGCCGATGGGATGTTCCTCAGCAATAAAACCGTCAGTACTTACAAGACTCGCCTGTTGCTAAAGCTCAATGCTCGCTCACTGGTCGATCTTATTGAATTGGCTCAACGTAATGGCCTGGTATGAGTACGCCAGCGTTTGACGAGGGGCGATGAGCGGGCGTTTGTCGGGGATGGGCACTTAGTAAAAAGCCTCCGTTTCGGGAGGCTTTTAGGTGTCATAGGTCAAAATCGTAATCGGCCAATTGCTTTTGCAGTCGGCGCTCCTCCAGCAGATTGTCGATGGTGCGGCGTTTGCTCAGGTTGGTCTTCGCTACTTCCACCACCGGTTCTGCGTCATCGGCCTCAACGGCGGTGAAGTCGTCTTCTACGTCCAATTGCTCTTTGCCAGTGCTCATAAGGTTAACTCCAGGCTAAGACTGCCTTTGGCGCTCCTTATATCGACAATTTCCCGGCGGGTAAAAAAGATTTTTTCAATCGGCTAATCAATAAAACTAATAGAGCCTCAATCGTCCGAGGTCTTTTGCTTGTATTCGCATAAGTCCTCGATCCGGCAGCTGCCACAACGCGGCTTGCGGGCCAGGCAAACGTAGCGTCCGTGGAGAATCAGCCAGTGATGGGCGTCGAGCAGATACTCCTTCGGGACGAACTTCATCAGTTTCTGCTCCACCTCGACCACATTCTTGCCCGGAGCAATGCCGGTACGGTTGCTGACCCGGAAAATGTGGGTGTCCACGGCCATGGTCAGCTGACGAAAGGCGGTATTGAGCACCACATTGGCGGTCTTGCGGCCGACGCCGGGCAACGCTTCCAGCGCTTCGCGGGTCTGCGGCACCTCACCGCCATGGCGCTCTACCAGCAAGCGACAGGTTTCGATCACGTTTTTTGCTTTGCTGTTATACAGGCCGATGGTCTTGATGTACTCCGACAATCCTTCGACGCCCAAGGCATAAATCGCCGCCGGCGTATTGGCCACCGGAAACAGTTTGGCGGTGGCCTTGTTGACGCCGACATCGGTCGATTGCGCCGAGAGAATCACGGCGATCAGCAGTTCGAACGGCGAGGAATAGGCCAGCTCGGTCTTCGGTTCAGGATTGTCTTCGTGAAACCTGCGGAAAATTTCCAGACGTTTTGCGGCATTCATGGGCGATGCGTTTCCTCGAAGGAGGTCAATGTGGGGGTGGGGCGGGTCCAGGCCTGACGTGCGGCGATCAGCAGCCCCAGCAGAATAAACCCGCCGGGGGCCAGCGTGGCCAAGCGCAGGCCTCCGTCAGCGGTGAGCACCCAACCTTGCCAGTCCGGTTGCACAGCACCGGTCAGCCAGGGCAGATGGCTACCCAGTGTCCCGTTGCCGATGAGCTCGCGCAGCAGGCCCAGGCCAATCATCAAGGCGCCAAACAGGCCGCACAGGCGCAGGCGGTCACGCCTTGTGCCCTGGAAAAAACCGTTATGTTCCAGCACCACGCATTGCAAGGCGATCAATCCGGTATAGAACCCCAGATGCTGGTGCCATTGAAGCGACCAGGCTTGCGTGGCGAGTTCCGCACAACTGGTCAGTGTGGCAGCCAGCAGGAGGCAGGCCAGTAAATGGGTTGCCGGAATCAGTCGTGAGCGCAAGATACCCATGCTCACGTCATAGACACTGAGCACCAGAGCGAACATCAGCCACAGGCCCAGGGCCGTTACCAACGAATCAGTGACGCCGATCAGAGGCGCAAGCATCAGCGAGTTCTGCAGGGTCGATGACTTATTCATGGGCACTGCTCCCGATCAGCGGTTGCCGGTGTTCATCGAAGTAACGCAATGCATCGTGGGTGGCATTGATCACCGCTCTTGAGGTGATGGTCGCGCCCGCGATCTGATCGAATTGCCCTTGGTCCTTTTTCAAGGCCCAGCCAGTGTCGCCTGGTTCGCCTAGAGACTTGCCGGTAAACACTTGCAGCCAGGCATTGGGCCAGTCGGCGAGCTTGCCGCCCAGCCCCGGGGTTTCCGATTGCTTGAGGGTTTTGACCCCCAGCAACGTGCCATGGGGGTCGATGGCGATCAGCAAATCGATGGCGCCGGCGTAGCCCAGTGTCTGGCTGCGCAGCAACACGGCGCTCGGTTGGCCGGCCTTGGACGCCAGGTAGCCATTTAGCAGCGTGCTGTTGGGCAGGCGAGTTTTTTCGACGCTGAGGGGGTGTTCCAGTGGCTGATTGTCGTAGCTGTCGGGCGCTAGCAGATCCAGCAAATTGCGGCTGTCGATCAGGCGTTGTTCGGCGGCAATGCGTGCGGCGCTGGTGTGCTGCGCGAGGTAAGTCGCGCCTGTCCCCAGGCCTGCCAGTAATACCAGGGTCACAACGCTGGTTGCTCGGTTCATGGGCTGACCTGCGCTTGTCTGGAGGCAGCAAACCGCTCCAGCGCCGGTACACAAAGGTTCATCAGCAGGACGGCAAAGGCCACCCCGTCGGGATAGCCGCCCCACGTGCGGATCAGGTAAGTCAGCAGCCCCACTCCGGCGCCGAACAGCAACCGGGCCGTGGGGTTTTTTGCGCCGGATACCGGTTCCGTCACGATGAAGAAGGCACCCAGCATGCTCGCGCCGGTGAGCAGATGGAAGAGTGGCGAGCCATGGGAATCGGAGCCCGAACCGTTCCAGCACAACAGGCTGATGACGAACAGGCTGGCGAGCATGCCGAACGGCGCATGCCAGCTGAACACCCGTCGTTGCAGCAGAAACGCGCCGCCAGCCAGGAAGGCCAGGTTGACCCATTCCACGCCCCGGCCGCCGAAATGGCCGAATGCCGGGTTGCCGGCAAACAGTTCGTCCATGGTCAGGCTTTTGTTGATTCGCAGGCTGTCCAGCGCGGTGGCCTGGGCCCACGCGTCTGGCGTCTGGCCGAGGTTGAAGCCGAACACTTGTTGCAGGCCAGCGAGAAAGTCCATGCCATGGGACGACGGCCAATGGGTCATTTGCTGGGGAAATGTCACTAAAGCCAGGGCGAAACCGAGCATCGCCGGGTTGAACGGATTCCTGCCAACGCCGCCATACAGGTGCTTGCCGAAAAAAAGTCCGAATGCCGCAGCGCTGACCGTCAGCCACCACGGGCAATAAGGCGGCAAGGCCAGGGCCAACAGGGTCGCGCTGACCAGCGCACTGCCATCGCTCACTGTCGGTTTTACAGGTTGCTTGCGCAGCTGCAACACCGCTGCTTCAACGGCCAGTGTGGTAGCAGCCGCCAGAATCAGGTTGATCAACACGCCCCAACCGTACAGCCAGAACAACATCAGCATTCCCGGCAGGGTGGCCAGCAACACCAGCTTCATGGCCTGCTGAAGGCGTTCGTCCACCGATTCAAGGGGCGGCATAGGCATCCACCTGCCGCTCGGCTTCGCTGAGCGCATGTTGCAATGCTGCGATCTGTTCGGCCGACGCTTCGTTTGTTTGAGCCTTCTTGAGTTCGGCGCGGCGCATGGCCAACTGGATCTTCGCCCGTTTCAGCTCGGCATCGTTAGTCGGAACAGGCTGAACAGCTACCACCGGTGCACTGTTTTCCAGCTGCGCCAGCGTCTGCTCGGCGGCTTCAAATTGCTGTTGCAGCACGATCAGTTGCGATTGCTGTTCGAAGGTCGGTGGATGCCCGAAGGCCTTGAGCGACTTGTTCAACTGCGCTCGACTCATGGCCAGATCGACCTTGGCCTTTTTCAGCGCCGCATCGGCATTGGCGGCCTTCTGCGCCCGCACGCGCTCGAGCGCGGCCTGAACCGGGTCGAGTGTCACTTCACTGTGCTGCACGGCGCGTTGGGCGCGGGCCTGACGTTCGGCGAGCTTCTGTTGCTCTTCGCGATGTAAGCGGGCATTGCGCTGTTCGAAGCGACGTCGCGCGCGGTTGCGCTTGGCGGCCCGGGCCTGTTGCTCCTCCAGGCTGAACGCCAGCCCACCGACAATCGGCAGCGTGGCCAGCGGTAGCGGATGCATCTCGATGCAATCCACCGGGCAGGGCGCCACGCAGAGGTCGCAACCGGTGCATTCGTCGACGATGACCGTGTGCATGAATTTCGCCGCGCCGACAATCGCGTCGACTGGGCAGGCCTGAATGCATTTGGTGCAGCCGATGCATTCGGCCTCGCGGATGTACGCGATTTGCGCCGGTGCCGAGCCGCGACTGACGTCCAGTTCCAGCACCGGCACTTTCAGCAGCTCGGCCAGGGCCGCGATGGTTTCGCTGCCGCCCGGAGGGCACTTGTTGATCGGCTCGCCGCTGGCGATGCCTTCGGCGTAGGGTTTGCATCCGGGGTGGCCACACTTGCCGCATTGAGTCTGCGGCAAGAGGGCATCGATGCGTTGAATCAGACTCATGTTTTGATCAACCCGCTGAATCCGAGAAAAACCACCGCGATCAATCCGGCGCTGATCAATTCGATCGGCAGGCCGCGAAAGGGCAGGGGGACATCGTTATCGAGTGTGCGTTGGCGCAAGTCGCTGAACAGGCTCAGCACCAGCCAGAAACCCAGCCCGGCACCGAGGCTCAGGGCTATGGCGTGGAAAAATCCCTTGTCGTCCTGAGCATTGAGCAACGTCAGCCCAAGCACGCCGGCATTGCCCAGCAGCAGGGGCCAGAGCCCCTCGAATGAAAGCTTGGCGAATAACCGTGGAAGCAGCTTCAGCAGCGGGCCGATCAGCAGAACGCTCAGCGGCAGGAATACAAACAGTCGCAGCGACGTCAGCCCCAGCGGCACCAGCAGCCAGTGGTAGAGCGCATGGCCGAGCGTGCCGACGATCAGCATCAGGCACGTCGTCGCGATGCCCAATGCATGCACCTGTCGCCGCTCGCTGCCCAGCACCGGATCGACGCCCAGCGGCCAGTGCAACACGAGGTTGTTGATCAGGGCAGCGCTGATAAGCGTAAGAAGCAGTTCGGTCATGATCGTGCCGGTAAGAACAGGGCTTTCTTAAGGGGCTCTCTAGAAAGGGCTCTCTAAAAAGAACTCTCTAAAAAGAGATTAGGCATTATCCGGCAAGGAAGGAGGGTGGGCCAGATATGAAAATCCCACAGTCGCGCCGGGCACGACTGTGGGATCGGTTTAGCGCAGGACCTTACTTGATGCGCTGACCTGGCTTGGCGCCACTATCGGGGCTCAGCAGGTAGATTTCTTCGCCACCAGGGCCGGCCGCCATCACCATGCCTTCGGAGATCCCGAATTTCATTTTGCGCGGCTTGAGGTTGGCAATCATCATGGTCAGGCGACCTTCAAGCTTGGCCGGGTCCGGGTAGGCGCTCTTGATGCCGGAGAGCACGTTGCGTTGCTCGTCACCGATGTCCAGGGTCAGGCGCAGCAGTTTGTCGGCCCCTTCGACGGCTTCGGCCTTGAGGATCAGGGCGACGCGCAGGTCGACCGCGGCAAAGGTATCGAACTCGATCTCCGGCGACAGCGGATCCTTGGCCAGTTCGCCGTTGCCTTGAGGCGCGGCAGCTTCGCCGGTGTCGGTCTGGCTGGCGGTCAGGTCTTCTTTCGAGGCGTCGGTCATGGCTTGCACTTTTACCGGGTCGATGCGGGTCATCAACGGTTTGAACTCGTTCAGCTGATGGTTGCTGAGCAAGGTGGCGTGGTCGTTCCAGGTCAGCGGTGCGACGTTGAGGAACGCCTCGGCATCGGCGGCCAGCAGCGGCAGCACCGGCTTGAGGAAAATCACCAGTTGGCGGAACAGGTTGATGCCCAGGGCGCAGATGGCCTGGACTTCATCCTGCTTACCTTCCTGTTTGTTCAGCGACCACGGTGCCTTGTCGGCGATCCAGGCGTTGGCACGGTCGGCCAGGCCCATGATTTCGCGCATGGCCCGGGCGAAGTCACGCGCCTCGTAGGCTTCTGCGATGCTCGGTGCTGCGGCCAGGAACGCTTCGGTCAGCTCCGGCGCGGCGTTGCCGGCCACCAGCACGCCAGCGTTGCCTTTGTTGATGAAACCGGCGCAACGGCTGGCGATGTTGACGACTTTGCCGACCAGGTCCGAGTTGACCTTCTGCACGAAGTCTTCGAGGTTCAGGTCCAGGTCATCGACGCCACGGCTCAGCTTGGCCGCGTAGTAGTAGCGCAGGTATTCCGGCGACAGGTGATCCAGATAGGTCCGGGCCTTGATGAAGGTGCCGCGGGACTTGGACATCTTCTGACCGTTGACGGTCAGGTAGCCGTGCACATTGATGCCGGTCGGTTTACGGAAACCGGCGCCTTCGAGCATCGCTGGCCAGAACAGGGCGTGGAAGTTGACGATGTCCTTGCCGATGAAGTGGTACAGCTCGGCGGTGGAGTCCTTGCCCCAGAACGCGTCGAAATCAAGTGCAGGCGTACGGTTGCACAGGTTCTTGAAGCTGGCCATGTAGCCGATCGGCGCGTCCAGCCACACGTAGAAGTACTTGCCTGGCTCATCAGGAATTTCGAAGCCGAAGTACGGCGCATCGCGGGAGATGTCCCACTGTTGCAGGCCGGCGTCCAGCCATTCGGCGATCTTGTTGGCCACGGCATCTTGCAACGTGCCGCTGCGGGTCCAGGCTTGCAGCATTTCCTGGAAGTCCGGCAGCTTGAAGAAGAAGTGCTGGGAATCCTTGAGCACCGGCGTGGCGCCGGAGATTGCCGACTTCGGATCTTTGAGGTCGGTCGGCGCGTAGGTTGCACCGCATTTTTCGCAGTTGTCGCCGTACTGGTCTTCGGTGCCGCATTTCGGGCAGGTGCCCTTGATGAAGCGGTCGGCCAGGAACATTTTCTTTTCCGGGTCGAAGTACTGCGTGATCGAGCGCGTGGCGATGTGCCCGGCGTCGCGCAACTTCAGGTAGATCTGGCTCGACAGCTCACGGTTTTCTTCGGCGTGAGTGGAGTGGAAGTTGTCGAAGTCCACCAGGAACTCGGCAAAGTCGGCGCTGTGTTCAGCCTGGACGTTGGCGATCAGTTGTTCCGGGGTGATGCCTTCCTTTTCTGCGCGCAGCATGATGGCCGAACCGTGGGCGTCGTCGGCGCAGACATAAATGCATTGGTTACCGCGATGCTTCTGGAAGCGCACCCACATATCGGTCTGGATGTATTCCAGCATATGGCCGAGGTGGATCGAACCATTGGCATAGGGCAGGGCGCTGGTGACGAGGATCTTGCGTGGCTCGGACATGGGGCTCGGCTACTTGATGAAACGGAGGTCGGCCACTATAAAGCGCCGGCGCATATTTTTCACCCCCACGGCCAGCCTCCACGGACCTTTGTACCCGCCGGCCATAAGATATTTGTCATATTCTGAAAGCATCCCGTCCAGGCGATAGAACGGTTAGGATACCCGCCTGATTTTCCAGTCTTGCTATCGGAGTTGCCCATGAGCGCCGTCAATCGCGCAGCGGTGGAAGCCGTCCTTCGCCAATACACCGACCCTTATCTGAACCAGGACCCGGTCAGCGCCGGGTGCGTGCGCAGCATCGATATCCAGGGCGATCGCGTCAGCGTCCAGCTGGAG
The DNA here is from genome assembly GCF_012932895.1 of Pseudomonas sp. KD5. NCBI lineage: Bacteria > Pseudomonadati > Pseudomonadota > Gammaproteobacteria > Pseudomonadales > Pseudomonadaceae > Pseudomonas > Pseudomonas sp. KD5. Next base: position 250,734 of record NZ_JDWJ01000006.1, on the reverse strand, counting down.
CTGGGTTACGCCGCCGGTCTGTTCAAGAGTGGCTGGGCGCAGTTGTTGCAGCTGGCCATCGAGGGCCTGGACGGCGTGGTCACTGCCCGCGTCGAGATCACCAGCGTGATTGCCGCGCACAAGGCCCAGGCACAGATTCCGGGGTTGGCCAACGTCAAAAACGTGGTGGCCGTGGCGTCTGGCAAGGGGGGCGTGGGCAAATCCACCACGGCCGCCAACCTGGCGCTCGCGTTGGCTCGTGAAGGTGCCAAAGTGGGGATTCTCGACGCGGACATCTACGGTCCGAGCCAGGGCATCATGTTCGGCATCCCTGAAGGCACCCGTCCTCAGGTCAAGGATCAGAAATGGTTCATTCCGATCGAGTCTCATGGCGTCGAAGTGATGTCCATGGCCTTCCTGACCGACGACAACACGCCGATGGTCTGGCGTGGGCCGATGGTGTCCGGCGCCTTGTTGCAACTGGTCACGCAAACGGCCTGGGGCGACCTGGATTACCTGGTCATCGACATGCCGCCAGGCACCGGCGACATCCAGTTGACCCTGGCGCAAAAAGTCCCGGTGGCCGGTGCGGTGATCGTGACTACCCCGCAGGATCTGGCATTGCTGGATGCGCGCAAGGGCGTGGAAATGTTCCGCAAGGTCAACATCCCGGTGCTGGGTGTGGTCGAAAACATGGCCGTGCACATCTGCTCCAACTGCGGGCATGCCGAGCATTTGTTCGGTGAGGGCGGCGGTGTGAAGCTGGCCAACCAGTATGGTGTCGAACTGTTGGCTTCGTTGCCGCTGTCGATGCTGATCCGCGAACAGGCCGATGGCGGCAAGCCAACGGTGATCGCCGAGCCTGACAGCCAGATTGCGATGGTTTACCAGGAACTGGCCCGTCATGTCGGCGCGCGGATCGTGTTGCAGGAAGCCGCGACGCCGGCGATGCCGAACATTACCGTCAGCGACGATTAAATCACTGAAAAGAGATCGCAGCCTCGCTTCGCTCGACACGAGGCTGCGATCTTTTGATATTGCTTTAGATACGCAACCCGCCATCCAGCTCCAGAATCCGACCGGTGTAGTAGTCATTCTCGAAAATGTAGGCCGCCGACTGGGCGATCTCTTCGGGTTTGCCCATGCGCTTGAGCGGAATCCCGGAAGTCATCTTTTCCAGCGCTTCAGGTTTCATGCTCAGGGTCATTTCAGTTTCGATGAAGCCCGGCGCAATGCCCGCCACGCGAATCCCGTAGCGCGCCAGTTCCTTGGCCCAGGTCACGGTCGCCGCAGCGACACCGGCCTTGGCGGCGGAGTAGTTGGTCTGGCCGATATTGCCGGCGCGTGAGATCGACGAGATATTGATGATCGCGCCGCTGTTGTTCAGCTCGACCATTTTTGCCGCGACTTCCCGGGTGCACAGGAACACGCCGGTCAGATTGACGTCGATCACCGCTTGCCATTGGGCCAGGCTCATCTTGGTCATTTCGCCATCCTTGACCTTCAGCAACAGGCCGTCACGCAAAATGCCGGCGTTGTTGATCAGGCCATGGATCGCGCCGAAATCGTCGGCCACCTGGCTGACCATGTGGGTCACTTGCTCTTCATCGGCGACGTTGCACAAGTAGGCACGGGCCTCGACACCCTTGGCCTTGCAAGCGGCGACGGCGGCGTCGAGTTTTTCCTGGTTCAGGTCCACCAGGGCCAGCTTGGCGCCACGACCTGCAAGATACTCGGCCATGGAGCGGCCTAAACCCTGGCAACCGCCGGTGATAATGATTACTTTGTCAGTGAGTTGCATTCGCATAGCCCCATAGCCGATCGGAGTGTTTCTCCTTCTAGAGGGCCTCTCGATCTGAGCCTGATGTGGCCTGGCTGCACATGAGAACTGCCCCTGTGGCGTACTGGAACTTTCACCCAGACGCCTGTCCGTTTTTTCGACGGAATCTATATAAGGAGTCATAAATTGAGCGTTGTAGTGGCTAAGCATGCCCGAGAATTGCTTCTCAAGGAATACCGTGGAGTGCTCTCGACGCACTCCAAAGCGATGCCCGGTTTCCCGTTTGGCTCCGTGGTTCCGTACTGTCTGGACGAACAGGGCAGGCCGCTGATCCTTATCAGCCGCATCGCTCAGCACACTCACAACTTGCTGAAGGATCCGAAATGCTCGCTGCTGGTGGGTGAACGCGAGGCCGAAGACGTGCAAGCCGTTGGTCGGCTGACCTACCTGGCTGAAGGGGAAAAACTCGAGGACACCGCAGCCATCGAAGCGGCAGCCGAGCGTTACTACCGCTATTTCCCGGATTCGCAGAACTATCACAAGGCCCACGATTTCGATTTCTGGGTGCTCAAACCGGTACGCCACCGTTACATCGGCGGCTTTGGCGCGATTCACTGGGTCGACCAACTGACCCTCGCCAACCCGTTCGCCGGCAAGGCCGAAGTGAGCATGGTCGAGCACATGAATGCCGATCACGCCAAAGCCATCGCCCACTATGTCGACCTGGCGGGCCTGCCGAAAACCGTGCCAGCGCAATTGGTCGGCATCGACAGCGAAGGCATGCACTTGCGCATCGGCCAGGGGCTCTACTGGCTGCCGTTTCAAGCGCCTTGTAATACGCCGACACAAGTCCGGGAAGCCTTGGTTTTCCTGGCTCACGCCGAACATTGGCCGAAAAATCAAGTGGCCGATGCTTGAATTCACGAAACGGCGACGTCATCTAAGGAACACTGGCAAGGCTTACTTGCGTTGAGGAACCATTTGATGCGCCCTTTTTTGTTGCTCTTTGTACTGTTTCCGGTGTTGGAGCTGTTCGTATTCGTCAAGGTCAGCGCAGCGATCGGGTTTTTCCCGGCCCTGCTGCTGATCATTCTCGGCTCGATGCTCGGCGTGTTCGTGCTGCGTATCGCCGGTCTGGCTACTGCGCTGCGCGCTCGTGAAAGCTTGAGCCGCGGCGAGTTGCCGGCCCAGACCATGCTCGAAGGCCTGATGCTGGCCCTGGCGGGTGGTCTGCTGATTCTGCCGGGCTTCGTCACCGACGTGCTGGGTCTGATTATGTTGCTGCCGATCTCTCGTCGACTGCTGGCCAATAAAATGCGCCAGCGCGCCGAGGAACAAGCGATGCGCCAGCGTGCGTTTGCCGATGACCTTCAGCCGCGGGGCGGTCCTGCTCCACGTCAGCCGTTGGGCCGTGAGCCTAACGTGATCGAAGGCGAGTTCGAACACCGCGACTCCAAGTAACATGTCCATCGACACGGCACCTTTGGGTGCCGTGTTCATTTTCAGGGTATCGACGTAAAAATTTCGCTCTCGGCCCTTGAAATAGGCTCGCGCGCCCTTATGTAACGGTCACCGCAAGGTTTCTGGCAATTGCGCCAGACAGACTTCCGCGGTTCGCTCGACGAACCGCACCCGGCGCCGCCGGATTTGTTAAACCCGCCGGGACTACACCGGCCGATGAAAACCACAATTAGGAGAGATCGACAATGAAGCTTCGTCCTCTGCATGACCGCGTCGTTATCCGTCGCAGCGAAGAAGAAAAGAAAACCGCTGGCGGTATCGTCCTGCCAGGTTCGGCTGCTGAGAAGCCAAACCAGGGTGAAGTCCTAGCTGTAGGCCCAGGCAAAGTGCTGGACAACGGCGAAGTGCGTGCACTGTCCGTGAAAGTGGGTGACAAGGTGGTGTTCGGCCCGTACTCCGGCAGCAACACTGTGAAAGTCGATGGCGAAGACCTGGTGATCATGGCTGAGAACGAGATTCTCGCTGTTGTCGAAGGCTGATTCCCCGCTCATTTTCCCGCTACTACAAAGTATTTAAGGAATATCGATCATGGCTGCTAAAGAAGTTAAATTCGGCGACTCCGCCCGCAAGAAAATGCTCACCGGTGTCAACGTTCTGGCTGACGCAGTAAAAGCGACCCTGGGCCCGAAAGGCCGTAACGTGATCATCGAGAAGAGCTTCGGCGCTCCGACCATCACCAAGGACGGCGTTTCCGTAGCCAAAGAAATCGAACTCGAAGACCGCTTCGAAAACATGGGCGCGCAGCTGGTCAAAGACGTTGCCTCCCGTGCCAACGATGACGCAGGCGACGGCACCACCACCGCTACCGTTCTGGCTCAGTCGATCGTCAACGAAGGCCTGAAGGCCGTCGCTGCCGGCATGAACCCGATGGACCTGAAGCGCGGTATCGACAAAGCGACCATCGCGATCGTCAAAGAGCTGAAGAACCTGTCCAAGCCTTGCGCTGACACCAAGGCAATCGCTCAGGTAGGTACCATCTCGGCCAACTCCGACAACTCCATCGGCGACATCATTGCCGAAGCCATGGAAAAAGTCGGTAAAGAAGGCGTGATCACCGTTGAAGAAGGCTCGGGCCTGGAAAACGAACTGTCGGTTGTTGAAGGCATGCAGTTCGACCGTGGCTACCTGTCCCCGTACTTCGTCAACAAGCCAGAGACCATGACTGCCGAGCTGGACGGTCCGCTGATCCTGCTGGTCGACAAAAAGATCTCGAACATCCGCGAAATGCTGCCAGTACTGGAAGCCGTTGCCAAAGCCGGCCGTCCACTGCTGATCGTGGCCGAAGACGTTGAAGGCGAAGCCTTGGCGACTCTGGTTGTGAACAACATGCGTGGCATCGTTAAAGTCGCAGCAGTCAAGGCTCCAGGCTTCGGCGACCGTCGCAAGGCCATGCTGCAGGACATCGCTGTTCTGACCGGCGGTACCGTGATCTCCGAAGAGATCGGTCTGAGCCTGGAAAGCACTACCCTGGAACACCTGGGTAATGCCAAGCGCGTGATCCTGTCCAAAGAAAACACCACCGTGATCGACGGCGCCGGCGTTGAGGCTGATATCCAGGCTCGCGTGACCCAGATCCGTCAGCAAGTGGCCGACACTTCGTCCGACTACGACCGTGAAAAACTGCAAGAGCGCCTGGCCAAACTGTCCGGCGGCGTTGCAGTGATCAAGGTTGGTGCTGGTTCCGAAGTTGAAATGAAAGAGAAGAAAGCCCGCGTTGAAGACGCCCTGCACGCTACCCGTGCAGCCGTTGAAGAAGGCGTGGTACCTGGCGGCGGCGTGGCACTGATCCGTGCCCTGCAAGCCATCAGCGAACTGAAAGGCGACAACGCCGATCAGGACGTTGGTATCGCTGTTCTGCGTCGTGCGGTCGAAGCGCCACTGCGTCAGATCGTTGCCAACTCCGGCGACGAGCCAAGCGTGGTTGTCGACAAGGTCAAGCAAGGTGCGGGTAACTTCGGTTACAACGCTGCCACCAGCGAATACGGCGACATGATCGAAATGGGCATCCTGGACCCAACCAAGGTGACCCGTTCGGCTCTGCAAGCTGCATCCTCGATTGGCGGTCTGATCCTGACCACCGAGGCCGCTGTTGCCGAAGCACCGAAGAAAGAAGGCGCAGCTGGCGGCGGTATGCCAGACATGGGCGGTATGGGTGGCATGGGCGGCATGATGTAAGCCAGCCTTACCCCTATAAAAAAGCCCCGCCTGCGTTGAGCAGGCGGGGCTTTTTATTGCCTTCATTTTGGTAGGTCCGCAGATCGCGTCGCGGTCATCCATCGCGGGCAAGCCACGATCTCACAGTGGATTGCGTAAACCTGTGGGAGCGGGGCTTGCCCGCGATGGCGTCGGTTCAGGCGCTGACCGGTTTTGCCTCGTTCGCCTGTTCAGTCTTGGAGGCCGGCCGGTACAGGATGTAGTAGTACGCCCCCAGGCAAAACAGCCAGCAGAAAATCGCCGTCCACACGTTGTGCGAGAAGAAGTGCGCGCCCTGCATCATCCGGCCGATGGAAAACACCGAGCCCAACGTGAAAGCGAAGATAAACGCATAGCGTGCCAGTCGTGGGCGTCGGTCTCGCAACACAAAGAACAACGCAAACAGGGTGAAACCGGTTGCCGCATGACCACCGGGCCAGCAACGGCCTGGCTTGTCGGTATGCGGGCGAGGGCTCAGCAGTTCGCTGTAGGTTTCGTGCCCGCCAAATTGTTCCAGGCTCCATGGGCATTGCACCGCCGTTGCCGCTTTGAGCGGAGTGACAAAGGAGGTTGCCAACGCCAGAGATAACACCAGGCAACCCATTTCACGTTTGAACGGTTTGAGCCTTTCAATGAAAAAGGAGCCGACAAAGCCCAGGATTGAGAACACCGAAAAGGCAATGACCACTTGCTTGGCCCGGTCATGCAGGATGTCTTCCAGGAAATAACTGTGGCGCCCGATGAATGCACCGGCGACCGGATCATAGAACAGCTTGGCAAGGTCCATGTCCAGGGACGTCAACTCGAGCAGCATCAGGGTGATCGCCGCAATGGCGGGCACTCCCAGGCACAGCCAGAAGTTGAGCGGGCGGGAGGTGGGACGGACAGCAGTTGATGACATGGTGGATCCTGATGAATGGAAAAACCCCGGGGCATCAGCCCGGGGCCATTCGATTAACGTTCGCTGACTTGGCGGGTGCCCTCCGTGGGCGCTTTCCAGCCGAGCAGCTGTTGCTTGAAGCCATGACTGGCAGTTTGGTAATAAGTAATTGCGCGGGTGATCAACGGATCAACGGTGGTGGCCCGTGATTCGCGACTGTCGGTCAGTGCATCGTCGTGGCGACGCAGACCCTCACGCGGGCTCAGGATCGCTAAATCCTTACCGTCGAACAAGCCCAGATGTTGATAGTTGCCAACCACCACTCGCGGTGGCAGTGGATTGTCCTGCAACAGGTTGCGACCGAAGAACGTCGACTGGTAATCCAGGTTCAGCAGCCCGAGCAACGTTGGCGCAAGGTCGATCTGACTGGCCAGCTGTGCGGTTTCCCGAGCGTCGATCAGCTTCGGTGCATAGATGAACAGCGGAATCTGATAGTTGCTGATCGGCAAATCTTCTTTGCCAGCGCTGCCAGCCGTGTGATCGGCAACGAAGACGAAGATTGTATTATCGAACCAGGGTTTTTTGCGCGCCTGATCGAGGAACTGACCAATGGCGAAGTCGGTGTACTTCACTGCACCGTCGCGTCCGTTACCGGATTTGATATCGATCCGGTTATCCGGGTAGGTGTAGGGGCGATGGTTGGAGGTGGTCATCAGTTGCAGTAGAAACGGCTGTTGCCTGGCGTAGTCGGCGTCGGCCAGTTTCAGGGTCTGGTTGTAAAGGTCTTCGTCAGCCATTCCCCAGGCGTTCTTGAAGTGAATCTCTGATTCATCGACGCTGCTCTGGTCGACAACGCGATAGCCGTTGCCGCTGAAGAACGCGTTCATGTTGTCGAAGTAACCGCGCCCGCCATACACGAATACGCTGTCGTAACCCACGGCGCTGAGTTGCTGGCCGAGGCTGGCGAAACCGCTTTCACGACCCACGCGCTTGACGATCGAGCGCCCCGGCGTCGGTGGAATGGCCAGGGTGATTGCCTCCAGACCGCGATCAGTGCGGGTGCCGGTGGCGTAGAAATTATTGAAGTACAGGCTTTGTTTGCGCAAGGCATCGAGGTTTGGTGTCAGGTTGCGGTCGTCGCCATTGCTGCCCATGTACTTGGCGCTGAAGCTTTCGATGGTGACCAGCACGATGTTGGGTTTTCGTTCGGTGCCGGGATTATCGATCATCCGGCGGATGTCCTGTGGATCCTCGCCGATGAAGCGAGCATTGGGCTCGGTCAGTTCAGCGCGAATCTGTTGCGCGACGACGGAGGTCGGCAGGGTGCTGTAGAACTGCGGGTAATCCAGTTCGTTATTGCGAAAGGCGGCGAAGAACTGGTACGGGCCATTGCTCGCCAGTTCGTTCTGATAGGCATTGCCGCCCTGAGCGCGCGGCGCATCCTGGCTGAGCAGTTGCGCGCTCAGGCCCGCGACGATCAGCAGGCCGAGTGCATTGAGCAGACGTCCGCGCATGGCAGGCAATGGTGCGTCCAGCGCAGCGTTGAAGGATTTACGCAGCGCAAAGCTCAGGACCACGGCCAGCACCGCGAGCAGGCCCAGCAGCTTGCCGATCGGGTATGACTCCAGCAGGTTATTCAGCACTTCGTCGGAGTACACCAGGTAATCGACGGCGATGAAGTTGAAACGCACACCGAACTCATCCCAGAACAGCCATTCGGCCACGGACGTGAACAGCATGGCAAACAGGCTGACGGTCAGCAGTCCCTGAAGAAACCAGCGATGGCCACGGCGGCGCCACAAGGCCGGCGGACATAGCAGCAGATAGAGGCCCATGGGCAGCGCCGCGTAGGCAATGAACCCCAGGTCATAAAGCAGGCCGATGCCAAACACTGGCAGGAATCCGCTGCCGGCCTCATCCAGATGAGTGAGGAGCAGGACGCTTCGGGTCAGGAGAAAAATGACCAGCCAGGAGCCGGTTATCAGTAGCAAAAAGCGCATTGGCGCCGTCTTCAAACAATCCATTATCTACATTCCCTATATAAATGGCGCGATAGCTTCTATTGAGCGCTGTAGTCAGGTTGTGAATCGATAGTGAAAAACTTGTTATCACCATTATTTGGTTGAGCGAATCGATTCTTAGACCGGCCGCCCTAGCCCTGAGCCACACTTGGCCTTAAGCTGCGCGCCAAGACGGCCGTTACTGTATACGGAGAAGGTGCCGATGCGAATTCTATTGGTTGAAGACAACCGCGATATCCTGGCCAACCTGGCCGATTATCTGGGGCTTAAAGGTTACACCGTGGATTGCGCGCAGGACGGTTTATCGGGCCTGCACCTGGCGGCCACCGAGCATTACGACCTGATCGTACTCGATATCATGCTGCCCGGCATCGATGGCTACACCCTGTGCAAACGCCTGCGCGAAGACGCCCGCCGTGATACGCCGGTGATCATGCTCACCGCGCGCGATCAATTGGACGACCGCCTGCAAGGCTTCAAGTCCGGCGCTGATGATTACCTGATCAAACCCTTTGCCCTGTCCGAACTGGCGGCGCGCATCGAGGCGGTCATGCGCCGTGCCCAAGGTGGCGGACGCCGTGCCTTGCAGGTTGGCGATCTGAGCTACGACCTCGATACCCTGGAGGTGACGCGCGAAGGCCGCCTGCTGAAACTCAACCCGGTGGGCCTGAAGTTGCTGGCGGTGTTGATGCAGAAAAGCCCGCACGTGCTGCGCCGGGAAATTCTCGAAGAGGCCCTGTGGGGCGACGACTGCCCGGACAGTGACAGCCTGCGCAGCCACGTCCATCAATTGCGCCAGGTGATCGACAAGCCGTTCGCCAAACCCTTGCTGCACACGGTGCACGGCGTCGGTTATCGCTTGGCCGAGGGCCGTGATGGAGTTTAAGCAGAGCCTTTCGCAACGGATCATCATTGCCTTTGCGTTGATGAGCGCATTGGTCGCGGGAGCCTTCGCGATAGGCATCATAGCGACCGTGCACCTGGTGGAGGAGAAACTGATTTCGTCAGGTCTGGGTGGCGATTTGCAACGCCTGTTGCTGATGGACAGCGTGACGGACTGGAGCCACCGCCCCGAGCCGGACCAACTGTTCTATTTCAGCGGCGGGCCGGGCGATTTTGAGTTGCCCAAGGATTTGCGGCATCTGGACTCAGGTTTTCATGAAGTATTTCGCGACCATCTGTCGTATCACGCAATGGTCGAAATCGTCGACGGACGGCGTTATGTGCTGCTGCAGGACCAGAGCGATTTCGAAGAGCGTGAACGGGTGCTGTTTGCCGTAGTGCTGGTAGGTTTCGTGCTGAGCCTGGCGCTGGCGGTATTTCTGGGCTGGGTGCTGGCGCGCAAGGTGATGGCGCCGGTGGTGCGACTGGCCCGTCAGGTGCGCCACCGCGATCAGTTGTTGGGCCTGGCGCCGCCACTGGCACCGGATTATGCCGCCGATGAAGTGGGCGAATTGGCCGTGGCTTTCGACGCCACCCTCGGGCGCTTGCGTCAGGCGTTGACCCGTGAGCGATTGTTCACCAGTGACGTCAGCCACGAACTGCGCACGCCATTGATGGTGTTGGCCAGTTCCTGTGAATTGTTGCTGGAAAACCCCTGCATCGATCAGCGCGGGCGTGCCCAGGTTGAGCGGATCGCCCGGGCTTGCGCAGAGATGCGCGAGTTGGTGCAGACCTTCCTCATGCTGGCCCGCGCTCAGCATGAAGACGCCAGCATGGGCCCCCAGCAGAGCCTCAGTCAGGTGGCCGACGGGCTGCTTTCCCAATGGCGCGAACCGATCGAAGCCAAGGGCCTGACGTTGAACGTCGAGTTGGGTAACCCGCCGGACACTCGCTATAACGCGACGCTTCTGCACGCGGTGATGGGCAACCTGTTGCGCAATGCGCTGCATTACACCGAGCATGGGTTTATCCGCTTGGCCCTGACGGATACAGGGTTCGTGGTCGAGGACAGTGGTGTAGGCATTCCCGAAGAAAAACGCGAGGCGATGTTCGAGCCTTTCGTGCGCGGCAGCGAAAAGCGTGGCGAGGGCTTGGGGCTGGGACTGTCGCTGGTGCAGCGGATCTGCGAGAACCAGGGCTGGAGTGTCAGCCTGACGAATATGGAACCCAATGGCTGCCGTTTTCAGGTGGAGTTGGGGCCGTCCCGAGTCTGATTGGGTCGTCAGGTAAAACCCTGAAATGATTTCGGGTTTTACCTGACGAAATTTTCACCAAGGCATGACCTGACGCTGACACCCCGCAACTTAAGGTGGTTGTTATCAGAAGCTCAGGAGATTGCAGTCATGGCTGGCCCGATAAAGCTCGGCTTCTCCGAAAAATACGACGATCAACCCGCACAGCAAAATGTGCGCAAGCACCAGGTGGGGCTCGGTCGCCGGCTGTCCCAATGGCGTGATGAACACCTGGCGCGAAAGGCCCTGGCGTTGGCCGGTGAACCTGGCCTGGTCCTCGATTTGCCCTGCGGTGCCGGGCGTTTCTGGCCGTTGCTCGCGGAAAAGCACAACCGTGTAATCATCGGGGCCGACAACTCGGTGTCCATGCTCAAGACTGCCATGCGCACGCAACCCGCCGACGTGGTCAAAAGGGTACAACCCTTGCACACGTCTGCATTCGACATTGCCTTGCCCGATAACGCGGTCGACAGCATTTTCTGTATGCGTCTGCTCCATCACATCGGTGAAGCCGAGCAACGACTGACCATCCTGCGCGAATTCGAGCGTGTCACCCGCGACAGCGTGATCGTTTCGTTATGGGTCGACGGCAATTTCAAGGCTTGGAAACGCAAGCGCGCCGAGAGGCAGCGTGGGCAGGAAGGTTACCAGACTCGATTTGTGTTACCGGCTGCTACGATTGAAAAGGAGTTCGAGCAGGCGGGTTTCCATATTCAGGGGCAAATGGATTTTTTACCGCTCTATGCCATGTGGCGGGTCTATGTATTACGCAAGAGGTAACAGAATGACAGTGCACTTTGCAGCTGCGCCCCATGACCTGAAGCAAGGGCGTCGCCACTCGTCGTTCAGCGATACAGACGGGAAAAAACTCGTCTACTTTTATAACAAGGCGTTTGGCAGCGCTATCAAAGGCTTATCGCAATGAAACTCGAAATTGCACGAGGTTTGTTTTTAGCCGGAGCCTTGGCAGTTGCTTCTTTGGCGGTGGCTGCCTGGGAGCAGCCCCGCACGCAGGTCCTCAGTTCCGTGCACGGCGACGCACATTGTCCGTTGCCCCGGGTAGCCAAAGCACCCGTGGCCACTCAACCCGATCATGACTTGTTACTGTTCATGTTCGGACTCTCTCAGGGACTGAGGCCACAGAGTTGAACAGATTGAAGCCCAAATAAAAGGCCTCGCAGTTGCGAGGCCTTTTGCTTTTTGACGTTAAGGTTTATCGGGTTTGGCCAGCAATGTGTAAATACACGGCAGCACAAACAAGGTGAACAGCGTCCCGATCGACATCCCCGTTGCGATCACCGTGCCGATGTCGAACCGGCTGACGGCTCCCGCGCCCGTGGCGATGATCAACGGCACCATGCCGAACACCATTGCCGCCGTGGTCATCAATACCGGGCGCAGGCGAATGGCCGCCGCTTCCTCCACCGCTTCGCGAGGTGTCAGGCCTTTCTCCTTGCGTAACTGGTTGGCGAACTCGACGATCAGGATCCCGTGCTTGCTGATCAGTCCGATCAACGTCACCAGCCCCACCTGGGTATAGATGTTCATGCTCGACCAGCCGAGGAACAACGGGATCAATGCGCCACAGATCGACAGCGGCACAGTCACCAGAATCACCAACGGATCGCGGAAGCTTTCGAACTGGGCCGCCAGCACCAGAAAGATGATCGCCAAGGCCAGGGCGAAGGTGACCCACAGCGCGCTGCCTTCCTGAACGTATTGCCGTGAGACACCGGCATAGTCAACGGCGTAACCCGTCGGTGCCTCTTCCCGGGCGATCTGGCGCACGGTGTCGATGGCTTCACCCATGCTGACCAGCGGAACCCCGGAAAGAATCGCCGAGTTGAGTTGCTGGAACTGGTTCAACTGACGCGGCCGCGCGCGGTCAGTCACGGTGATCAGGGTCGACAGGGGCAGCAGTTCGCCCTTGGTGTTCCTGACGTAATAATGGTTCAGCCAGTCAGGGTTATCGCGGTAGGGCCGTTCCACCTGAGCGATGACCTTGTAGCTGCGACCTTCGATGGTGAACCGGTTGATCTCCGCCTCGCCCAGCATCGTCGCCAGCGTCCCGCCCAGGTCCTGCATGGACACACCCATCTGCGCAGCCTTGGCGCGATCGATATCCACCACGACTTCGGGCTTGTCGAAGGCCAGGTCGACGTCGACAAAAGCAAACTTGCCGGATTCCATCGCTCTTTTTTTCACCCGGTCCATCACCTGCAACAGCGCCTCGTAGCTGTTAGCCGAGTTGATCACGAATTGAAACGGCAAGCCCTCGCCGGTGCCTGGCAGGGACGGCAGGTTGAAGCCGAATATTTGCAGCCCGGGAATGCTTTCCAGTTTGCTCTGGACCAGCGGCAGGATCTGCATCTGGGTCCGGTGGCGTTCATTCCAGGGTTTGAGCAGGAAGCCGCCGATTCCCGATTGCACGCCGTTGAAGCCGTTGATCTGGAACGAGGAGTAGTACTCGGGAAACTCCTTGAAAATGGCGACGAACTCGTCGGTGTAGGCGTTCATGTAGTCGAGGTTGGCTGGTTGCGGGGCGTTGGCCATCATGAAGATCACGCCCTGGTCTTCGTCCGGCGCCAGTTCCGACTTGGTGAACTTGAGCAGTATCGGGATCAGGCACAGCACGATCACCGCGAACACCAGCACTACCGGCCGGGTGTTGAGAGTGCCGTGAAGCACGCGCTGGTAGCGGCGCTTGAGGCCTTCGAAGATCACGTCCAGGCGATGGGCCAGGCCGCTGGGGTTTTCATCGTGGCGCAGCAGCATGGCGCACATCATCGGCGACAGCGTCAGGGCGACGACACCGGAAATCACCACCGCCCCGGCCAGGGTCAGGGCGAACTCCTTGAACAACGCCCCCGTCAGGCCGGTCAGGAAGCCGATCGGCGCATAGACCGCCGCCAGGGTGATGGTCATCGACACCACCGGCATGGCGATCTCCCGTGCGCCCTCAATCGCGGCATCCAACGGTGTCTTGCCTTCTTCGATGTGCCGGTGGATGTTTTCCACCACCACGATGGCGTCGTCCACCACCAGCCCAATGGCCAAGACCATCGCCAGCAAGGTCAGCAGGTTGATCGAGTAGCCCATCATCTGCATGAAGAACATCACGCCGATCATCGACAGCGGAATGGTCACCACCGGGATCACCACCGAACGCAGGGCGCCGAGGAAAAGGAACACCACCACGATCACGATCAGCACCGCTTCGAACAGGGTTTTCAACACTTCGTCGATGGAGGCCTGGATGAACAGCGTGGCGTCGTAGGCGATTTCGCCCTTGAGGTTTGGCGGCAGCTGGGCTTCCAGGTCCGGCATGATCTTGCGCACTTCCTTGATCACGTCCAGCGGGTTGGCGCCGGGTGTGGCCTTGATGCCGATGTACACCGAGGGTGTACCGCCGAAGGAGCTGATGGTGTTGTAGTTCTCCGCGCCCATCTCGACCCGCGCCACGTCTCGCAACAGCACACGACTGTCACCGTCGACCTTGAGCGGAATTGCGCCAAAGGCCTCGGCGGATTTGAGTTCGGTGTTGGCGTTGATGCTGGTGACCACGTACTCGCCTTTCACTTCGCCGGCGGCGGAGAGGAAGTTGTACTGGCGCACGGCGTTGGTCACATCGCTGGCGCTCAGGCCGAAACCGGCGAGCTTCACCGGGTCCAGCCACAGGCGCATGGCGAACACCTGGTTGCCGAGAATCTCGGCTTCGGCCATGCCCGGCAGGGTCGCCAGTTTCGGCTGGATAACCCGGGACAGGTAGTCGGTGATCTGCGGGTTACTCAGCTCGTTGCTGAAGAAACTGATGTACATCAGCGCCGAGGCGCCGGTGGCTTCCTTGCTCAGCACCGGGTCTTCGGCGTCCTGGGGCAGCTGGTTCTTGACCTCGTTGGCCTTGGCCAGCAGTTCGGTGAACAGGCGGTCGGTGTTGGAACCGATGCGCGCGTAGATCGAGATCACCGAGAAGTTCTGGCGACTGACCGAGGTCATGTAGTCGATGCCCTCGGCGCTGGCCAAGCTATGCTGCATCGGTTGGGTGATATAGCCCTGGATGGTCTCGGCGTTGGCTCCGGGATAAGCGGTGGTCACCGTGATCAGGGCGTTTTCCATTTGTGGGTATTGGCGCAGCGGTAACTTGCTCCAGGCCTGGAAGCCCAGCAGCACTATCAACAGGCTGACCACGGTGGCGAGCACCGGGCGGCGGATGAACGGATCGGTAAAAGCCATGGGGATTCCTTGATCAGTCAGCGCGCGGCTGACTGTTCTTCTCAGCCAGGGTCTTGTCGTCGCTGATGGCAACGTGCACGCCGTGGTCCAGTTTGAGCTGACCAGCCGTGACCACTTTTTCGCCGTTCTGCACGCCTTTGGTGATCATGACCATCCCGTCGCGGCGCTCGCCGGTTTCGACGAAGCGTCGTTCGGCGATCAGAACGGGTTCGCCCTTGTCGTCTTTTTCGAGGCTGCCGTCTTCGGCCTTTTTCTGCGCGACGACATACAGCGAGTTGCCATAGAGGGTGTAGCTGATCGCGCTTTCCGGCACCACGATGTGCGGCTGCGGGTCAGGCAATAACACCTGCAGGCTGGCAAACATCCCCGGCAGGAGTTTGCCATCGGGGTTGGCCAGGGTCGCGCGCACCAGCACGTTGCGGGTGCTGCTTTCTACCTTCGGGTTGATGGCGCTGACGGTGCCGGGGAAAGTCTCCGTCGGGTAGGCCGAGACAATGACCTGTACCGATTGGCCGAGGATGATCTTCGGCACGTCCTGCTCGGGTACAAAGAAGTCGACGTAGAGGCTGCTGAGGTCTTGCAGGGTGGCGATCATCGTGCCGCTGGCCACGTAGTCGCCGACGTCTACCCGACGAATACCGATGGTCCCGCTGAACGGTGCGAGGATACGTTTTCTTTCCAGCGCCGCCTTGAGCTGATTGACCGTGGCTCGGCTCTTTTGCAATACCGCCGAGAGTCGGTCGAACTCACCTTTGGAAATAGCCTGGCTGCCTACCAGTTGGCTGCCGCGACCGTAATCCAGTTGCGCCAGTCCCAGGTCGGCCTGGGCGGTTGCCAGCAGGGCGGTTTCCACGGCGCTGTCGAGTTGCAGCAGCGGCTGACCGACCTTGACCTTCTGTCCTGACTCGAACTGAACTTCCTTGACGGTGCCGTCGACCTCCAGGCTCAGATCGACCCCTTGCAGCGCCGTAAGGGTGCCGACCGTTGGCAAACGGCTTTGCCACGGACGTTCGGTGGCGGTGGCCACGGCGACACTGATCGGTGGTTTCGGCACAGAGAAGCCCTTCATCATCGTATAGATGGAGAAGGCTTTGTAACCGGCCAGGACCAGCACGATTAGCAGGACAACACCCAACATGATCAGCATGCGGCGACGCAGCATATTTCCATTTCCTTGGAGAAAATCAGGTGAGACAGGCGGAAACATTACTCTGAGTATGAGGGGGATTCCAACTGTAGCAGCTGGCGCAGCCTGCGTTCGGCTGCGAAGCAGTCGTAATCCAGACACCGCGGTTTGTCTGATATAACTCGGTGTCTGATTTCACGACTGCTGCGCAGCCGGACGCAGGCTGCGCCAGCAGCTACAGGTTGCGTGTTCAGATCAGGTGAAGGTGGTTGTCCCAGAGCCCCGCAGGCAATTCCAGAGGTTTTGCAACAAGGTTTGTCTGGCGGCAATCATAGAACCGGCAACGGCCTTGACCCGAGGTTACGACAAACCCGTCGGCCACGGCACCGACCCCGGCGCAATCGGGAAGCGGTGCATCCAGGCGTACTTCACCGCTGTCCAGGTCCCAGATAAAAAAGCGGTTGCCCCGCGGCGCGGTCAGGGCGACCAGGCGCAGTTCGCTGTGTACGGCAACGCTGGCGGTGTAATGCCCCATGGCCTGCAACTGATGCTCAGGCACCGGGAAGGCCACGAACGGTTGACCGGGACGCTTGATTGCCAGCAGCTCCGAAGACTCGTGTGCATCGCCCATGAACTGCTGACCGGCGACGATGGTGCCGTCACTGGCGATACCCAAGTGCCGCACGCTGTTCATCTGCTGGGCCAGTGTTTCCTTGCTCAACAGTGTGCCGTCGCGCTGCATCAGTACCAGGCTCGGCTCCATGGCATTGAGGTTCATCTCGACCCGGCTTTCGGCCTCGGTGCGAATACCGCCGTTGGCCACCACCAGCGTCTCGCCATCGGGCATCCACGACACCTGATGCGGGCCGACGCCGTGGGTGGAAATTTCGCCGCTGTGCACCAGTCGCTCACCTTCGAACTTATACACACCAAGCAGGCCACGGCCCGGATCGGAGGTGTCGTTCTCGGTGGCGTACAACCAGTCGCCGCTCTTGTGGATCACCGCGTGACCGTAGAAGTGCCGGTTCGGCTGCGACACCACGGTTTGCAACAGCGTGCCGTCGCGCAGGTCGATCAGGTAGCTCTCGGTGCCCGGACGCCGAGCGACGAATAGCGCAATCGGCAGTGTCGGGTGATTGATGATGTCATGGCAACGCTGGCCGACCTGGGTGGCAAACACCCGGGTGCCGTCCAGTCGATAACCGACGGCATAGTGCTTGCCGTCACCGTCGTCCCGCGCCGAGAGCAGCAGCGGGCTTTTGTCCTTTTGCTTGAACAGCGTCCAGCCGCCCAGTGTCACCGCACCCAGCAGCAAACTCCCTAACGTCAGAGCCTGGCGTCGCAGCATGGCACTTGCCCTCATCAGTCGCCGTCGTTGGCGTTGAAGCCCAATTGGATGCCCAGCGCCTTGGCCAGTTCGCCTTCGTGCAAGCGGTGGACAACGTTGAGGCTGTCATAGATGTCGTTCAGCTGCTGGCGACCGGCATCGTCGGTGAGCATGTCGGTCAGCGAGCGCTGGTTGCCGGCAAGCAGTTTCAGGGACGCTGCGTAGGCCGCGTCGATCTTGTCGGCCAACGGTTTTTGCTCGCTTGGCAACAGACCGCGCAGGCCTTTGTTGTCGACACCCACCCAGACGGTTTGCGCAGCGCTCAGGCTTGCTTCCATGCCTTTGAGCGACGATTGGCTGCGCCAGGCATCGGCCTGGAATGGCTGTGGCGTACCCTTGCTCTGACGGCCCATCGGCGTGCCGAGTTTTTTCTTCAGGGTGTCCAGTGCAGTCACTTGCACACGCAGCAGATCGGCGATCGCTTCGTGTGAGTCGGCGTAGCGCTGGTTGGGGAATTTGCTCATCTGCGCGAGCATGCCGTCGTTGGTGTTCCAGCGCGACAGGATCTCTTCGGCCAGTTGCTTCTGACGCTCGCCAATGGCGGTCAGCAGCGGGCAGTATTTGGCTTTCTGAGCGCTGTCGGCCATGTCGATCTTGCTGTCGAACAGGATGTATTCATAAGCCGAGAGGCCTTGCACCACGACGCTGGACTTGGCCAGGGCGGCAGCATCGATCTGCGGCTGCGCAGTGACCAGTTGCTCGACTTGACGGCCGACGAGGTTTTTCTTGTCCGGCCAGAACTGCACCTGCCACGAACGGTTGCCTTCGGCCAGCGGCCCGATCAGCAGCGGTTGCAACTCGGCCCAGGCTTTTTGCGCGTGCAGGAAGTCGGCGCGAGCGGTGTCCAGGGTTTCCTTGCCTTGGCAGAACGCCAGGGCGCTGACCGCCAGTTGCCGGTCGGCTTCCACCCAACGACTGTAGCTCGGCAGGATCACTTGCTTGGCGATGGCCGCCGAGGTGACCGCTTGCGGATCCTGGGGCGAACAGGCGCCCAGGGCGAGGGCGGCAAGGCTGGTGAACAACAATTTGGGACGGAACATGTCGGGCTCCCGCTGAAGGAATACGTATTAAAGGGAATTCAAAAACGCCAGCAACGCCGCGCGTTGTTCGGCGTTGAAAGACAAAACCTGTTGCTGCGCCGCTTTTGCCTCACCGCCATGCCAGAGCACGGCTTCGAGCAGGTTGCGGGCGCGACCGTCGTGCAAAAACTGGGTGTGGCCGCTGACCGTCTGCGTCAGGCCGATGCCCCACAACGGCGGCGTACGCCAGTCGCGGCCACTGGCCTGGAACTCGGTGCGGTTGTCGGCCAGACCGTCGCCCATGTCGTGCAGCAGCAGATCGCTGTAAGGGCGAATCACTTGATTGGCCAATTCAGGTTCCGCGGCGTTGGCGGCGGTGGTGAATTGAGGGGTGTGACAGGACTGGCATCCGGCCTGGAAAAACAGATTCTTGCCGGCCAGCACCTCAGGTGCGCCAACATCGCGACGGGCCGGCACGGCGAGGTTACGGCTGTAGAACAGCACCAGACGCAAAATGTTGTCGCTGACTTCCGGCTCGCCATCCGGGCCATTGCCGTTGGGCGCCTGTTTGCAAGCGGTTTGGGCGTCGGTGCAGTCATCAATGGGTTTCAGGCTGGTCGTGAGGCCCATATCACCAGAGAACGCATGAACATTTTGCTGATTGAGGTTCGGTTGCCCGGCTTTCCAGCCAAATCGCCCGAGAACAGTCTTCTGCTGCGCGTCGTCCCAGACCCGGTTCGGTCGTCCGGCGATGCCGTTTTTCTCTCGGGCCTGAGCCTCGGCGTTGGCCAGGATGGCCTCGTCGGGAATCGCTTCGAGCAAGCCCAGGCCAATCATCGGCGGTGCGATGCGCGCCGAGAAACGTGTGTCGGGGTGCATCGGGCCGTAGCCGAGTTGGGTCATCTGCAAGATTGGTTTACGCAACTCGATTTCGCTGCCGTCCTTGAAGCGTACCGGGACCGGCGTGTAATCGACGCGCACCTTGCCTTCCGGGGCGACGCCGGGCACCGCCATGTCCTGGAACTGGCCGCCGTAGACCGGCTCCGGCACCACGCCCAGTTGTTCGATGACCTTGGCGTAGGCGGGGGCATTGGGGATCGACAGGCGTACCAGCATCGACACCGCATTCGGCGCATCGGGCGTTGGCGGATGACCGCGCCCGTCCTTGATGTGGCAGTTCTGGCAGGCGTTGGTATTGAACAACGGGCCGAGGCCATCGCGGGCGGTGGTGGTCGACGGCGCGATCACCCAGGGGCTGCGAAAGAAGCTATTGCCGACGCTGAAGTCGACGCGCCGTGACGGCGGCAGATTGGCGGAGGGCAAGGAGAATGCGTTCTTGTCGGTCTTGCGCACTGTCGCGCTGCCACCGGACCGGGCTTCACCGGGTTCGGCCTGGGTAAAACGCGGGGCGTCATCGCAGGCACTCAGGCCCAGGGCCAGCAACAGTGCAGACAAGCGAAGAGGCAGCGTGGGCATCGGACATCCTGCAAGACGAGCAAAACAAGGGCGCAAAGTCTAACAGGGCAGGGGAGTTTGAATAAGAGGAATTATCGTTTGGTTGATGTGAGGCAGGGTTTGATGTCAGACCGCGTCGCGGCCATCGCGGGCAAGCCACGCTCCCACAGGGTTTTGCGCTGACCCCGTGGGAGCGTGGCTTGCCCGCGATGAGGCCATCAGCATCACCCAAAAGACAGGCATGAAAAAGGCGACCCGAAGGTCGCCTTTGTATTCGCTCAGCCAGCGTTGATCAGAACTCGTGATCAGCGTTGTCCGGGTTCAGGTCGCTGATGCCCAGTTTGCCGGCAGCGGCTTCGATCGAACCGGTCTGCTTGACCAGGGAAGCAATGGCGTCGCGCACGATCTGATTGCCAGCGGTGTTACCGGCAGCGATCAGTTGGTCGTAGTGCTCACCCTTGTTGGCGTGATCGACCATGATCTGGATCTTGGCTTCGGTCGCAGCCAGGTCGGCTTTCAGCGTGGTGTCGGCAGCAGGGTCGGCCTTGGCCACCAGGGACGACAGGCTGGCGCCGGTCATTTTGGTGCCGTCGACACGGGTGTATTCGCCCAGGTACACGTTACGAATGCCTTTGGCATCGTAGAAGTGCGAGTTGTGGGTGTTGTCGCTGAAGCAATCCTGTTCGTCTTCCGGGGAGTTGGCTTCCAGAGAAACCTTCATGCGCTCGCCCGCCAGTTCGCCCAAGGACAGGCTGCCCATGCCGAACAGCATTTTGCGCAGACCGGATTCAGCCGGTTCCGCTTCCAGGGTGGCGCGGTAGTTGTCGGCCACGTTCGGCTTCCAGTTACCGACCATTTCTTCCAGGTCGTTGACCAGCAGTTGGGTCACGGATTTCAGGTAAGCGCGACGACGATCATTGTGACCGCCGGTAGCGCCTTTGCCTTCGAGGTAGTCGGAGGCTGGACGGTTGCCGGCACCAGGGCCGGTGCCGTTCAGGTCCTGGCCCCAGAGCAGGAATTCGATGGCGTGGTAGCCGGTGGCGACGTTGGCCTCGGAACCGCCCAGCTCGTTCAGGCTGGCGAGTTTTTCCGGGGTGATGTCTTTCACGTCGACCTTGTCTTCGCCGATCTGAATCTGGGTGTTGGCGATGATGTTAGCGGTGGCGCCCGGGTTACCCAGTGCGTGTTCGTAGGATTTATCGACGTAGTCGATCAGGCCTTCGTCCAGTGGCCAGGAGTTCACCTGACCTTCCCAGTCGTCGATGATGGTGTTGCCGAAGCGGAACACTTCGCTCTGCAGGTAAGGCACGCGGGCCGCGACCCAGGCAGCCCGGGCGGCTTTGAGGGTGTCGGCGTCCGGCTTGGCGAGGAACGCGTCGACGGCGGTTTGCAGGGTTTTCGCGGTGGATTCGGCATCGCTGTAAACGGCAAAGACCATGTCGGCGTAGTGCGCGACCACAGCCTTGGCGGCGGCTTCGTCGACTTTAGCTGTGGCAGCAGGTGCAGCCGGGGCAGTGGTGCTGGCAGCCGGGGTCGGCGCTTGTGGAGCGGCAGCCTTGTCTTTGCCTTCGCCGCAACCAGCGAGGGAAATAGCGATGGCCAGCAGACTGGCGGTGGCCAGAGGCATACGAATCATGGCGAACATCCTGCTTCGGTGATGGAGTGGGCGCGCACGGGCGGCGCGCAAAAGTGCGACATAATGCAAATCTTTCGCATTCTGTGTAAAGGGTTGTACCTGTAAATATTTCTTATTCACGCAAAGATGTGGGGCGCATCAAAAGATCGCAGCCTCGTTTCACTCGACAGCTCCTACAGTGAAACGAGGCTGCGATCTTTTTACAAAATGGCCGCGTTACTGCGCTGGGCCTGCTTGAGGTAGACGCTCAATTCCCGCGCCGGCAGCGGTTTGCTGTAGTGATAGCCCTGACCTTCGTGGCAGCCTTCGGAGATGATGTAGGCCTCTTGCTCGGCGGTTTCCACGCCTTCGGCAATCACCTGCATGCCCAGGCTTTTGCCCAGCTGGATGATGGCCCGGACGATGGTCGCATCGTCGTCGTCATCGAGCAGGTCCTGAACGAAGCTCTTGTCGATCTTGATCTTGTCCAGCGGCAGGCTTTTCAGGTAACTCAATGACGAATAACCGGTGCCGAAGTCGTCGATGGCGATCAGCGCGCCGGAGCGACGCAGGCTCAGCAAGTGCTGGGCGGCGGTGCTGATGTCTTCCATCAGGCCGGTTTCGGTGACTTCCAGCTCCAGGCTGCGCGGTGGCAGTCGGTAGATCTGCAGCAGGTTATTGACCACTCGCGGCAACTCGGCGTGGTGCAATTGCACAGTGGACAGGTTCACCGCCATGCGCAGGTCGACGAAGCCCTGATCGTGCCACTCGCGCAGTTGTTTGCAGGCCTGATCCAGCACCCACTCGCCAATGGCGATGATGGTGCCGTTCTGCTCGGCCAGCGGAATGAACAGGTCCGGCGGCACCAGCCCGTGCTCGGGATGTTGCCAGCGAATCAACGCCTCGACCCCCACCACGCGATGATCGCGGTAGCTGATCTGCGGCTGGTAGACGAGGTAGAACTGGTCGCGGATCAAGGCGTCACGCAGGTCTTTTTCCAGCTCGCGACGCCGACGCATTTCCGTGTCGACGCTGGCGATATAGAACTGATAGCGGTTGCGCGAGCGCGTCTTGGCCAGGGTCATGGTCTGCTCGGCTTTTTGCAGCAGCTTCTCGGTGCTGTCACCGTCCTCGGGGAACAGGGTGATGCCGATGGTGGCGCGCAGGCGGATTTCCTGATGATCGAGGGCGAACGCCGCTTCCAGATCATCGAGAATGCTTTGGGCCAGTTCGGCGGCTTCGTAGGGTTGTTCGATGTCGGCCTGGACCAGCGCGAACTGGTCGCCACCCAAGCGGGCGAGGGCGCCAAGGCGGCCGCTGTGAGCCCGCAGGCGATCGGCCAGGGCCAGCAGCAACTGGTCGCCGGTCTGGTAGCTGAACTGTTCGTTGACGCCTTTGAAGTCATCGAGCCCGACACACAACACCGCGACCCGACGCTGCAATTTGCCGGCGTCGACAAGGATCTTGTCCAGCTGTTGCTGCAATTGCTGGCGGTTCGGCAGACCGGTGAGAAAATCATACTGGGCCATGCGCAGCAGGCTGTTTTCCGCTTCATGGCGCAGGTGAGTGTTGCGCTCAATGGATTCGAGCAGCTGGTTGGCAGTGTTGATCCAGACCCCCAGCTCGTTTCTTTCATGGCCCTTGAGCTGCGGAATCTTGTGGGCGCTGGGCCGGTCCGGGTTGATCTCAGTCAGATGTTCGATGATCCGCGACAATGGTTTGGTCAGCAGCCAGTGGTAAACCAGATACAACACCAGGCTCATGGCCAGGGCGCGCAAGACGCCAGAGATGAAGATGATCACCGAACTGACGATGAAGCTCTGGCCGTAGGTGGCGGTGTCGAGGGTAATGCTCAGGTCGCCGTAGTACTCGCTGTAGGGACCGCGACCCACCAGTTGGGTGGTGAACGTGCGTTCCTGGCCGAGGATCAGGTCAGTCAGCCAGCGGCTGTGGGACTGCTGAAGCTCGCGGGATTTTTGCGCGAGCATGGCTTCGTGGGGGTGGCCGATGGAGGCCATGCGCACGGCGTCATCCTGGAACAGGCCTTCGATCACCTGCATGCCCATTTCCCGATCCAGGCTGTAGACCGCCTGAGTGGATGGATCGCGGAACATGTCGAGGATGCGCTGGGCATCGTTGGCAACCGCCTGACGTGTTTTATAGGCATCGAAAACAATCTGTGCGCAGCTCAAGACCACGCCGACGATCAATGCTGACAGGAGCACGACCCGGAGTAACTTCACCGACAAGCTGTTCTTGAGTTCCAGCTTCAAAGGGTTATTCCTTGTTCCGTGCGGGTAGCGTCAAGTTGCCATGAGTATTGGCAATCCCGTGATGGCAGTCAAAGGGACAATCCAACCCAGGGGATATTGCCGGTAGCTTGGCCGATATGCTGCTGTTTGGAGTATTTGCCCTATTAACACTGTGTCGGTTGCCGGGGCCTTCAACTTGAGGAGGTTGAGGCAATTTTTCCTTGTGTTGATGTTAGACCGCTGTGCTGCGGGGGCAAGAGGGCGAATGCGGCTTGCGTTGTGGGAAAGCACGCCAACGTACGGATTTTCGATGGCATAAAAAACCCGGCATAAAAGCCGGGTTTCTTGACTGGCGCGAAGCTTAAGCGGTGAAGGTTTTGCCTTCGAACTGCTCAGCCACGAATTTCCAGTTGACCAGGTTCCAGAACGCTTCGACGTACTTCGGACGAAGGTTACGGTAGTCGATGTAGTAAGCGTGTTCCCAGACGTCGCAGGTCAGCAGCGGGGTATCGCCGCTGGTCAGCGGGTTGCCGGCGCCGATGGTGCTGGCCAGGGCCAGGGAACCGTCAGCCTTTTTCACCAGCCAGCCCCAACCGGAACCGAAGGTGCCGATGGAGGTTTTGCTGAACTCTTCCTTGAACTTGTCGAACGAACCGAAAGCAGCGTTGATGGCATCAGCCAGAGCGCCGGTTGGTTGACCGCCGGCGTTTGGCGCCAGGCAGTTCCAGTAGAAAGTGTGGTTCCAGACCTGAGCGGCGTTGTTGAAGATGCCGCCCGAGGAAGTCTTGACGATTTCTTCCAGGGTCTTGCCTTCGAACTCGGTGCCTGGCACCAGGTTGTTCAGGTTCACGACATAGGTGTTGTGGTGCTTGTCGTGGTGGTATTGCAGAGTTTCCTCTGAAATGTGCGGCTGCAGGGCATTGTGCGCGTAAGGCAGCGGCGGCAATTCGAAAGCCATGATAATTCTCCTAATCAGGTCAGTTGCGGTGAGCGCAAGGCCGATCACGGGCGGCCAGACATGCGCCGGGGAGTTTGTACTCTTTGCGGCGCAGGGATCGGATCATAGCACCGGGGGTGCGGCATAACCACGCAACAACTGTGTGGAATAGAGGTTCCAGAGCCTTTTGGAATAAATCATGAAGCGATGATCAACTGGAACGCTACGGTGAACATCATTACGGCCACCAAAAGGTCGAGGATTCGCCAAGTGCTTGGCCGTGCCAACCACGGTGCCAACCACGCTGCGCCAAGGGCCAGGGTAAAAAACCACAGCAACGATGCACTGGCCGCGCCCACGACATAAGCACCGGGCTCGGTCTGTTGTGCGCCAAGGGAGCCGATCAGCAACACGGTGTCCAGGTAGACGTGCGGGTTGAGCAAGGTCACCGCCAAAGCGCTGAGCAGCACCGCCCGTAATGAGCGCACGGTCTGGTTCTCGCCGTGTTGCAGGCTCTGTTTCGAGCAGGCCCGACGCAGCGCAAGGCTGCCATACCACAGCAGAAACGCCGCGCCACCCCAACGAGCGATGGCCAACAGAGTCGGGTTCTGCGCCAGCAACGTCGCCAGGCCGAACACCCCGGCGGCTACCAGCAACGCATCGCAGGTTACGCAGAGCGCCGCCACCGGCAGGTGATGTTCACGTCGAAGGCTCTGCGCCAACACAAACGCATTCTGAGTGCCGATCGCCATGATCAGCCCGGCGGCCACCAACAGGCCGTTCACATAGCTTTGCCACATAAGATTTTTACTCCGCGTTGGCCGCCAGATCCCGCAGTACCTGCAGGGCGCGTTCGGCATCGGCCTGGCCGACGAACAAATGGTCGTGGTAGTAGCCGGCAATCACGTTGCAACTGATGCCGGCCTGGCCCAGTGCCGTGGCGAACGCGGCGGTCAGGCCGACGGCTTCAAGGGCTGAGTGCACGTTCAAGGTGATCCAGGCAGCGATGTAGTCGAAGCTGAAACCGGCCTTCTCGGCGTGGGAACGTTGCAGAATCACCGTCAGCCCTTCCTGTTCGCGGAAGCTGCCGACAATCTCAAGGCCTGCGGGCAGCTTGCCGTCAGGCAACGTGCAGAACACGTATTCGCCGTCGTTGAGTTGCGGGCTCATGCTGCGCAGCAGGGTTGCCAATGAGGTTTCGCCAGCCATGTCGGTGATCCTTGTTCAAGAGTTCTTGCTGGCCATTCTCCGGTGGGAAGTTGTATAAGAAAAACCAATAGTGCTGATCGCTCATTAGGAAAACTGATGTTCGACTACAAATTACTGTCCGCGCTCGCTGCCGTGATCGAGCAGGCCGGATTCGAACGCGCCGCGCAGGTCTTGGGCTTGTCCCAATCGGCCATCTCCCAGCGCATCAAACTGCTCGAGGCGCGGGTCGGCCAACCGGTGCTGGTGCGGGTCACGCCTCCGGCTCCGACGGAGATTGGCCGGCGATTGCTCAACCATGTGCAGCAGGTGCGATTGCTGGAGCGCGATCTGCAAAGCCTGGTGCCGGCGCTGGACGAAGAAGGCCTGCCGGAACGCCTGCGCATCGCGCTGAACGCTGACAGCCTGGCCACCTGGTGGGCTGCGGCGGTGGGGGATTTTTGCGCGCAGGAGCATCTGTTGCTCGACCTGGTGGTGGAAGACCAGACCGTCGGCCTCAAACGCATGCGCGCAGGCGAAGTGGCGGGGTGTCTGTGCGCCAGCGAGCGGCCGGTGGCCGGTGCGCGCAGCGTGCTGTTGGGGGCGATGCGCTACCGTGCGTTGGCCAGCCCTGCATTCATTGCCCGGCATTTTCCCCAAGGTGTGCGCGCCGATCAGTTGGCCAGAACCCCGGCGCTGGTATTTGGCCCGGACGATTTCCTGCAGCATCGTTACCTCGCGTCAGTCGGCGTGAATGGTGGTTTCGAACATCATTTATGCCCGTCTTCCGAAGGTTTTCTTCGTCTCACGGAAGCAGGGCTTGGCTGGGGCCTGGTGCCTGAATTGCAGGTGCGCGAGCAACTGGCGCGCGGCCAATTGGTGGAGCTTTTGCCAGATAAGCCGATCGATGTGCCGCTGTACTGGCATCATTGGCGCAATGGCGGTCAGCTGTTGGGGTTACTCACCGATCAATTGGTGCGCTCGTCGAAGCAATGGCTGGTGCCGTTGGACTGACGGCTGGCGTCAAGACCTCACGTCCTACGCAATATGCAAAACGAAATATTCGGAGCAATACATGAAGATTCTGGTCACCGGCGCAAGCGGCTTCATTGGCGGACGCTTTGCGCGTTTTGCCCTGGAGCAGGGCCTGGATGTGCGGGTCAACGGTCGCCGGGCCGAGAGCGTCGAGCATTTGGTGCGCCGTGGTGCCGAGTTCATCCAGGGCGACTTGAGCGACCCGCAACTGGCGCGCGACCTGTGTTCCGACGTCGAAGCCGTGGTCCATTGCGCCGGCGCTGTCGGTTTGTGGGGGCGCTATCAGGACTTCCATCAAGGCAACGTCGAGGTCACCGAGAACGTGGTCGAGGCCTGCCTGAAACAACGGGTGCGGCGCCTGGTGCACTTGTCGTCGCCATCGATTTACTTCGATGGCCGCGATCATCTGGGGTTGACCGAAGACCAGGTGCCCAAGCGCTTCAAGCATCCTTACGCCGCAACCAAATACCTGGCCGAGCAAAAAGTTTTCGGTGCGCAGGAGTTCGGCCTCGAAACCCTGGCCCTGCGCCCGCGTTTCGTGACGGGCGCAGGCGACATGAGCATTTTCCCCAGGTTGCTGAAGATGCAGCGCAAAGGGCGGTTGGCGATTATCGGCAATGGCCTGAACAAGGTTGACTTCACCAGTGTGCAAAACCTCAATGAGGTGTTGTTCAGCAGCTTGCTGGCCAGCGGTTCGGCCTTGGGCAAGGCCTACAACATCAGCAACGGAGCGCCGGTGCCGTTGTGGGATGTGGTCAATTACGTGATGCGCAAAATGGATGTGCCACAGGTGACCCGTTACCGTTCCTACGGCTTGGCCTACAGCCTTGCCGCGCTCAACGAGGGTGTTTGCAAGCTGTGGCCGGGTCGTCCCGAGCCGACCCTGTCGCGGCTGGGCATGCAGGTAATGAACAAAAATTTCACCCTGGACATCAGTCGCGCCCGGCATTATCTGGATTACGATCCGAAAGTCAGTCTCTGGACCGCCCTCGATGAATTTTGCGCCTGGTGGAAGGCTCAGGACATTCGCTGACACACAAGGGCCGGCCCTCACTGAACCGAGTTCAGGGTTCAGGGTCAACCGGTGCGGCAGCGAGGGTTATACTTCGCCCCATCAAGCCATCACCGCGTTTTACAAAGGTTGACTCAATGTCCATGCGTAACGATGCCAACGACGACTTCGACGATGTACCGAGCCTGCGTGCCGACAGCCTCGACGACGATGATTTTCCGACCACCGCGCGCACTTCCGTGCATTCGCGCACCACACCGGTAGTCAAGGTCAAAGGCCCGAGCACCGGCCCGTTATGGGCGTTGGTCGGTGCGTTGTTCTTTGCCTTCGCTGGCCTTGCCTGGTGGAGTTTCCAGCAGATATCGCTGATGGAACAACAACTGGTGGCGACCCAGGAAAGTTTCGCCCGTATCAGTGAGGAAGCGGCGGGGCGCTTGCAGGACATTTCCGGCAAGGTCGTGGCCAGCCAGTCCACGGTCAACACCGGCAGTGAAGCGTTGAAGCTGCAGATCAAACAACTGGAAGGCAAGCTCCAGGACCAGAGCAAACAGCTGGAAAGCAAACTCCAGGATCAGAGCAAACAGCAGCAAGGCGTGCTCGGCCAGACCTCCGATCTGGACAAGCGCCTGGCGCAAATGACCACGCAGGCCAGCGAACAACAAGCCGCCAATGCTCAGTTGCAGGCCCAGGTCAAAGCCTTGAGCGGCGAACTGGCCGCGTTGAAGAGCGCATCGGCCGATACCAGCAAAGTCGACGCCCAACTCAAAAGCCTTGGCGCCGATATCGCTGCGCTGAAGCGGCAAGGTAACCCGAGCGCCGCCGTCGAGCGTCTGGAGCAAGACATGATCGTGCTCAAAAGCCAACAGGACAACCGCCCGGCCGCGGCGCAAGGTGGCAACAATACCGCCGAGTTCGACGCCTTCCGTGGCCAGGTCACCCGCAACATCAACACCCTGCAGGCGCAGATCCAGAACCTGCAACAACAGCTGCACGCCCGGACTCAATAGCCCGATGCAGTGATGTTGTGTGGAGTGGGCCTGTGGAGTGGGACTTTTGTGGCGAGGGAGCTTGCTTGTGGCGAGGGGGCTTGCCCCCGTTGGGTGGCGTAGCCGCCCCATCTCCATTCACCACGGCTTTTCAGATAGTCCGTGGTGCCTGATTTGCGACTGCTGCGCAGCCGAACGGGGGCAAGCCCCCTCGCCACAGATAATCCGCCCACCACAGATAATCCCTCTCACTACACTGGCCACAGGGCTTGCTCGCGAATGCAGGCGACTCGGTCTTTCTACCGAACCTTGTCTTCCCGCCCGCGCAACACCCTGTTCGGCATGGCAATCGCCGCCGCCAGCCCCAGCAGCGACACCGCCGCGCTGACCATCAGCAAATGCCTGAAGGTCAGCAGCAACTCGGCGCGCAAGGCGTTTTGCGCATCCCCCGGCGCGGCGTTCAAACCGTCGAGCAAGACATTCCCCGAACGACCCTCGGCAATCAGCGACGAGCCGGTCAGGTGCGCGAAACTGGAATCCTGCAACAACGCCAACAACAGCGCCGACATCAACGCCACGCCCACTGCGCCGCCCAGAGCGCGGAACAGATTGGTGGTGCTGGTGGCAACGCCAATGTCCCGTTGCTCCACCGAGTTTTGCGTGCCCACCAACGACGTCGGGAACTGCATGCCGCCAGCGATTCCGCAGAGCAACATGAACAGGCTGCTCAGCACAAACGCCTGCGGCGCACTGAACGCCATGCCGAGAATCGCCAACGGCATGAGCAACGCGCCGGTCAGGATCATCGGTTTGTAACGACCGGTCACCGAGGTCCGGCGCCCGGCGAAATAGGCACCTATCGGCAAGCCCATGGCCAGCGGTAACAGGTGCAGTGCCGCGCTGTCGGCCCCGGCGCCGGTGACGCTCTGGAAGCGCAGCGGCATCAGCACGATCAGGGAAATCGCCTGGAAACTGGTGAAGAAAATCGTGCACCAACAAAGGATCGCATTGCGGTTGGCGAACAAATGCATCGGCAGCAACGGTTCCCGCGCCCGCCGTTCATGCCAGACGAACACGGCCAGCACCACCACCGCACAACCGAGCAAACCCACCACTTCGGGACTGCGCCACGAATGCCCCTGGCCAACCTGAGTGATGCCCAGCAACAACGCCGTCAGGCCAATGATCATCAGCAACGTACCAAGGTAATCGATGATTGGCTTGCGCTGCGGTACCGGCAGCCCTACCAGCGTGCGATAAGCCACCCACCAGGCACCCAGGCCCAACGGCAGGTTGATCAGGAATACCCAGCGCCAGGACAGGTATTCGGTCATGTAGCCACCGAGTACCGGGCCGGCCACGCTGGCCACCGCGTACATGCTGCTGAAGTAGCCCTGATAGCGACCGCGTTCGCGCGGTGGAACGATGTCACCGATGATCGCCTGGCTCACCGAAATCATCCCGCCGGCGCCGATGCCTTGAAAGATCCGCGCCAGCACCAGTTGCTCCATGCTTTGCGCCATCCCGCAAAACAATGAAGCCAGGGTGAACAAGCCCATGCCGAACAGCATCAACCGGCGGCGGCCATACAGATCGCCGAGCTTGCCGTAGATCGGCACCGCCACGGTCATCGCCACCATGTAGCCGGAAATGACCCAGGCCAACAGGCTGACGTCCTTGAACTGCGCGGAAATCGCCGGCATCGACACCGCGACGATGGTCTGGTCCAGCGCACCCAGAAAGATCGCCAGCATCAGGGCGATCAGCACGCTGCGAATGGCCGGTTTGGGCGTTTCAGGCCGGTTGAGATTGGTCACGGTAAAACCTGCGGGCAGTGATGGACCCGCAAGAGGCAAGGCGAGCGGGAGTGCTCGCCAGTGTAAGTCGATAGGAGCCTATTCGATAGCCTCGTATGGAAGGCCGACGTAGTTTTCCGCGATGGTTTTTCGGCCCGCCTCGGAGTCAACGAAATAGGCCAGTTCCGATTCGCTGATGCGCTGACTGAACGCGTCGTGCTCGTCGAAGCGATGCAACATCGAGGTCATCCACCAGGAAAACCGTTCGGCTTTCCACACCCGCCGCAGGCAGATTTCTGAATACTTCTCCAGCAAATCAACACGGCCTTCGCGGTAAACCTTCAGCAGAATATTGAACAACGTGCTGACGTCGCTGGCCGCCAGGTTCAGGCCTTTGGCACCGGTGGGCGGGACGATGTGCGCGGCGTCGCCGACCAGGAACATCCGCCCGTACTGCATCGGCTCGACCACGAAACTGCGCAGCGGCGCGATGCTTTTCTCGATCGACGGGCCGGTCACCAGCACATCGGCGAGGGCCGCCGGCAGACGGGATTTGAGTTCGTCCCAGAAGCGTTGGTCGGACCAGTCATCGACCTGATCCTGGGCCGGTACCTGAAGGTAATAACGGGTGCGTGTCGGCGAACGCATGCTACACAACGCAAAGCCCCGTTCATGCCGCGCGTAGACCAACTCCTCGTGAACTGGCGGAGTGTCAGCGAGAATCCCCAGCCAGCCGAACGGATACACCCGCTCGAACACCTTCAGGCAGTCGGCAGGAATCGACTGCCGCGCCACGCCATGGAAACCGTCGCAACCGGCGATGTAGTCACAATCGAGTCGATACGTTTCGCCGTCCTTGTCGAAGGTCACATAGGGTTCAGCGCTTTTCATGCCGTGGGGGACGACGTTGCCAGCTGCATAAATTGTCTGCGCGCCAGCGTCCCGACGAGCGGCCATCAGGTCGCGGGTGACCTCGGTCTGGCCATACACCATCACGGTTTTGCCACCGGTCAATGTCTGCAGATCGATGTGTACCCGGCGCCCGTCCAGGGCCAGTTCGAAGCCGGTGTGGACCAGCCCTTCGGCGTCCATGCGCTGGCCCACTCCGGCCTGACGCAACAGCTCTACCATGCCTTGTTCGAGGACACCGGCACGGATGCGCCCCAGCACATAGTCCGGGGTCTGGCGTTCGAGAATCAGGGTGTCGATGCCGGCGTTATGCAGCAATTGGCCGAGTAGCAAACCAGAGGGGCCGGCGCCGATGATGGCGATTTGGGTTCTTAGTGTTTTCATTGTTTTTATGACTCGCAAGCTCCACGCGACCAACGCCGGTGGATGATTTTTATGGATCGAGTGCTTGCATTTTTCACTTGCGGGTCTGTCAATTGAAGGTGAAAACTGAGCCGATACCTGTACATTCTGCCAATCGGTGCGATTATCGCCCCGTTACCTTCGAGGCCTGGATTGAAGTGATGAACAAGCCCGCCCTGCCATCGATTCCGGTGTTCAAACTCTACGGTGAAAGCCTGGATTGGCCGACCCCCGATTTGCTCCACTGTGAAACCATTTCAAAACGCAGCCGCGAACATCAATGGGAAATAAAACCCCATCGCCACGCTGATTTGTGTCAGTTGCTCTTCGTCTTCAAAGGTCAGGCAGAGCTTGAGATCGAAGGGAAACGCTCACAATTGGCTGAGCCGGCAATCATCATTCTGCCGCCGTTATCGGTGCATGGTTATCGGTTTTCCGAGGACGTCGAAGGGTTCGTCGTCACCCTGGCCGCGCCGCTGGTCGCCCATCTTCAGGCGCAGTTGGGCAATTCGGTAAATGCCCTGGCCCAAGCCGAAAGCTACCCGGCGGGCAAGGACAGCGAGTACCTCAACAGCCTGTTTTCAGCGCTGCAAAGCGAATACACCGGCCATCAACCAGCGCGGGAAATGCTCATGCATTCGCTGGTCAGCGTGATCATGGTGTGGGTCAGCCGTCAGGTGATCCAGCGCCGCGCTGCCAATCAGCGTCCGCAGCGTGCCCGGGAATACCTCAACGGTTTTATCCAGCTGGTGGAGGAGACCTATCGCCAGCACGTCAAGGTCGAGGACCTGGCCCATCGGCTGGGGATTTCCGTGTCCCACCTCAACGGCACGTGCCGTGAACTGGCGGGGCAACCGGCGTTGCAGATCATGCACGAGCGTCAGTTGCTGGAGGCCAAGCGCTTGCTGACCTACACCAGCATGACCATTTATGAAATGTCTGATGTGCTGGGGTTTTCCGATCCGACCAACTTCACACGCTTGTTCCGACGTCGGGTGGGGATCTCGCCCAAGGCTTTTCGCGACCGCTTGAAGGCCGATCAGGACGCTGCCGATCAGAAGAGCGAGACCTGACCCCTGTGGCGAGGGGGCTTGCCCCCGTTGGGTCGCGAAGCGGCCCCGGCATTTCAATGAGAACACCGCATTCACCGAATTACGACTGCTGCGCAGCCGAACGGGGCGGTGCGGCGTTCCGACAAGCCCCCTCACCACAAGGTGTTCGTTACCGGAGGGCGTTGAGGCTTGCGCTGTGGGGGATGCAGCGCTCGAAGTTGCAGCTCGCGAAGTCATGGGGCACTTTGCGCAACTGTTCGACACGCCAGGCGGCTGTGCCATACAGCGCCAGCGTCGCCGCGCAGGTGATGAAAATGGCGAGGTATCTTCTTGTTTTGATGTTCATGGCGTTGACCTCTGAACGAATACCCTTGGGTACTGCTTTGAGCATAGGTCAGCGCCGGTGAGTTGCCATCAAAACCACCCCACATTCGCTCCGGTTAAAGGCCCACATCCCACGCCGGTTCTTCGGGAAATCTGAGCACCAGAAAATCCAGCATGCTGCGCAACGCCACCGGCATGTGCTTGCGTGAGGCATACACCGCATAGATGTTCATCTGACGGGGCTCGGCCTGGGGCAGCAGGCGGATCAGTTCGCCGCTGTGGATATGCATGCCGGCCAGGTAACTGGGCAGCATCGCCACGCCGGCCCCGGCCATCGCCGCGCGCAACAGCGTGCTGGCTTCGTTGGCGCTGATGTTGCCCTGCACCGGCACCGAGACCGGTTCGCCATCCTGCTCGAAATGCCAGAGGCTTTTGCCGAAGTAGGAGTGGGTCAGGCAATTGTGCAGGCTCAGGTCTTCGACCCGCTGCGGCGCCGGGTGCTCGCGCAGGTAAGCGGGGGAGGCGCAGATCACCGAGCGGCACACCGTCAGGCGCCGGGCGATCAGATTCGGGTCCAGGTCGTTGCTGGTGCGGATGGCCAGGTCGATGCGCTCATCCACCAGGTTCACCGTGCGGTCGAGCATTTGCAGATCGATGCTTACGCCGGGGTAACGTTTGACGTAGGCGGCCATGGCATCCGCCAGTTGCGCCTGGCCGAACGAGGTGCTGACGCTGATCCGCAGCAGGCCGCGCGGTGCGTCGTCCGGCTCGCTGACGGCGGCTTGCATGTCGCTGGATAAATCGAGCATCTGCCGGCACCGGGGCAGGATTTCGCTGCCGGCGGCGGTCAGGCTCAATTTGCGCGTGGTGCGGTGCATCAGGCGTGCGCCGACCCAATCTTCCAGCTCCGCCAGATACCGTGAAACCACCGGCCGCGACAGGTCCAGGTGATCGGCGGCGGCCGATTGGCTGCCCAGGTCCACCACCGTAACGAACACCCGCATTGCTTGTAGACGATCCATGATTTGCCCGCTTTCAGAAACAAACTATGTTCAAGCATCGCATTTTTTGTATCGAACCAGGCAACTAAGCTCTGTCCCATCGCCAAGCACGGCATTCGGACAACGGAGCAACAGATGATCGGCTTCACTTCAATCAAACGCATTCTTCTGACAACCGCGGCACTGGGCTTCGCGGCCCATGCCGCTGCGGCGTCGACCCTGACCTTGGACGTCTACAACCCGGGCACCAACGCAATCTTCCCGGTGACCTCGGTACTGGTCAGTGGCGAGAAGGAAGCGATTCTGGTGGACGCACAATTCGGCAAATCCCAGGCCGAACAAGTGGTGGAAAAAATCCGCGCCAGCGGCAAGCAACTGACCACCATCTACATCAGCCACGGTGACCCGGATTACTACTTCGGCCTCGACACCATCACCCAGGCGTTCCCGAAAGCCAAAGTGCTGGCCTCGCAACCGACCGTTGATCACATCAAGAAAACCGTCGACGGCAAACTGGCGTTCTGGGGTCCGAAAATGGGCGCCGACGTGCCGAACAAAACCATCGTGCCGCACGTGCTCAAGGGCGATAGCCTGATGCTGGAAGGGCAGAAACTGCAGGTGCTCGGCCTGGATGGCAAGCAACCGGATCGCAGCTTTGTGTGGATACCGTCGATCAAGGCAGTGGTCGGTGGCGTGGTTGTCGCCGAGAACATTCATGTGTGGATGGCTGATACCCAGACCCCGCAGTCTCATGCCGATTGGCTGACGACGTTGCACACGATCGAAGCCTTGAAGCCGAAAACCATCGTGCCGGGTCACTACCTCGGTGAGAGCGCTCGCTCTCTGGCGGCTGTACAGTTCACCGCTGATTACATCAAGGCTTTCGACGAAGAAACCGCCAAGGCGAAAGATTCAGCCGAACTGATCGGCGCGATGAAAAAACGCTACCCGACCCTGGGCGAAGAAAGCTCGTTGGAGCTGAGTGCCAAAGTCGCCAAGGGCGAGATGAAGTGGTAACCCGCTGAACAGTGGCGAGGGGGGCGACGCAGAACCTGTAGGAGCGAGGCTTGCCCGCGAAGAACGATGACGCGTAATCCCTGAAAAAACCGCGGCGCCTTCTTCGCGGGCAAGCCTCGCACCACAGGATTTTCGTCGCCCCGTGCCATACACATCAATACAGATTCACCCAAGCCAACTGGAGAACGTCATGAGCAAAATCGCAATCATCGGTGCCACCGGTCGTGCCGGTAGCCAACTGTTGGAAGAAGCCCTGCGTCGCGGTCACAGCGTCACCGCCATCGCCCGCGACACCTCGAAAATCGGCCAGCGTGCCGGTGTCGTCAGCAAAAACGTCGACGTGCTCGATGCCGTGGCTTTGCAAGCGGCAGTAGCCGGCCATGACGTGGTGATCAGCGCGGCGCATTTCTCTACCATCCCCGCCAGCGCGGTTATCGAGCCGGTGAAGAAGGCCGGTGTCAAACGTCTGCTGGTGGTGGGCGGTGCCGGTTCGCTGTTGCTGCCGGACGGTACTCGAGTGATCGACAGTGAAGGCTTTCCGCCGGAGTACAAGGCTGAGGCCAGCGCCGGTGCCGAGTTCCTCAATACCTTGCATCAGGAAAAGGAGCTGGACTGGACCTTCCTGTCGCCGTCGGCGGAGTTTGTCGAAGGTGAGCGTACGGGCAAGTTTCGGCTAGGCAAAAACGACTTACTGGTCAGTGCACAAGGGCGAAGCTGGATTAGTTTTGCCGATTATGCAATTGCGATGATAGATGAAGTTGAAAGTATGTCCCACGCGCGACAGCGATTCACCGTCGGCTACTGATATATCGCGAAACAAGAAGCACAAGTTATTTCGGTGACTTGTGCTTTTTTATGCGTGTTGAAAATGTGTCTTTCGGTAACTTTTCTAGTTTGGGTTAGTTAGTGGGGTGTTTGCGTATTGTGGTTTTTTCGTAAGGTTAAAAATCGGCAGTGTCGTGGGTTTGATTTCCTACAGTCTGCGCCCTTATGTGGAGAGTTGATGAGGAGGATTTAGAAGGTTACCGTGGGCTCTGCCACGATGCGTGGTGGGAAATGTAAATCCTGTAATTTATTGATATATAACTCAGTCAGCTGAAGCTGTTAGGGATGGCACTATGGGTCACGATCAGGGAAGTGAGATAAGGCGTGCTGCGCTGAAGTCGTTTGTAGAACTACAAGGCGCGGATGCGGCAGAAGATACTGAAACTAAATTAACGCGCGTTGCGCTAGAAGCGGTTGCAGAACTACAAGGCGTGGATACGGTCACGGAAGCGGCAAAATATGTACCTGTTCAATATTTTGGTGTTATGGCGGGTTACGATGCACCTCATTACCAGGATGGAACCTTTATTGTTAAAAAGGAAAATATCGTTGCCATCAGAAAGTATGTCAGCCAGAGCCTTCTCCAACCGGTTGACCTGAGCGCCGTAGAAAAACTGCTCGGTTATACCCAGATCAATGTGGATGGACTGGAGCCTCGTGACATTCAGAATTTGCATCAGAAAATTCATCAGCATGCGCTTTCCTGGGCAACGCTGGAGCGCGATACCAAAGACCTGGGGACACGGCTGGATCTTTTTGCCAAGGGGTTCATCAACACCGGACGGCTGGTGATCGGTCATCTGGAGAAATTCAGCGGGTACAAGGATTTAAGCGGCACGATCGATACCTTATCGGACGCGGAACGTGCGGTATTGATGGCTATCCCGATGGGGAACTCCGACACAGAGAAGGTACAAAGTCTGGTCAGGTATCTCGGGAGAATGAAAAGTGATATTGAAGTTTTTTATACCCGCATAACGGCCGTCAAAGCGTTGGCCGTCGAATTTTCCCGCAAGATTTCAGCAGATCTCATACCAATAGTCGATGCCAAACTGGGCAATATTGAAAAGGCTGGTATCGAAGAGCCCAAGCGGCTTAAAAATCTAAGAGATCAGATTAAAGACTTGGATCAACAGATTGCAGAGAAAGTCGCGGAGTACGATAGCCTGGTCGGGTATACCTTTACGGGGTTGGTGTTCGGCCCTATCGGTGTTGCTGTTACCGGCGGTATATTCGGATCGAAGGCGGAAACTGTCAGAGGTCTGAAAAATACCTTGAACGAGCGTCGGGCCGAATTGCTGAAAGGAATGGAAGGGGCAACTCTTTCGACGTTGTTGAGCGGTCTGGCTGGGCAATTGAGTAATATAAAGTCGCTGATGGTGGATGCAGAGAAAGGCGCGAAGAATCTGGAGGATGTATGGGCGATCCTGTGGGTCAATGTTCAGGAGTCTGCTATCCGTTTGGCTCAAGTCGATAATGCATTTGATTTAAATATATTGGTTTTGGACTTGCAGACGGTGGTCGAGCCTTGGGATGTTATTCAAGGGCATGCCAGAGCCCTGTCAAAGGTTTTCAATGAAGTGGTTGGTTAAATTCTATTTTTAATATTTTCAAGGATGAAATGTTCATGATGAACAATGCTGTTAACGGCGCTCCTGATTACGCGACACCCGACCGGCAGGTGATGAAGGCGAGCCAAAGCCACTTCAATACCTTGGTGGCCGATAATACGTTTGCCTTTTTGCCGGCGGTAATGGACAAGACTTTGCGCCTGCGTGCTCAGCTCAATACCGATGATCAGCACATAGGCGACCATATAAAAAGGGCCGTTGCGTCGCTGGGTAACGTCGGGTTCGCCAGCGTGCTGGCGCGCCTTGAAGAGATTCAGAGTCATCCCTCCGCAACGGCCAGCCTGCGTGAAGAGAAGCTCATTGAGCTGGTGAAATACTGCGCGCGTCGTGTTGAGAGTACGCGGGGGCCGATACAGACTGCCACCCAGTATTTACATCAGGGATTGGGCAATCTGGAGGCCATCCGTTTTGCCGAAGATGGTATCGATCTGGTCCGGATCGAAACGGATCGACGCATACGCGTGGAGCAGGCAGGTGCCGGGTACAGGGAAGATCAGGCAAAGCTTCAGGAGGAAAAGCGTACCATTGATGCTCAGATTGAGCATTTCCAGGCCCCGGGTTGGCTGGATATTTTTGATAGCCTGATCCCTAGTGCACGGGAAATCGAGTCGGCAATCAAACTGGTGACCACCAAAAAGCCGGATCGTGAATTCCTTGAACTGGTGCTCGCACGCCTCAAAGGCAATCTGGAAGGGATTGAGAATGGACGCCGCTACTCCAACCTGACACAGGCTCGAGACGGTGTTCGAACCCGACTGGATGAGGTGCAAAAGGCGCTGACAGATACCGAGGCCCAGATCCAGGATGCGGGCAGTCGCCTGCAGAAACTTGAAGCCATTGCATCGCTCGATCAGGTCACTCGAAACTGGGTGCAAGAAGCACAAAAACTATTGACGGCGTACGAGCACTTTTTACAAACGAACGAGCCGCAATTGATTCGTGATGTGCTGTCGATTCAGGCAATGGCCGGGCGCTATACGGCCATGCTGAATTACCTGGGTGCAATTGCCTGGCGTTGAGTGGCCGCTCGCCTATGACGTAGCACGCGCCTGAGCTTGCAGCCAATCGAGCAGCTCAGCCAACGGAGCGCTCGGGGCCGGTCGTTGAGGGTGGACAAGGTAGTAGGCCAATCCTGTACGTACTTTCAGTGCAAACGGCATCACCAACCGCCCGGCGCGCAAGTCATCGCCAATCAACGACCAATCTCCGATCGCTACACCTGTGCCCTGAGAAGCCATCGACATGGCCAGATCCAGGGTTTCGAAATGCTGCCCTTTGCCGACATTGCTTAAGTGAACGTCGGCAGTTTTGAGCCAGGCTTTCCAGTCCCTTTCATCGCGAGTCGGATGCAGCAACAGATGGTGCTCCAGATCATCGGGGGTTAAAAGTGGCACGGGACCTTCCAGCAGAGGACGGGAGCAAACCGGCGTCAGTTGCTCATCGAACAAATGATGGGAGGTCAGCGAGCTGTCCGGCGGCGCGCCGTACATCACCGCCGCATCGAACTGCTCGCGATGAAAGTCCACGCCGTGTTTCACCGTGGTGGTCAACTCCACCGGCACATCCGGACGTTCCTTTTGCCACTGCAACAGGCGCGGCAACAGCCAGCGCATCACGCAGGTCGGCGCCTTGAGTTGCAAGGTTTCGCGCTTCTCGCCGATCTGCTCCACGGCCTCGTCGATCAGGCCGAAAATCTGCTGCACCCGTGGCAACCACTCACGTCCTTCGGCGGTCAGGCTCAAGCCCCGCGCCTGGCGAATGAACAGCTCATAACCCAGATGATCTTCCAGCCCGGCGATCTGCCGGCTCACCGCGCCTTGGGTGATGTGCAGCTGTTCGGCGGCCCGGGTGAAGTTGCAGCACTGCGCGGTGATCAGAAAAGTGTGCAGCGCCGGCAGGGGAGGCAGTCGTTTCATTGGGATCCAAGGTATGACGTGAGGACATGGCTAGTATGACTTTTTATCCATTGTTGCGGCTACGTGTCGCCCGTTCCAATGAGGCCATTCCCGGGCCTGCCAATCCATCATAAACACTGCGCAGGCCCGGCGTCTCAAACGAACAAAAAGGGCAAACACATGGCGACGTGCGGCGAAGTATTGGTCAAGTTACTCGAAGATTACGGGGTCGAGCAGGTGTTCGGCATTCCCGGGGTGCATACCGTGGAGCTGTATCGCGGGCTGGCCCGTTCGAGCATCAACCACGTCACTCCACGTCACGAACAGGGCGCCGGTTTCATGGCCGACGGTTATGCCCGCACCAGCGGCAAACCGGGCGTGTGCTTCATCATCACCGGCCCCGGCATGACCAACATCACCACCGCCATGGGCCAGGCTTACGCCGACTCGATCCCGATGCTGGTGATCTCTAGCGTGCAAACACGCAGCCAATTGGGCGGTGGGCGCGGCAAGCTGCATGAGCTGCCGAACCAGAGCGCACTGGTCGGCGGCGTGGCGGCGTTCTCCCATACCTTGATGTCGGCGGCGGAATTGCCGGGCGTGTTGGCGCGGGCCTTCGCGCTGTTCCAGGCCGGTCGCCCGCGTCCGGTGCACATCGAAATCCCGTTGGACGTACTGGTCGAAGGGGCCGATGATCTGCTCGCCAGCGTGCCGGTGAACATCGATCGTGCCGGTGCCTCGCCCAGCGCGATCAGCCGCATGACCGACCTGCTGGCCGGTGCCAAACGCCCATTGATTCTCGCGGGTGGCGGCGCCATCGATGCGGCGGCCGAGCTGACTGAACTGGCCGAGCTGCTGGATGCGCCAGTGGCCTTGACCATCAATGCCAAAGGCATGCTCGAATCCAGCCATCCGCTGCTGATCGGTTCGACCCAAAGCCTGGTGGCCACCCGTGCGCTGGTGGCCGAGGCCGACGTGGTGCTGGCCATCGGCACCGAACTGGCCGAAACCGATTACGACGTCACCTTTGCCGGCGGCTTCGAAATCCCGGGCGTGCTGCTGCGCGTGGACATTGACCCAGACCAGACCGTGCGTAATTACCCGCCGAAGGTGGCGTTGGTGGCCGACTCGCGCAATGCCGCCCAGGCCCTGCTGAGCGCGCTGTCCCACAAGTCGCTGGCCGAGCGACGCAACGACTGGGGCCAGGTGCGCGCCGCTCGCTTGCGAGAAGAGCTCGCCGCGACCTGGGACGCCCCAACTCTGGCCCAGACCCGCTTCCTGGAGACCGTGCTGTACGAATTGCCGAACGCGGTGTTCGTCGGCGATTCGACCCAACCGGTGTACACCGGCAACCTGACCTTCAACCCGGAGCGTCCGCGTCGCTGGTTCAACTCGTCCACCGGTTACGGCACCCTCGGTTACGCCTTGCCGGCGGCGATTGGCGCCTGGCTCGGTGGCAGCGTTGAAGGCGGCACGCGTCCGCCGGTGGTGTGCCTGATCGGCGACGGCGGCCTGCAATTCACCTTGCCGGAACTGGCCAGCGCGGTGGAAGCCCGCACGCCGGTGATCGTGTTGCTGTGGAATAACCAGGGCTACGAAGAGATCAAGAAATACATGGTCAACCGCGCCATCGAGCCGGTGGGCGTGGACATCTATACCCCCGATTTCATTGGTGTGGCCAAAGCGCTGGGCTGTGCGGCCGAAGCGGTCAGCAGTGTTGACGGATTGCGTGATGCGTTGCGCCTGGCCACCGACCGCCAGGGTCCGACCCTGATTGAAATCGACCAGACCCAGTGGATGAAGGCGGTGTCGCAATGAGTTTTCCTACCACTCTTGATGGCCTGTTCATCGACGGCCAATGGTCCGCTGGCAACGAACATCTGCGTGTGATCAACCCGGCGACCGAAGCCCTGCTAACCACCGTTAACGGCGGCGATGCACGCGCTGTCGATCAGGCCGTCACCGCTGCGGCCAACGCTTTCAAGCAATGGTCGAAAACCACCGGTGCCGAGCGCGGGGCGATCCTGCGCAGAATCGCCGCGGGCGTGCAGGCCGGGCGGGAACAGTTGATGAAGTTGCAGTCGAGCAACAACGGCAAACCGCTGTTCGAAGCGGCCATCGACGTCGACGACGTGATCGCCACCTTCGAGTATTACGCCGGTCTGGCTGAAGGCCTGGACGCGAAACAAGACAGCGCCGTGGCATTGCCGAGCGACGATTTCAGCGCCCGTTTGCGCCGCGAACCGTGCGGTGTGGTGGGGCTGATCGTGCCGTGGAATTTCCCGATGGTCACCACCGCCTGGAAACTCGCCCCGGCCCTGGCCGCCGGTTGCTGCGTGGTGCTCAAACCGTCTGAAGTGACGCCGCTGCCGGAGCTGGAACTGGCGACGATCATTGCCGAGGCCGGTGTGCCAAACGGTGTGTTCAACCTGGTCTGCGGCACCGGCCTTGCGGTCGGCGCACCGCTGTCGGCTGACCCGCGCATCGCCAAGATTTCCTTCACCGGCAGCAACGCGGTGGGCGTGCAGGTGATGCAGCGGGCGGCGGAAACCGTGAAAGGCGTGAGCCTGGAACTGGGCGGTAAATCCTCGCTGCTGGTGCTCGCCGATGCCGATATCGAACTGGCTGTGGAAGTGGCCTGTGGCGGCGGTTTCTTCAACGCCGGGCAGATGTGTTCCGCGACCAGTCGCGTGCTCGTCGCCGATGAGTTGGCGGATGAATTTGTTGCGCGATTGAAGGCCCGTGCCGAAGCCATCCGCGTGGCCGACCCGTTCGACCCGAACGTGGAGATGGGCGCACTGGTCAACCAGGCGCAATACCAGCGGGTGCTGGGCCACATCGATCGCGGTTTGAGCGCTGGCGCGAAGCTGATCTGCGGCGGCAATCGTCCGGCAGACCTGTCGCGCGGTTATTTTTTGCAGCCAACCGTTTTCGTCGACGCGCCCCTCGAGAGTGCGTTGTGGTGCGAAGAGATTTTCGGCCCAGTGATTTGCGTGCGCAGTTTCAGCTCTGAAGCCGAGGCGATCGCCTTG
Organism: Pseudomonas sp. KD5; assembly: GCF_012932895.1. NCBI lineage: Bacteria > Pseudomonadati > Pseudomonadota > Gammaproteobacteria > Pseudomonadales > Pseudomonadaceae > Pseudomonas > Pseudomonas sp. KD5. The sequence goes on along the minus strand of NZ_JDWJ01000006.1, from coordinate 208,060 downwards.
GCCAACGACAGCCCGTTCGGCCTGGTGGCTAGTGTGGTCACGCGCGACAGCGAGGCCGCCGATCGGGTCGCCAACGCTTTGCAGGCGGGGCTTGTGTGGATCAACGCGCCGCAAGTGATCTTCCCGCAGACCGCCTGGGGTGGCTACAAACAGAGCAGCATCGGCCGCGAATTGGGGCCGTGGGGTTTGCAGGCTTTCCAGGAAATCAAACACGTGATTCGGGCCGTCTGACAGCACGAAAACGGTGAGCGCATGCCTCGAAAGGAGGCATGCACTTACGTCATGGCTTCAATGAGTATTTATCGATAGTCAGGTGTTTTGCACGACCTCAGGATGAACCCGCAGGTCAAGCTCAAGTCCTTTGAAACCGGGGACTTCAAGCCGATCTGGCCGCGCGGATGCAACGGTTGCGACCAACCTCATACTTAAAAAAACAAAGGGAGTCCTTCATGGGCAAGCATGATCTGAACAGACGTCAATTCATCAAAACCGTGGGTGTGGCGTCGGTAGCCGCGGCAGCCATGAGCATGCCGTTCATCCGGGCCAATGCCAGCGACACGCGCTTTACGGGCAAGACCCTGCGCCTGCTGACCTGGTCCGATGACACTGGCCTGGCAGCACTGCGCAATATTGCGGCGACCTTCGAAGACAAGTACGGCTGCAAGGTCATCGCTGACCGTACCGGCAGTACTTCGGAAATGGTCGCCAAACTCAAGGCCGGCGGTGATCGTCCACAGTACGACATCATCACCCTGGCCGGCGTCGGCGCCGAAGGCCTGGCCGCCGCCAACCTGCTGGAAAAACCCGACCTCAACCGCATCCCCAACCTGGTGGACGTGCCGGAGAAATATCGCACCGGCGCCAATGGCCACGGTATCGGTTACCTGTTGTGGTGCAACAGCCTGGTCTACAGCACCCGTACCCAGAAAGAAGCCCCCGACAGCTACGCCGCAATGTGGGACGCAGACCTGGCGCCGAACATTTTCCTGCCGCCGCCGAACTGGACCGAGGCTATGGACCTGATCATCATCGCCGCCAAACTGGCCGGTGGTGACGAACACAACATCGAGCCAGGCTTCAAGAAACTCGCCGAGCTCAAGAGCCGCGTGGTGACCCTGGGCGAAAACCCGAACCAGATCGCCGAGCTGTTCCGCACCGGGTCCCTGGACATGGGCGGCTTGTACGCACCGGCGTTTTTCCCCAAACAGATCCGCGACCCGGCCTACGGTCTGGGCGCCACGTTCGGCATGAAGGAAGGTTTCTACACCGACCTGATGCTCTCGGTGATGCCGAAAAACCGTCCGGGCGATACCGACCTGGCCTATGCCTTCATCAACCACTCTCTGGACCCGCTGGTGCAGGGCAAGATGGCCGAAGACATCTACAACGGTCCGGTCAACGCCAAGGCGATCATCTCCGCCGAAGCGCGCAAGAGCCCGTACATCCTCACGCCGGAGCAGATTGCCGAGAAAGCGATCATGCACGACAACGCCTTCCTGGCCACCGTGCATGACCAATGGATTCGTCGTTACACGGAAATCTTTTCTTCCTGATCGAGTGGCGAACACAAGCCCTGAGAGCACCGCAAATCAAATGTGGGAGCGGGCTTTTGTGGCGAGGGGGCAAGCCCCCTCGCCACAAAAGCCCGCTCCCACAGGGTTCGCGGTGGTTTTGAGGACTGTGTTTGCCAGCTGCTTTCCATTGACGAGACCCTTGCTATGGAACACCAACCTCTGACCCATCCGGTAAGCGTCGCACCCACGCGCGCTAATCGGGGTGTCTCACCGACAGTGCGTGCGTGGCTTTTCCTGTCGCCGTCGATGCTGTTTCTCGGCGTGCTGATTGCCGCCAGCCTCTTGGTGCTGCGCATGAGCATGGGCACCAAAGGCGCGGAGTGGTCCGGCTTCAGCCTGGCCAGTTACGCGCAATTGCTGGAACCGTACTACCTCAAATCCTTGCTGCTGACTCTGCGCCTGGCGCTGATCAGCGCGGTGATCGCGGTGCTGCTGGCGATCCCGGTGGCCTACACCATGTCGCGGCTGACCTCACCGTTCGTGCGGCGGATTTTCCTCGCGGCGGTGCTGTTGCCATTGCTGGTCAACCTGTTGCTGCAAAGTTACGGCTGGCTGGTGATTCTCGGCCCGGGCGGGATGCTCAATCAGGCGCTGATGGGCCTGGGCCTGATCAAGCGCCCGATCATGCTGCTGTACAACCAGAACGGCGTATTGATGGGCTTGGTGCAAACCGCGTTCCCGTTGGCCGTGCTGCCGATTGCCAGCGCCATGCGCGGTGTCGCCCGCACTTACGAAGAAGCCGCTGCCACCCTGGGCGCCAGTCGCCTGCAGGTGTTTCGCCAAGTGGTGTTGCCGATGAGTTTTCCGGGGATCATCACCGGCGCGACACTGGTGTTCGCCTACAACGCCAGCAGCTTCGTGGTGCCTTTGTTGCTCGGCGGTCGGCGCGTGCCGATGCTGGCGGTAATGGTCCATGACCAGATCGCCCCGCTGATGAACTGGCCTGCCGCGTCCGCTGCCGGCGTGGTGCTGATCGTTACCACCCTGGCAATCATGACCTTGTCCGAATACATCACTGGCCGTCGTCGGCGCATGCTGGAGGCTTCCCAATGAGCACCTTGATCAAGAAGCGTCAGTCGCTGTTGCCGGGCGATACCGGCAAGTTCGCCGGCATCCTCTCGGGCTTCATTCTGCTGCTGGCGGTATTGCCGATCCTGACCATGATCGTCATGTCGTTCAGCGGCGCGTCGAACCTCGACTTTCCGCCCAGCAGCTACAGCCTGCAATGGTACAAGGCCGCCTGGCACACGTTCGTCTCGCCGGACGCCAGCGACGTGCTGAGCCTGGGCAAAGCCATGAGCACCAGTTTGCTGGTGGCCTGCCTGACCATGATCTTCGCCACGATCATCGCGGTGCCGGCCGCTTACGCGCTGACCCGTTGCGAGTTCCGTGGCAAGGCCGTGGCGCTGCAATTGATGTCGCTGCCACTGGTGTTCCCGATGGTGGTGTTGGGCCTGGCCTTGCTGCTGGTGTTCGACAGCCTGCCATTCCAGATCACCACCTCGCGGCTGGTGATTGCCCATGTGATTCTGGCGCTGCCGTTCGTGGTGAAAAACTGCACGGCAGCGATGCTTTCCATTGGCAGCGAAGTCGAAGAGGCCGCGCAAATGCTCGGCGCTTCACCGCTGCGGGCGATTGTCGATGTGGTGGTGCCGTTGATGAAGTCGGGGATTCTGGCGGGCATGCTGCTGGCGTTCATCGTCTCGTTCAACGAGTTCACCGTGACCTATTTCCTCTACACCATCGACGTCATGACCGTGCCGATCTGGATGTACAGCCGCACCGTGTCTTCGCTCGACCCTACCGTTTTTTCGTTTGCCGTGCTGATCGTGCTGATCGACTTCGTGCTCATTTGGGCGCTGGAAAAGTTGGTTGGCGAAGGCGGCGTTTCGTTCTGATTTCTTGAGGTGATTCAAATGACTGGTCTGATTCTGGAAAACGTCGAGAAACATTACGGCTCGGCCTGCGCGGTAAAGGATGTAAACCTGCATTTGCCCGAGGGCAAACTGGTGTGTTTCCTCGGCCCGTCGGGCTGCGGTAAAACCACTCTGCTGCGGATGATCGCCGGGCTCGAAACCCTGACCGGCGGCGAGATTCGCCTGGACGGTGAAGACATCGGCCATACCCCTGCGCATCAGCGCAATTTCGGCATGGTGTTTCAATCGCTGGCACTGTTTCCGCACATGACGGTGGGGGAGAACATTGCCTATCCGCTGAAACTGCGTGGGGTCAGCAAGGCTGATCAGCAGGCGCGGGTGGTGGAGTTACTTGAGCTGATTCAACTGCAGGAAATGATTGATCGCCCGGTGGCAAAACTCTCCGGTGGTCAGCGTCAGCGGGTGGCGATTGCCCGGGCAATTGCCAACCACCCGAAAATCCTCCTGCTCGACGAACCGCTGTCGGCGCTGGACGCCAAGCTGCGCGAGTCGATGCAGGTGGAAATCCGTCAGCTGCAACAGCGTTTGAACATCACCACCATCATGGTCACCCACGACCAGCGCGAAGCCATGACCATGGCCGATATCGTGGTGGTGCTGGGTGAACATCGGGTGCAGCAGGTGGGCACGCCGATTGAGATTTATCGGCACCCGGCCAATGAATTCGTCGCGGACTTCATCGGTTCGGGGAATATTTTCCCGGCCACGGCGCTGGGTAACGGCAAGGTCAGCTTGCCCGGCGGCGATGCGCTGCAAGTGCCGATCTGCAGCAGCATTGTGGTGGGGGAGAAGGTGAAAATGCTGATTCGCCCCGAAGACCTGCAACTGTCGCAACCGCAGGCCACGGCGGGGAATCGCTTGCTGGGTAAGGTGACGTTTGTGCGAGATATCGGCGCGACCATCGAAACCACTGTCGAGTGTTCCGGGGTGTCGTTTACCGCGTTGAGCACGCCGTGTCAGGACGTTGGGTTAAGCATTGGCAATCCGGTGTCGGTGACCTTGCCGGCCGAGGCGTGCCGAGTACTGAGCGCCTGAACAAACACCCCCATCCTCGTAGGAGCGAGGCTTGCCCGCGAAGGCTATTTCATACTCAGCATTGATGCCGGCTGATACGACGCCTTCGCGGGCAAGCCTCGCTCCTACAGGGTGTGAATCTGATTACACGGACAACCGCAACCGCGCCAAATCCCGCAGCGGCGGTGCCCCGAACAATCGGCTGTACTCCCGGCTGAACTGCGAAGGGCTTTCATACCCCACTCGATATCCCGCCGCCGACGCTTCCAGCCCTTCGGCCAGCATCAACCGTCGCGCTTCTTGCAGGCGCAGCTGTTTCTGATACTGCAGCGGGCTCATCGCCGTCATCGCCTTGAAGCGGTGATGCAGCGTCGACACGCTCAGGTTCACTTCCCGCGCCAGGTCGTCGATGCGCAGCGGTTGCTCATAATTGCCGTTGAGCCATTTGATCGCCTGGCTGATGCGATGGCTCTGGCTGTTGGCGATGGCAATCTCATACAGCCGATGTCCCTGCTGGCTGCGTAACAGCCGATACAGAATCTCCCGACGAATCAGCGGCGCGAGCATGGCGATGTCTTTCGGTGTGTCCAGCAAACGCGCCAGGCGCAGCACGGCGTCGAGCATGGCCGCGTCGATCCGCTCGACATACAGGCCTCGGCCCGTGGGCCGTGTGGGCAGGCCGATGGGGCCGGCGTCGGCAATCAGCGCGGTGATTTCCGCCGGGTCGATGTCCAGCCGCACCGCGAGGATCGGTTCTTCGGGCGAGGCATTCACCACCCGTCCGCTCAAGGGCATCGAGACTGATACCACCAGGTAATTCAGCGGGTCGTAATTGAAGTACTCGTCCGCCAGCCGAACTTCCTTGCGCCCCTGGGCCATGATGCACAGGGCCGGTTGGGCCAGCCCCGGGGCGAAATCATGGGATTTGCTGTGACGCGACATGAACAGCGAACCGACGGCAGTGGCGTAGGAGCCATCGTCCATGGTGTTGCGGCGGATGAGGTCGGCCAGTTCCGCGCGCTGTTTTTCCATGTCAGCGGGAAGCGGAGCCTGAAAGTGATCGAGCGACGACATGCAGGGAATCCTCCGTGAAGTGTTGGTCATGGGCCGAGCTTAAATTTGTGCAAGGGACAGCGGTAGACACATCCTGTCAAAAGCTTGCCTGATTCTGCGCGGGGTGAATACACGAGGCTGCCATAGCAGGGCAACGTGGATGAAACTTGCTTAAAAGTGGTGTGACAGCGGTGTGACAGTACTTTGCGCGCTGTTACAGAGGCTTTTTGCAGTTGCGCAGGATTGTGCAATAAGCCGGCAGAAATCGACTAACGGTGACTGTGATGCGCCGCCTAATCTTGGATCCTGTCGCAGCCCGTCCCACGGCTGCCACTCGACTCCCTGGGAGGGTTGAACATGTCTACGCAGATCCCCGTCAGTCATATGGCCTTCGTTCGCGCCCGCGCCGGGCGTTCGGCAGAACTCGGTGCGCGTCTGAGCGCCCTGATCGAACCGTCGCGCAATGCGCCGGGTTGCCTGAGCTTCGCCCTGCAACACTCGCAATGTGATCCCGAGCTGTGGCTGGTGTCCGGTTTCTGGGCCAGCCAACAGGCGATGACCGCTTACTTCGGCAGCCCGGCGATGCAGATTTTTGCCGAGCTGGTGCAGGATATGGTGGTCAACAGCCTGGATTTCCATACCTTCAAGGATGTCTCGGCGACCCAGGCCATCGGCCAGTCCCAGGCAGCGGTACACAAACTGGCCGGTTGAGGGTTTAATGGCGCAACTCTCCATTAGCCAGGATCCGCGACATGGCACGTAAAGCCTTTGAACACTTCGAAGCCGTTTCAGCAGTAGTACCGGGCGAGGGCGGTTACCACGCCGCGATTGCCGTCAAAGCCCTCGGTGGTTCCGGTGCTCCGGTCTTTCACAAAGTGCTGGAAAGCCAGACGTTCAAGACCGCTCATGAAGCCGACGAGGCCGCAGCCAAAGAGCTGACCCACCTCAAAGACGTCAAACAAGACGCCGACCTGCTCTGGTAATCACTTGACCGCCCCCGGGCGGAACATCTTGAACAGTGCCTCTGGCCCCAGCTGAAAATAATCCGCTGGCCCGCCGCCGCGCAGAATCGGTTCTGCCGCGGCGGTGTCGTACACCCCATCCTTCAACAGCCATTTGGCGATATGCACGGCGACCACTTCGCCGAGAATCAGCCAGCTCGGCACCACTTCCTTGTTGGCGCGCTGCAACTGAATGATCTGCGTGACCTTGCACTCGAAGGACACCGGGCTTTCGGCGACCCGTGGCACCTGAATGATTTTCGACGCGGCGGTGGTCAGCCCGGACAGTTCGAACTCGTTGACCTCCGGCCCGACCATGGCGCAGCTCTGGTTCATCTGCTCGGCCAGCGGACGCGTCGCCAGGTTCCAGGCGAACTCGCCGGTCTGCTCGATGTTGTTCAGGCTGTCTTTGCGCCCGACACTGGAGAACCCGATGATCGGCGGGATGTAGTTGAAGGCGTTGAAGAAGCTGTAGGGCGCCAGGTTCAGGCGACCGTTGGCGTCCTGGGAGGAAATCCAGCCAATGGGACGCGGGCCGACGATGGCGTTGAACGGGTCATGGGGCAGGCCATGGCCGTTGGCGGGTTCGTAGAAATGGATATCGTCGGGCATGGAGTGAATTCCTGAGGGCGTTCGGGAGGTGAGCATGGTGCAAGGGCCAGCGGCAGATTTCCAGTCCATCCTCAATCAGTGTGGGTTTTGTGGAGATCACTGGGTTTTGCTTGCTCCAGAAATGACTAAGCCCGGCCAAAGCCGGGCTGTGTGGTGCGCTCAGGGATCAGTTGGTGCGAGCTGCATCGGTGCGATCGACGCTGTCGGTAGCGACTGTGGCTGCGTCGGTGCGGCTATCGCCAGCGACGTTGCTTTGTGCAGTGAAGACGGCGGAACCGGTGCGGTCGTAACCATCGGCGGCGAAGGTATTGGCGGTCAGCACAGAGAGGGCCAGAACGAGCATCAGTTTGGTTTTCATGGGTAACTCCAGTTTGCACAGCGCAATGAATTGATCAGACGGGGGCAGGATGCGTACTGGGCATTAACCAGCGATTAATCGGGCTCTCTTGTCTGCGTGACAGAATTTTCATCCTGCACTTACCTATTTTTCACCGCTCCACCGCCAGTCTGCGCACCGGTCAATAAACCGAAGAAACGACCGTCACGAACTGGAGCTTGCCTTGAATGAATAAACTTCCTCAGATCACCCTGGCGTTCTGGGTCATGAAAATCTGCGCAACGACCCTGGGTGAAACCGCGGGGGATTTGTTGTCGATGACCCTTAATGTCGGTTACGCCATCAGCTCGCTGATCCTGATCAGCGTCTTTGTGCTGACGCTGGTCACGCAGTTGATGTCCAAAACTTACAAGCCGGTGCTGTACTGGATCGTGATTCTGTCGACCAGCACCGCTGGCACCACCATGTCCGACTTCATGGACCGCACCCTTGAATTGGGCTACGCCACGGGTTCGATGATCCTGATTGCGATTCTGCTGGGGATTTTCGCGGCCTGGCGCTTGAGCGGCGACTCGCTGAACGTCACCAAGGTCCAGACCTTCCGGGGCGAGATGTTCTATTGGATGGCGATTCTGTTTTCCAACACTCTGGGCACGGCGCTTGGCGATTACCTGGCCGACGACTCGGGCCTGGGTTTTGCCGGCGGCGCACTGTTGATCGGTTCGACCATTGCGCTGGTGGTGCTGTTGAAATACTTCACGAAGATTTCGTCGGTGCTGCTGTTCTGGGTGGCGTTCGTGTTGACGCGGCCATTCGGCGCAACCTTGGGCGACTTCCTGACCAAACCCCATGCAAAGGGTGGCCTGGATTTCGGCACCATCGGCTCGTCGCTGGTGTTGGCGGGGATTCTGGTGGTGATGATTGCGGGGGCGTCTTACGTGCAGGGCAAGTACGCGAAGCAGACGGCGGCCGAGTTGACTTGAGACTGAGTCGTCCTCTTCACGGGCTTGCCTGCGAAGAGGACGGTACAGCCACTATCAATGTTGCTGTCAGTCGGTCTCGATCCGCGAATGCTTGCGGGTGTCTTTCATGGTCACGTACACCAGCAACGACACCGCGATGCACGCCGTGACATACCAGTAGTAACCGGTTTCCATGCCGATGCTCTTGAACCACAGGGCGATGTATTCAGCGGTGCCGCCGAAGATCGACACGGTCAGTGCGTATGGCAGGCCGACGCCCAGGGCGCGGATTTCGGTGGGGAACAGTTCGGCTTTGACCACCGCGTTGATCGAGGTGTAGCCGCTGACGATGATCAGCGCCGCCATGATCAGGAAGAACGCGCCCCACCAGCTCTGGATGGTGTGCAGGGTGGTCAGGATCGGTACGGTGAACAGCGTCCCGAGAATACCGAAGGCAATCAGGATCGGTCGACGACCGACTTTATCCGACAGCCCGCCGATGATCGGTTGCAGGCACATGAACAGGAACAGCGTGGCCGCGGAAATCGTGGTGGAGTCGGAAATGCTCATGCCGACGGTGTTCACCAGGTATTTCTGCATGTACGTGGTGTAGGTGTAGAACGCCAGCGTGCCGCCCATGGTCAGGCCGACCACGGTCATCAGTTCCTTGGGATGGCGCAGCAAGGTGCGCATCGCGCTTTCCTTGGCCTTCTCTTTCTTGGTGAACGACTCGGTTTCTTCCATGCCACGACGCAGGTACAGCGCGACCACGGCACACAGCGCGCCGATGGCGAATGGAATGCGCCAGCCCCAGGCGTACAGCTCTTCGGTGGTCAGGAAATTTTGCAGCACGATCAGCACGCCCAGGGCGATGAGCTGGCCGGAGATCAGCGTCACGTACTGGAAACTCGAGTAGAAGCCGCGATGTTCCTTGGTCGCCATCTCGCTGAGGTACGTCGCCGAGGTGCCGTACTCACCCCCCACCGACAAACCTTGCAGCAGGCGGGCGAACACCAGCAGGATCGGTGCGCCGATACCGATGGTTTCATAGCCTGGGCTCAGGGCGATCAGCAGCGAGCCGAAGCACATCAGATAGACCGAGGCCATGAGCGCGGCTTTACGGCCGGCCTTGTCAGCGTAGAGGCCCATCAGCCAGCCACCGATCGGGCGCATCAAAAAGCCCACGGCGAAGATTGCGGCGGTGTTGAGCAGTTGGGCGGTGGTGTCGCCTTTGGGGAAGAAGACTTTGGCGAAGTACAGGGAGAAGGCGGCGTAGACGTACCAGTCGTACCACTCGACCATGTTGCCGACAGAGCCGCTGAAGATCGATTTGATCCGGCTGGCGGTGCTTCTTTCTTTAGCCGGCACGGCAGCCGACCCAAGGGGCAGGGCGTTGGAGTTATCCATTGAAGGATCCTTCGTTTAATTGTTTTTGTGGAGCGCGTTGAAACGCAGCCTGCAGGGGCTATAGCAGGAGCTGTGCCAAGGGGAGGAGGGCCGGTTTAGAGGGGGGAAGAGGTTTTGTTGAGCGGATAGTCGCTCAAGGTATATGCAAGCATGAGCGGATTTCCGCCGATCACTTGTGGCGAGGGGGCTTGCCCCCGTTCGGCTGCGAAGCAGTCGTAAAGTCTGCAAATATGGTGTACCTGAAAAATGCCGGGGAGCGCTTCGCACTCCAACGGGGCGATGCGGCGTTCCGACAAGCCCCCTCGCCACAGGTCATGTGTCGGATATGAACATCTCCCGGCTCAACCCATGGCGCTGCATCTTTTCATTGAAGGTACGGCGCGGCAGTTGCAGTTCTTCAAGCACCGCTTTCACATCGCCCTTATGCCGGGTCAGCGCCGCGCGCAAGCAATGCGCTTCGAAGGCTTCTTGCTGCGCGGCCAGTGACTGGCCGGGATCGATCCCCACCGGCTCCGGTTCGCCGAGGCCCAGCACTTGGCGCTCGGCGACGTTCGCCAGCTCGCGCACATTGCCCGGCCAGTCGTGGCTCAGCAGATGGCTCAATTGCGGCCCGCTCAACGGTGGAAAGGTACGGCCAAGGCGTTCGGCGGCACTCTGCGCGAAGAACTCGAACAATAGTGGAATGTCTTCACGCCGATCACGCAACGGCGGCAGCCGCAGCTCGGCGACGTTCAAGCGATACGCCAGGTCCTCGCGAAAACGCCCGGCCCGGGCTTCATCCAGCAAGTCGGGTTTGGTCGCGGCGATGATGCGCAAATCCACGCGGATACTCTGGTTGGAGCCCAATCGCTCAAGCTTCTGCTCCTGCAACACCCGCAGCAGTTTCACCTGCTGCGCCAGCGGCATGCTTTCGATTTCATCGAGAAACAGCGTGCCGCCGTCGGCGTATTCGAGCTTGCCGATGCGCTTGCCCTGGGCGCCGGTGAACGCTCCGCTCTCATGGCCGAACAGTTCGGCCTCGAACAACTGCTCGGGAATCGCCGCGCAGTTCAAGGCGACGAAGGGCTTGTCGGCGCGGGGGCCGAAGTCGTGCAGGCAGCGGGCAACCAGTTCCTTGCCGCTGCCGGTTTCGCCACGGATCAGCACATTGACCGGCAGCGTCGCCAGATCCAGCACTTGCCGGCGCAGCGTCTGCAAACCACGGGATACCCCCAGCAGGGTGGCATCGAGTTTGGCGCGATTGTCGGCCTGCTCGTGCAGGGCACGGTTTTCCAGCACCAGCCGGCGTTTGTCCAGCGCGCGGCGCAGGCTGCTCAGCAGGGTTTCCGGGCTGAAGGGTTTTTCGAGGAAATCGTAGGCGCCATCGCGCATCGCTTCGACGGCCATCGGCACATCGCCGTGACCAGTCAGCAAGATCACCGGCAAATCGGCGTCGCGGCGCTGCACTTCGGCCAGCAGCTCCAGCCCGCTCATGCCTGGCATGCGCACATCGCTGAGAATCACCCCAGGGAAGTGTTTCGGCAGTTGCGCCAGGCATTCATCGGCGCGGCTGAACAGTTGCACCTCGAACCCCGACAGGCTCAGCCACTGTTCGACGGCGCTGCGGATGCTGCTTTCGTCATCGACCACCATCACCGAATTGAGCATCAGGTACATACCTCCAGATCAATGGGCAACGTCAGGGTGAATACCGCGCCTTTTTCGCCATTATCGGCGCTCAGGCGTCCGCCCGCTTCGTGGACGATGGCAAAGGACACGGCCAGCCCCAAGCCCAGGCCGTCACCCACCGGTTTGGTGGTGAAGAATGGATCGAACACCTGGCTCAAATGTTCTTCGGCAATGCCGCCGCCATTGTCGATCACACTCAGGCGCCATAGCTGTTCATCGGCTTCGAGGCGGATTTCCAGACGCTTGCAGGATTTGCCCTGCATGGCGTCCAGGGCGTTGCGCAGCAGGTTGATCAGCACCTGTTCCAGACGAATCGCATCACCACGCACCCAGGCCGGACGGGTCAGGTGCAGCACCAGGCTGACCTGTTCATCGCGCAGGCGGGCGTCGAGCAATTGCAGGGCCTGATCCACCACCGCCGCCAGATCCAGCCGTTCGCGCAAACCGCTGGGGCTTTTGCGCGCGAAGGTTTTCAGGTGGCCGGTGAGGGCGGCCATGCGCGTGAGCATGTCGTCCACCGGTTTGAGCGCCTTGTAGGCGTCGTCGACCCGGCCGTGATCGAGTAGCAACCTCAGCGTAGCAAGCTGCATGCGCTGAGCGGTCAGGGGCTGATTGATTTCATGGGCCAGCGCTGCGGACATCTGCCCCAGCGCCGCGAGTTTGGCCGATTGCACCAGTCCGTCCTGAGCGGTGCGCAGGTCACGGGTGCGTTCTTCTACCAGTTGTTCGAGTTCTTCGCGGCTGCGTTGGCGCAGCTTGGCCAGGCGCCAGCGTTGATTAAGGAACAGCAACAGAAACACCAGTGCCAGCCACAACCCGGCAGCGGCGAGCGCGGCGTTACGGATGTCTTCGAAGGCGATTTGCGGGCGGCGCAGCAGGTGCAAGGTCCAGCCTTCAGTGGTCAGCGGCAGCGATTCCCACAGATAGTTTGCCGTGCCGTCAGGACCGACGACGCGCGCCAGATCACTGTTGTCGTCAAAGCGCTGCAGCGATTGGTAATCCAGCGGTGTCAGCGGTTGTTTGTCGTATTGCCGGGTGGCTTTAAGTTCGGCGCGGTCGCTGTCGTTCAACGGTTTCAACAGGCGATAGCGCCAGCCCGGCTGGTTGGCAATGAAGATGATCCCGCGTGCATCGCTGACCAGCAGCGTGTCGCTGCCCTGACGCCATTCGCGCTCCAGCTCCGGGAATTCCAGTTTCACCACCATGGCGCCGAGGAACTCGCCGCTGTCGCGGGTCACCGCGCTGGAGAGAAAGTAGCCGGGAATGCCACTGGTTACGCCTACCGCATAAAAGCGCCCGGCGCCCTGGGTGCGGGTCTGGCTGAAGTAGGGGCGAAAACCGTAGTTGTGGCCGACGTAACTGCTGGGCAAACGCCAATTGCTGGCGGCCACGGCGAGGCCGGTGCGGTCGAGCAGTTCCAGGGTCGAGGACTGGGCCGCACCGTTGATTTTTTCCAGTTTGCGGTTCAGTGCGTCCTGTTGCTCAAGCGTTACCGGGCCATCGAGCGCGGCGCGCAACTCCGGGTCCAGCGCCAGCACGGCGGGCAGGGCACGGTAGCGGTCGATCAGGGTATGCAGGGAATTGGCGTACAGCGCCAGTTGCTGGTTGGCGCGGGCCGCGTCTTCGACTAACGCCTGGCGTTCGGCGTGACGCACGGCCAAGCCGGCCGCCAACGCGGCACCGGCGATGATGAGCAAGGTATAAAACGACAAACGCAAGGTACGAGAAATCGGCAGCATGCTGGCGCAAACAGTTAGAAAGTTGGGCGGGCACCATAGCATGTGCGCCCGCCGCAAGAGATATTGCCTATTGGCGCACTGTGGCGGGCGGTCCCGTGGAAACGCTCATTACCCGGCAACACTTTGATGTTCTCGGCAGGGGACTGCCAGGCCCCGCGAGTCAAAGGATTTCAATGACGGTGTTTGCCAGTCGACAATGGGCATCATCGGTTCCCCATATTGAGTCCTTTCGCGTCTGGTCCGACGTAGGTGTCATTGTAGTCCCAGTTTCTGACATACCAGGGATGATAGACGACGAGCGCAATATGCCCCTTGGCGTTGATGATCTTGATGAGGCGACCCATCACGTCGTAGAAGCTTTTATCGTGATGGCCGGAATCCCTGAAGGAGTGATCGCGGATGTAACCCTTAGCATTGGCGAAATAGGGACGATACGTTCGTACTACTAACCCTTTGTTGTTGTATTCCACGCGCTCGCTGATGCGCCAGCGTTGATCGGCGTATGCCACCATTGGCTCACCGTTCTCGTACTCCAATTTGCCGTCCTTCACGACATAAGCTTCACCGGACTCGACCCGTTGCTGAGTTTGCAAGAGCCGTTGAAAACCGTCGAAAAATGACCGAATGATGTGGAATTTTGCCGAAACATCGTCACCAGGGTACCGGTCCGCACTCAGGCGGACGCTGTGCACCGGCATGCGCTCGACGGTGTGCAACAAGTCATTTAAAGCCTGTTCCGCCGGCGTGCGCGTTCGGATCCTGGCCAGGCGCCTGCGGGCACTGGCGCGAATGTGGCCGCTGGGTAACACGTAACCGTTGTTGATCCACTCGTTCAGCCATTCGGTGTTCTGTCTGGCCGATACGGGCAATGTGCCCATCCAGCAGTGAAGATCTGTGCGCAAGGTGCTGGCCGCCTCTTGCAGCTCATCTTCAGGGTGCTCGATTGCCGTGTCAGGGCTTAAATCTCCGCTGGGGATATAGTTTCTGATTAAGCCAAAGCCGATGGGCTGACCATTTTCAGTGCCGTGAAAAGTGTGAGTGTGCACACCGGAAGGACCGTTATAGGCTTCCTCCGTATTATCGTTGGCGTCGGTGATGCTCTTCGTTAACCCTGAGAAGTAATCCTGCTCGACGCGAGTGGTGCAGCCATCCGGCTGCTCGACGCTTTTGGTCACCAGACAGTACTCGTCATATTGCGCCTGGGTGACACCGTGGCTTTGCGTTTCGTTGTATTTGATCACTCGGTAGAATTGATCGATGCCAGCATACGTAGCAAAGTTGTGTAGGGCAGACCAAAGATTTCTCTCTTCGTCCTCCTTTTTGTCGGCCGTGTCGTCCGCACCCAGAAACAGCTCCATGGGCAGATATCCAATGTTCGCAAGTTCTTCCCGGATATCGATCGGGGGCGTTACGTTGCCGTAGACCTCCAGCGCGTTCTTGTTCAGATAAGCGATTTCCATCGTCCCCCGCAAAGCCTGTAAACAGGCTTCATCCTTCGGCAACTCGTCATTGTTCGTGTCGACGTAGAGTTGCACCGATTGCGCGGTCAGTTCCCGCACAGCGGCCCATTCGAGGGACTTGAATGAATCCAGGAAGTCCTTATAAGAAATTTCTGCGGGGTTGAGACCCGATGGTGCTGTTCCTTTGGGCAAAATCAATGCGTTGCCGCGTTGCAGAAACGGCAGACCAATCCGCCAGCCCTGCAGGTCGACCAAGTGAATGAATTGGGCGCGGGTTTCGCTCAGGTAATAAGACTGTTGTGCTCGGTCATGTGCATCGAACCAGCGCTTCCTTTCGTCAGGGTCTTCAAAGGGGGGCTCATCCTTTTCGGTCCTGCGGCGGGCGTAACTGACCGTGAAGCTGTGGGTGGTCAGGCCGAATTCGTCTCGTTTCAGGTTGATGACATGGCGGCACAACGGGTCTTCGACGATACGTTCGTAACGGTAGCTGATGTTCTCCAGCAGGGATGCCATCAACACCGAGTCGGGATGGTGGCCGCGCTCACGCACTTCGCGCACGATGTAACGATTTTGCTCTACCAGAATGGGAGTGTCGGCGTCTGTGTCTTTCTCCGCTCTGGTTTCGACTCTCAATACGGAACCTGCGAGGGCGCGGGCGATTTCGTGGGCAATGGCGTCGTCGGCCGGCGTAATGATCTCTTCGCAATCGTCGGCCGGGTGATACCGACAAAAAAGCGTGTCACCCAGAGGCTGTGCCTCATCATCGAGATTGAAATATCCATCGCGAGATGCATTGATCCTGTTGCCGGTGTGATACCAGATGTCGAGCAGCGCCGATTCGGTAAAGCCGGTGTTGTCGTCATCTGATGCACTTTCACTGTCGGTTTGGCGCACGCGGCCGAAGCCCCGGAATTCGCGGTCCCGACTGTCGTAGTATCCCGCGAAATAACTGAAAAACTGATTCAGGCAGTTGCCGGTGATTTCGTCGAGCTGGGTCTGTTGACTGACGACTTGCACGGCAAACGGCAGGTAACACACGGGAAGTCGCCCGAGGCCGAGGATGTCCTTTTTTTCATCCAGCCAGAATTGCGCAGAACTTCTGTACACCGCCTCGGTGAAGCACCCCATGTTGTTATTGCTCGATGTCAGCAAATAGGGCTTGGCGCTGACAAAGTCATAACGCCAGTGCTGGGGCTTCATGTGCGTCACGGTCAGGATCAGGCTGGCGCAACCGAGCCCTTGCAGGTCGGCGAATGTGACTTGGCACAGGTTGTCGTAACGCACGTCTTCGGGCCACGAAACCTCGATGGGTGTCTTTTCGAAACCGTTGCCGCCGCGGTTGAGGTAAATCTCAAAGTGATCCGATTTGAGATAGATCAGCGCCGGTGCGCCGGACCCGTCCAGGTCCGCGATGCGCACCTGGCTCACGTTGAATGTTTCGTACTCGAAAACGGGGCCGTCGATAACAAAGCCAGTGCCGAATTTCCCATGCCCGAGGTTTGGCCAGCATTTGATTTCGTTGTGACGAATGCGGCACAACCCGGTCATGTCGCTACCGTTCAGGTTGCCCAGAAATACCAGCTCGATGGGTGAGTTGCTGATCAACGGCAGACGGTCATCAGGCGGCTCATGAGCGACATCTTCGCCCTTGGCAAAACCGTCTTCGCGCCGGTTGGCGTAAAGGCGTACAGCGTTGGGCCCGATCAGGGCCAGGGAGTTGAGCCCGTCTCCCGTAAAGTCGCCCAGTTGCGAAAGGACGTTGAAAAACTCCACCGGGAACGCCGTGAACGGAATGAAGCCAGACCAGGATTTATCCGGGTTCAGCGTATAAAAACCACACATTCCCGGCTCGGCAATAATCCAGTTCAGACGGCCTTCGCCGGTCAGGTCCATCAGGGCCTGATGCGCCTCCTTATTGCGGTCGGCGCCCGGGATTTTATCCAGGGCTGTCCAGGGGCCATACGTGATGTGATCGACATTGTCCGCGCCACGCAGCGGTTCGCGGTAATACCAGCATTGGTCATAGCAACACAGAAAACCGGGAATGCTTTCGCTGAACAGATCAACACATTGATATGTCTGTCCATCCTCGATTGCCGGCATGACCTCGAACGGAAAAAATGCGCTCGGCTGCGTGTTGAGTTCGAAAGACGAGTATTCGAATTCCACCGGCGGCGAGGATTCCATCAGTCCGCCGGCTTCGTATGCCTGATAATGCGCCGCTGTGATCTGGCTGTAGGGCCGCAGGTTGGTGTAGTCCGAGTACTCCAGCAGCAAGCGGCGCACCAGCACAGGTTTATCGCCCAGTTGCGGGAAACTGTGAAACATCAGCACCTGCCGACAGAGGCGCCGGGTGCCCACTTCGAAGCCTCGCCCATAGGATGAAAACGGGTCGTTACGGACTAACCAAGGCTCGAGTGTCGCGCCGTCATAAACCGGTTTTTCAGTCAGGCCCAGCGTACGTTCGCCGTAATCGAATACCACGTGAAAAAGCCATGAAGGTGGTGCCGGCCTCAAGACATTCCAACCGTACAACTGATCGTTTGCCTGACCATTGCCGTAGAGCACTCGATGCAAATATCGCTGGGCCCGGTAGTCATGCGGGTCAGGAAGCTCGTCCTGTTTCTCTGACAGGTACTCATAGCAAATATGCTCGCCAAGGGCGTTCATGCTTTCCTGCAACAGCCACGTCGCCACATGGAGTGGGGCTTGCGGGTCGGCCACGCGGGAGCTGTCGTCTTTGCCGAAAAGGTGCAGGCTGCCGTCTGCTCCGTGCACCAGCCAGAAGCCCTCGGGCGTGAAGTCGGAACGCCAGAACTCGATGAGGTCGAATGTCTGTTCGACCCGAGGCCTGTAACGCACCACCGTATGTTTGCCAACGAGTTGACCACAGTATTCGGACACCTCTCTGGACTCGATCTTGCCCTCGTTGTCACGATCGGGCATCACCTCCTGCCCCAAGGGGTCGATGAACACATCCTTCTCGTCACGATAACTTGGTACACCCTTGTCCGTCTGGCGGGTAAAAGCCTGAAGGTTCAAGCGCCAACCGATACCGAACGGACCGTTTCCCGACTGGCTGCTGTAACTTAGTAAGAGGTGAGGATCCCAGCCACGGCCCAATGACAAGGGCACAGGCAAGTCATAGGCAGTGGCTCCCGTCGAACCCGTCGAGCCCCAGCTACTGGCGATGGTGGCGATTGAAGCGCTCTTGGCGATGGAAGGTTCAGTGATGCTCAGGGACGCTTGTTCTTGCATGGTGCTGATCCTGTTTTGGCCAGACGCTGTTGCATGGCAACGGTGTCGCGGGATAGGTCAGACGCTAACAAGATGGGCGGCATTCGTAACCTGTCAGATCTGACAGGTCAGAGGGGGTTTTCTAGATCGAATCGCTGTAAGGAGAAAGTTTTTAATGCCGATTGACACTGTTCGTCAGCAAAAAAACGGCCGGGTCGTCATCTGACGAGCCGGCCGTTGGGGTCAATCGAAGCGCTTACTGCACTTCGACCGCCAGGCTTTCACTGATCTTTTTCTGCCAGATGGCAGGACCGGTGATGTGTACCGACTCACCTTTGCTGTCCACCGCAACAGTCACCGGCATGTCTTTCACGTCGAACTCGTAGATGGCTTCCATCCCCAGTTCGGCGAATGCCACCACGCGGGATTTTTTGATCGCTTGCGCCACCAGGTAAGCCGCGCCGCCGACTGCCATCAGGTAAACGGCTTTGTGGTCCTTGATCGCTTCGATTGCGGTCGGGCCGCGCTCGGATTTGCCGATCATGCCCAACAGGCCGGTTTGCTCGAGGATCTGACGAGTGAACTTGTCCATCCGCGTGGCGGTAGTCGGGCCGGCAGGGCCAACCACTTCTTCGCGCACCGGATCAACCGGGCCGACGTAGTAGATGAAGCGACCTTTCAGGTCCACCGGCAGGGTTTCGCCCTTGTTCAGCATCTCGACCATGCGCTTGTGCGCGGCGTCGCGACCGGTGAGCATCTTGCCGTTGAGCAGGACGGTTTCGCCCGGCTTCCAGCTCTGCACTTCTTCCGGCGTCAGGGTGTCGAGGTTGACGCGACGGGCCGACGGGCCGGCTTCCCAGACGATTTCCGGGTAGGCGTCCAGCGGTGGCGCTTCCAAGGATGCCGGGCCGGAACCGTCGAGCACGAAGTGCGCGTGACGGGTGGCGGCGCAGTTGGGGATCATGCACACCGGCAGGGAGGCGGCGTGGGTCGGGTAATCCATGATCTTCACGTCGAGCACGGTGGTCAGACCGCCCAGGCCCTGGGCGCCGATGCCCAGTTGGTTGACCTTCTCGAACAGCTCCAGGCGCATCTCTTCGATACGGTTCTGCGGGCCGCGTGCTTTGAGCTCGTGAATGTCGATGGATTCCATCAACACTTCCTTGGCCATCACGGCGGCTTTCTCGGCGGTGCCGCCGATGCCAATGCCGAGCATGCCCGGTGGGCACCAGCCGGCGCCCATGGTCGGAACGGTTTTCAACACCCAGTCGACGATCGAGTCGGATGGGTTGAGCATGGCCATTTTCGACTTGTTCTCGGAACCGCCGCCCTTGGCCGCCACGTCCACTTCCACGGTGTTACCCGGAACGATGGAGTAGTGGATAACGGCCGGGGTGTTGTCCTTGGTGTTTTTACGAGCACCCGCCGGGTCGGCGAGGATCGAGGCACGCAGGACGTTTTCCGGCAGGTTGTAAGCCCGGCGCACACCTTCGTTGATCATGTCGTCCAGGCCCATGGTGGCGCCATCCCAACGTACGTCCATGCCTACGCGCACGAACACGGTGACGATGCCGGTGTCCTGGCAGATCGGGCGGTGGCCGGTGGCGCACATGCGCGAGTTGATCAGGATTTGCGCGATGGAATCGCGGGCTGCCGGCGATTCTTCACGCAGGTAGGCCTCGTGCATCGCCTGGATGAAATCCACGGGGTGGTAGTAAGAAATGAATTGCAGGGCGTCGGCAACGCTCTGAATCAGGTCGTCTTGCTTGATCACGGTCATCGAGTCGCGCTCCTCTAAAAGACGGGAACATTCAATAAGGTGCCTGCGGCTTGGGTGCATCGGTCGGTCGCAGACACCTTTCAAGGCACGCCGGGCATGCTGGCGCGACGCTAAAAAGGCGCGGCAGTATACCGCGCATCAAAGGCGGGTACATCTGTTGACAGTCAAACGTTGGTCGCATACATCGCCGGTGCGGATCGCCACGAATCCTGATATAGCCGCACAACGCGAACCTGTGGCAGCTGCCGAAGGCTGCGTTCGGCTGCGAAGCAGTCGCAATATCAGAGATTTGCGGTATGTCAGGTAGACCGTGTCAGCCGGATTCACGACTGCTTCGCAGCCGAACGCAGCCGAACGCAGCCTCGCAAGCTCGACAGCTGCTACAGCGAACGCAGTCTTCGGCAGCTGCTACCTGGAATGCAGCAAGGCTCGACTCACAGGAAACGGGTCATGGGTTTGACGCCAGAATTTCGCCCTAAAAATTGAATGGTCATTTATCAGACTCGCCACTAAAGTGGCATCCGGCCTGTAGAGTAGGACTCTCTGACAGCCTCCTTTCGCACGGTGAATCAACGATTGACCCATAACGCCATCCAGCGGCTTTTGCTCAAACGCTTTGCCCTTGCGGCCGGCACTTATGCCCTGGCCTTGCTGCTGGTGTGGCTGGCGTTTTTCACCGGCCATTACGACGACTCCCTTGCCGGCATGGTGATCGGCAGCGTGTTGACGGTGTTCAGCCAGGCCGTGTTGTTCGCGGTGTTTTACAGCGGCACGAACCTGCGCTGTTCCGACCCCAGCCTGACCGAAGTGCAAATACTGCTGGGGCTGGGTTGGCAATCCTGGCTGATCGTCCATCTGGACGAGGCGCGCGGTGCGTTTCTGGTGTTTTACCTGCTGATCCTGTTGTTCGGGCTGTTTCATCTGTCGCGTATTGCTTTTGTGCGTTGCGCGTTGCTGGTGTTTTTCAGTTTCAGCGCCATCACGTTATGGGAGCTTTACCACTTCAAGCTGCACGACCCGACGCAGGCCCTGTTGCAGGTGTGCGTGCTGTTTGTGGTACTCGGCTGGCTGGTGCTCTATGCCCGTTACGTCCAGGTGTCGCGCCAGCGTATGCGGCAGCGGCGGTTCGCCTTGCAGGCGCATCAAGACACCCTGCGCGGGATGATGCGCCAGCTCGAAGGCCTGGTGGCGACCGACGAACTCACCGGGCTGTTCAACCGCCGGCATTTTCTGCGCCTGGCCTCCCGCGAGCTGAACGCCATGGAAGTCGGTGTGGTGCATGGCCTGGCGCTGATCGACCTCGACCACTTCAAACGTATCAACGATGTTCATGGCCACGCCGCCGGCGATCAGGTGCTGCAAGCGTTCGCCGGAGTGGCCACGGCCTGCCTGCGCGATGGCGATATTCTGGCCCGTTATGGCGGTGAAGAATTCGTGGTGCTGTTGCCCGATTGCGATGCCGAGCGCCTGACGGCCTGTTGCGAGCGCTTGCGCATAGCCTTCATGGATGTCGAATTGGTCGGCCTGGAGATCGCCCACCTCAGCCTGTCGGCGGGCATGACCTTGTTGGAATTGGGTGACGATCTGGATCGTGCCTTGCACTGCGCCGATCAGGCGCTGTACCGCGCCAAGCGTGACGGCCGTAACCGTTGCGCGGCCGCCTGGGAGAATGTCGATGCCTGAGTTACGGGTCGGCGAACGCCAATGGGCAGTGGCGGTAGGCAGTAACCTGCTCGATGCCCTCAATCAAAACGGCGTGCCGGTGCCCTATAGCTGCCGCGCCGGCAGTTGCCACGCGTGCCTGGTCAAATGTGTCGAGGGCCTGCCCAGCGACAGCCGTCCCGATGCCTTGAGCAATGAACAGCGCCAACAGGGTTGGCGGTTGGCCTGTCAGTGCCAGGTGGTTGACGATCTGCAAGTCGAAACTTTTGACCCGCTGCACGATGGTCTTGCCGCGCAAGTGGTCGCCAGCGATTGGCTGAGCGCCAGCGTGTTGCGCTTGCGCCTGACCAGCGAGCGCCCGTTGCGCTATCAGGCGGGGCAGCATCTGGTGTTGTGGGCGGGGCAGGTGGCGCGGCCATATTCCCTGGCCAGCCTGCCAGAAGAAGACCGCTTTCTGGAATTCCACCTCGATTGCCGTCAACCGGGGGAATTCAGTGACGCGGCGCGTCGCTTGAAAATCGGCGATCCGATCCGCCTCGGCGAGTTGCGCGGCGGGGCGCTGCATTACGATCCGGACTGGCACACCCGACCACTGTGGTTGCTGGCGGCCGGCACCGGTCTGGGGCCGTTGTTCGGCATCTTGCGCGAAGCCTTGCGGCAGCATCACCAGGGCGCCATCCGCGTCATTCACCTGGCCCATGATGCCAGTGAGCATTATCTGGCCAAACCCCTGCAAGCCATGGCCGAGGGCCGTGAAAACCTTAATGTCGAGCTGTGGACGGCGGCCGAGTTGCCAGCGGCTTTGGCGCAACTGCACCTTGTTTCCCGGCAAACCCTGGCCTTAGTCTGCGGAGCACCCGACAGCGTCGACGCCTTTGCCCGGCGCTTGTACCTGGCGGGTTTGCCGCGCAATCAACTGCTGGCGGATGTCTTTGTACCCCATGGTTGAGCGCTGATTTTTGTGGCGAGGGAGCTTGCTGTGGCGAGGGGGCTCGCCCCCGTTGGGCTGCGAAGCGGCCCCTAAAAACAGACGCTACCTCGGGTATCAGACAAACCGAGCGTGCCGGTTTTACGACTGCTTCGCAGCCGAACGGGAGCAAGCTCCCTCGCCACAGTTGATCCTCTCAGATCAGGACACGCCATGCCCGACGCCATCCAGTTTGAACGTGAGCGCGGTTTACTGACCCTGCGCCTCAACCGCCCGGAAAAGAAAAACGCCCTGACCCGCGCCATGTACAGCCAGCTGGCGGAGGGTTTGCGGCTTGCCGACAGCGATCCCGACATCAACGCCGTGCTGATCACCGGCAGCGCCGAGTGCTTCACGGCTGGCAACGACATCGCCGACTTCATCCAGCAACCGCCGGGTAACCTCGACAGCCCGGTGTTTCACTTCATGCTCGGCCTTCTTGAGTGCCGCAAGCCAGTGATCGCTGCGGTAGCCGGCGCGGCGGTGGGGATCGGCACGACGATGCTGCTGCATTGCGATCTGGTTTATGTCAGTGCGGATGCGAGGTTGCGCATGCCATTCGTCAATCTGGGGTTATGCCCGGAGTTCGGTTCCAGTCTGATCCTGCCGCGTTTGCTCGGGCAGGCCAAAGCGGCGCAGTTGTTGTTGCTTGGGGAAGGTTTCAGTGGCGAACAGGCCGCCGCGTGGGGGATCGCGACTGAGGCCTTGGGCAGTGGCGAAGCGGCATTGGCCAAGGCGCGGGAGATGGCGTTGCGCTTTGATGAGTTGCCACCGGAGGCAGTGCGCATCAGCAAGCAATTGATGAAGGCACCGGATCGCGAGTTGATCCGTAAAGTGATCGAGGAGGAGGGCGCGTTGTTCAACCAACGGCTGCGTTCGCCGGAAGCGATTGCGGCGTTGTCGGGGTTTATCAGCAGGCATTGAATCTTCGGTGATCGTGCGGGCCTCTTCGCGGGCAAGCCTCGCTCCCACAGGTTTTGTGTTGAGCTCTGACTTGGTTGGCAGCGGCTTGCCCGCGAAGAGCCCCGCCTGGGCAACACGACTTGCGGATCAAAAACCAAAAAGCCCCTCCATTCACATGGCGGGGCTTTTGTTTTTCAGCAATCGGTCACTCAGACCTGCGGGTCGCCCACGTGCAGGATCTTCATGCCGTTGGTACCGCCGGTGGTGTGGTAGCTGTCGCCCTTGGTCAGGATGACCCAGTCGCCTTTCTGCACGACGCCGCGCTTGACCAGCTCGTCGATGGCTTTCTGGCTGACTTCGTTCGGTGCCAGCGAGGCCGGGTCGAACGGAACGGTGTACACGCCACGGAACATCGCTGCGCGGGCCTGGGCTTCGCGGTGCGGGGTGAACGCGTAAATCGGCACCGACGAGCGGATACGCGACATGATCAGCGGGGTGTAGCCGCTTTCGGTCAGCGCGATGATCGCTTTCACGCCCGGGAAGTGGTTGGCGGTGTACATGGTTGCCAGCGCGATGCTCTCGTCGCAGCGCTCGAATTCCTTGCCGATGCGGTGGCTGGAGGTCTTGCTGGTCGGGTGCTTTTCAGCGCCGATGCAAATGCGCGCCATGGCTTGCACCGCTTCCAGCGGGTACAGGCCAGCAGCACTTTCCGCCGACAACATCACGGCGTCCGTGTAGTCGAGTACGGCGTTGGCTACGTCGGACACTTCGGCGCGGGTCGGCATCGGGTTCTGGATCATCGACTCCATCATCTGGGTCGCGACGATCACGGCTTTGTTGTGGCGGCGAGCGTGCAGAATGATTTTCTTCTGAATGCCCACAAGCTCAGCGTCGCCGATTTCCACACCCAGGTCACCACGGGCAACCATCACCGCGTCGGAGGCCTTGATCAGGCCGTCGAGGGTTTCGTCGTCGGCCACGGCTTCGGCGCGTTCGATCTTCGCCACCAGCCAGGCAGTGCCGCCGGCTTCGTCGCGCAGTTGACGGGCGTATTCCATGTCGGCGGCGTCACGCGGGAAGGACACCGCGAGGTAGTCGACTTCCATCTCGGCGGCGAGCTTGATGTCGGCCTTGTCTTTCTCGGTCAGGGCCGGCGCCGTCAGGCCACCGCCGCGACGGTTGATGCCTTTATGGTCCGACAGCGGGCCGCCGATGGTCACGGTGCAATTCAGTTCGGTGGCGGTGGCGGTATCGACGCGCATCACCACGCGGCCGTCGTCGAGCAGTAGCTCGTCGCCCACGCCGCAGTCTTTTACCAGGTCCGGGTAGTCGATGCCGACCACTTGCTGGTTGCCTTCGGTCAACGGATGGCTGGTGGAGAAGGTGAATTGATCACCGATCTTCAGCTCGATCCGCTTGTTGGCGAATTTGGCGATACGGATTTTCGGGCCTTGCAGGTCACCCAGCAGGGCGACGAAGCGGCCGTGCTTGGCAGCGAGGTCACGCACCAGCTTCGCGCGAGCCTTGTGCTCGTCGGGGGTGCCGTGGGAGAAGTTCAGGCGGGCGACGTCCAGGCCAGCCAGAATCAGCTGTTCGAGAACTTCCGGCGAGTTACTGGCCGGGCCAAGGGTAGCGACGATTTTGGTACGACGGACGGACATGCAAAGACTCCTGAGTTCAAGCGCTAGCAGAGGCTACTATGGTCTTTGGGTGTAGTCATTGTTCGTTTGCACTACTTATTGCTTTCTTTATTGAACGTGACAACTTTGCAGCACGCCATCCTGAAGATTTCCGACAACGGGTCGATACAGAGCACAAGACAGGAGATCCCCCATGCGATTCGTGCCCACTGCCGCCCTTGCCCTCAGCGTCCTCAGCGTCACGGGCTGCACCCGTTGGTCGATGGACCATCATTTGAACAATGCCTACAGCGCCTACGAACGCGGTAACTGCGAACAGGTGATGCTCGAACTGTCCAAGGTCGATCGTGAAAGTCGTTCCCGTCGCTACGTACAGCCGGAAGTGTCGATGATGCGTGGCCAGTGCCTGGAACGGCAGAAGCTGTTTATTGATGCGGCCCAGACCTACCAGTACATCATCGCGGCCTACCCGCAAAGCGAATATGCCTATCGCGCCCGTGCCCGTCTGGAAACCTTGCAGAGCCTGGGCCATTACCCGACGCGCAGCGCGGCGGCCGTGCGCCCGACGCAGTTCTGATGGCCGCTGTCATGCAACGGCTGGCCGCCCGGCGGTGGTGAGCTATAGTCGAATAGATCGGTTTTAGAACCCTGCTTCTAAACCGAGGTGATACCTGTGATCGGCTGCAGTAAACGTCAGCGTTGTAAGGACTGACGCACCAGGATCGGGGAGAGCGCGCCCAGGCTTATCAAGTAGCCGGCACGTTCCGAAGCATTAGTGCGGCCCTGCTTAAGGGCCTTGCTGGGCCATTTGCGCATGTTTACCGACCGCCGGATCGAGCGGCATCAACTGCCGTATTTTCTGAAAGTGTTCAACAGCGTCACCGACAAACCCATCGGCTTTCTGGGCAACTTGTCCAACGACGGGCTGATGCTCATCAGCCAGTTGCCGATGATGGTGGGCGTCGACTTTGACCTGCGATTGAAAATCCCCGCCAGCGACGGCTGCCAGCAGGTCATTGACCTGAAGGCGTGTTGTCTGTGGTGCCATGAAGACGCCACGCCCCACCATTATGACGCCGGGTTCAGCCTGCAACCGGCACCGCCGGAGTATGGGCAGCTGATGGAGGCGTTGACGCAGTACTTCAGCTTTCAGCCATTGCCTGCTTCAGCCTGACAAATCCGCAACCAGTAGCAGCTGGCACAGCCTGCTACTGGGATTCGTCGCTACGTCGTTTTAATCGCCTTCTCGTTATCCAGCGATCGCTCCACCAGCATCAACCCCAACTCACTCATCCGATAAATCGCCATGGCCAGATGTCGCGGCTTGTCGTCCAGGCTTTCAGCCAGGTCGAGCAGCAGAATGCTGACCGTCGAAAAGGTTTCGTAGGTCTCGATGGTCAAGGCTTCGGGATTGGCATCGGGGACAACGGTGAACATTTTCATGGATCGTTCCTCGGTGGGGCGCTCGTTGGCAAAACACGGCTCAGTGTTTTCCTGTTTTAGATAGTGATCTAGAGCCCTGTTGGCAGCTTCTTGGAGTTTTCTTGAGTCGAGGGTTCCGTAGGGGGAACGCGGGATGGTATTGCGTGGATTGGGTCGAGGCATTAACACGGTTAACTCCTTGTTGGAGCTACCGCCGATTCGGAGGTAGACGAATGGACGGCAGCGAGGGAAGGAGAACCTTATGTCGGGACGGACAGCACCCACAATCAGCCCAGGTCGCTGACACTTGTAGGCAGATGCGCTTCATTCTGTAGCCGTTAGCGCTGCTATTCGAGAAGTCGGGAGGAGGACAACAAGCAGATTACTGACCATGAGCGTCAGTTGTTACCCGATGAGAGGCATCGGGTAACAACCGAGGAGAATTGCGACTCTTGATGGTTAGCTAGTCATTAGGGGCATTCTTTTTTGGAACCTGTGATTCTTTAAAATCGGTGGAGATAGAAATAAGTGCCAAAGAGATGAATTCTTGGTTTCGATCTATCGTTTGCATTGCACATCGGATGTTATCCGCTACTTCGGTACCCCCTCGTTGCGCCACCCAATTCGATAGTTCTTCTATAGCGGCGCCCAAAGCCAGTTGGTTCTCATTGATCTGCGTTAGCACTGAAGCAAATAGGTTTGTCTCGTCCATGATTGATTCCTTGTGATAGAGCTTTCAGGGGATTGGTTTTCGTAAGTACCCGGATTGAAGGCCTGTCGTACGTGCTCGCACGTCATATTCATGTAGACATCGTGATATGACGATTTTATATACGATTCGACGTTACATCGTCCCAGCTTTTTTCCACCCCAAATACGCCGTCACCAACTCGGCCCCCAACTCCCCAGGCCGAGCATCCACCACCGGCACTCCATGAGCACTCAACCGCTCATGGAGTTGCGCCCGGTCATTCAAATAATCCACCGTCCCGCAATAAGCCAGCGCCTCCGGCAATGTCTGCACTGGCGCGTGCCTTAGATTATCGAGCAAGTCTTCACGCAAACTGGCCACCAACACTCTATGCAATTTGCTCAGGCGTTTGACGGCAGTCAGCAGTTCTTCATCGTCTTCATCCCGCAGGTTGGTGACCAGCACCACCAGCGCCCGGCGTTTTTGTCGGGCCAGTAATTGCGTGGCGGCAGCCTGATAGTCGGCGGGGCGTTGGGTGCTGTCGAGGTCATAGACGGTGTTGAGCAATACGTTGAGCTGGCCCGTGCCTTTGACCGGGGCGAGGTAGTGCGGTCGGTCGCTGGCGAAGGTGCTCAGGCCGACTGCATCGCCTTGGCGCAGGGCGATGTAGCTGAGCAACAGGCAGGCGTTGAGTGCGTGATCGAAATGGGCGAGCTCGCCATCCTGGTTGCGCATGCGCCGGCCGCAGTCGAGCATGAAGATGATTTGCTGGTCGCGCTCGTCCTGGTATTCGCGGGCGATGGGGGTGCGTTGGCGGGCGGTGGCTTTCCAGTCGATCTGGCGCAGGCTGTCGCCTTCGCGGAATTCGCGCAGCTGATGGAATTCCAGGCCCAGGCCGCGACGTTGTCGTTGGCGCACGCCGAGCTGGCTGAGCCAGTTGTCCACCGCCAGCAGTTCGCCGCCGTAGAGGCGGGCGAAGTCGGGGTAGACGCGGGTGGTGTCGGGTATGTTGAGCAGGCGTTTGTCGGACCACAAACCCATGGGGCTCGGCAGGTTGATTTCGCAGTGTTCGAAGCTGAAATGGCCGCGCATGAGCGGGCGCAGGCGGTAGCTGATCTGGCTCTGTTGGCCGGGTTGCAGTTCGACCGACAGGGGCAGGTTTTCGAAGCTCAGGCCGTCGGGTACGTGGTCGAAGATCTGAATGTTCAGTGGTTGGGTAAAATTATGCTCGACCTCCAATCGCACTTCGCTCCATCGACCGAGTGCCAGGCTGCCGGGCATTTGTCGCTGGAGGCGCGGTGAGGACAAACGCTTGAGGCGAATGGCGTCGAGTATCGCCAGGGCCAACAGGGCTAGCAGTAATCCCCAGTTGATCGATAAAAGGCTTGATGGAACGGCGATGTCCAGCGCCCGTAAGGCGCCCAGCACGATGCCGATGGCCAGCAGGATAGTGAGCCAGGTCAAGAGCAGGCGCGAGGGTTTCATGGCGTCGCGACTTCGTGGCAAGGGTTGGTCTGGCACGGTAATTCTGTGGCGAGCGGGCTTGCCCGCGTTCGGCTGCGAAGCAGTCGTAAACCCGACAACCGCGGTGTGTCTGTCGATATGCGATTGCAGGTTTTGGGGTCGCTTCGCAACCCAACGGGGGCAAGCCCCCTCGCCACAGGAGTGGCGTGTAACGAAATAGAGGGGGTCATAACCGTGGCGCCGGCACTTGGTCGAGCAGTTGCTTGAGCACCTGATCGACGTCCAGCCCTTCGATGTCCAGCTCCGGGGCAATCCGCACGCGGTGACGCAGTACCGCCAGGGCGCAACCTTTGATGTCGTCGGGAATCACGAACTCGCCTCCGCGCAACAAGGCGCGGGCGCGGGCGCAACGTGCCAGGGCGATGGAGGCGCGAGGCCCGGCGCCGAGGGTCAAACCCGGCCAGGTGCGGGTGGTGCGGGCCAGGCGCACGGCGTAATCGAGCACCTGATCGTCCAGCGGCAGATCGCTGGCAATGCGCTGCAAGGCCAGCACGTCCTTGGCTTGCAACACGGTGCGCAGCGGTTGTACATCGAGCATGTCGGCGCGGGTCGAGCGGCTGACCTGACGCACCATGTCCAGTTCCTGATCGGCCTCGGGGTAGTCCATGCGCACCTTGAGCATGAAGCGGTCGAGCTCGGCTTCCGGCAGTGGGTAGGTGCCTTCCTGTTCGATGGGGTTCTGTGTGGCCAGCACCATGAACGGTTGCGCGATGGGCAGGGCGCGGCCTTCGAGGGTGACCTGGCGTTCCTGCATGGCTTCGAGCAACGCGGCCTGGGTTTTTGCCGGGGCGCGGTTGATCTCGTCGGCCAATAGTAGGTTGGTGAACAATGGGCCTTTGCGCAGTTTGAATTGCTCGGTCTGCAGGTCGTACACCGCATGCCCGGTGACGTCGCTGGGCATCAGGTCCGGGGTGAACTGGATGCGGGCGTATTCGCCACCGAAGCAACGGGCGAGGGCGCGCACCAGCAACGTCTTGCCCAACCCCGGCACGCCTTCGAGCAGCACATGGCCGCCGGCGATCAGGGCGGTGAGCACATCGTCGATCACGGTGTTCTGGCCGATCACCGCTTTTTGCAATTCCGTTCTTATCGCCTGGGCCAACTGGCTGGCGCGCTGGCGCTGTTGGGCGGCGTGGGTCTGGGTGCCGGGCTCGATCTGTTCACTCATAAGGCGTTCCTCAAGGTTTGCAGGTGGGCGACCTGACGGCTGAATTCAGCGCTGGACAGCCGCTGCTTCGGTCGCGGGCTCATGGCCTGGCTGATGGCGCGTGTGGGGTGGCCGGTCAGGCGTGCGAGCACCAGCCATTGTTCGGCGACGCCGAGTTGTTCAAAACCGGGATGACGGTGGCGGACACGACGCAGGATGTCTTGCTGCAAGGCGTGCAACAGGCTGTGCTGACCGCTGCGGCGCAGCATGAAATCGGCGCTTGCGCGCAGGTGTTCCTGAAGATGCCGACGCGCCCTTGGGGCCGGCTCCAGCAACGGGCCGCTGCGCACGCCAACGTGCCAGAAACCCAAAGCGATCAAGGCGATCAGGGCTACCAGGGCTTGGGGAAAGTAACGCCACAACAAGGTCAGCAGACTGTCGTGCTCGGTATTGAACAGCAGGGTCACACCGGTGTCGGCGGTCAGGTACCACAGCAGCCAGGCGTTGTCGTACTGGTTGATGGCCGGGGTTTTCCAGAGGTCGGCGTCGGTGACCACGGTGATCGAACCCAGCCCGTGGCTCAGCTGCATCATGTGCGTGGCCTTGCCACTGTTGGCCCAGGCCTGGGCGAGGTTTTTCGGGTCGTCGAGGTGGAACGCGGTATCGAAGCTGAAGTAGGCCGGCGCCTCTTCGTTTTCCAGATAGAGCTTGGTCAGTTTGGGGTAGGGATCATCGCGCAGATCGGGAGGCGAGTCCTTGAGGTCTTTGCTCAGGAACTGGTGCAACTGCACCCGGTCGAGCAGCAGGTCATTGCTTTGGCCGGTCTTTTCATCCCACAGGGCTTCGGCGA
The DNA here is from genome assembly GCF_012932895.1 of Pseudomonas sp. KD5. Lineage (NCBI taxonomy): Bacteria > Pseudomonadati > Pseudomonadota > Gammaproteobacteria > Pseudomonadales > Pseudomonadaceae > Pseudomonas > Pseudomonas sp. KD5. Next base: position 177,473 of record NZ_JDWJ01000006.1, on the reverse strand, counting down.
CGAATACCAGGCGCCCACCGGCCCGGGTCCAGTTCAATACCTGATCCACCTGGCGCGGCGACATGTTGGACCGGTCGCCGAGCAACAACAGGCTGTGCTGACGCGGTTCGAGGGTCGGCAGGATGTCGAGGCTGTTGGCGTGGCTGACGGTCAGGCCCTGTTTGCGCAGAAAATGCTCGGCGGCCAGGTAGGGATTGGCCTGGGCTTCAGGGGACGGGCCGTGTTCGATTTGTACCTGATAGGGCGTGGCCTTGAAATACAGGTAAACACTCAGCGCACCCAAGAGCACGACGATGAACACGCCGACCGCCAGCCATGCCCTGCGGTTCAACGGACCGCTCCCGGGCCGAACAATGCGCGCCAGCCGTCACACAGTTCCTGTTGCAAATGCGCCGGTGGCAGGCGATGCCCGTAGGCCATGTTCTGCCAGTGTGCGGTCAGGTTTTTACTGAAGGCCAGCAACGCCGGTTGCTTCAATTGTTCAACGCGCTGAAGCACTTCGCCTTCGGTGTCGGCGGGTTTGAGCGTCATGTTGAAGTCGTTCAGCAAGTGGCTGAGCAAGGCGCGATAGAGCAAGCCAAGGGCTTCACGCGGGTTGGTTTGCCAGAGGCTTTCGGCGCTGGCCGCGATATCGGCGGGCAGGGTTTCGCGGTTGAGGTCCAGGCCGAACGCCTGCTGCGGCGATGGTCGCGTCACTTTATGGTTCAACGCCGGCCGGCGGCTGACGAACGCCTGCAACCAGTCGCGGTAACGCCAGATCAACAGGCCAATGGCGCCGATCACCGCGCCCCACAGCAACACCTCGATCAGGTTGGCCAATACGCCGAAACGTTGGCTGTCGAGCAAACTGAACAGCGCTTTCAGCCAGGCGGGTGTTTGACCACCGTGCGCAGTGTCGTCGTTGGGCTTGTCTTGGCCAAACCGATAGCGGGTCACCGTTTCCTTGTTCTTGAACGGTGGCTGATCGAGGATGGCCTTGATGCTGTCTCGGGATGCCTGACTGGTCAGCGGTTGCTCCAGCAGACGCGGGCTGTCTGGTGACATGCCCGGTTCGGCGGCCCAGACGCTTTGCCCCGTCGGCACCAGCACAAACGCCGCCAGCAGCAACGTGATGACTGCGCTGCTCAGGCGCTGGCGCAAGCGGCGGAACACCAGTTCGATGTCCCAGGCCTCCAATCGTGTGCGCCGGTTCAGGTAAAGGCTGAAACCACAGGCGACATAAATCGGCTCCCAGACCACCAGCACCAGGGCGTAAAAAGCATTGGTCAGGTGTTCCAGCCAGCGCCAGTCTTGTGTGGCGGCGGCAATCAAGGTCTGCCAGCCCCAGTCGAGTTCGACCTGCAGCGGCAAGAGCATGTAGAACAGCACCATCAGGCCGATCCACAACGCGGTTTCCAGGTGCACGCCGATGATCGTCAGCCATTGCGCGGCACCGGCATTGCGCTGCAAGAGCACGCGTAAACGCTGTTGTCGTGCTTCGCCCTCCAGGCCTTCGAGTTGTACCACCGGCATCAGAAAGCTGCGGCTCAGGCTCAGGCGGCGCCAGGTCAGGCTGGCCAGCAGTTGCGGCGGGAGCAGACGCGGCCATTGGCGCAGGGCCTGTTTCAGTGTGGGTGTTTCGCCGAACATGGCTTTGGACAGGATGTACAGCGGCAGCCGATCGAACGCCGGTTTGAGCCACCAGAACAGGAACAGGGCGAGGGAGGGCGAATCCCACAGCATCAGGCTGAGCAAGGTAAAAATCGGTAGGGTCACGATCGCCCAACTGGTCATCAACAGGCGTCGATGGCGCTGACTCAGCAGCACCCCGAGGTCCATGGCTTCCCAGTTTGTGCGTGGGCGAATCACTGCACTGGCGTCACTCAGGCGCATGGCGGGTCCGTCCGGCAAACAGCAGATAAGTCCCGACCAACACCCAGAGCGCTGCGCCGACCAGGTATTTGGTCAGCGGCGTGACTCCGGTCCGCGACGACCAGTAGGCTTCTATAAACGCTGCAATCAACAAAAACAGCATGACCCCGCAAATCAGCAACACGCTCTTGCTCGCCGCCACTCGCAGGGCTTCGGCACGGGGCAAACGTCCCGGCGCGATCAACGCCCAGCCCAGTTGCAGGCCGGCGGCACCGGCCAGGGCAATGGCGCTCAGTTCGAAGGCGCCGTGCCCGATCACGAATGACCAGAAGGTTTGCCCGTAGCCGATGTGCGTCAGGTGCCCGGCCACCGCACCGATCATCAAGCCGTTAAAGAACAGGAAAAACGCGCTGCCCAGGCCAAACAGCAAACCGCTGGCGAAGGTCTGAAACGCGATGCCGATGTTGTGCATGATGTAGTAACCGAACATCTCCCAGTCTTCACTGGCCGCCCGTTCCGCCAAGCGCCCCAGATGACCGGCGACGGGGTCATACATGCTTTGCATCTCACTGACCTGCTCGGCCGGGATCAGGTTGTAGACCAGTTCCGGGAACAGATACACCAGCAGCCCGATGCCAATCAGGCTGCCAAAAAATATCAGGCTGGCGGCAAGCACGAAGCGCCATTGTTCGCGCACCAGTCGCGGGAAGTCGGCAAGGATGAAGCTCAGTACGTTGGCCCTCAGCCAACTGCGATGCCGATAAAGCTGTTGATGCCCGCGCAGCACTTGTTGCTGTAACGAGTCGACCAAAAAGCTGCTGTAACCACGCTCCTGAGCCAGGGCCAGGTGTTGGCAGAGCCGTCGATAATCGCTGGGGAAGCTGGCGACTCGCGAGGTTTCCTTGCCGCGTTCCAGCCGTTCGAGCATGAGTGCAAACTGCTCCCATTCGGTCTTGTGGCGGCTTTCGAATAGGCTTTGCTTCATGTCGGGCCCAACAGTCCGCGGGCGATGCCGTTGAGTTCGGCCACGGCCTGCGGCGCTGAAACGTGCAGCGGTTGCGCGAGTATCGAGGCGAGTTCGCTTGCCCGCGCCTCAGAGAGTTCACCCTGGCGCTCGGCAAACCCGAGGATGGCGCGTTGTTCGGTCAGCGTCAGCGCGAAAGCGGCACGGCGCGGCGGGGCATCAGGTAACTGCGGTCGGGTGAGCGGTTGTTCGCGGTAGATCACCAGCGTGCCGGCGGCCAGATCGCCGAGGCGCTTGAAAGTGGGATGTTGCAGGCAACTGATCGCCCCGAGGAAGTAGCCGAACGGCAACATGTCGACAAATCGCAACAGGTTACGCAGCAAGGACGCGGACCAGCCGATGGGGGTGCCATCGTCGTGCACCACGCGCAACCCCATCCATTGCTTGCCCGGCGAGCGCCCCTGATTGAGCACCTCGAACAGCACCATGTACCACCAGCTCACCACGAACAGCAGAATCGAGCCAAGCCCGGCGCCGAGTTTGCCGAGGAACGCCAGCACCATGAACAGCAGGCCCAGGATCAACCCGCGCAGGCCCAGGTCGATGGCGAACGCCAGCGCACGGACCATCAACCCGGCCGGGCGCAGTGGCAAGTCGATGCCTTCGGGCGTTTCGACGTGATACCGCGTGTCCAGTGGCGGGGCCAGCGTTGCTTTCCGTGGCAGTGCTGTGGTCTCGAGCATGGGCAACCTTGGTGTGGCTGGTTTGCGAATCGATGTCCGTCCGATGCTAGCAGCCTCTCAGGGGAAAACGACATAACTATGTATTGCACGGTGCGTGGCCAGAGGTGATTGAATAACAAGAATTCTGGTCGGGGCAGCCTGTGTGCGCCTAGACTTCGCCGGTCTTCTGTTCAGGAACAACCCGTGACCTCGATCTTCTGGTACGACTACGAAACCACTGGCATCAACCCCCGTTGCGACCGTCCGTTGCAAGTGGCGGGGATTCGCACCGACTTCGATCTCAATGAAATAGACGAGCCGGTCAATCTCTACTGCCAGCCCAGTGACGACATCCTGCCGCATCCGGCAGCCTGCGCGATCACCGGTATCACGCCTGGCCTTCTGGCCGAGCAAGGTTTGAGCGAAGCCGATTTCATGACACGGGTGCATGCCCAGCTCGCCCTGCCCGGCACTTGTGGGGCGGGGTACAACACGCTGCGTTTCGACGACGAGATGACCCGTTACAGCCTGTATCGAAACTTTTTCGACCCCTACGCACGGGAGTGGCAGGGCGGCAACAGCCGCTGGGATCTGATCGACATCGTGCGCGCGGCTTATGCGTTGCGTCCCGATGGCTTCGTCTGGCCCACGGATGACGAAGGGCGGGTGACGCTCAAGCTCGAACGCCTGACCGCCGCCAACGGCATCGATCACGGGAATGCCCACGAGGCACTGTCGGATGTTCGCGCGACCATCGCCCTGGCGCGTCTGATTCGTGAAAAACAGCCGAAGTTGTATGACTGGCTGTTTCAGTTGCGCAGCAAACAAAAGGTGATGGACCAGATTCGGCTGTTGCAGCCGATGGTGCACATTTCCGGGCGCTTTTCGGCGGCCCGCCATTATGTCGGCGTGGTACTGCCACTGGCCTGGCATCCACGCAATCGCAACGCGTTGATTGTCTGTGACCTGCACCTGGACCCTCAGGGGCTGCTCGATCTGGATACCGAAACCTTGCGTCAGCGGCTTTATACCCGGCGTGACGATCTGGTTGAAGGCGAACTGCCGGTGCCGCTCAAGCTCATACACATCAACAAGTGCCCGGTGGTGGCGCCGTTATCGGTACTTCGTCCCGAAGATCAGCAACGTTTGGGGCTGGACATGGCGCTCTATCAGGAACGGGCGCTGCGGCTAAGTGCCGCACAACAACTTTGGCAAGATAAAGTCTCGGGAATTTATGCCCGCGAGGATTTCGCCGCAAGCCTGGACCCCGAGCAACAGTTATACGACGGTTTTATCGGCGATCGGGATCGGCGTCTATGTGAGCAAGTCAGAGCCGCCGACCCTGCGCAATTAGCACAAGAGCAGTGGCCTTTCGATGATGAACGTTTGCCCGAATTATTGTTTCGTTATCGCGCACGCAACTTTCCGGATACGTTGAGCCCGGAAGAGCAAGAACGTTGGCGAATGTTTTGTCAGCAGCGTTTGTCTGTGCCGGAGTGGGGCGCTCCCAATACGCTGGAAAGTTTTCTGACAGCTGCCGCCCAATTGACGATTAGTCCTACATCGTTTCAGCAAGAGGTTCTGGATGAATGGCAGACTCATGTCCAGGCATTACGCAAACGTTTGAATATTTGAAAACGAAAATGACTTGCGATTGAATTCCGGGCATAAAAAAACGCCAGCATTTGCTGGCGTTCTTTTGGTCGCGGATCAGTCTGCGACGCGCTTGCGGCTTAGCCCAGCAGGGTAGCCCAGCCTTCAACCACGTCACCGCCCCACTTGGCTTTCCACTCTTTCAGAGTTTTGTGGTTGCCACCTTTGGTTTCGATGACTTCGCCGTTGTGCGGGTTTTTGTATTGTTTAACTTTGCGAGCACGCTTGGTGCCAGTAGTTTTTACTGCGCCGCCACGTGGAGCCTTGGTTTTGGACTCTGGATCCAATAGGGCAATGATGTCACGCAGGGATTTGGAGTATTCGCCCATCAGGGTGCGCAATTTGCCTTCGAATTCCAGCTCGGTTTGCAGTTTGTCGTCTTGGGACAGGTTCTTCAAACGGGCTTGCAGCTCTTTGATAGCTTCTTCGGTGGCGCGATATTCGTTGATCAAGGACATGAGGACTACCTTATGTTGGCGCTGGATGACAGGGTGACAGTGCGACAATAATAGTCAGGGTGTTTCATCAAGTAAACATTTAACCGAAGTTTTACTTAATTTAGTTGCGATGAATAGGACGCTCATTGGAGAGGCAGTTAAATAGCGTCACAAATATTCACAGTTAACCCCTTGAAGACTGGCTACTAGAGCACCATGCACTGGCGTATGGCACCGCCGGAACCTGTGCCGATGACCGCAATCCGCAGCCGCGCGTCATCAATACTGCAGTTTTGCTGCGCAATCGCTAGAATGGCGGCCTTTGCGAAGTTCTGGAGTTTCCCCCTCATGCGCACTTTTCGGCTGGTGATTGCTTGCCCGGACCGCGTCGGCATCGTTGCTAAAGTCAGTAACTTTCTGGCGTCACATAACGGCTGGATCACTGAAGCGAGCCATCACTCGGACAATCAGAGTGGCTGGTTCTTCATGCGTCACGAAATTCGTGCCGATTCGCTGCCTTTCGGTATCGAAGCCTTTCGCGAAGCGTTTGCACCGATTGCCCAAGAGTTCTCGATGGACTGGCGCATCACCGACACCGAGCAGAAGAAGCGCGTGGTGTTGATGGCCAGCCGTGAGTCCCATTGCCTGGCTGACTTGTTGCACCGCTGGCACAGCGACGAACTGGACTGCGAAATCGCCTGCGTGATTTCCAACCATGACGATTTGCGCAGCATGGTCGAGTGGCACGGTATTCCTTACTACCATGTACCGGTCAACCCGCAGGACAAGGAGCCGGCCTTCGCCGAAGTCTCGCGCCTGGTAAAACAGCACGACGCCGAAGTGGTGGTACTTGCCCGTTACATGCAGATTCTGCCGCCCGAGTTGTGCAGCGAATATGCCCACAAAGTCATCAACATTCACCACAGCTTCCTGCCGTCGTTCGTTGGCGCCAAGCCGTATCATCAGGCTTCGATGCGCGGTGTGAAGTTGATCGGTGCCACTTGCCACTATGTCACCGAAGAGCTGGACGCCGGTCCGATCATCGAGCAGGACGTGGTGCGTGTCAGCCACAGCGACAGTATTGAAGACATGGTGCGCTTCGGTCGTGACGTCGAGAAAATGGTGCTGGCCCGTGGTCTGCGTTATCACCTGGAAGACCGGGTGTTGGTGCACGGCAACAAAACCGTCGTGTTCTGACAACCATACGGTTGAAATCCGAAGGGCCTGGGCGTTCAATCGCTTCAGGCCCTTCGCCGTTTCTGCACCGAGGACATGACCATGGCCGATCCGCTGGAAAAAGCCGTTTCCAAGGCGCCCGCCACATTGGGCGAGGGCTGTTTGAGCCGCTACGATCCGGACGACCTGAGCCCCGAAGACGGCACGGAGTTTCCCGGCGCCGCCGAGTTGTGGGAACAGTTGCAGGACGATTCTGAAGATACAGCCGGGGACGCCTGAACTGTGGCGAGGGGGCTTGCCCCCGTTGGGCTGCGAAGCGGCCCCCGGCATTTTTTCAGGTATATCTTGCGACGGCTGCGCCGCCGAACGGGGGCAAGCCCCCTCACCACAGGGATCTTTCAAGCTTGCTTGAACTTCATCAACTTCTTCAGCAATGGCCGCCCGAGCATCAGCAGAAACACCGGGCCACCGACCACCAGATAGAAGTAATAAGTCACTGTCCGCCAGATCAGAATCGCCGCCGCCGCGGTGGATTTCCCCACCATCGGCGCCAGCAGCGCCGCCGACGTCAGTTCCGCCGCCCCGGCACCGCCCGGCAACAGACTGAACTGCCCCGCACTCAATGACAGCATCTGGATCAGAAAGCACCAGGCCCATTGCAAGTCCACGCCCAGCCCGCGTAACGCCAGATACAGCACGCTATACCGCAAGACCCAATGCAGGCAGGTCAGGGCAAACACCGTGATCAATGTTTGAAAGGGTAACTTCAGTGTGTCGGTGAACGCCGCCAGGAAGTGCAGGAGCTTTCGCGCCCAACGAAGCCGGGTCGCTTCCTTGACATTGAAACGGGCGAGCAACCGACCACTCAGGCGAATCAGCGAACGGTGGCAGCGAGCCATCAACACACAACTGAACAGCCCGCCGAACAACGAGATGGCGCTGACCGTCAGCATCCATTCCAGGCGCTGACTGAGGTGCTGGAACAGTGCATAAATCAGAATCGCGCTCAGCGCGCAGAGAAAAAACAGCAAGTCGCTCAACTGGTCCATGGCGAACACGGCGCTGCCCCTGGCCGGCCGCACGCCGTGGCGCGCCAACAGGGCCATGATGGTCAGCGGGCCGCCGCTGCCACCGGGAGTGGCGCAATAGGCGAACTCGGCGGACATCACCACCCCGAGGCTTTTCAGGCGGCTCACCTTGATGCACTGATCACCCATCAACAGGCGCAAGCGCAAGGTGTTGATCACCCAGCACAGCAGGATCATGCCGAACATGATCAGCAGCCATTCCAACGGAAAACTTTGCAGCCGCGACCATGTCTCGCCGCCGCCCAGCAACGACGGGATGAGCACCGCAGCGAGCAGCGCGATGACCAGCAGAATCCCCCGGCTCATGCTGCGCGACCGACGGGGGCGCGTTGCAGTTTCAACCAACCGGCCTTGGTCATCGGCACACGGCCCTCGTCGAGCAAGCGCTTGAGAGTTTGCAGCCAATACTGACGCGAGAACTCATGGCGCATGTCCACCGGGTGCAGGCCGAGACGAATCACCGGCGCCTGGCGCCAGCGCTGTTCGCGTTGATCGCTGACGATTTTCGACAGGCCACGGCGCCAGGCGCTGCGTGCGCTCCAGACCAGGCCTGGGGCATCGATCGCAGTGAAATCCGGCAGACGAATCAGGTGCTGCGAATCGCTGGTGTAGCGCAGCGGTAACTGACGCAACGCCTGACGGGTGCCTTCGCTCATCAGCCAGGCGGGGGCGACAAAGCCTTCGAGCGGCCAGTTGTAGCGATGGAATACCTCGATTCCGGCGCGCAGGCGGGTGAGGGCGGCGTCTAGAGGCAGGTCATAGAACTCGCCTTCATGGGTATAGATCCGGCGCATGAACCAGTCTCGGGGAGTGGTGGGAATCGGCCCTTCATCGCAATGGTAGTAACCGTGCAGTACCAGTTCGTCGCCGCGAGCGACGCGACGGCTTAGCAAACGTCGAAACTCCGGATATGCGTCAAGGTCGTTATGTTTATGGAAATTCGGCACCACCAGCCAGGTCATTGGCACTGTACCCAATGCGTCGACGGCTTCGACGAAGGCCTGGTAATCGGGCCAGGTCTGCGGTGCAACGTCGTGTAGCACCAACAACAGGCTGGGTGTGTTCATGGGCTCAGCCATTGGCGATCAGCGGCCATTGCGTACCGAGTACGGCGTGATAGTGCCCCAGCAGGCTGTGGACCACGGTGTCCCAGGCGTAATGTTGCTCGACATGTCGGCGGGCCTGTTTGCCCAACGCGGCGCTGCCTTGGCTGAACAGTTCGCGAACGGTGTTGGCCATCGCCACTGGATTGTTCGGCGCGCAGAGCAGGCCGCATTGATCGGTAACAATCTCTTGAAAAGCCCCGGCCGCCACGGCCACCACGGGAATGCCACTGGCCATGGCTTCGAGAACCACCAGGCCAAAGGTTTCCTGGTCGCCGGCATGCACCAGCGCGTCGGCGCTGGCCATCAGGCGCGCGACTTGCGCTGCCGGGCAGAATTCATCGAGGACGGTGACATTGCGCGGCACCAGGGTCGGCATCGACGAGCCCACCAGCAGCAGGTGGTAGCGACGACCCAGGCGTTTCATGCAGTTGAGCAGCACCGGCAGGTTTTTTTCCTTGGAGCCACGGCCGGCGAAGATCAGCAGGTGAGTGTTTTCATCGATGCCCAATTCGGCCCGCAGGCCTGGATCCCGAACGCTGGGGTTGAACGTTTGCAGGTCGACGCCCAGGGGCTGTACGAAAACGTTCTTCACCCCTAACCCGATCAGTTTGTCGGCCATGACCTGGCTTGGCGCCAGAACCCGGTCGAAGTTGCCGTAGAGCTTGCTGACATAAGCCTCGACATTGGGTGTAACCCAGTTGCCCATGCGATTGCTGACCAGCATCGGCAGGTCGGAGTGATAAAAACCGATTACCGGCACATCGAGTTGTCGCTTGGCGTCCAAAGCGGCCCAGGCGGTCAGGTAAGGGTCGCCGACTTCAATCAGATCGGGTTGTAAATCTCGCAGAACATTGCGCCACGGCCCGAGACGGAGGGGGAAGCGATAACCCTTGCCGAAGGGCAGGGCGGGGGCCGGAACCGTATAGACACCATCCTGTTCACTCAAATGCGCCCCTGGGATCAGCAGGCTATGGCAAATGCCGGGTTTGATGCCCAAACGACGGTGCTTGGCATCCAGATACGTGCGCACGCCACCGCTGGCAGGGGCGTAGAACATGGTTATGTCAGCGATATGCACGATGAACATCCCTCCGGGTTCGATGTGCTCCCTTTGGTTGACCTATATGAAGGATAGATGTTCGGTTGGGGTTTTGCGGTGGGGGGGGTGCAGCGGGATTTGCGGTGTCTGGATGGACGCCTTCGCGGGCAAGTCGGATCGCCGCCCGCGAAGAGACCAGTTCAGACACTAGATACGGAAACTGCCTACCAATTGCTTCAATCGAGAAGCCTGTTGCTCAAGATCCGAGCATGCCCGCAGGGTCGATTGCAGGTTTTCCACGCCTTCCTGGTTCAGCGTGTTGATCTCGGTGATGTCCACGTTGATCGACTCCACCACCGCCGTCTGTTCCTCGGTCGCCGTGGCCACCGACTGGTTCATGCCGTCGATTTCGCCGATGCGCAACGTCACGCTGTTCAGGCGCTCGCCAGCCAGGTTGGCGATTTCCACGCTGTCCTGGCTGTGGCGCTGGCTGTCGCTCATGGTGCTGACGGATTCACGGGCGCCGACTTGCAGCTCCTCGATCATGGTCTGCACCTGTTGCGCCGACTCCTGCGTGCGGTGCGCCAGGTTGCGTACCTCGTCGGCCACCACGGCAAAACCGCGCCCGGCTTCACCGGCCCGCGCCGCTTCGATGGCGGCGTTGAGCGCCAGCAGGTTGGTTTGCTGGGAAATGCTGGTGATCACTTCGAGAATCTGCCCGATGTTCACGGTTTTGCTGTTCAGCGATTCGATGTTGGTGCTCGAAGCGCTGAGCATGCTCGACAGCTGATTCATCGCGGCAATGCTGCGATCCACCACTTGCTGGCCGTCTTCGGCCAGGCTGCGGGCATCGCTGGCCTGATTCGATGCTTGGGCTGCGTTACGGGCGATTTCCTGAGCAGCGGCGCCGAGCTGGTTGATGGCCGCGGCGACGCTGCTGGTGCGCGAAGCTTGCTGGTCGGAATTGAACATCGACGAGTTCGAGGCCGCCACCACCCGCAAGGCCACTTCGTTGACCTGGCCGGTGGCTGAGGACACTTCGCGGATCGATGTATGAATTCGCTCCACGAAACGGTTGAATGCCGTGCCAAGGATGCCGAATTCGTCCTGATTCTGGATGGTCAGGCGTTTGGTCAGGTCGCCTTCACCGTCGGCGATGTCTTCCATGGCGCGGGTCATCACGTGCAGCGGCTGGATCAGCAGGCGGATCAGCATGCCCAACAAGCCAATGATGATGGCCACGGCAATCAGGGTCGCGATGATCGCCGAGGTGCGGAATTCGCTGAGCATGGAGAAGGCTTTGTCCTTGTCCACCGACAGGCCGATGTACCAGTTGACCGAGGACAGTCCCTTGATCGGGGTGAAGGTTACGATGCGGGTTTTGCCGTCGACTTCGATCTCGCTCGGCTTGTTACCGATGACGGGCGTGTCTTGTGGGTAGACGTCCTTGAGGTTTTTCATCGCCAGCGCTTTGTCCGGGTGAACCAGGATCTTGCCGTCGGCGCTGACCAGGAACGCATAGCCCATGCCGTCGAAGTCCAGCGCGTTGAGGCTGTCGGTGATCGCTTGCAGGCTCAGGTCGCCACCGACCACGCCGATGTTCTGACCGTCCTTGAGGACGCTGTCGACGATGGAAATCACCAACTGGCCAGACGCCAGATCGATGTAAGGTTCGGTCAAGGCAGAACCGCTGGTGCTCTGCGCGCTCTTATACCAGGGGCGGGCGCGAGGGTCATAGCCGTCGGGCATCTTGCTGTCCGGGCGGATAATGAAGGTGCCATCCTTGTTGCCCAGGTAGGCACCCATGAAGGTCGATGTGACAGCCTTCTGTTCCAGCAGTTTGGCGACGTTGTCGGTCTCGGCGTTCAGGGCAACGGTCTGCGAGAGGTTTTCGATCAACAGGCTACGACCCGCCAGCCAGGTCTGAATATTCTTGGCGGTGACGTTACCCATTTCTTGCAGGTAGTTGTCCAGGTCGCGGCGTATCGCATTGCGCTGCAAATAGTCGTTGTACAGTGTGAACGAAGCGAATGCGGCGATAACGATCAGGGCGGCGGCAAGCAGTATTTTATGGCTGAAGCGCAGGTTTTTGTTCATGGCTTGGGGGTCCGCTAGGTCTTAATGTCCAGGGCGTGCTTTTATAAAGGCGCGCAGAATGGGCAGTGATGAAAGTAAGCTGATATTTCCGTCTCTCCTTAGGGAATTACCGACGCTGTTTCCAGTCTGGTCTCTCGGTTGTTATCGGCCATGAAGGATCAAAGATTAACCATGGGTGACAAAATGCCTGACTCATCGCAACTCGTTATCGGCGCTGACCTCGCTGGCCAGCCAATCGCCCAGGCCATGCGCCTGGCGAACCGTCACGGTTTGGTAGCGGGCGCTACCGGGACCGGTAAAACCGTTACGTTGCAGCGCCTGGCCGAAGCGTTCAGCGATGCAGGTGTGGCGGTGTTCGCGGCGGATATCAAAGGCGACTTGTGCGGCCTGGGCGCCGCCGGTAACCCTCAAGGCAAGGTCGCGGAGCGGATCGCCGGCATGCCCTGGCTGAACCATAAGCCTCAGGCGTATCCGGTAACCCTGTGGGATATTCACGGTCAGTCCGGTCATCCATTGCGCACCACCTTGAGCGAAATGGGGCCGTTGCTGCTCGGCAGCCTGCTGGAGCTGACCGACAGTCAGCAGTCGGCACTTTATGCCGCGTTCAAGGTGGCCGACCGCGAAGGGCTGTTACTGCTGGATTTGAAAGATTTGAAGGCGCTGCTCAATCACCTGCGTGATAACCCCGTATTACTAGGCGATGACGCGGCGCTGATGACCACCGGTTCCAGCCAGGCACTGTTGCGCCGTTTGGCGACGCTGGAACAGCAGGGCGCCGAAGCGTTGTTCGGTGAACCGGCACTGCAACTGGAAGATATTTTGCAGCCGGCGATGGACGGTCGCGGGCGCATCCACTTGCTCGACGCCAGCCGTCTGGTGCACGAAGCACCGAAGGTCTACGCGACGTTCCTGCTGTGGTTGCTGGCTGAATTGTTCGAGCAACTGCCGGAACGCGGCGATGCCGATAAACCGCTGCTGGCGCTGTTTTTCGACGAGGCGCACTTGTTGTTCGCCGGTACGCCCAAGGCGTTGCAGGATCGTCTGGAACAAGTGGTGCGGCTGATCCGTTCGAAAGGCGTGGGCGTGTATTTCGTCACCCAATCGCCGGGGGACTTGCCGGATGATGTGCTGGCTCAGTTGGGCCTGCGTGTTCAGCATGGCTTGCGCGCGTTCACCGCCAAAGAGCAGAAATCCCTGCGGGCAGTGGCCGAGGGCTTTCGGCCGAACCCGGCATTTGATGCCTTGTCGGTGTTGACTGAGCTGGGCATCGGCGAGGCGTTGGTCGGCACCTTGCAGGACAAGGGCACGCCGGAGATGGTCCAGCGTGTACTGGTCGCACCGCCGCAGTCGCGGATCGGGCCGCTGACCGAGACTGAGCGCACGGTGCTGATTGCCGGTTCGCCGTTTAAAGGGCGATATGACAAACCGGTCGATCGCGAATCGGCCTATGAAGTGCTGATGGGGCGCAAGGGGTTGGCGCCGGAGCCTGAAACCGCGCCGGGCAAACCTGCCCCCGAAGAGCCGAGCTTCACCGAACAGGCCGGGGAATTCCTCGGTACGGCGGCAGGACAGGCGCTTAAATCGGCGATGCGACAGGCGGCCAATCAATTGGGCCGACAACTGGTACGCGGGTTGATGGGTTCATTGCTCGGCGGTAGCAAACGCCGCTGAATGAATTGGAATGCAATCACCTGTAGGAGCGAGGCTTGCCCGCGAAGCTTTTGGCGCCCTCGGGGGCCTCTTCGCGGGCAAGCCTCGCTCCTACAGGGGTTCAGGATTTAGGTTTTGCGTGCGCCGCAAGGCGCTCCAGCGCCGCCCTTAAATTCGGGTCGGTAATCCCGTCAGCCGTCGCCTGAATGGTCGCCGCGGCATCCGTCGACAAATCCATGGTATGCCCAGCCGCTCCTTGCTGAACGGTCGGTGGTTGCACCTTGAACAGGATCCGCGTCAGGCTGGCGAACTCGTCGAACAGCTGTAACTGGCGTTGCAGACGCTTTTGTTGATAACGCAGGCGGGTGGCCCAGTGACCGTCGGTGACAATCAGCAATAAACTGCCTTCGCGCCACGACGCCACATGGCAATGCTCGCGGGCGGCCGGTTGCAGCTGGCTTTCCACCAGACGTTGTAAATGACCCAGGCGTTGAGCGTGGCCAAAGATGGCTTTCAGCGGTTTGGCTTCGCGAAGCAGAACGGCGGGTGCTCTGGCCGTGAGAGGGCGAAATGCCATGATCGAACACCTGAAGTAACAGAACGGCCATGGTAACAGAAAGCACCCGCTGGTCCTGACCCATTGCTTTACGAGCGCTTTACCCATTAAATCAACGAGTAACTTGTACCCTCAATGGGTTGAAGTTCAGCAAAAAGCCCTTATTTTAAGTGAGCCCCGTCACAGCGCAGTGCATGCATCGTGGAATAACGCCACTTTCCTCACCATCGTTTCCGGGTAGAATGCTCGTTCGCATGCGGCCATGAGGGCTGCACGGGCGACTCACGGGGCCGCCCTCCATCCCTTTAGTGTGGAAGATCCTGCCGATATGTTTGCGCCTTTGTTAAAGAAACTTTTTGGAAGCAAGAACGAGCGTGAAGTCAAACGCATGCTCAAGACGGTGCAGCTCGTCAATGCCTTCGAAGAGCAAATGGTGGCCCTTTCGGACGATCAATTGCGTGCCAAGACCAACGAGTTCAAGGCCCGCCTCGCCAAAGGGGAAACCCTCGACAAGCTGCTGCCAGAAGCCTTTGCGGTCGCCCGCGAAGCCGGTAAGCGCGTCATGGGTATGCGCCACTTCGATGTCCAGCTGATCGGCGGCATGACCTTGCATGAAGGCATGATCGCGGAAATGCGTACCGGTGAAGGCAAGACCCTGGTGGCAACACTGGGCGTTTACCTCAACGCGCTGTCCGGCAAGGGCGTGCACGTTGTGACGGTGAACGACTACCTGGCCCGTCGTGACGCCAACTGGATGCGTCCGCTCTACGAATTCCTCGGCATGACGGTCGGCGTGGTCACGCCATTCCAGCCGCCGGAAGAGAAGCGCGCCGCTTACGCCGCCGACATCACCTACGGCACCAACAACGAATTCGGTTTCGACTACCTGCGCGACAACATGGCGTTCAGCATGGAAGAAAAATTCCAGCGCGAACTCAATTTTGCCGTGATCGACGAAGTCGACTCCATCCTCATCGACGAAGCCCGTACCCCGCTGATCATCTCCGGTCAGGCCGAGGACAGCTCCAAGCTGTACATCGAGATCAACAAACTGATCCCGCAGCTTGAATTGCACATCGAGGAAGTCGAAGGCGAAGTCACCAAGGCCGGCCATTACACCGTGGACGAGAAGACCCGTCAGGTCGAACTCAACGAAGCCGGTCACCAGTTCATCGAAGAAATGCTCACCCGCGTCGGCCTGCTGGCTGAAGGCGAGAGCCTGTATTCGGCGCATAACCTGGGCTTGCTGACTCACGTCTATGCCGGCCTGCGTGCGCACAAACTGTTCCATCGCAATGTCGAGTACATCGTGCAGGACGGTCAGGTGGTGCTGGTCGACGAACACACCGGCCGTACCATGCCGGGTCGCCGTTTGTCCGAAGGTCTGCACCAGGCCATCGAAGCCAAGGAAAACCTGAACATCCAGGCCGAGAGCCAGACCCTGGCGTCGACCACGTTCCAGAACTACTTCCGTCTGTACAACAAGCTGTCCGGCATGACCGGTACCGCGGACACCGAAGCGTTCGAATTCCATCAGATCTATGGCCTGCAGGTCATGGTCATCCCGCCGAACAAGCCGTTGGCGCGTAAAGACTACAACGACCTGGTGTTCCTGACCGCCGAAGAGAAATACGCGGCGATCATCGGCGACATCAAGGAGTGCATGGCTCAGGGCCGTCCGGTGCTGGTGGGTACCGCCACCATCGAAACGTCCGAGCACATGTCCGGCCTGCTTCAGAAGGAAGGCATCGAACACAAGGTTCTGAACGCCAAGTTCCACGAAAAAGAAGCCGAAATCATCGCTCAGGCCGGTCGTCCGGGTGCACTGACCATCGCCACCAACATGGCCGGTCGTGGTACCGACATCCTGTTGGGCGGTAACTGGGAAGTGGAAGTGGCGTCCTTGGAAGACCCGACTCCTGAGCAGATTGCCCAGATCAAGGCCGACTGGCAGAAACGTCACCAGCAAGTGCTGGAGTCGGGCGGCTTGCAGGTGATCGCTTCCGAGCGTCACGAATCGCGTCGTATCGATAACCAGTTGCGCGGTCGTGCCGGTCGTCAGGGCGACGCCGGTTCCAGCCGTTTCTACCTCTCGCTGGAAGACAGCCTGATGCGCATCTTCGCCTCTGACCGGGTGAAGAACTTCATGAAGGCGCTGGGTATGCAGTCCGGTGAAGCGATTGAACACCGCATGGTGACCAACGCCATCGAGAAGGCTCAGCGCAAGGTTGAAGGCCGCAACTTCGACATCCGTAAGCAGCTGCTTGAGTTCGACGACGTCAACAACGAACAACGTAAAGTGATCTATCACATGCGTAACAGTTTGTTGGCCGCCGACAACATTGGCGAAACCATTGCCGATTTCCGTCAGGACGTGCTCAACGCAACCGTCAGCGCACACATTCCGCCACAATCGCTGCCTGAGCAGTGGGACGTGTCCGGTCTGGAAGCGGCGTTGCAGAGCGACTTCGGTGTGGCGCTGCCGATCCAGCAATGGCTCGACGAAGACGACCACCTGTACGAAGAAACCCTGCGTGAGAAGCTGCTCAACGAACTGATCGCCGCGTACAACGAGAAAGAAGACCAGGCCGGTGCCGAAGCACTGCGCTCCTTCGAGAAGCAAATCGTACTGCGCGTGCTCGACGACCTGTGGAAAGACCACCTGTCGACCATGGATCACCTGCGTCACGGCATCCACTTGCGTGGTTATGCGCAGAAGAACCCGAAGCAAGAGTACAAGCGCGAGTCCTTCACCTTGTTCTCCGAGCTGCTGGATTCGATCAAGCGCGACTCGATTCGTGTGCTGTCGCACGTTCAGGTGCGCCGCGAAGATCCGGAAGCCGAAGAGCAACGTCTGCGTCAGGAAGCCGAGGCGCTGGCTGCGCGCATGCAGTTCCAGCACGACGAAGCGCCTGGCCTGGAGCAACCGGAAGTGTTGGGTGAAGAGATCGATGTAGCTCTCGCCACCGCACCGGTACGCAACGAGCAGAAACTGGGCCGCAACGAGCTGTGCTACTGCGGCTCGGGCAAGAAGTTCAAGCATTGCCACGGGCAGATCCAGTAAAACCCGTTTCAAACGCTGAAATACCCGCGCCGCGACCGGCTTATGCCGTCGCGGCGTTTTGCCATTCAAACCACCGTCTATCGCAATGACGGTGCAGACAACATTTTTTAAGGAGCGCATTCATGGCTGTTGGTCTTGGTCCTTTGCCAACGTTGCACCCGGTTGCCGGTTTTGAACTCGGTATCGCCTCGGCCGGTATCAAGCGCCCGGGGCGCAAGGATGTCGTGGTCATGCGCTGTGCCGAAGGTTCCACCGTGGCGGGCGTGTTCACCCTGAACGCCTTTTGCGCCGCTCCCGTGATCCTGGCCAAGCAACGCGTGCAAGGCCCGGTACGTTACCTGCTGACCAACACCGGCAATGCCAACGCCGGCACCGGCGAACCAGGCCTGGCCGCCGCCGAGCGCACCTGCGCCAAGCTGGCCGAGCTGACCGGCGTCGATGCCAGCCTGGTGCTGCCGTATTCCACCGGTGTGATCGGCGAACCGCTGCCGGTCGAGAAAATCGAAGGCGCGTTGCAAGCCGCCCTCGATGACTTGTCGGAAAACAACTGGGAAGCTGCCGCCACCGGCATCATGACCACCGACACCCTGCCCAAGGGCGCGAGCCGCCAGTTCCAGCATGACGGCGTGACCATCACCGTCACCGGCATCAGCAAAGGCGCGGGCATGATTCGCCCGAACATGGCGACCATGCTCGGTTACATCGCCACCGACGCCAAAGTCTCTCGCGAGGTGCTGCAAAACCTGCTTCTGGACGGCGCCAACAAGTCGTTCAACCGCATCACCATCGACGGCGACACCTCGACCAACGACTGCTGCATGTTGATCGCCACCGGCAAGGCTGCACTGCCGGAAATCACCCGTGCCGAAGGCGAGCTGTTCGCCAAGTTGAAACAAGCGGTATTCGAAGTGTGCATGGACGTGGCCCAGGCTATCGTGCGTGACGGCGAAGGCGCGACCAAGTTCGTCACTGTTGAAGTCAACGGCGGCGGCAATCACCAGGAATGCCTGGACGTCGGTTACACCGTGGCCCACTCGCCGCTGATCAAGACTGCGCTGTTCGCCTCCGATCCGAACTGGGGCCGCATCCTGGCCGCTGTAGGCCGTGCCGGTGTACCGAACCTGGACGTGAGCAAGATCGACGTGTTCCTGGGCGAGGTGTGCATCGCCAGCCGTGGCGCGCGTTCTGCCACCTACACCGAAGCCCAGGGCGCGGCGGTGATGCAGCAGGAAGAAATCACCATCCGCATCGAGCTGGGTCGCGGCGATTGCAGCGAAACCATCTGGACCACCGACCTGTCCCACGAATACGTGAAGATCAACGCCGAGTACCGCACGTAAGAAAGATCGCTTTCGCGGGCAAGCCTTGCTCCTACAGGTGGTGTGACCTGTAGGAGCGAGGCTTGCCCGCGAAGACCGACCACCAGACGCTAAAGATTCTGGCTTGTACTCTTACCAAAAGGCGCCCGAACATGAGCCTCCACCTGATCATCGGCGACAAACTGTATTCTTCCTGGTCCCTGCGCGCCGCGCTGGCCCTCGACCTGACCGGCGCGTCCTACACCGAAGAACTGATCAAGCTGAACCAGCCGGATACCCGCGCACGCGTGCTCAAGCATTCGCCGACCGGGAAAGTCCCACTGCTGAAAAGCGAACACGGCACCATCGCCGATTCGCTGGCGATTGCCGAGTACCTGGCCGAGCAATTCCCCGATGCCGGCCTCTGGCCCAAAGACACCGCCGCCCGTGCTCAGGCGCGTTCGGCCTGCGCGCAGATGCACAGCGGTTTCTTCGCCATGCGCGGCAACATGCCGTTCGACCTGAGCCACAATGCGCCGTTGTTGCCGACTCCGCCTGACGTTCAGGCCGAGATCGAGCGCATGCTGGCGTTGTGGGCTGAGTGTCGTGCGGCCGCGACTGAAGCTGGCCCATTCCTGTTTGGTGGCGCGACCCTGGCCGATGCGTTTTTCGCACCGATCGCCGTCCGCCTGCGCACCTATCAAGTGAAGCTGCCCGAGGTCGATGCAGCCTATGTCGAAACCATTTACCAATGGCCAGCTTTCAAGGCCTGGCAGAAGGCAGGTCTGGAGGAGGTCGGGCAGTGAAACGAGTACACGTGGCCGCGGCGGTTATCCGCGATAGCAACGGCAAGATCCTCATCGCCCGGCGTGCCGACACCCAGCATCAGGGCGGCTTGTGGGAGTTCCCCGGTGGCAAGGTCGAGGATAACGAATCCGTCGAAACTGCCCTGGCCCGCGAGCTTCACGAAGAGTTGGGCATCGTGGTCAATACCGCGCGACCGTTGATCAAGGTTCACCACGACTACCCGGACAAGCAGGTGTTGCTGGATGTCTGGGAAGTCTCGGCGTTTACCGGCGAACCCCATGGTGCCGAAGGTCAGCCTTTGGCCTGGGTGACGGCGCGGGAACTGCTGGACTACGAGTTTCCGGCCGCGAACCAGCCGATCGTCGCGGCTGCACGCTTGCCCGGCGAGTACCTGATCACCCCGGACGGTCTGGAAACCCCGGCCTTGCTGCGCGGTATCCAGAAAGCCATCGCGGGCGGCATCAAGCTGATTCAGTTGCGTGCGCCCAATGGCTATGACCCGCAATACCGCGATCTGGCGGTGGACGCGGCGGGATTGTGTGCTGGCAAGGCGCAGTTGATGATCAAGGGGCCGTTTGAATGGCTGGGGGACTTCCCCTCCGCTGGTTGGCACATCACTGCCGCGCAGTTGCGCAAGTACGCGGCGGCCGGCCGACCGCTACCAGCGTCGCGCTGGTTGGCGGCGTCCTGCCACAACGCTGAAGAACTGGCGCTGGCCGAGCAGATGGGCGTGGACTTTGTGACCCTGTCGCCGGTGCAGCCGACCCAGACGCACCCGGATGCTCAGCCGCTGGGTTGGGAGCTGGCGTCGACTTTGATCGAAGGCTTCAGCAAACCGGTGTTCTTGTTGGGTGGTGTTGGCCCGGTAGAGCGGCAGAAAGCCTGGGAAGCGGGCGCACAAGGTGTGGCGGGGATTCGGGCGTTCTGGCCTGAGGCTTGATTTGCAGTGCTGTGATCATTCCCACGCTCCGCGTGGGAATGATCAGTCGATCAGTTTGAAGGTTTCGCCGCAGGCTGCCATAAAATCTCGGCAATCCCCTGGCGCTTGGCAATCAACCGTGCCGCCACAAACAACAAATCCGACAACCGATTGATATACGCCAGGCCCACCCCGGCCAACGGTTCGATCGCATTCAACTGCTGACAACGGCGTTCGGCACTGCGCGCCAGGCTGCGGCACACGTGGGCCTGGGCAATCAGCGCCGAACCGCCGGGCAGAATGAAATTCTCCAGCGGCCCCAGTTCTTCATTCCACACATCAATGGCCGCTTCCAGCCGTTCGATTTCTGCCGTGTTCAGTGCCTGATACACCGGCATGGCCAGTTCGCCACCGAGGTCGAACAACCGATGCTGGCAGGGCGCCAATACCTCGATCACTTCGCCAAGTCCGGGAAACTCGCCACTTTGCGCCGCCAACCCGGCCAACAGCACGCCCACCTGGCTGTTCAGCGTATCGACCTCGCCAATGGCCTCGATTCGCGGATGGTCCTTGGGCACCCGGCGGCCGTCGCCAAGCCCGGTTTCGCCTTTGTCGCCGGTGCGGGTGTAAATCTTCGACAAACGAAAGCCCATGGTTACCTCGACAGCTGATTGAGTTCTTGAGAGTTCACCGCAGTGCCCGACAAGGGCAGGCGCAAGGTGAAGCAAGTGCCTTGGCCCGGCGTCGATTGCACTTCCATCTGGCCCTTGTGGTTGTTGGTGATGATGAAATACGAAACCGAGAGCCCAAGGCCGGTGCCTTGACCGATTTCCTTGGTGGTGAAGAACGGCTCGAACGTGCGTTTGCGCACGCTTTCGCTCATGCCGATGCCGTTGTCCTCGACCTGGATTTCCGCCCACGGCGGATTCAGTTTTGTACGCAGAATGATCCGCCCCGGTTCGCGGTCGTCTGTACGCTGGTGAATGGCTTGCGCAGCGTTTTTCAGCAGGTTGAGCAGCACCTGTTCCAGTTCGTTGGCGGTGCCGGGTACCGGGCCCAGCGCCGGATCGAACTGGCGAATGATTGCCTGGCCCTTGAAGTCGAAGCCAATGGCCAGGTCGAAGTCGTTGCCGGCGATTTCCACCGCTTGATCGATCAGTGCCGGCAGGTCGCATGGCGCCATTTGCCGAGTGCTGCGGCGGCTGAAGCTGAGCATGTGGGTCACGATCTTCGCCGCCCGGGCGCCGGCCTGCTGAATGCCGTCGAGCAGCTGCGGTACTTCACGCGCTTTCAGGTACTTATTGACCGTTTCCAGTTCGATGCCCATTTGCTCGGCCTGTTCGAGGTTCTTCGGCAGGTCGGGGGACAGACGTCGACGAATGTTCTGCACGTTGTGCAGGATTGCGCCCAGCGGGTTGTTGATCTCATGGGCCATACCGGCGGCGAGGCCGCCGACCGAGAGCATTTTTTCCGACTGCACCATCATCTCTTCCAGGGACAGACGCTGGGTGATGTCGTCGATCCGGATGACCACGCCACGCCCGGCGCCGCCCATCAACGGGTAGAACGTCAGGGCGTAATGCCGGGGTTCGTCGTCCTTGGGCCAGGTAACGCGTTCGATCTTGGCCACCGTATGCTGCTCGACGGTTTGCTTGAGCTGCGGCAGGAATGGCTTGAGGGGTTTGAAGGCGAGAAAGATCGGCTGGTTCAAGGCTTCGTCCAGGCGCGTGCCGGACAGTGCGCTGGCCTCCTGATTCCACTGGGTCACGTAAAGCTGCTCGTCGAGGGCGATCAGCGCCGATGGCATGGAGTCGATGATGCTATTGAGGTAGTTTTGGAAACCGGTGAGTTTTTTCTCGATCTTGCTCCGCACCTGAACTTCCAGTTCCAGCTTGCGGTTGGTGTGACGGGTTTCTTCGGCTAGCCCCTGGGCCTGGTCGTAAGCCGCCTGGGAATCGTCGCGGGCACGCTTGAGCTGCTGCTCCCGGGCCTCGATGCGCGAGAGCATGGTGTTGAACGCTTCGGCGAGGCTGCCGATTTCGTCGTGGTTGCCGCGAGAGGCGCGCAGGGCGTAGTTCTCTTCCCGGGTGACTTGCCGGGACAGCTCTTCGAGCTGATGGATGGGGCGGGTAATCAGGCGTTTGATTTGCCGGGCGATCACCAGCCACAACAGCACGCTGAAGATCAGAATCCCCAGGCTGGCGGTCAGGGTCCCGGTGTAGAACGCCATCGGCAATTCGCTGCTGGCCACCAGCAGCAAATGCCCGGGAGCGGTGCCGGGGCGGGGCAGGGTGATCACTTGATTGCTGCGAAACTCCGTGGCTTGCCAGGCTTCGAGGTGTCGGTAGTGTTCTGGCAGGTTCAGCGTGTCGCCGTGTTGCAGCTGCGCCAGACGCGTACCCGTGCCGTCGTAAAGGGCTGCCGCACGCAGTGGTGAATAACTGTTGAGTTCGTTGAGCAGGCGTTCGGCGTTTTGCGGCGACTTCAGGGCGTCGGACACCAGGCTCGGGTTGGACACCAGTCGGCCGATGGTCTGCAGGGCCTGGGGGGCCATGCTTTCCTGGGAGATGTAATACGCGGCACTGATAAAGGTCAGGTTGGCGACCAGCAAAACGGTGGTCAACAGCACCAGCAGGGCGGCCAGCAGTTTCTGGCCGACCGGAAGGTTTTCAAGGCGCTGGCGCAATGGCATCAGGTTCATCGCTGAAAAGGAACAAGTGGCCAGCGTAGCCGCTGCTCAGTCGCTGGGCAATCCAAGGCTGTGCAGATGAGCGATCAAGCGCTGCTGCAATTGATTGAGGTGGGGCAGGTTCAACTGATGCCGCGACGCAACTTTGCAGGCATGGCCCAACAGGTAGCTGATTTCGGTGCGGCGCTGATTGGCGACATCCTGGTACATCGAGGAGAAATTGGTCGCGGTCGCCTTGATCACTCGTTCGACTTCCTCCCGGAGGTTTTCGGCTGCCGCCGGCTGGCCGCAGCGCTCCAGCAGTTCGGTGAGTTCGGCGCACAGGGTTGCCACTTCGCACTGATGTTGCTGCAAACCGCCGTTGCGGCATTCGTGCAGGACGGTCAACGGGTTGATCGCACAATTGAGCGCCAGCTTGCGCCACAGCCTTGTGAGAATGTCGGTGCTCCACTCATGGGGAATGCCGGCGTCGCTCAAGTCCTCCAGCCAGAACGGTGCCACCGGATGGCCGGCATCTCCCAGCCAGGTGTAACCATGACCGGCAAACACCACGCGCCAGTCGCCATCGCGAAACGCGCCTTCGGTACTGGAAGCGAAGATGCATCGGGCATGCGGGACTTGCGCGGCGACGGCGTCCTGGCTGCCAAGGCCGTTTTGCAACAGGATCAGTTCGGCGTCCGGGGTCAGGCGGTGGGCGAGCCGGGCCACGGCTGTTACGGCGTCATAGGCTTTACAGGCCACCAGCAGACGGCTGATCGGTCCGTCGCTGTCGGCTGTTTCGCCGGGCACCGGGTACACCCGCGCTTCGCCGTGCTCGACCAGCGTCAGCCCGCCCGCCGCCTGATAGGCCTGCAGGCGTGCCGCGTCCCGTACGATCAGCCTGACCGGCACTGAGGCCCGTGCCAGACGGGTGGCCCACAACGTGCCGAGGCTGCCGGCGCCCAGAACATGCCAAGGGGTCGACATCAGCTTTTTGCTCGGTTTGATGCTGGCATGTGAGGCTCGCAGTATCGGTTGGAAAAGACCCGTTATAATGAGCCCGATTTTAACCGCAAGCCAAGCGCGCTCCATCGTTATCGAGCGCGCCTTTTTATTGGAGAAATTACATGCCGTCGTTCGACGTGGTATCCGAACTGGACAAACACGAAGTCACCAACGCGGTCGAGAACGCCGTCAAGGAACTCGATCGTCGTTATGACCTGAAAGGCAAGGGCAGCTTCGAGTTCAAGGAAAAAGACCTGACCGTCAACCTGACCGCTGAAGCCGATTTCCAGCTCGAAGCGATGATCGAGATCCTCAAGCTGGCCCTGGTCAAGCGCAAGATCGACGTGCAATGCCTTGAAGTCAAGGATGCCTACGCGTCGGGCAAGCTGATGAAGCAGGAGGCGGTCCTCAAGGAAGGCATCGACAAAGAGCTGGCGAAGAAAATCGTCGCCCACGTCAAAGATGCCAAGCTCAAGGTCCAGGCTGCCATTCAGGGTGAGCAGGTGCGTATCACCGGTAAAAAGCGTGACGATCTGCAGGAAGCCATCGCCGCCCTGCGCGCCAAAACTTTCGACATGCCGCTGCAGTTCAATAACTTCCGCGACTGATCTTTCAAGCGGGAACCTCTCGGCGATTTCGACGTCCGAGGCCCAAGCAACGGCAGAAACGATCGAGCCTTATGGGTTCGGTCTTTCTGCCGCTCATTTTTTGCGTGCCGGGTAGCCGGAAATCAGGAGAAAGTAGATGGATTTGAATACTGAAGTGGACAACCTGGTCAAGGCGTCTCAAGCCTGGATTCCGATGATCATGGAATACGGCAGCCGCGTGTTGCTGGCGGTGATTACCCTGGCCATTGGCTGGTGGCTGATCAACAAAGTCACGCAAAAACTGGGCGGTCTGTTGGCGTTGCGCAACGCCGACCTGGCGCTGCAAGGCTTCATCAGCAGCCTGGCGAACATCATCCTCAAGGTTCTGTTGATCGTCAGCGTAGCGTCGATGATCGGTGTGGAAACCACCTCCTTCGTCGCGGCGATCGGTGCGGCCGGCCTGGCCATCGGTCTGGCCCTGCAGGGCAGCCTGGCGAACTTTGCCGGCGGCGTGCTGATCCTGTTGTTCCGTCCGTTCCGTATCGGAGACTGGATCGAAGCCCAAGGTGTTGCCGGTACTGTCGACAGCATCCAGATCTTCCACACCGTACTGCGCACTGGCGATAACAAAACCATCATCGTGCCTAACGGTAATCTGTCGAACGGCATTATCACCAACACTAACCGTCAGCCGACCCGCAAAGTAGTATTTGATGTGGGTGTGGACTACGAAGCGGACTTGCAGAAGGCCCGTGAAGTGTTGCTGGACCTGGCCAAGGATCCGCGAGTATTGGCTGAGCCGGCACCGGAAGCGGTGATTTCCACACTGGGCGATAGTTCGATTACAGTTTCCCTGCGCGTGTGGGTGAAAACCGCTGACTATTGGAATGTGATGTTCATGTTTAACGAGCAATCGCGCGATCGCTTGAAGACTGCCGGCATCGATATTCCATTTCCGCAGCGGGTTATTCGCGTGGTGCAGGAATCGGCGGCGGTATAAGGATCAGTATTTCAACTAATGTCTGACCTTCTGGTCAGACATTTCGCAAGCCCCCGATCCTTTAAGCACAATGCTGTAGCCAATAAAAAAGGCCCATCCGAAGATGGGCCTTTTTGATTACCGCGAACTAACGAGCCGCAATTACAAGATCGACAGAGGGTAGTCGACGATCAGACGGAACTCGTTGATATCGCCTTCACCCTCGTCGGCGTTGGCGCGGTGCCATGCTTGACGGATGCGGAAGGACAGATCTTTAGCTGGGCCAGTTTGAACAACATACTTGGCTTCCAGGTTGGTTTCGTGGTGCTTGCCGTCTTCACCGTACAGTGGGTCACCGGTAGAGGTGCGGTACACACTGTTAGCAGCCAGACCGGTGCCATCAATATCCCAGCCTTTAACGTAACGGGTCATGAAGCTCAGACCAGGAATGCCGTACTCGGCCATTTTCAGGTCGTAACGGATCTGGGCAGACTTCTCGCCAGGGGCGTTGAAGTCAGAGTACTGGATGGAGTTGGCGAGGAAAATCGAGTCGCCGCCACGGTTGGTGCCAGGATTGTGACCACCTACACCGATGTAGTCGAACGGAGTATCACCATTGATTTTCTGGAAGGCGACGGTGACGGTGTGCGCTTTCAGGAACGAGAAAGCGGCTGCCAGGGAGTAGGCAGTGTTGCTGATATCGCCAGCCTTGGCATCGCCGGTATCGGTAGTACGATAAATATTACCGTCCAAGTTCAGCGACTGATCGCCACCCATCGGGATGGTGTAGTTCAGGTTGGCGTAGTACTGGTTCCAGATATCTTCAAGCTTGGCGCCGTACAGCGATGCACTCAGGTTGTCGGTGATGCCGTACTTGCCACCGAAGTAATCGATGGAATTGGCTTGTACGCCAGCGTAAGTCGCCCACAGCTCGCCATCACGAGCGTTTTTGTCCTGGCTGGTCGACGAGTAGAAATGACCAGCTTCGAGATCAAGGTCTTTGACTTCGCTGCTCTGCAGTTGGATACCACTGGCAGTTTGAGGAAGGACGCGGGAACCGCCAACAGCGAACACTGGAGCAGTGCTTGGCTGCATGTCACCGATTTTCAGCTCGGTTTTGGATACGCGGAATTTAACCGCTGCACCGGCTTTGCCCTGGCTGTCGTTGACGTGGCCATCGGCGTCGCGGCTCATGTTGCCCGTGCCGCCTGTGCCGTCGCCGCCGTCCAGTTTGATTGCCAGATAACCGAACGCATCAACACCGACGCCTACGGTACCTTGGGTGTAACCGGAGCTGAAGTTGCCCCAGAAACCCTGTGTCCAGTCTTTCTGGTCGTTTGCGCCGTCTTTCCGGTCACGGTTGAAGTAATAGTTGCGAAGCAGCAAGTTTAGCTTGGCGTCTTCAACAAAACCTTTGGCTTCAGCCTGGTCACTTACGAAAGGTGCGGCCGTAGCCAATTGAGTACTGGCTGCTGCAGCAACTGCCAGTGCGATCATGCTCCACTTCATCACGCGCATCGTGATTTGCTCCTTTGGTTTTTAGAAGAGTACTGCCGTCCCACCTGTTTTATTATCTGGGCGGCTCTTTCTTTTTGTGTCGGCGCAAACTTATATCACGCCGACCCTATTGGCGATACTTGCGCATCTAACCTTTCAGCTTCTTTACGACCCTGTCGCAAATGGCTTGATCAATGTCGCAAATTCACAATCCCGACACAATCGGACTGACAACTTCAGCGCTGTTTTCCAGGGCTTGAGCATCGGTAAAAAAGAGTCCCTTGTCCTGCACTTGAATCTCCATCGGGCAACCCTGCCACTGTTTTTATTGGTCTTCAGGCTTCCACTTCCAGTGGAGCGCTTATAGACGATACGAGTGTTGATGCAACAAGCGTGCACAAATCGGAATTCTGTTGCTGTTTTTTTCCGAAAACCTGCCTGTTGCCGTAAAAACCTCATAAAACCGGGGGGTTCAAGCTCATTTTATGTGGGCTTGACGCCATGCTTTGCATCGTGGTTACCACATCGAAGCTGCGGGGGTGACAACCAAAAGCGTTACCGGTTCACCCCGCCAGTGAGTAATTGGCGGATGCTGACGCACTGAGCGTAGACGCGTTGTGCGGTTTTGGTGCAAAAAATTTTATTTCCTGTACTGAATTCACACATGGTGGCTTTGCCGTGGGTTCGAACGGTGCGTTGTTTATGGGCTGTTTCGGCGTTTTTTCCGTGATGGCCGGTTCCGTCATGGTGCGTCCCGAATCAAAATGGCGCATCACGACGCGCCCGCAGGACGGTGCTGGCGGCAGTTCGTCGTGAAGCGTGTGGCGTTCGCAGGTATGCTGCCGTCCTGTCGCTTGGTGCGCCGTCTTTCGGTGGGGGCGCTAAGCTGAAAAAAGATGACCAGAGGGGAGTGTGCGCTGTGTTCGCTTTAGATCCACGACTTCAACAAGACACGTTGCCAATCGGCGATTTCCCGCTCTGCCGGTTACTGCTGTCCAACGATTCGAATTACCCCTGGTTCATCCTCGTGCCACGCCGCGAGGATATCAGTGAAATATTTCAGCTGGATGGCGCAGATCAACAGCAGCTGTGGCGGGAAACGACTGAGCTGGCGGAAATCCTCAAGGACTCTTTCGACGCGGACAAGTTGAACGTCGCGGCCTTGGGTAACGTCGTCAATCAGTTGCACATGCATGTGATTGTGCGCAAGCGTGAGGACGCCGCCTGGCCAGCTCCGATCTGGGGCAAACAGGAGGCCAAGCCATACAGTTCAGAGCAGATCGCGACGATTCGCGAGCGACTGCGTCTGGTATTGACCGACGATTTCAAGTTTCTGGAGGGCTGAATCATGAGCCTGGACGACCGCGTTACCGATCTGGAAAGCCGGCTGGCGTTTCAGGATGACACCATCCAGGCATTGAATGATGTGCTGGTGGCGCAGCAGCGGGTGGTCGAGCGTCTGCAATTGCAAATGTCGGCGTTGCTCAAGCGGCAGGAGGAAATGGCCGGCCAGTTTGCGACGCTTGAAGAAGAAGAGGCGCCACCGCCCCATTACTAGGAAACAGGCAATAAAAAACCGCGAACAGCCAAGCTGTTCGCGGTTTTTTTAGCCTTGAATCAGCGGCGCGGCAGTGCGGCGATCACATCTTCGGCTTGCAGGCCTTTGTCACGATTCATGACAGAGAACTCCACGCGCTGGCCTTCCACCAGAACGCGGTGGCCTTCACCGCGAATCGCCCGGAAATGCACGAAAATATCATCGCCGGAGTCACGGGAAATAAAGCCGAAGCCTTTGGAGGTGTTGAACCATTTGACGGTGCCAGTATCGCGGTTGCTCATGTCATAGCTTGGCGCGGCGGCGGTCGGTGAAGATTTGTAGAAACTGATGGCCAAGTGCAGGAATACGGCGATCAGGGCAGCGACCAGGCTGAACAGAACGGCAGGTTGACCGGCGATGACAGGCATCGGGGCGATCAGCGTCAGGGTTTGCAGCACGACAGCCAGAACCAGCAAGGCGCTGACCAGGTTTTGCAATTGATGACGCGGGCCTTTGTTCCAGTAAGGGATAACAGGCGCGAGGGTGAGGTTGAGCAGGCCGAAAAAGGCCAGGTACAGCGCATCGGGTTGTTGCAGGTAAGGTGCCGCTTCGGATCGCAGGCTAGGGATGAAGGACAGCAGCAGGGCTGCTGCGCCCATTAGCAGGTGGACGATTTTCAACATTTTGATTAACTCACGTTAAGACGGATCACAAGGAAGAGCTGATAGAGCACGGTTCGCTTCAGAACAATAAGAGGCGTTGGGCACGTACCTGATATCAGCCTATGCGCAGCCCCCGGAAAATAGGTGGTAGCGACACACTGCCTATTTAACAGCAAAGCCTGCGGCTACTCAAATCAGGCGGTCCGGCGGCGTTTCCATTGGCATGGTGCGCGGATGACGCTGCCGAGTGTGATTCGTGCGCTGTGTTTCTCGGATCTTTCGCCTTTTCGTTGAGTGATGTTGCGTCAGTTTTCGTAGGAAATCGTCCGGCCTAGGACGAGCTCCATGATCGCGCCTCCGTTGTTGGCTTATCCTACGTTGATGGTCATAAAGTCATCTGGATATACCGTAGCGCCTGCGCTTTTATAAGGAAACGGAATATGGCCTTTACAAGCAGCAAGGATGACAAAGGAGTGTCAACGGTATGGTTCATGAAGACAGACAAGGCGAGGGGAGGATCGGTCCACTCAAGGATATAAGGATTGATTCACTTGTCAGCGAATTCGATATGGGGCTGGTCCAGCCCTTATCCCGGTCAGTGCGTTTGAATGGTTTTGCGACCTGTTTGCGGCTTGAGCAGGTCTATTGGGATATTTTGGGCGACATGGCCAAGGTTAATTGCTGCTCGGTCAGCGCGCTGTTGTCCCATGTGGATCGTGAGGTGCACTTGCGCCATGGCGGGGTGAAAAACTTCACCGGGCTGGTGCGGGTTGTCTGTGTCGTGCACAGCCTGAAGGAGGGCAGTTGCCCCGTCATGGCTTAGCGAGAGCAGCTGAATGAGTCGAGTGTCGGTCTGTGCAGTCTTACGGCTGCACAGGCAGCATTTAATGGATATAATCCCGCTCTTTGCCGCAAAGCCCTGCATGCGCGGTAGCAATCTGATCGCCGAGACAACCCCCATGCCGATGTACGATTACCAATGTGCTTCCTGTGGTCATCAGTTGGAAGCCATTCAAAAGATCAGCGCAGCACCGCTGGTCGACTGCCCTGCCTGCCAGGCGCCAGAGCTTAAAAAGATGCTGTCCATGCCCGGTTTCCGCCTCAGTGGCACCGGCTGGTACGAAACCGACTTCAAGACCGGTTCCAAGAAAAATCTGGCCGGTGGCGACAAAGCTGACTAGGGTCTAGCGCCCGGGTTGAACGACACGCGCGAGCTCTTGCATCATCTGGCACCTTATTCAAGTGCGGTGGTGCGGCAAGACCTCCACCCGAATTTCGAATTACGAGAAGTGAAACCACTACCATGATGCGCAGCCATTATTGCGGCCAACTGAACGAAAGCCTGGAAGGCCAGGAAATTACCCTTTGCGGATGGGTTCACCGTCGCCGTGACCATGGCGGGGTGATTTTCCTCGATATCCGTGATCGTGACGGTCTGGCCCAGGTGGTGTTCGATCCGGACCGTGCCGAGAGCTTCGCCGCCGCCGATCGCGTGCGCAGCGAGTACGTCGTGAAGATCACCGGCAAGGTTCGCCTGCGTCCGGCCGGTGCAACCAACGCCAACATGGCGTCGGGCATGATCGAGGTCCTGGGCTACGAGCTGGAAGTGCTGAACGAATCGGAAACCCCGCCGTTCCCGCTGAACGAGTTCTCTGACGTTGGCGAAGAAACCCGCCTGCGTTATCGCTTCCTTGATCTGCGTCGCCCTGAAATGGCCGAGAAGCTGCGTCTGCGTTCGCGCATGACTACCAGCATCCGCCGCTATCTGGACGAGAACGGTTTCCTCGACGTCGAGACGCCGATCCTGACCCGTGCAACGCCGGAAGGCGCGCGTGACTATCTGGTGCCGAGCCGTACTCACGCCGGTTCGTTCTTCGCCTTGCCGCAATCGCCTCAGCTGTTCAAGCAGCTGTTGATGGTGGCCGGCTTCGACCGTTACTACCAGATCGCCAAGTGCTTCCGCGACGAAGACCTGCGTGCCGACCGTCAGCCGGAATTCACTCAGATCGACATCGAGACCAGCTTCCTCGATGAAAAAGACATCATGGGCCTGACCGAAGGCATGATCCGCAACCTGTTCAAGGAAGTGCTGGGTCTGGAATTCGGCGAATTCCCGCACATGACCTTCGAAGAGGCCATGCGCCGCTACGGTTCCGACAAGCCAGACCTGCGTAACCCGCTGGAACTGGTGGATGTTGCCGATCAGCTCAAGGAAGTCGATTTCAAGGTGTTCAGTGGCCCGGCCAATGACCCGAAATGCCGTATCGCCGCCTTGCGCGTTCCAGGCGGGGCGAGCATGCCGCGCAAGCAGATCGACGATTACACCAAGTTCGTCGGCATCTACGGTGCCAAGGGTCTGGCGTACATCAAGGTCAACGAGCGTGCTGCCGGTGTTGAAGGTCTGCAGTCGCCGATCGTGAAAAACATCCCGGAAGCCAACCTGAACGTGATCCTCGATCGCGTGGGTGCGGTCGATGGTGACATCGTGTTCTTTGGCGCCGACAAAGCCAAGATCGTCAGCGAAGCCCTGGGCGCGCTGCGGATCAAGCTGGGTCATGACCTCGAGCTGCTGACCTGCAAGTGGGCGCCAATGTGGGTCGTCGACTTCCCGATGTTCGAAGAGAACGACGACGGCAGCTTCAGCGCCTTGCACCACCCGTTCACCGCGCCGAAGTGCACTCCTGAAGAGCTGGAAGCCAACCCGGCTGGCGCTTTGTCCCGTGCCTACGACATGGTTCTGAACGGCACCGAGCTGGGTGGCGGTTCGATCCGTATCCACCGCAAGGAAATGCAACAGTCGGTGTTCCGTCTGTTGGGTATCAACGAAGCGGAACAGGAAGAGAAATTCGGCTTCCTGCTCGACGCCCTGAAATATGGCGCGCCGCCGCACGGTGGTCTGGCCTTCGGTCTGGACCGTCTGGTGATGCTGATGACCGGTGCCCAGTCGATCCGTGAAGTGATCGCCTTCCCGAAAACCCAGAGTGCTGCGGACGTGATGACGCAGGCTCCGGGCGTGGTAGATGCCAA
The DNA here is from genome assembly GCF_012932895.1 of Pseudomonas sp. KD5. Lineage (NCBI taxonomy): Bacteria > Pseudomonadati > Pseudomonadota > Gammaproteobacteria > Pseudomonadales > Pseudomonadaceae > Pseudomonas > Pseudomonas sp. KD5. The sequence continues at coordinate 145,084 of NZ_JDWJ01000006.1, read as the reverse complement.
GGCGTTGCGTGAGCTGCACATTCGTCTGCGCGAAGCGCCAAAGGCAGAGTAAGGCTGACCGCAAAGGCGCATCCTGTGGGATGCGCCTTTTCTTTAGGTCGAGATTTTTTGTTGCTGGCCGACACTCCCTGTGTGGCGGGCGATGTTTCAAAGAGAAATTCGGAGCGAGTTATGGCGGGTCATTCCAAGTGGGCGAACATCAAGCACCGCAAAGAACGTCAGGATGCCAAGAAGGGCAAGATTTTCACCAAGTGGATTCGTGAACTGACGGTCGCTGCCCGTCAGGGCGGCGCTGATCCGGGCTCCAACCCGCGTCTGCGTCTGGCGCTGGATAAAGCGCTGGGCGCAAACATGAGCCGTGACATCATCGACCGCGCGGTGGCCCGTGGTGCCGGCGCTGCCGACACCGATGACATGGTCGAGCTGACCTACGAAGGCTATGGCCCGGGCGGCGTGGCGGTGATGGTCGAATGCATGACCGATAATCGCAACCGTACCGCAGCCGCTGTTCGCCATGCGTTCAGCAAGTGCGGCGGCAACCTCGGTACCGACGGTTCGGTGGCTTATCTGTTCGAACGCAAAGGGCAGATTTCCTTCGCGCCAGGGGTTGATGAGGACGCGCTGATGGAAGCAGCCATGGAAGCCGACGCCGATGACGTAGTGACCAACGAAGACGGCTCCATCGACGTGTTCACCTCGTTCGCCGGCTTCTATTCCGTGCGTAACGCCTTGGAGGCCGCAGGCTTCAAGGGCAGCGATGCGGAAATCGTCATGTTGCCGACCACCAGTGCCGAACTGGATCTGGAAGGCGCCGAGAAGGTTCTCAAGCTGATCGACATGCTCGAAGACCTGGATGACGTGCAGAACGTGTATTCCAACGCGGACATTCCAGAGGCGGTGGCCGCACAGCTCGGTTGATGCCTTTATAAAGATCGCAGCCTTTATCAGCCCTGCAGGCGCTGGCGAAGCCTGCGATCTTTTGATTTTCAGCTATTTATTTTAAAGATCGTCCGAACGCGGCCCGAGCCTTCGGCAGCTCCTACGGTTACTCTCAGATATTCGCACTAGCTTCGCAGGCGTTATGACTTTAATTCTTGGTATCGACCCCGGCTCGCGTATCACCGGTTACGGCATTGTTCGCGATACTGGCCGTGGTTGTGTTTACGTGGCATCGGGCTGTATCCGCACCGGTGCCGGCGAGTTGCATGAGCGTCTGCAGATCGTCTATCGCGGTGTGCGTGAAATCATTCAGACTTATGGTCCGGTCACCATGGGCATCGAAAAGGTGTTCATGGCGCGCAATGCTGACTCCGCGCTGAAACTGGGGCAGGCCCGTGGCGCGGCGATTGTCGCCGGCGCCGAAGAGAGCCTGGAAATTGCCGAGTACACCGCAACCCAGGTCAAGCAGGCCGTGGTCGGCACCGGCGCCGCCAATAAAGAACAAGTGCAAATGATGGTCATGCACATGCTGAAACTGACCAGCAAGCCGCAAATCGATGCCTCGGATGCCCTGGCCATCGCGATTTGCCACGCTCACACCCGTTCCAGCCTGTTGCCCCATGGCCTGGGCGCGGCACGCAGTCGTGGCGGGCGCCTGCGTCTCTGATAGCATCAGCAATCATTTTTTGTGGGATGAGGGTTTTGCGCCTGTGTAGTCGGTGCAAAACCCTTGTTCTGTCAGTCGCCAGCACTGATCTGGCCAACGCTCAAGGATCTGAAACGTGATTGGACGCTTGCGCGGCACTTTGGCTGAGAAACAGCCGCCGCACCTGATTCTGGATGTAAACGGTCTGGGGTATGAGCTGGAAGTGCCCATGACCACGCTTTATCGCTTGCCGTCGGTCGGTGAACCGCTGACCCTGCACACCCATTTGGTCGTACGCGAAGACGCGCAGTTACTCTATGGCTTCTTCGGCAAGCGTGAGCGAGACTTTTTTCGCGAACTGATCCGTCTCAATGGGGTAGGGCCGAAACTGGCGCTGGCCCTGATGTCGAGCCTGGAAGTCGACGAGTTGATCCGTTGCGTGCAGTCCCAGGACACCTCGGCACTGACCAAGGTGCCGGGCGTTGGCAAGAAGACTGCCGAGCGTTTGCTGGTGGAACTCAAGGATCGCTTCAAAGCCTGGGAAACCGTACCGAGCATGTTTGCGTTGGTGCCGAACCAGCCGGATGCGCCAGCGCAACAAGTCGCTGCCGCCGAAAATGACGCGGTCAGCGCGCTGATTTCCCTGGGCTACAAGCCGCAGGAAGCCAGCAAGGCGATTTCCGCGATCAAGGAGAAAGGTTTGAGCAGTGAAGACATGATTCGTCGTGCCCTGAAGGGAATGATCTAAGTGATTGAAGCTGATCGTCTGATCGCCGCCACGGGTGGCCCCCGTGAGCGTGAAGAAGTCCAGGACCGGGCGATTCGTCCCGTCAGCCTGGCCGAATACATTGGCCAGCCGACCGTTCGCGAGCAAATGGAGTTGTTCATCCAGGCCGCGCGCGGGCGCAATGAATCGCTGGATCACACCCTGATTTTCGGCCCGCCGGGTCTGGGTAAAACCACCCTGGCCAACATCATTGCCCAGGAAATGGGCGTGTCGATCAAAAGCACCTCGGGGCCGGTCCTCGAGCGTCCTGGTGATCTGGCTGCATTGCTGACCAACCTTGAGCCCCATGACGTGCTGTTTATCGACGAGATCCATCGGTTGTCGCCGATCGTCGAAGAAGTGCTGTACCCGGCCATGGAAGATTTCCAGCTCGACATCATGATCGGCGAAGGGCCGGCCGCGCGCTCGATCAAGCTCGATCTGCCACCGTTTACCCTGGTTGGCGCAACGACCCGTGCCGGTATGCTGACCAACCCGTTGCGCGACCGTTTCGGGATCGTCCAGCGCCTGGAGTTCTACAGCACCGCCGACCTGGCAACGATTGTCAGCCGTTCGGCGAACATTCTCGGTTTGCCGCTGGACCCGGAAGGCGCCTTTGAAATCGCCCGGCGTGCCCGTGGCACACCGCGAATCGCCAACCGCTTGCTGCGCCGGGTCCGGGATTTTGCCGAGGTTCGTGCCAAGGGTCACATCACCAAACCAATCGCCGACCTGGCCTTGAACCTGCTGGATGTCGATGAGCGTGGCTTCGACCATCAGGACCGACGCCTGCTGTTGACCATGATCGAGAAGTTCGACGGTGGGCCGGTGGGGGTGGACAGTCTGGCCGCTGCGATCAGCGAAGAACGCCACACCATTGAAGACGTGCTGGAGCCGTACCTGATCCAGCAGGGCTATATCATGCGCACGCCGCGGGGGCGGGTAGTGACCCGGCATGCGTATTTGCACTTCGGCTTAAACATTCCGTCACGATTGGGCGAGATGCCCGTGGTAGACGAGTTCCTCGATGCCGTGGACGATTAATCACCTTTGCGCGCTGATTTATTCAGGGTTTGTGCTGTCCCAGGACGGTACTTTCGCCAGAAAGCCGCGAATCAATGAAAAACAGTTGCCTGGCCGGATTGGCAACCTGAGGAGTAAGCACTAGAGTATGCGCGCGCAAAACGGGCTTGAGCCGTTCGCACATCGTTGTCGCGTTTATTACGAGGACACCGATGCCGGCGGCATCGTGTATTACGTCAATTACCTCAAGTTTATGGAACGGGCTCGAACCGAGCGGCTCCGAGAGCTGGGCTTTGCCCAGTCGGCGCTGGCAGGGGAGGACCTGTTGTTCGTCGTGCATTCCAGCGAAGCGCGTTATCACGCGCCGGCGCGACTGGACGACGAGCTGCTGGTAAGCGCCGAAGTAATTGAATTGAACCGGGTCAGCCTGCGCTTCAAACAGCAGGTCAGGCGGGCTACGGATAACGTGCTGCTCTGCGAAGGGCAGTTTCTGGTGGCCTGTGTGCGCACTAACAGTTTGAAACCCCGGGCCATTCCCGAAGCTCTACGTGCGGCCTTTGCCGACGTGAGCGGCGCGGGTACACACTCAAAGCAGGAGATAAAGCGTGGAAGCTAACGTCGTCGACCATTCCTCCATGTGGAGCCTGGTCAGCAATGCCAGTGTCGTGGTGCAACTGGTAATGCTGATCCTGGTAGCCGCATCGGTGACCTCGTGGATCATGATCTTTCAGCGCAGCAACTTGCTGCGCGCCGGTCGACGTGCCCTGGAGAGCTTTGAAGAGCGCTTCTGGTCCGGTATCGACCTGTCCAAACTCTACCGTCAGGCTGGCAGCAACCCTGATCCGGATTCCGGCGTCGAGCAGATCTTCCGTGCCGGCTTCAAGGAATTCTCCCGTCTGCGCCAGCAGTCGGGCGTTGATCCGGAAGCGGTCATGGAAGGCGTGGCGCGTGCCATGCGCGTAGCCATCTCCCGTGAGGAAGAGAAGCTCGAGCAGAGCCTGCCGTTCCTCGCCACCGTCGGTTCCGTCAGCCCGTACATCGGTCTGTTCGGTACAGTCTGGGGCATCATGAACTCCTTCCGTGGTCTGGCGACCGCCCAGCAAGCGACCCTGGCCACTGTGGCTCCAGGTATCGCCGAAGCACTGGTTGCTACTGCGATCGGTCTGTTCGCCGCCATCCCGGCCGTTATCGCCTACAACCGTTTTGCTGCCCGCAGCGAAACCCTGCTGGGCCGCTATTACACCTTCGCCGACGAATTCCAGGCGATCCTGCACCGTAAAGTGCACACCAGCGAAGAATAAGCAGGTAATTTCCAATGGCTTTAATCGCTCGAGCTCGCAAAAAGCGCAAGCCGGTTGCCGAGATGAACGTGGTGCCTTACATCGACGTGATGCTGGTACTGCTGGTCATCTTCATGGTGACCGCGCCGATGCTCAATCAGGGCGTGAAAGTTGATCTGCCCAAGGTTTCCAGCGAAGCCTTGCCGCAGGACAACAACACTCAGGTCCTGACCATTTCGATCAAGGCTGACAAGACCTACTACTGGAACCTTGGCAGCGAAGTCGACACCGAAAAGCAGCAGGACAAGGCCATGACCTTGCCGCAAATGACCGACGCCGTGACCAAGATCATTCGCGTTGGCAACGGTAACGGCAAGCGCACGCAGGTGTTCATTCGTGGCGACAAAACCGTCGATTATGGCGCCGTCATGGGGGCCATGGGCGGGTTGCAGAAGGCCGGGGTCGGTAATGTTGGCTTGATTACCGAGGCGCCCTGATGCAGCAACTGCGAGAGCCGTCCGCCTCGGAAAGCTACTTCTGGCCTAGTGTCTGGGCGATTGTCTTGCACGTGCTGGTGTTCGGCATGCTGTTCGTCAGTTTCGCCTTCACACCGGAGCTGCCGCCGGCCAAGCCGATTGTCCAGGCAACCCTGTACCAGCTGAAATCGAAAAGTCGGGCGACCACCCAGACCAATCAGAAGATCGCGGGTGAGGCGCAGAAATCTGCTGCGCGTCAGACCGAAGTCGAGCAGATGGAACAGAAGAAGGTCGAGCAGGAAGCGGTGAAGGCTGCGGAACAAAAGAAAGAAGAAGCGGCTCAAAAGGCCGAGGAAGCCAAGAAGGCCGACGAGTCGAAGAAAGCGGAAGAGGCGAAAAAGGCTGATGAAGCCAAGAAGGCCGACGAAGCGAAGAAGACCGCCGAAGCCAAAAAGGCCGAAGAGAAACAATTGGCTGATATAGCCAAGAAGAAAGCCGAAGAAGAAGCCAAAAAAGCTGCTGAAGAAGAGGCCAAGAAAGCGGCCGCTGAAGAAGCGAAGAAAAAGATCGTCGAAGACGCGAAGAAGAAAGCTGCGGAAGACGCCAAGAAGAAAGCTGAAGCGGAAGAGGCGAAGAAGAAAATCGCCGAAGACGCGAAGAAGAAAGCGACTGCCGATGCTGCGAAGAAGAAAGCGCAGGATGCGGCTCGCAAGTCGGTAGAGGACAAGAAGGCTCAGGCTCTGGCTGACTTGCTGTCCGATAAGACCGAGCGTCAGCAGGCTTTGGCGGATGAGCAAGGCGATGAAACCGCGGGCAACTTTGATGATCTGATTCGTTCGCGAGCATCTGAAGGTTGGGCGCAGCCACCGTCGGCCCGCAAGGGCATGAAGGTGATTCTGCAAATCAACATGCTCCCTGACGGAACGATCTCCGGTGTTTCGGTTGCTCATTCCAGCGGTGACGCGCCGTTCGACAGTTCTGCAGTCGCGGCTGTAAAAAATATTGGTCGATTGACCGAAATGCAGGGTCTGAAGCCAGCTGATTTCGCACCCTATCGTTCATTCAAGATGACATTCACACCTGAGGATCTAGCCTTGTGAGAAACCTTCTTCGAGGACTGCTTGTAGTCATGTTCTGCTTTGCAGGACTGGCCACGGCAGATGAAAAAAATATCCTGGTCAGCAGTGGCAGCTCCCAGGCAACTCCAATTGCCGTTGTGCCTTTCGGCTTCCAGGGCGGTAGCGTGCTGCCGGACGACATGGCTGAGATTATCGGTAACGACCTGCGCAATTCGGGTTACTACGCGCCGATTCCAAAGCAGAACATGATCAGCCAGCCAAGCCAGGCCAGCGAAATCATCTACCGTGACTTCAAGGCGGTGGGTGCCCAGTACGTCATGGTCGGCAGCATTGTTCCGGCGGGCGGTCGCCTGCAGGTGCAGTACGCACTGTTCAACGTCGCCACCGAGCAGCAAGTGCTGACCGGCAGCGTGTCGGGCGGCGTCGATCAACTGCGCGACATGGCGCACTACATCTCCGACCAGTCGTTCGAAAAACTCACCGGTATCAAAGGCGCGTTCTCGACGCGTCTGCTGTACGTGACGGCCGAGCGTTTCTCCGAGAAGAACACTCGCTACACACTGCAACGTTCGGACTACGACGGTGCCCGTGCCGTGACGCTGCTGCAATCGCGCGAGCCAATCCTGTCGCCGCGTTTCGCACCGGATGGCAAGCGCATTGCCTACGTGTCGTTCGAGCAGAAGCGTCCGCGCATTTTCATGCAGAACATCGACACTGGTCGCCGTGAGCAGATCACCAACTTCGAAGGCCTGAATGGCGCGCCAGCCTGGTCGCCGGATGGCAATCGCCTGGCATTCGTATTGTCGAAAGACGGTAACCCGGACATCTACGTGATGAACCTGGGGTCGCGTCAGATCACCCGTGTCACCAATGGTCCTGGCATCAACACCGAACCGTTCTGGGGTAAGGATGGTTCGACCATCTACTTCACCTCCGACCGTGGCGGCAAGCCTCAGATCTATAAAACCAGCGCAGGCGGTGGTGGTGCGGAGCGTGTAACCTTCATTGGTAACTACAACGCCAACCCTAAACTGTCGGCCGATGAAAAGACCCTGGTGATGATTCACCGCCAGGACGGTTTCACCAACTTCAAGGTGGCGGCCCAGGATTTGCAGCGCGGTAGTGTAAAGATCCTCACTGATAGCACTCTGGACGAGTCTCCTACTGTTGCGCCCAACGGCACCATGGTAATCTACGCCACCCGCCAGCAGGGCCGGGGAGTCTTGATGCTCGTGTCTATTAATGGACGCGTGAGGCTCCCGCTTCCTACCGCACAAGGCGAAGTCAGAGAACCGTCCTGGTCCCCTTACCTGAACTGACGCGGCGCTATACGTTTTACTTAACACACTGGGGTTCATTAGGAGTTTCACGATGGAAATGCTGAAGTTTGGTAAATTTGCTGCGCTGGCTCTGGCCATGGCTGTAGCTGTAGGTTGCTCGTCCAAAGGCGGCGACAACGCCGGTGAAGGCGCTGTAGATCCAAACGCTGGTTACGGCGCTAACACTGGTGCAGTTGACGGCTCCCTGAGCGAAGAAGCTGCTCTGCGCGCAATCACCACCTTCTACTTCGAATACGACAGCTCGGACCTGAAGCCAGAAGCCATGCGCGCTCTGGACGTTCACGCCAAAGACCTGAAAGCAAACGGCGCTCGCGTTGTTCTGGAAGGCAACACCGACGAACGTGGTACTCGTGAGTACAACATGGCACTGGGCGAGCGTCGTGCGAAAGCCGTTCAGCGCTACCTGGTACTGCAAGGTGTTTCCCCAGCTCAGCTGGAACTGGTTTCCTACGGCGAAGAGCGTCCAGTTGCTACCGGCAACGACGAGCAGTCCTGGGCTCAAAACCGTCGCGTCGAACTGCGTAAGTAATTCGTCATGCGAACGTGCCGTCGTGCTGTAACTGTTTTGGCTCTCAGTCTCGCACCGCTTGCGGTGTGGGCTGCGGTTCCTGTGGTCGAGGACAACTCCGGCTATAACAATAGCGGGAGCAGTTATCCGCCTGCAGGTTACGGTACGAACGGCGCCTATGCCGGGGGAGGGGTTTCGGCCCCTGTCTCGGCACAGGGCGAGCTGTTCAACCAACTGCAATCGATGCAGGAGCAGATCTCGCGCCAACAAGGCATCATCGAAGTTCTGCAAAATGATGTAGCGCGCATGAAGCAAGAGAACCTGGAGCGATATCAGGATCTTGATCGGCGCATAGGAACCGGCGTTGCACCAGCCGCGACTCCTGATAATTCTTCCACCGGTGGCAATTTGAATGCCCCCGGTGCAGCAGCCGGCGCAGGTGCGGGAGCGGCTGCCGCTCAAGCCCCGGCCGCGGGTGGCGAACCGGCTGACCCGGCGAAGGAAAAACTGTATTACGATGCAGCCTTCGACCTGATCAAAGCCAAGGATTTCGACAAGGCCAGCCAGGCTTTCGCCGCATTCCTGCGCAAATACCCGAACAGCCAATACGCGGGCAATGCCCAGTACTGGTTGGGTGAAGTGAACCTGGCCAAAGGCGATCTGCAAGGTGCGGGTCAGGCATTTGCCAAGGTTTCGCAGTTGTACCCCAAGCACCCCAAAGTGCCTGATTCGCTGTACAAGCTCGCTGATGTAGAGCGTCGTCTCGGTCATACCGACCGGGTCAAAGGCATTCTGCAACAGGTCGTGTCCCAATATCCGGGCACTTCCGCCGCTCAGCTGGCGCAACGGGACTTGCAGCGCATGTAAGCCTGTTTGGCCCGTTCTGAAGAAACCCGCGCTTGTCGCGGGTTTTTTCGTTAGAATTCATGCCCTTTTTATGAAACACGCTTTTTGGGATCTGCGCGTTGGCGGGGTTCCTTGAAGTGCCTGACGGAGGCGGACAGCCTGTTTAGCTGTTACGCCCGTGGCGACTATGCAAGACACATTGAGAATCACCGAAGTTTTCTACTCGTTGCAGGGTGAAACGCGGACTGCCGGGCTGCCCACTGTTTTTGTGCGCCTGACCGGTTGCCCATTGCGTTGCCAATACTGCGACAGCGCCTACGCGTTCACTGGCGGCACCCTCCGCACGCTCGACGACATCCTCGAGCAAGTGGCCGGTTTTCGCCCGCGTTACGTCTGTGTCACGGGCGGTGAGCCCCTGGCGCAACCCAATGCCATTCCCTTGCTCAAGCAGTTGTGTGACGCCGGTTACGAAGTGTCGCTGGAAACCAGTGGCGCGCTGGACATCTCGGCGGTCGATCCACGGGTCAGTCGCGTCGTCGACCTGAAAACCCCGGGTTCGAAAGAAGCCCACCGCAACCGCTACGAGAACATCGAACTGCTCACGCCCAACGATCAGGTGAAGTTTGTCATCTGCTCGCGGGAAGACTATGACTGGGCCGTGTCCAAGCTGATTCAATACGGTTTGAACGAGCGTGCCGGCGAAGTCCTGTTCTCGCCGAGCCACCATGACCTGAATGCACGTGATCTGGCGGACTGGGTGGTGGCGGACAATCTGCCTGTGCGTCTGCAATTGCAGCTGCATAAATATCTTTGGAATGACGAGCCGGGGCGCTGAAATGACTGAACAACTGAACACTGCTGAAAAACGTGCGGTCATCCTGCTGTCCGGTGGCCTGGACTCGGCGACGGTCGTGGCCATGGCCCGTGCCGAAGGCTATAGCTGCTACACCATGAGCTTCGATTACGGTCAGCGCCACCGTGCCGAACTGCAGGCCGCCGAGCGTGTTGCCCGCGACTTGGGTGTGGTCGAGCACAAGGTGATCGGCCTGAACCTGAACGGTATCGGCGGCTCGGCCCTGACCGACAGTTCCATCGACGTACCGGAGGCGCCGAGCGAAGGCATTCCGGTGACTTATGTGCCGGCGCGCAACACGGTGTTTCTGTCCCTGGCGTTGGGATGGGCCGAAGTGCTGGGTGCGCGTGACATCTTTATCGGTGTCAACGCGGTGGATTACTCCGGTTACCCGGATTGCCGTCCCGAGTTCATCGAAGCCTTCGAGCGCATGGCTAATTTGGCGACCAAAGCCGGTGTAGAAGGGAATGGCTTCCGTATCCAGGCGCCCCTGCAGAACCTGAGCAAGGCGCAGATCGTTCAGGCGGGCGTGAAGCTTGGCGTCGATTACGGGCTGACCGTTTCCTGCTATCAAGCGGACGATAACGGCCGTGCTTGCGGTAAATGCGACAGCTGCCGTCTGCGTGCAGAAGGCTTTGCGGCGGCCGGAATCAGCGACCCGACACCTTATTTTTGATTTATTTCAAATTAGGTGTTGAATAGTCCTTAAAAATCAGTATTATACGCGCCACCACACAGCGGGTCGTTAGCTCAGTTGGTAGAGCAGTTGGCTTTTAACCAATTGGTCGTAGGTTCGAATCCCACACGACCCACCATTTTAAAAAATCTGGAAGGCCCACGTAAGTGAGGATTTCCGGGTTTTTTTTTGCCCGCGATTTGAGGTTGTCCTGGTTCGGGATCGCACCGAGTGACGCAGGTCAGAATCATCTTTTGCATCCACCGGATATTCTGTAGCCTTGCGCAGCTTCAACGCTGTCCGTGCCTGATGAATACTCACTCTCCCGGCGGTACCCCGAAGGGTCCGGAGCCGGGTGTATACTCGACTTTCGCGCGAAAGCGCCTGCAGGTCTTGCGAACATGACGCAGATTTCCGAACGCCTTCTGGTTCAAGCCCACCTCGACGCCAAGCAGCCCAAGCCGCTGACGGCCGAGGAAGAGGCTTATTACCGCACAGCCATCGCAGCCGAGCTCAAAGCTCAGGACGCGGTGCTGGTTGCCCACTTCTATTGCGATCCGGTCATTCAGGCCCTGGCCGAAGAAACCGGTGGCTGCGTCTCCGACTCTCTGGAGATGGCCCGCTTCGGCAATGCTCACCCGGCCAAGACCGTAGTGGTCGCCGGTGTGAAATTCATGGGTGAAACCGCCAAGATCCTCAACCCTGAAAAACGTGTGCTGATGCCGACCCTGGAAGCGACCTGCTCGCTGGACCTGGGTTGCCCGGTGGACGAGTTCTCGGCGTTCTGCGATCAGCACCCGGAACGCACGGTGGTGGTGTATGCCAACACCTCGGCGGCAGTCAAAGCCCGGGCGGATTGGGTGGTGACTTCCAGTTGCGCGCTGGAAATCGTCGAAAGCCTGATGGATAACGGCGAAACCATTATCTGGGGCCCGGACAAGCACCTGGGCACTTACATCCAGCGCCAGACCGGCGCCGACATGCTGCTGTGGGACGGTGCCTGCATCGTTCACGAAGAGTTCAAGGCCAAGCAGCTCGAAGACATGAAAGCGCTGTACCCGGACGCGGCCATTCTGGTGCATCCGGAGTCGCCGACCGCCGTGATCGAATTGGCCGATGCGGTGGGTTCCACCAGTCAGCTGATCGCTGCTGCGCAAAGCCTGCCGAACAAGACCCTGATCGTTGCCACCGACCGCGGCATCTTCTACAAGATGCAGCAGTTGTGCCCGGACAAGGTCTTTATCGAAGCGCCAACGGCTGGTAATGGCGCGGCTTGCCGCAGTTGTGCGCATTGCCCGTGGATGGCGATGAACACCCTTGAACGCACGCTGAAGAGCTTGAAGGAGGGGACCAACGAGATCTTCGTCGACCCGGCGTTGATTCCGCAGGCGATTCGGCCGTTGAAGCGGATGCTCGATTTCACGCAGGCGGCGCGGATGAAGCTGGCGGGTAACGCCTGATTCGTTGGCAGTGAGCCAAAAAAGCGCCCCGGTTTGATCGGGGCGTTTTTGCATCTGAGGATTATTTGGTCTTCTTCGGAATCCGCACCAACTGGGTGTTGGAGTAGATGTCATGCCAGCTGCGCTTCTGTTTGTCGAACAGCGACCAGAAGAAGCCCAGCCCGAGGCATAACCAGGACGCGATCGACACCACAAAGCGCAGCAGCGCCTGCCACAGGCTGATGGATGAGCCGTCGGCGTTTTGTACGCGGATGCACCACACCTGCATGCCCAGGGTCTGGCCCGACCAGGTCCAGAACTTGGCGAAGAAGCCGAACAGCACAAACAGCAGCACCGTCGACAGCAGAGGGTCACCGTCCAGCGCGCCGGCTTCGGTCAGGGTGCGCATTCGGTCTTCGCCGATGATCGCCATCTGGATCATCTTGTAAATGCCGCTGGTGACGATCAGCAGGGCAGTGCACAGCAGGAAGTCGTAGAACATCGCTGCCAGGCGACGACCCAGGCCGACGGCGGGGAAGTCGCCTTGGGGTTTGAGCAGGTGTTTCGACATGGCTGCCTCTGAACGGAAAAAGAAGCCATTTTACGGATTTGCGCGCACAAAAAAGCCCCTGATGTCACCATCAGGGGCTTTTTCGTAACAGAAGATTAGCCTTCTGCTTGTACTTCGTCAGCCTGCATGCCTTTCTGGCCTTGCACAGCAACGAACGTCACTTTCTGGCCTTCTTTCAGGCTCTTGAAGCCGTTGCCCTGAATAGCGCGGAAATGCACGAACAGATCCGGACCGCTTTCTGGAGTGATAAAACCAAAACCTTTCTCGTCGTTAAACCACTTGACGGTACCGCTCTGACGTTGGGACATTTCTTATTTCCTTTGACGCAAAAATGAATGACAGTCTCCTTCTCGTGAAAGAGTACTGGGGCTGGTTGCAGGAGAGTAAGAAGACGTCGAGCGGGATGTAGCTAACTTGTAGGCTACTGCCCAGGTCACGATTTCCAAGCGACCCATGCAAACACAGTGAACAAACTCTACGCCAACTACGGGAGAAAAAACAAGCCCTGCGAAGGCCCGGATTTCCTCAGGTTGATGGCAATTAGAGTGATCACTAGTGCGGGCTTATTCGATCGAGTTGTTCATTGCTTTTCGATTGTTATAAGTAACGTTCATAAACGAAACGTATGCACTATTTTATGGCGGTTGCGTTACAGATTAGTGCACTGTTAACGCAACCGCGTTACTTATAGAAACAGTCAATCAGCCACGATAGTAGCGTTGTGGAACAAATGGCATTTTGCTTACAAGCAAAGGCACCTTTTTCCCACGCACAATGGCCCAAACTGGCGTTTCCAAAACGGTATAAGCGCTGTCGAGGTAACCCATGGCCAAAGGACCGCCCAAGGTCGGACCGAAGCCGCCGCTGCAGACGCTGCCGATGATTTCGCCAGCTTCGTTGACGATCTCTGCACCTTCACGCACCGGTGTACGTTCCTGCGGCAGCAGGCCAACGCGTTTGCGACTGACACCGGTTTGCTGTTGGGCGAACACGGTTTCGGCGCCAGGGAAGCCGCCGGCCCGTGCACCATCGGCACGACGAACCTTGGAGATGGCCCACAACAGGCTTGCTTCGATCGGCGTGGTTTCGGTGTTCATGTCGTGGCCGTAGAGGCACAGGCCGGCTTCCAGGCGCAGGGAATCGCGGGCGCCGAGGCCGATGGCCTCCACTTCCGGTTCGGCCAGCAGGGCACGAGCCAGCGCTTCGGCGTTGGCCGCCGGTACGGAGATTTCGTAACCGTCTTCACCGGTGTAGCCCGAACGGCTGACAAAGCAGTCCACGCCCAACAGTTTCACGCGGGTGAACTGCATGAAGGTCATCTTCGCAACTTCCGGTGCCAGGCGTGCGAGCACGGTGACGGCAGCCGGGCCTTGCAGAGCGAGCAGGGCACGCTCTTCGAACAGCGGTTCAATGGTGCACTGGTCGCCGATGTGCTTGCGCAGGTGCGCCAAGTCCTGGTCCTTGCAGGCGGCGTTGACCACCAGGAACAGTTCGTCATTACCGAGGTTGGCGACCATCAGGTCGTCGAGGATGCCACCGGCCTCGTTGGTGAACATCGCGTAACGCTGCATGCCCACCGGCAGGTCGATGATGTCCACCGGTACCAGGGTTTCCAAGGCTTTGGCGGCGTTGGCGCCGGTCAGGCGGATCTGGCCCATGTGCGACACATCGAACAGCCCGGCCTGATCACGGGTGTGCTGGTGTTCTTTCATCACGCCCAACGGGTATTGCACCGGCATGTCATAACCGGCGAACGGCACCATGCGGGCGCCGAGTTCGAGGTGCAGTGCGTGCAACGGGGTCTTCAACAGTTGTTCGGTGGACATATACAGCTCCTGAAAATAGTGCAGATGCGCGCATCAGCACTCGATAATGTTGACCGCCAAACCGCCACGGGCGGTTTCCTTGTATTTGCTTTTCATGTCGGCGCCGGTCTGGCGCATGGTGCGGATGACCTTGTCGAGGGAGACGAAGTGCTGACCGTCGCCACGCAGGGCCATGCGCACCGCATTGATGGCCTTGACCGAACCCATGGCGTTGCGCTCGATGCAAGGCACTTGCACCAGTCCGCCAATCGGGTCGCAGGTCAGGCCGAGGTTGTGTTCCATGCCGATTTCGGCCGCGTTTTCCACCTGCTGCACCGTACCGCCCAGCACTTCGCACAAGGCGCCGGCCGCCATGGAACATGCAACGCCGACTTCACCCTGACAGCCGACTTCGGCGCCAGAGATCGAGGCGTTTTCCTTGTACAGAATGCCAATCGCAGCAGCTGTCAGTAGAAAACGCACCACGCCGTCTTCGTTGGCACCGGGGATGAAGCGCATGTAGTAATGCAGCACCGCCGGGATAATGCCGGCTGCACCATTGGTGGGCGCAGTGACCACGCGTCCGCCGTTGGCGTTTTCTTCGTTGACCGCCAGGGCGTACAGGTTGACCCAGTCCAGCACCGACAGTGGATCGCGCAGCGACGATTCCGGGTTTTTGCACAGTTGCCGATGCAATGCCGCCGCCCGCCGTTTGACCTTCAGCCCACCGGGCAGGATGCCTTCGTTGCGGCAACCGGCGGCGACGCAGTCTTGCATCACTTGCCAGATCTTCAGCAGCCCGGCGCGGGTTTCCGCTTCCGGGCGCCAGGCGCTTTCGTTGGTCAGCATCACCTGACTGATCGATAAACCGTAAGTGCTGCAGTGACCAAGCAGGTCCTTGGCGCTTTTGAACGGGAAGGTCAGCGGTGTGGCGTCTTCAACGATGCGATCGGCACCGGCCGCGTCTTCATCGACCACGAACCCGCCACCGACCGAGTAATACTCGCGGCTGCGCACTTGCAGGCCGGCCGCGTCGAACGCGCGAAAGATCATGCCGTTGGGGTGATAGGCCAACGGTTTACGAATCATTGCCAGGTGTTCTTTCTCGTTGAACGCGATGCTGTGTTCACCGAGCAGGTTCAAGCGACCGCTGCTGCGAATCTCTTGCAGGCGGGCGGTGACGGTTTCGGTGTCCACGGTGTCCGGGTGTTCGCCTTCCAAGCCCAGCAATACGGCCTTGTCGCTGCCGTGGCCTTTGCCGGTGGCGCCGAGCGAGCCGTAGAGCTCGACTTTGACGCAGGTGGTTGCCGATAGCAGCCCTTCACGGCGCAGACCTTCGGCGAAGCGCGCAGCGGCACGCATCGGGCCGACGGTGTGGGAGCTGGAGGGGCCGATACCAATTTTGAACAGGTCGAACACGCTTAACGACATGGTTGTTCTCCGGTTTCTTGTTATGAGGATCGACACAGATCCGATGGGGAACTGCGATCCTGTGGGAGCAGGCAAGCCAGCTCCCACAGGGGGAGTGCGGTGTTCTTGAAGGGGGCGAGTAACTCGCCCCCTATAGATCAAGCGTAGCTTTCGATCGACGGGCAGGCGCAGACCAGGTTGCGATCGCCAAACACGTTGTCGACGCGACCGACCGGCGGCCAGTACTTGGCTTCGATCAGCGACGCTACCGGGTAAACGGCTTGCTCGCGGCTGTACGGATGAGTCCACTCGCCGACGATTTCCGCAGCGGTGTGCGGGGCGTTTTTCAGCGGGTTGTCATCCTTGTCCAGCGTGCCGTTTTCCACCGCGCGGATTTCTTCGCGGATGCGGATCATGGCGTCGCAGAAGCGGTCCAGTTCTTCCTTGGATTCGCTTTCGGTCGGCTCGATCATCAACGTGCCGGCCACCGGGAACGACATGGTCGGGGCGTGGAAGCCGAAGTCGATCAGGCGCTTGGCCACGTCATCGACGCTGATGCCGCTGCTGTCTTTCAGTGGACGCAGGTCGAGGATGCATTCGTGCGCCACCAGACCGTTGCTGCCGGTGTACAGCACTGGATAGTGCTCTTCGAGGCGACGGGAAATGTAGTTGGCATTCAGGATCGCCAATTGCGAAGCGCGCTTGAGGCCGGCGCCACCCATCATTCGAATGTACATCCAGGTGATCGGCAGAATGCTCGCGCTGCCGAA
This sequence comes from Pseudomonas sp. KD5, assembly GCF_012932895.1. Lineage (NCBI taxonomy): Bacteria > Pseudomonadati > Pseudomonadota > Gammaproteobacteria > Pseudomonadales > Pseudomonadaceae > Pseudomonas > Pseudomonas sp. KD5. Next base: position 128,657 of record NZ_JDWJ01000006.1, on the reverse strand, counting down.
CGGTGCCGCGCAGACCGCGCCTTCCTTGCGTTCCATCTGGGCGTGGCCCGGCAGGAATGGCGTCAGGTGCGACTTGACGCCAATCGGGCCGACGCCCGGGCCGCCACCGCCGTGTGGGATGCAGAAGGTTTTGTGCAGGTTCAGGTGCGATACGTCGCCGCCGAACTTGCCCGGTGCGCAGAGGCCGACCATGGCGTTCATGTTCGCGCCATCGATATACACCTGGCCGCCGTTGTCGTGAATGATGCCGCAGATTTCACGGATGCCTTCTTCGAACACGCCGTGGGTCGACGGGTAGGTGATCATCAGCGCGGCGAGGTGTTCGCGGTGCTCGATGGCCTTGGCACGCAGGTCTTCGATGTCGACGTTGCCGCGGGCATCGCACGCGGTCACAACCACACGCATGCCGGCCATGTTGGCGGTGGCCGGGTTGGTGCCGTGGGCGGACGACGGGATCAGGCAGATGTCGCGACGGTCTTCGCCACGGCTCTGGTGGTAGGCACGAATCGCCAACAGACCGGCGTATTCACCCTGGGAACCGGCGTTCGGTTGCAGGGAGATCGAGTCGTAACCGGTGGCGGCGCAGAGCATCGCTTCCAGTTCATCGGTCAGTTGCTGATAGCCGGCGCTTTGCTCGGCCGGAGCGAACGGGTGCAGGGCACCGAATTCAGCCCAGGTCACCGGGATCATTTCGCTGGCGGCGTTGAGTTTCATGGTGCAGGAACCCAGCGGGATCATGGTGCGATCCAGGGCCAGGTCCTTGTCCGCCAGTTTGCGCAGGTAGCGCATCAGCTCGGTTTCGGAGTGATAACGGTTGAACACCGGGTGGCTGAGGATTGGCGATTGGCGAACCAGTGCGGCCGGGAGGGTGCTTTGGACCGAAGCGGCCAATGCAGCGAAGTCCGGCAGTGCCTTGCCGTCGGCCAGCAGGTTCCACAGGGTTTCGACGTCAGCCTGGCTGCTGGTTTCGTCGAGGGACAGACCCAGACGCTCAGCATCGACCACGCGCAGGTTGATCTTCTGCGCATGAGCCTTGTCGTGCAGGGCCGCCGTTTGCGCGCCGGTTTTGATCGTCAAGGTGTCGAAGAAGCTGGCTTGCTCGACGCTCAGGCCCAGTGCGCTCAAGCCTTTGGCGAGGATCGCGGTCAGGTGATGAATGCGATTGGCGATCTGCGTCAGGCCTTTCGGGCCGTGGTACACGGCGTACATGCTGGCGATGTTGGCCAACAGAACCTGGGCGGTGCAGATGTTGCTGGTGGCTTTCTCGCGACGGATATGTTGCTCGCGGGTCTGCATGGCCAGGCGCAGGGCCGGCTTGCCGAAACGGTCCACGGAAACGCCGACCAGACGGCCCGGCATGTCGCGCTTGAACGCATCCTTGGTGGAGAAGTACGCCGCGTGCGGGCCACCGAAGCCCAGCGGAACGCCGAAGCGTTGCGCGCTGCCGATGGCCACGTCGGCGCCGAACTCGCCCGGCGGGGTCAGCACGGTCAGGGCCAGCAGGTCAGCAGCGACCGCGACCAGCGCATTCGCCGCGTGGAAGCGCTCGGTCAGTTCGCGGTAGTCGAATACGTCACCGTTGCTGGCCGGGTATTGCAACAAGGCGCCGAAGAACGGCGTCACGTCGGTCAGTTCACGCTCGTCGCCCACCACAACGTCGATGCCCAAAGGCTCGGCACGGGTGCGCAAAACGTCGAGGGTTTGCGGGTGGCAATGAACGGAGGCGAAGAAGGCGTGGCTGCCTTTGTTCTTGCTCAGGCGTTTGCAGAAGGTCATGGCTTCGGCAGCAGCGGTGGCTTCGTCCAGCAGCGAGGCGTTGGCGATCGGCAGGCCGGTCAGGTCGCTGATCAGGGTCTGGAAGTTCAACAGCGCTTCGAGACGGCCCTGGGAAATTTCTGGCTGGTATGGGGTGTAGGCGGTGTACCAGGCCGGATTTTCCAGCAGGTTGCGCAGGATCGGCGACGGCGTGTGAGTGCCGTAGTAGCCCTGACCGATGTAAGTCTTGAACAGCTGGTTTTTACCGGCGATGGATTTGATCAACGCCAGGGCATCGGCTTCGCTCAGGCCGTCTTCAAGGCCGAGGATGCTGGTGCCTTTGATACTGTCGGGAATCACGCTGGCGCTCAGGGCTTCCAGGGAATCAAAGCCCAGGCTGTTGAGCATGGCTTGCTCATCACCTGCGCGCGGGCCGATGTGGCGGGTGATGAATTCGTTGGCGGTCGTCAGATTGACTTGAGTCATGTCAGCGCTCCTCAGGCTTGGGCAATCAGACGGTCGTAAGCGTCTTGATCCAGCAGTTGGCCGACAGCCGAGGCGTCGGTTGGCTTGAAGCGGAAGAACCAGCCTTCGCCCAGCGGATCTTCGTTGACCAGTTCAGGGCTGCTATCGAGGGCCGGGTTGGTCTCGACCACTTCTCCGTCCAGAGGCATGTACACACCGCTGGCAGCTTTTACCGATTCCACTGTGGCGGCTTCTGCGCCTTTGTCGTAGGACTGCAGCTCAGGCAGTTGTACGAAAACCACGTCGCCCAGTGCGTTCTGTGCGAAAGCGGTGATGCCGACCGTAACGGTGCCGTCAGCTTCGGTGCGCAGCCATTCGTGATCTTCAGTAAAACGCAACTCGCTCATGGAAACTCCTAAGGGGGCCAGACTCGTCTGGTGGACGCGATGGAATGCAGGGGCAAAAACCCTGCTTTATAGGAGGTTACTAAGCAAAAAGGCGGCCAATGTTATTTTTATGTTTAAAAACAGCAACTTAGATGTTTGCGTAAACCGTTGTGTTTCTGCGGCTGTAGCGAAATCGCTACAGCTTGAAGCAAAGAAAAAAGCCTAGGTGGATCAAAGCCTTGCACGGCGCTGATTGGGAGAGGGTGTATCGATATCATTCCACTGTAGCGCTTTCAGTACAGATGGAGGTCGCTTTTTGGCATGGTTTTGAAGGCGGCAAAAACCTGCGGGAGCGGCGGTCTATGGTGTTTAGAGAGATAGCCTTTCAGCCACAAGCCTCACGGCTTATTGGGAATCCCGTACTTGCGCAACCGATGGGCAATCGCGGTGTGGGAGGTTTGCAGGCGGCTGGCCAGTTGGCGGGTCGAGGGGTAGCTGACGTAGAGCTTTTCCAGCAGGTCCTTCTCGAACGCTTCCATGGCCTGTTCGAGGCTGTCGACCTCGATGTCGCTCTGGCGCGCCACAGAGGTGCCGGCGATGTCGAGGTCGCCGATGTCCACCAGGCTGCTTTCGCAAATCGCCGCGGCGCGGAAGATCACGTTCTGCAATTGCCGTACGTTGCCTGGCCAGCGATTGCCCAGCAGTGCCGGGTAAGTGCCGGGGGCCAGGCGACAGACCGGACGCTGGATCTGCGCGCAGGCCTGCTGCATGAAGTAACGCGCCAGCAGCAGAATGTCCTGGCCGCGCTCGCGCAGGGGCGGGACTTCGACATTCAGCACGTTGAGTCGATAGAACAGGTCTTCGCGGAAAGTGCCTTCGCTGACCATTTTTTCCAGGTCGCGATGGGTCGCGCTGAGGATCCGCACGTTGACCTTCACTTCGCGATCGCCACCAACCCGACGGAAGCTGCCGTCGTTGAGAAAACGCAGCAGTTTCGCCTGCAAATACGGCGACATTTCACCGATCTCGTCGAGAAATACCGTGCCCTGGTTGGCCAGTTCCATCAGCCCCGGCTTGCCGCCCCGCTGTGCCCCGGTGAAGGCACCGGGGGCGTAGCCGAACAGTTCGCTTTCGGCGAGGTTTTCCGGCAGTGCCGCGCAGTTCAAGGCCAGGAACGGCGAACTGTGGCGGGTGCTGATGGCGTGGCAGGCACGGGCCACCAGTTCTTTGCCGGTGCCGGTTTCACCCTGGATCAGCAACGGTGCATCAAGGGCTGCGACTCGTTGGGCGCGGGCCTTGAGCGTACGAATGGCAGGGGATTCGCCGAGCAGGGCATCGAAACCTTCAGCGTGATCGTGGTGCAGCGCCGAGAGGCGTTCACCGATGCGGTTCGGTTGATACAGGGTCAGCAGGGCGCCGGCGTCGGTGATCGGCGTGGCATCCAGCAGCAGGGTTTGACCGTTGACGGTGATCTCGCGCAGCGGAAGGCGGAAGCCGTTTTCCAGCAATGTGTCGAGCAGCGCCGGGTCGGCAAACAGCTCGCTGATGCTTTCACCCGCCGGTTCGCGACCGTACAGGGCAATCAGTGCCGGGTTGGCCAGCAGCACCTTGCCGGCGCTGTCCAGGGCCAGCACCGGGTCGGTCATGGCGGCGAGCAGCGCATCGAGCTGCAAGTGACGGCGTTGACCGGGAAGGATGTCGACCACCGTCACCGCTTGCACGCCATGCACGTTGAACAGCGCATCGCGCAGCTCTTCGAGCACGGCCGGGCTCAAGGTCGGGGCGTCGATGTAGACGTTGGGTGGCACCATTTCCACCGCATCCAGATTGAGATTGCGCCCACCGAGCAGGGCCAGGACTTCCTGGGTGATACCGACGCGGTCGATGAAACTGACGTGGATGCGCATGGGGCGGTTTGGTTCTGGAGTGCGGAGGGTGGCAAGTATGCCTTGGGGCGGGCCAATGGTGAAATCCTGTACGGGACTTCATGACAACGATGATCTCCTGTGGGAGCGGGCAAGCCCCGCTCCCACAGGTTCAGCGTTCACCGTTTTATCCCAGGTGTTCAGGTTTGACCGGGTCGCCGGATTTGACGTCGAGTTGGGCCCGCACGTCTTCAAACATTTCGTCGTAGTACTTGTGCATGGCGCCGATGTTGGCGGTCTTGGGCATGCCGTACTTTTGCGCGATGCGCGTGGCGTGGCGGGCAAAGTCGAAGGCCTGGTCCTTGGGCAGATAAAACGCTTCATTCAGCTCCTTGCCCTCGACCGAACCACGCAGCGTGAAGAGCATGCCTTGGCCTTCCTTGGGATCCTGAGCAATTTTGTATTCGATGTGCAGGTTGTAGCTGTAATCGTCCTTGTTCAGCGCATGGCGCTCGATGTGCAGGTGTCCGGGTTCGAACGTAGCCATTGGCGTCTCTCCTTCAAAGGCATTGAATCAGGGCAGACCTCACGCCTGCCCCCCTGCGTTTCTTTCTTTCGTTTCTTTCTATTGATAACTGATGCCAGGCGTCGCTGTGCTGATACGGGTGCCGGCCTTGCCCTGGATGATCGCTTCGATGTCAGAGAGTGAACCGATTACCGCGACTTTCCCAGTATGGCGGGCGAACTCACAGGCCGCCTGGACCTTTGGTCCCATGGAGCCGGCGGCGAAGCCGAGTTTGTCCATTTCATCTGGGTGAGCCTGGGCGATGGCTTTCTGGGTGGGCTTGCCGAAATCGATGAACGCCGCATTGACGTCAGTGGCGATCACCAACAGATCGCTTTCCAACTGTTCGGCCAGCAACGCCGAACACAGGTCTTTGTCGATCACCGCTTCCACACCCTGCAGTTTGCCGTTGGCGTCGTAGATCGTCGGGATGCCGCCACCACCGGCGCAGATCACGATGCTGCCTTTTTCCAGCAGCCACTTGATCGGGCGGATTTCGAAGATACGTTTGGGTTTCGGGCTGGCGACCACGCGCCGGAACTTGTCGCCGTCCGGGGCGATGGCCCAGCCTTTCTCGGCGGCGAGTTTCTCGGCGTCGGCCTTGGAATAGACCGGGCCGATCGGTTTGCTGGGGGCCTGGAACGCCGGGTCGTTGGGGTCGACTTCGACCTGGGTCAGCAGGGTGGCGAACGGCACTTCGAAGTCCAGCAGGTTGCCCAGTTCCTGTTCGATGATGTAGCCGATCATGCCGTCGGTTTCGGCGCCGAGTACGTCCAGCGGGTAAGGCGAAACCTGGCTGTAGGCCGCCGCTTGCAGCGACAACAGGCCGATCTGCGGACCATTGCCGTGGGCAATCACCAGTTGGTTGCCGGGATGAATCTTGGCGATCTGTTCGGTGGCGATCCGGATGTTGGCGCGCTGGTTGTCCGCGGACATGGGCTCACCCCGGCGGAGCAGGGCGTTACCGCCCAGAGCAATGACGATACGCATAATGCAGATCCTTTCAGAGAGGGAGCGTACAACACGATGATCGTTCCCACGGTCCCCGTGGAAATGCCGCCCGGGACGCTCCGCGTCCCATGTGACGCGGAGCGTCAGTGGATGCATTCCCACGCAGAGCGTGGGAACGATCACCGCAACCAGTGTTCAGCCTCAGATATCCGCTAGCGCCGATACCAGAATAGCCTTGATGGTGTGCATACGGTTTTCCGCTTGCTCGAAGGCGATGTTGGCCGGCGATTCGAAGACTTCTTCAGTCACTTCGACGCCGTTGGCCAGGTGCGGATAGCGTGCGGCGATGTCCTTGCCGACCTTGGTTTCGCTGTTGTGGAACGCCGGCAGGCAATGCATGAACTTCACGCGCGGGTTGCCCGAGGCCTTCATCATGTCGGCGTTGACCTGGTACGGCAGCAGTTGCTCGATGCGCTCGTCCCACGCTTCCACCGGCTCACCCATCGACACCCAGATGTCAGTGTGGATGAAGTCCACGCCCTTGACCGCGGCTTTCGGGTCTTCGGTGATGGTGATGCGCGCACCGCTCTCTTCGGCGAAGGCTTTGCACTGATCGATGAAGTCCTGATGCGGCCACAGCGCTTTCGGTGCGGCGATGCGCACGTCCATGCCGAGTTTGGCGCCGATCATCAGCAACGAATTACCCATGTTGTAGCGCGCATCGCCGAGGTAGGCGTAGCTGATGTCGTGCAGCGGTTTGTCGCTGTGTTCGCGCATGGTCAGGGTGTCGGCGATCATTTGCGTCGGGTGGAATTCAGCGGTCAGGCCGTTGAACACCGGTACGCCGGCGAACTTGGCCAGCTCTTCGACGATTTCCTGTTCGAAGCCACGGTACTCGATGGCGTCGAACATCCGCCCCAGCACGCGGGCGGTGTCCTTCATGCTTTCCTTGTGGCCGATCTGCGACGACACCGGGTCGATGTAGGTGACGTGGGCGCCTTGGTCATGGGCCGCGACTTCGAAGGCGCACCGGGTGCGGGTCGAGGTTTTTTCGAAGATCAGCGCGATGTTCTTGCCTTGCAGGTGCGGACGCTCGGTGCCGGTGTATTTGGCGCGCTTGAGGTCGCGGGACAGGTCCAGCAGGTAGTGCAACTCGCGAGTGGTGTGGTGCATCAGCGAGAGCAGGCTGCGGTTGCGCATGTTGAAAGCCATGATTGGATCTCCTTGGGTTTCGGTTATCCCCTCGGCCGTGCTGGATAAGCATCGGCCAAGGCTCGAAAGTTAATAATCGATAGGGTCGCGAATGATCGGGCAGGTCATGCAGTGGCCACCGCCACGCCCGCGCCCGAGCTCACTGGCGCTGATGGTGATGACCTCGACGCCGGCCTTGCGCAGCAGGGTGTTGGTGTAGGTGTTGCGGTCGTAGCCGATGACCACGCCTGGCTCCACCGCCACCACGTTGTTGCCGTCGTCCCATTGCTCGCGTTCGGCGGCAAAGGCGTTACCGCCGGTTTCGACGACACGCAGCGCCTTGAGGTTGAGGGCCTTGGCCACGGTGTCGAGGAAGCTGGTTTCTTCACGGCGCACGTCGATGCCGCCCGGTTTGCTTTCATCGGGGCGCAGGCTGAAGGCGACGATCTGCTTCACCACTTCCGGGAAAATCGTCACCAGGTCGCGGTCGCAGAAGCTGAACACGGTGTCCAGGTGCATCGCCGCGCGGGATTTCGGCAGGCCGGCGACGATGACTCGTTCCACGGCTTTGTTCTTGAACAGGTTGACCGCCAATTGGCCGATGGCCTGGCGGGACGAGCGCTCGCCCATGCCGATCAACACCACGCCGTTGCCGATCGGCATCACATCACCGCCCTCAAGGGTGGCGTTGCCGTGGTCCTGGTCGGGGTCGCCGTACCAGATCTGGAAGTCGGCGTTGGTGAACTGCGGGTGGAATTTGTAAATGGCGGTGGCCAGCAGGGTTTCCTGACGGCGCGCCGGCCAGTACATCGGGTTCAGGGTCACGCCGCCGTAGATCCAGCACGTGGTGTCGCGGGTGAACTGAGTGTTGGGCAGCGGCGGCAGAATGAAGCTGGAGTGGCCGAGGAAGTCGCGGAACATTTGAATGGTCTTGCCGCCGAAACTGTCCGGCAGGTCATCGGCGGAAACCCCGCCGATGAGGAATTCGGCGATCTTGCGTGGCTCCAGGCTACGTAGCCAGGCCCCCACTTCATGGACCAGGCCGAGACCGACCGAATTGGCGGTGATCTTGCGCTCCAGAATCCAGTCCAGCGCTTCAGGCATCGCGACGATGTCGGTCAGCAGGTTGTGCATTTCCAGCACGTCGACACCACGCTCGCGCATTTTGGTGACGAAGTCGAAGTGGTCGCGTTTGGCTTGGGCGACCCACAGCACATCATCGAACAGCAGTTCGTCGCAGTTGTTCGGGGTCAGCCGCTGGTGGGCCAGGCCGGGGGAGCAAACCATGACTTTGCGCAGTTTGCCGGCTTCGGAATGGACGCCGTACTTAACTTTTTCCGTGGTCATTACCGTGTTCCTCCAGATCAAAACATTCAGGTGCTGCTTTTCATTACAGTGCTAAAGGGTCAGAAAGCCGGCATACAGCCCATAGGCCGCCACCAGGGCGCCTACGACGACGGCGGCGAAAATCAGCTTCTCGACGTTAGTGAAAACCGGTTTGTCGACTTCAAGTTTGGCCTTGGCGAACAGGATCGCACCGGGGGCATACAGCAGGGCGGAGAGCAGCAGGTATTTGACGCCGCCGGCGTACAGCAGCCAGATCGCGTAGATCAACGCGATGCCACCGACGATCAAATCTTTTCTGCGTTCGGCCAGGGCGTTTTCATAGCTCTCGCCGCGTACCGCCAGCAGCACGGCATAAGCCGCCGACCACAGGTACGGCACCAGAATCATCGAAGTGGCGAGGTAGATCAGCGACAGGTAAGTGCTGGCCGAAAACAGTGTGATGATCAGAAACAGCTGCACCATCGCGTTGGTCAGCCACAGCGCGTTGGCTGGTACAAGGTTGGCGTTTTCACGGCGCAAAAACGCCGGCATGGTGTGGTCCTTGGCGGCAGCGAACATGATCTCCGCGCACAGCAGCACCCACGACAGCAACGCCCCGAGCAAGGATATGATCAGGCCGACGCTGATCAGCACCGCGCCCCAATGACCGACCACATGTTCCAGCACCGCGGCCATCGACGGGTTCTGCAGTTTCGCCAACGCAGGTTGGGTCATGATCCCCAGAGACAACACGTTCACCAGCATCAGGAACAGCAGCACGGTGATGAAGCCGATGACGGTGGCTTTACCCACGTCGCTGCGTACTTCGGCACGGGCCGAGAAGATGCTCGCGCCTTCGATGCCGATGAACACCCACACGGTGACCAGCATCATGTTGCGCACCTGGTTCATCACACTGCCCAGGTCTGGGTTTTTGATGCCCCAGATGTCGGCGGTGAAGATCTCCAGTTTGAACGCGAACAAGGCGATCAACACGAACAGCAGCAGCGGTACGACCTTGGCGACGGTGGTCACCAGGTTGATGAACGCCGCTTCCTTGATTCCCCGTAACACCAGAAAGTGCACGGCCCAAAGCAGCAGCGAGGCGCCGATGACGGCAGCAACGGTGTTGCCTTCGCCGAAGATCGGAAAGAAATAACCGAGGGTGCTGAACAACAGAACGAAGTAACCCACATTGCCCAGCCAGGCACTGATCCAGTATCCCCAGGCAGACGAGAAACCCATGTAGTCGCCGAAACCGGCCTTGGCGTAGGCATAAACACCACCATCCAGCTCAGGCTTGCGATTGGCCAGGGTCTGGAAGACGAAAGCGAGGGTCAACATGCCCACTGCGGTGATTACCCAACCAATAAGAACAGCACCGACATCAGCACTGGCGGCCATGTTCTGGGGCAAAGAGAAGATTCCGCCACCAATCATTGAACCGACCACTAAAGCAACGAGCGCACCGAGTTTCAGTTTTCCGGGGGATTCAGACATCGCATGACTCCAGTGCAGGAGAAGAGAGACAACAGAGTAGTTCTGCTGGCTGTTCAATCAGCTGACATAGATCAGTGCATGGGCACATTCCATTGTTAATGAAAGACTTATGTATCTTTCTCGGACATAGCGGTATTACCGGGGAAGCCCTGTTCAGAGGGGGCAAGTCAGGTGGGCGTAAGCGGTATTGCTTGGGCTTTGAAATTAGTGTGTTTCTGCGGTTTCGCCAATTTTCTGATAACTGTTTATATGACAGATTTGATTTATCAGGTGCGCGGTACTGGAATTAATGAATAAACGTTATTTCGTTTTATCTGTTTAGTTAAAAATAACTACGTGACAGTGTTTGCAATGACTGTTCTGGCCTCATCGCGGGCAAGCCACGCTCCCACAGGATCACGCTGTACCTGTGGGAGCGGACTTGCCCGCGAAAGCTATCTGATGATCACCACCACTGCGCGCGATGGGCGCCCAGTTCCCCGGCCGGCAGCGCCCATTGCAGTGGCGTCCCGGTGATCTTCAACGGCACCTGCAACCGATGGGCCGGTCCCCACGGCGTTTGCTCAATCAACATCCCTTGATCGAGGTCATCCTCTGCGCGCAATGGCTCGTTGGTTCCGGCGCCATGTTCGATCAACAGCTTCGCCGTCCGTGCCAGCGACAACCGCGCAGAACCACCGTGCCCCAATAGCTTGATCGCACTGGCCGCCATTAAATACCCGGTGGCGTGATCAAGGGCCTGGACCGGCAGCGGTGTCGGTTTATCCGCCTTCTTCCAGTGCATGCCCGCGTCGGCAATCCCGCTGCTCATCTGCACCAGGCTGTCGAAGCCGCGGCGGTTTTGCCAGGGGCCGCTCCAGCCGTAAGCGTTGAGGCAAACATCGATCAGGCCGGGGGCCAGTGCCTGGCGTTGGGCGGTGCCGTAACCCAGGCGTTCCAAAGCATCGGCGCGGTAGCCGTGGAGCAGAATGTCGGCGTCCTTGAGCAGGCTTTCGAATACCGCGCGATCGGCTTTGTCGTGCAGATCCAGGCGCGCACAGCGTTTGCCCAAGGTGACTTCCGGCACCACCCCCGGTTCGTTCCAGGTCGGTGGGTCGATGCGCAGCACATCGGCGCCGAGCCCGGCGAGGAAGCGGCTGGCGATCGGGCCGGCGAGCACCCGCGTGAGGTCCAGTACCTTGATTCCGGCCAGCGGTTGCGCCACCGAGCCTTGCCACGGTTTGGCGTTCTGGCTGCCATCGGCGCTGAATTGGATCAACGGTTCGGCGTTCACGGCTTGACCTTGGGGGTGAGCTTGCCATTGCTTCCAGCTGCGCATCTCGGCGGCGCAACCACCGGCCTCGACCACCGCTTGTTCCAGATCGCTTTTCGCCCACTGAGCCACTTTGCTCGCCATCGCCGCGCGGTCGGCACAGGCGCCGAGCACTGATTCCGCAGCGGCGCGGTGATGGGGCGCGTTGGTGTGCAGGCGGATCCAGCCGTCCTTGGTCGCGTAGTCGCCGGCGACCGGATCCCACAGCGGCGGGACGCTCCACCCCACGGGGCGGATCGAGGTGGCGAACCAGAACGACGCCAGCCGGCGGTCGACTTCAAGGCTGGGCAAGCGACCGGTTTGTTGATGCAGCAGTTCGCTGGCGGCCTGGCCGGCGGCAGCAATGCTGGCGCAGGCCAGGTCGGTCACGGCAAATGCCGAGGGCAGGGCGCCGCTCGAGGTGAACGGGATTGGGGTGTGGGGCAAGCCGAGTGCGGCTTGAATGGACGTGAGTAAATCAGTCATCGAAGGCCCTCCGGAGCGAGAGCCCGAGCATAGTTCAAAAAGACGGCTCGGCCAGATGAAATCCTGTGGGAGCAAGACCGATCTGTCAGGGTATTCATCGATTTCCGAGCGCCAATACACACGATCCAGAATGAATGTTTAACGACACCCTGTGTTACGTCCTAAAGCCCACGAAACCTTGCGCCGTTGCCTACGCCTGCGCCAGAATCCGCCGGCTTGTGCGCCTTGGGGCCGGTCGGTAACTTGATTCGCATCACTGATTCCCAGTGATCGGGTTTAGCAGCCCGGCTGTGTTAGCTCCCGGTTGCATAAGTCTCATCCAGTCAGGCATTCGCCTGTGCTCGATGGTGGCTGTGCGCATGGCACCTTCGGGTGCGCCGGGTTTTGGGAGCTTACCGGTCTGCTAACTTGCGCATAGCCGCCACCCATCCGTTTAGCAGCGAGACGGACGCGGCCTTACTAGAGGTAAGTATCCCATGTTCAAAGTAACGCCAAACCCACCGCTCACCGACCCGGTCTCCCCCTACGAATCCCCCGATTCCAGAAAACTCAACGAAGCCGCCGAGCGCGCCCTCGACCATTACCTCAAGCCGGCGGCCACGGTCATGGCCTCACCCTACCAACCCAACAAGCTGTACATGGCCAACCCGGCGGCCGCCACCGAGCCGATGCTGGTCAACGCCAGCGAAACCCTGGGCTCGGCCACCGTCATGCTCAACGACTTCGCGGCTTTGCTTGAAGGCACTCACCGCAAAACCTTGCTGGGTATCGCGCAGGTGGTGATGCTGGCCGAACTGGCTGTGAATCAGGTGTTGGATAAGGTAGTGCCGACTGAGTAATCCCCCGAGGATTGGGGAATTGTTGGCTGAGTTCGAGAGTTGTGTTGCCTGAAATGATGCCTTCGCGGGCAAGCCTCGCTCCTACAGGGATGTGCATTCCCCTGTAGGAGCGAGCCTGCTGCCACAGCTTTACCCACGCCCCAGCAGATAGGTTGCGTAATCCGGGATGCGGTGTTCGTGAGCCTGATCCATCAACGGGCTGCTGAGCAGGTAGTCGGCGCTGCATTCGTTGCAGGCCACGGGGATGTTCCACACCGCCGCGACCCGCAGTAATGCCTTGATGTCCGGGTCGTGGGGTTGCGGTTCGAACGGGTCCCAGAAGAACACCAGCATGTCGACCCGCTGCTCGGCGATTTGCGCGCCGAGTTGCTGGTCGCCGCCCAGTGGACCGCTGATCATGCTTTCCACCGACAGGCCGAGGCGTTGTTGCAACAACAACCCCGTGGTGCCGGTGGCGACCAGTTCATGCTGCGCGAGTTTGTCTTTCTGCCGCTCGGCCCAGTCCAGCAAAAACACTTTGCAGTGGTCATGGGCGACCAGGGCGATACGCTTGCGCGCTGCCATGGTCTTTTGCGTAAAGCTGATACCGATCATCGGTTGCTGCTCCACGGTTTACTCGGCGTTGCAGAGCGCCAGGCAGTTATCGAGCATGCGGTTGGAGAAGCCCCACTCGTTGTCGTACCAGGCCAGCACTTTGAGCAGCTTGCCGCTGGACTTGGTGTGGTTGGCGTCGAAGATCGACGACAGCGGGTTGTGGTTGAAGTCGCTGGATACCAGCGGCAGGGCGTTGTAGCCGAGAATCTTCGAGTGTTGGCTGGCTTGTTTGAGCAGCGCATTCACTTCATCGGCCGACGCTTCGCGCTTGAGCTGCACGGTCAGGTCCACCAGCGACACGTTGATCACCGGAACACGCACTGCCATGCCGGTCAGTTTGCCCGCCAGGTCCGGCAGCACCAGGCCTACCGCTTCAGCGGCGCCGGTCTTGCTCGGGATCATGTTCTGGGTGGCGGAACGGGCGCGGTACGGGTCGGTGTGGTAGACGTCGGTCAGGTTCTGGTCGTTGGTGTAGGCGTGAATGGTGGTCATCAGACCGCTTTCGATGCCCAGCTCGCGGTGCAGCACCTGGGCCACCGGGGCCAGGCAGTTGGTGGTGCACGAGGCGTTGGAGATGATCTGGTGCGACTGGCGCAGAATGTCGTGGTTAACCCCATAAACCACAGTGGCGTCGGCGCCTTTGGCCGGGGCCGAGATGATCACTTTACGTGCGCCGGCCGTAATATGGGCGGCGGCTTTGGCGCGGTCGGTGAACAGACCAGTGCATTCGAATACGACGTCGACCTTCTCCGCGGCCCAAGGCAATTCGGCCGGGTTGCGAATGGCGCTGACCGAAATACGGTCGCCGTTGACGGTCAGGCTTTCCTGATCGTGCTGGACATCGGCATCGAATGTGCCGTGAACGGTGTCGTATTTCAGGAGGTGAGCATTCATCGAGCTGTCGCCCAGGTCGTTGATTGCCACGATCTGCAGATCCTGGCGATAGCCTTGGGTATACAGTGCGCGCAGGACATTACGGCCGATACGGCCAAAACCATTGATTGCGATTCGAAGAGTCATTTACAGCGCCGCCGTCGTTTTGTTGTTGGAATTACAAGATTATTCGCAAAAAAATAGAAAACAAGCCTTTTTAGTGGCAATATTTTGTTTTATCTACAACGAGTGACCTGAATCAACTGGTCCGAATGGTCAACAAAGCCGTCTGTCATCCCGATCACACCGGCAATTGATCAGCATAGACAATCAGGTCGCCACATCCGTTAGCCTGGAGTTCTACACATGCATCCCCGCGTCCTTGAGGTCACCGAACGGCTTATCGCCCGCAGCCGCGCCACACGTGAGGCTTACCTTGCATTGATCCGTGGCGCCGCCAGTGACGGCCCGATGCGTGGCAAGCTGCAATGCGCCAACTTCGCCCACGGCGTGGCCGGATGTGGCAGCGACGACAAGCACAGCTTGCGGATGATGAACTCCGCCAACATCGCAATTGTTTCGTCATATAACGACATGCTCTCGGCGCACCAGCCGTACGAAGTCTTTCCTGAACAGATCAAAAAAGCCCTGCGCGAAATCGGCTCCGTCGGCCAGTTCGCCGGTGGCACCCCAGCCATGTGCGATGGCGTGACCCAGGGCGAGCCAGGCATGGAACTGAGCCTGCCGAGCCGTGAAGTGATCGCGTTGTCCACCGCCGTGGCGCTGTCCCACAACATGTTCGACGGCGCGCTGATGCTCGGCATCTGCGACAAGATCGTGCCGGGCCTGATGATGGGCGCGTTGCGTTTCGGTCATCTGCCGATGATTTTCGTGCCGGGCGGGCCGATGGTGTCGGGCATCTCCAACAAGCAGAAAGCCGATGTGCGTCAGCGCTACGCCGAAGGCAAGGCGACCCGCGAAGAGCTGCTGGAATCGGAGATGAAGTCCTATCACAGCCCTGGCACCTGCACGTTCTACGGCACCGCCAACACCAACCAGTTGCTGATGGAAGTCATGGGCCTGCACTTGCCGGGCGCCTCGTTCGTCAACCCGAACACCCCGTTGCGCGATGCCCTGACCCGCGAAGCGGCGCATCAGGTCACGCGCCTGACCAAGCAGAATGGCAACTTCCTGCCGATCGGCGAAATCGTCGACGAGCGTTCGCTGGTCAACTCCATCGTGGCCCTGCACGCCACCGGCGGCTCGACCAACCACACTCTGCACATGCCGGCCATCGCCATGGCCGCAGGCATCCAGTTGACCTGGCAGGACATGGCCGACCTCTCCGAGGTGGTGCCGACCCTGAGCCACGTGTACCCGAACGGCAAAGCCGACATCAACCACTTCCAGGCAGCGGGCGGCATGTCGTTCCTGATCCGCGAACTGCTGGAAGCCGGCCTGCTCCACGAAAACGTCAACACCGTGCTCGGCCACGGCCTGAGCCGCTACACCAAAGAGCCGTTCCTCGAAAACGGCGAGCTGGTCTGGCGCGAAGGCCCGATCGAAAGCCTCGACGAAAACATCCTGCGCCCAGTGGCTCGGGCATTCTCGCCAGAGGGCGGTTTGCGCGTGATGGAAGGTAATCTGGGCCGTGGCGTGATGAAGGTCTCGGCGGTCGCGCTGGAAAACCAAGTCGTCGAAGCCCCGGCCATGGTGTTCCAGGATCAACAGGACCTGGCCGATGCATTCAAGGCTGGTCTGCTGGAGAAGGATTTTGTCGCGGTAATGCGCTTCCAGGGCCCGCGTTCCAACGGCATGCCGGAACTGCACAAGATGACGCCGTTCCTCGGCGTGTTGCAGGACCGTGGCTTCAAAGTTGCGTTGGTGACTGACGGGCGCATGTCCGGCGCCTCGGGGAAAATCCCGGCGGCGATCCACGTCAGCCCCGAAGCTTATGTGGGCGGCGCTTTGGCACGGGTGCGTGAGGGCGATATCATCCGCGTCGATGGCGTCAAAGGCACCCTGGAGCTTAAGGTGGACGCCGAAGAATTCGCAGCACGCGAGCCGGCCAAAGGTCTGTTGGGCAACAACATCGGCACCGGTCGCGAACTGTTTGGTTTCATGCGCATGGCCTTCAGCTCCGCAGAGCAAGGCGCCAGCGCCTTTACTTCTGCCCTGGAGACGCTTAATTGAAACTGGCTTTGGTCGGTGACATCGGTGGGACCAACGCACGTTTCGCGTTGTGGAAAAACCAGCAACTGGAATCAGTCCAGGTGCTGGCAACGGCAGACCACGCCACCCCGGAAGAAGCGATTGCGCTGTACCTGAGCGGGCTCGGCCTGGCGCCGGGTTCGATCGGTTCGGTGTGCCTCTCGGTGGCCGGCCCTGTGAGCGGTGATGAATTCAAGTTCACCAACAATCACTGGCGGCTCAGCCGCAAGGGTTTCTGCAAGACTTTGCAGGTGGATCAACTGCTGCTGGTCAACGATTTCTCAGCCATGGCGCTGGGCATGACCCGCTTGCAGCCGGGCGAGTTCCGGGTGGTCTGCGAAGGCACGCCGGAACCGTTGCGGCCGGCGGTGGTAATCGGCCCGGGCACAGGCTTGGGTGTAGGCACGTTGCTCGATCTGGGCGAGGGCCGTTTTGCCGCGTTGCCGGGGGAGGGTGGTCACGTCGATCTGCCGCTGAGCAGCCCGCGGGAAACCCAACTGTGGCAACACATCTACAACGAGATCGGCCATGTCAGCGCTGAAACGGCATTGAGCGGCAGTGGTTTGCCGCGAGTGTACCGGGCGATCTGCGCGGTGGATGGTCACACGCCTGTGCTCGACACACCTGAGGCGATCACGGCGGCCGGGCTGGCGGGTGATCCGATTGCCCTGGAAGTGCTCGAGCAGTTCTGCTGCTGGCTCGGTCGCGTGGCCGGCAACAATGTGCTGACCACCGGTGCACGGGGTGGTGTGTACATCGTTGGCGGGGTGATTCCACGGTTTGCCGACTTTTTCGTTAAAAGCGGTTTCGCCCGGTGCTTTGCCGACAAGGGTTGCATGAGCGATTACTTCAAAGGCATTCCGGTGTGGCTGGTGACAGCGCCGTATTCCGGCCTTGTTGGCGCGGGTGTGGCGCTGGAGCAGGCCTGAGACCTGTGGCGAGGGGGCTTGTCGGAACGCCGCACCGCCCCGTTCGGCTGCGAAGCAGTCGTAAAAAAGGACCGCTACGCGATCCAACGGGGGCAAGCCCCCTCGCCAAAAATCCGCGCACGTCATCAGATTTCCGTAAGGCATAATCCTCCCCAACACAAACAACAAGGATGCCGCCGTGAGCTCAGTCAACAAGTCGATTTTGTTGGTCGATGACGATCAAGAGATACGCGAGTTGCTGGACACCTACCTGACCCGTGCCGGTTTCCAGGTTCGTACCACGCCCGATGGCGCAGGCTTTCGTCAGGCGCTGAACGAGGCGCCGAGCGATCTGGTGATCCTCGACGTGATGCTGCCGGACGAAGATGGTTTCAGCCTCTGCCGCTGGATCCGCCAGCACCCGCGCCAGGCCCACGTGCCGATCATCATGCTCACCGCCAGTTCCGATGAGGCCGATCGTGTCATCGGCCTGGAATTGGGCGCCGACGACTACCTCGGCAAACCCTTCAGCCCCCGTGAATTGCAGGCGCGGATCAAAGCCTTGTTGCGCCGCGCGCAGTTTGGTCAGGAGCGTTCCGGCGGTGAAGTGCTGGCCTTCGACGACTGGCGGCTGGACATGGTCAGCCATCGGCTGTTCCACACCGACGGCGAGGAAGTGATTCTCTCCGGCGCCGATTTCGCCCTGCTGAAACTGTTCCTCGATCACCCCCAGGAAATCCTCGACCGCGACACCATCGGCAACGCCACCCGTGGCCGTGACCTGATGCCGCTCGATCGCATCGTCGACATGGCGGTCAGCCGTTTGCGCCAGCGCCTGCGCGACACCGAAAAGCCGCCGCGGCTGATCCGGACCGTGCGTGGCAGCGGCTACCAATTGGCAGCCAACGTGGTTGCCGGCAATGGTCACTGAGTTCCTGCGCAAGCTCGCCGGGCGCGTGCCGGTGCCGCGCTCGCTGCTCGGGCGCATGTTGCTGCTGACCCTGTTGGCGGTGCTGTTTGCCCAGACGCTGTCGAGCGTGATCTGGGTTTCGCAACTGCGTGCTACCCAGCTCGAAGGCCTGGTCACCAGCGCCCGCAGCCTGGCCCATTCGATGACGGCCAGCGTCAGTTATTTCCGCTCGTTGCCGGTGGCGTTCAGGCCGCTGGTGCTCGACCAGTTGCGCAGCATGGGCGGCACCCGGTTCGTGGTGACCCTCAACGACAAACCCTTAGGCATGGAAGTGCTGCCGATCACGCCGCGCAAAGAAGCGGTGCTCAAAGCGGTGGACGAAGTGCTGCGCCAGTCGCTGGGCCAGGACGCCGATATTTCGGTGACCTTCGTCAGCCCCGAAGACCTGCGGATCTTCAATAGCGGGCTGAAACTCGATGAATTGCCACGCTCCTGGGCGCACTACGCGTTGACCCTGGAGCCAGTGAACCCACCGGTGCTGGTCACGCAAATCCAGATGGCGCCGGGGGAATGGCTGTACATCGCTTCGCTGTTGCCCGAGCCCTACACCAGTCTCGAAGAGCAAGGCCTGCCGGCACAGCAAGTCTGGTTCATCGTACTCACCAGCGGCTTCTTACTCCTGTTCATTGGCCTGCTGGTGCACTGGCAGAGCCGGCCACTCAAGCGATTGGCGCGGGCGGCGCGGGACATGTCCCTGGGGGCCGACGTCGAACCAGTCGCTCAGGGCGGCGGCAGTGAAGTGGTGGAAGTCGGTCGCGCGTTCAATGCAATGCGTGAACGCATCAGCCGTTACCTGACTGAGCGCAGCCAGTTGTTCAGCGCGATTTCCCATGACTTGCGCACACCGATCACTCGGCTGCGACTGCGGGTCGAATTGCTTGAAGACGAAAAGCTGCAAGCCAAGTTCGGTCGCGATCTGGATGAGCTGGAGTTGCTGGTCAAAGGCGCGCTGCAATGCGTGAAAGACACTGACATCCACGAAAACATCGAACCGGTGGACCTCAATCATGTGCTCGACTGCCTGGTGGAACCGTATCTGGCGCCTAACGGCAATGGCCGCGTGACTCAGCAGGGGCGGGCGCTGGCGCCGTATCCCGGCAAGCCACTGGCGCTCAAGCGCTGCATCGGCAACCTGATCGACAACGCCTTGAAGTACGGGCAGAACGCGCATCTGCACATCGATGACGACGAGAGCGCGTTCGTCCTGCATGTCGATGACGAAGGTCCGGGCGTGCCGGAGCAGCGGCTGGAGCAAGTGTTCGAGCCGCACTTCCGCCTGGCCGGGCAGCAGCAGGGTTATGGCCTGGGGCTGGGGATTGCACGCAACATTGCCCATAGCCATGGCGGTGAAGTCAGCCTGCAAAACCTGCGTGAAGGCGGGTTGCGCGTGACGTTGCAGTTGCCACGACCAATGGATTGAAAGCGACCCTGTGGTGAGGGGGCTTGCCCCCGTTGGGCGCGGAGCGGCCCTGAAAGAGGGACTGCTGCGCAGTCCAACGGGGGCAAGCCCCCTCGCCACAAGTAACCACTCACTTCAAAATCAGGGTGAATGTCACAACTCGGTGACAAAAGCCGCCCCCTTCGTTACCTGCCCGCCACCGACCGTTGTTTAGACTGGTCCCAGTCATAACAACAAAAAAAGGTATCGCATGGACACCTTCCAACCCGCCTTCAGCAGTTGGCTGAACGCGCCTGCCCATCAGCAATGGCTCGCCGCCGAAGGCCTGCGCCTGTTGGCATTTGCCAGGGCTTCAAAGCTTCCCGAAGGTTTCGGCAACCTTGATGAAAAGGGGCGCCCCCCAGCCAGCGCCCAAGCCGAAACCATGAACACCGCGCGCATGACCCACAGCTTCGCCATGGCTCATATCCAGGGCCTGCCGGGGTTCGCCGAGCTGGTGGATCACGGCATCAAAGCCCTCAGCGGGCCGCTGCGTGACGCCGAACACGGTGGCTGGTTCGCCACGCCCGAACACCGCGACGGCAATACCGGCAAAGCCGCTTACCTGCATGCCTTCGTGGCGTTGGCCGCGAGTTCTGCGGTGGTTGCCCAGCGTCCCGGTGCGCAAGCCTTGCTCGATGATGCGATCCACATCATCGACAGCCATTTCTGGAGCGAGGAGGAGGGCGCCATGCGCGAATCCTTCAACCGCGACTTCAGTTGCGAGGAAGCCTATCGCGGCGCCAACAGCAACATGCACGCCACCGAAGCCTTTCTCGCCCTGGCCGATGTCACCGAGGACCACCGCTGGCTGATTCGCGCGCAGCGCATCGTCGAGCGTGTCATTCACGAACACGCCGCCGCCAACGATTACCTGGTGGTCGAGCATTTCGACCGCGACTGGCAGCCGCTGCGCGACTACAACCACGACAATCCGGCCGACGGTTTCCGTCCTTATGGCACCACACCGGGTCATGGTTTCGAATGGGCGCGGTTGTTACTGCACCTTGAAGCGGCGCGGGTGCAAGCCGGGATGCTCACGCCGGGCTGGCTGGCCACCGATGCGCAAAAACTCTTCGAACACAATTGCCGTCACGGCTGGGACGTCGACGGTGCGCCGGGCATCGTCTACACCCTCGACTGGGACAATCGCGCGGTGGTTCGTCATCGTTTGCACTGGACTCATTGCGAAGCCAGCGCCGCCGCCAGTGCGCTGCTAAAACGCACCGGTGATGAGCAATACGAGCGTTGGTACCGACTGTTCTGGGAATTCTGTGACAGTCATTTCATCGACCGCTGCGATGGCAGCTGGCATCACGAGCTCGATCCGCTGAACCGCCCGAGCGCCGATATCTGGGCCGGTAAACCTGACCTGTATCACGCCTGGCAAACCGTATTGATCCCGCGCCTGCCATTGGCGCCGAGCATGGCCAGTGCGCTGGCGCAATTGTCCCAGAGCGCTCATGTGTAACCATGTGGTGACATTCGCGCGTCCCTTCGTTACCTGCGAAGGGCTATCCCCTGTTTAAAATCCTATGCAGCGCAAGCACCAGACTTGCATGCATAACAACAAGAAAGGTACTACTAGATGAATGCGATTTCTCGCCTCGCTACTGTCATTTCTCTCGCTTCACTGCTTCCCGTTGCTGCATTCCCGATCAGTGCCCTTGCCGCCGATTCCAAAGGTTCGGTGGAAGTCGTTCACTGGTGGACGTCTGGTGGTGAAAAAGCGGCTGTCGATGTGCTCAAGGCTCAAGTCGAAAAAGACGGTTTCACCTGGAAAGACGGCGCAGTCGCCGGCGGTGGCGGTGCCACAGCCATGACCGTACTCAAAAGCCGCGCCGTGGCCGGTAACCCGCCGGGCGTAGCGCAGATCAAAGGTCCGGACATTCAGGAATGGGCGTCTACCGGTCTGCTCGATACCGACGTCTTGAAAGACGCTGCCAAAGCTGAGAAGTGGGACAGCCTGCTCGACAAGAAAGTCTCCGATACCGTGAAGTACGACGGTAACTATGTGGCCGTGCCGGTGAACATTCACCGCGTCAACTGGTTGTGGATCAATCCGGAAGTCTTCAAGAAAGCCGGCATCGAAAAAGCGCCAACCACCCTTCAGGAATTCTACGCGGCCGGTGACAAGCTCAAGGCTGCGGGCTTCATCGCGCTTGCCCACGGTGGCCAGCCTTGGCAAGACAGCACCGTGTTCGAAGCGGTGGTCCTGTCGGTCATGGGCGTCGATGGCTACAAGAAAGCCCTGGTCGACCTGGATAACGCGGCGCTGACCGGTCCTGACATGGTCAAGGCGCTGACCGAGCTGAAGAAAGTCGCGACCTACATGGACGCCGACGGCAAAGGTCAGGACTGGAACCTGGAGGCAGCCAAGGTCATCAACGGCAAGGCCGGCATGCAGATCATGGGTGACTGGGCCAAGAGCGAGTGGACAGCGGCCAAGAAAGTCGCCGGCAAGGATTATGAGTGCGTAGCCTTCCCGGGCACCGACAAGGCCTTCACCTACAACATCGACTCGCTGGCCGTGTTCAAGCAGAAAGACAAGGGCACTGCTGCAGCTCAGCAGGACATTGCCAAGGTCGTGCTGGGTGAGAACTTCCAGAAAGTCTTCAGCATCAACAAGGGCTCGATCCCGGTTCGAAACGACATGCTGAGCGACATGGGCAAGTACGGTTTCGACTCCTGCGCCCAGACGGCTGCCAAAGACTTCCTGGCGGACGCCAAGACCGGTGGCTTGCAGCCGAGCATGGCGCACAACATGGCGACCACGCTGGCGGTACAGGGTGCTTTCTTTGATGTCGTGACCAACTTCATCAACGATCCGAAAGCCGATCCTGCCACTGCCGCCAAGCAACTCGGCACTGCCATTAAAGCAGCCAAGTAATGCTTGGCCTGTAGGAGCCGGCTTGCTGGCGATAGCGATGTGTCATTCAACGCAGATGTCGACTGACACACCGCCTTCGCCAGCAAGCCGGCTCCTACAGGGGACCTGCCCGAATTCTCTCTCTCTCGTACTGGATCTTCCCATGAGTTCTGTTGCTGTGTTCAGCAAGGCCTCGCCGTTCGATGCACTGCAGCGCTGGCTCCCCAAGCTGGTGCTGGCGCCGAGCATGTTCATTGTTCTGGTGGGGTTCTATGGCTATATCCTGTGGACCTTCGTCCTGTCGTTCACCACTTCGACTTTCCTGCCGACTTACAAATGGGCAGGTCTGGCGCAGTACCAGCGGCTGTTCGACAACGATCGCTGGTGGGTAGCGAGCAAGAACCTGGCGCTTTTCGGCGGCATGTTCATCGGCATCACCCTGGTGATCGGTGTGTTGCTGGCGGTGTTTCTTGACCAGCGCATTCGTCGCGAAGGTTTCATTCGCACCATTTACCTGTACCCGATGGCGCTTTCGATGATCGTCACCGGTACCGCCTGGAAGTGGCTGCTCAACCCGGGCATGGGCCTGGACAAATTGCTGCGTGACTGGGGCTGGGAAGGCTTTCGCCTGGATTGGTTGATCGATCCGGATCGCGTTGTGTATTGCCTGGTGATCGCGGCGGTATGGCAAGCCTCGGGCTTTATCATGGCGATGTTCCTCGCCGGCCTGCGTGGCGTTGATCAATCGATCATCCGTGCCGCCCAGATCGATGGCGCGAGCATGCCGCGCATTTACCTGAAAGTGGTGTTGCCGAGCCTGCGCCCGGTGTTCTTCAGCGCAGTAATGATCCTGGCCCACATCGCTATCAAGAGTTTCGACCTGGTAGCGGCAATGACCGCCGGTGGCCCGGGTTATTCCTCCGATCTGCCTGCGATGTTCATGTATTCCTTCACCTTCAGTCGCGGCCAGATGGGCATGGGCTCGGCCAGTGCGATTCTGATGCTCGGTGCGATTCTCGCGATCATCGTGCCTTACCTGTACTCCGAGCTGAGGGCCAAACGTCATGACTAGTTTCGCTGCCAAACCTGCCATCAGCCTGAGTCGCATCGCGATCTATGGCGTGCTGCTCCTTGCGGTATTGCTGTACCTGATACCGCTGGTGGTCATGCTGCTGACCAGTTTCAAGACGCCGGAAGACATCAACTCCGGCAACCTGCTGAGCTGGCCGACGGTGGTCAGTGGTATTGGCTGGATCAAGGCCTGGGGCACGGTTGACGGGTACTTCTGGAACTCGATCAAGATCACCGTTCCGGCGGTAATGATCTCCACGGCCATCGGTGCGTTGAACGGCTATGTGCTGTCGATGTGGCGCTTTCGCGGGTCGCAGTTGTTCTTCGGCCTGCTGCTGTTCGGTTGCTTCCTGCCATTCCAGACGGTCCTGCTGCCGGCCTCGTTCACCCTCGGCAAGATGGGCCTGGCCAGCACAACGACAGGCCTGGTGTTCGTGCACGTGGTCTACGGCCTGGCGTTCACCACGCTGTTTTTCCGTAACTACTACGTCAGCGTTCCCGATGCACTGGTGAAAGCGGCGCGGCTCGATGGCGCGGGGTTCTTCACCATCTTCCGCTTGATCATCCTGCCGATGTCCACCCCGATCATCATGGTCTGCCTGATCTGGCAGTTCACTCAGATCTGGAACGACTTCCTGTTCGGCGTGGTGTTCTCAAGCGGTGACTCGCAACCCATTACGGTGGCGTTGAACAACTTGGTCAACACCAGTACCGGGGCCAAGGAATACAACGTTGATATGGCGGCGGCAATGATCGCCGGGTTGCCAACCCTGCTGGTCTATGTGGTCGCAGGTAAGTATTTCGTGCGCGGGCTGACGGCCGGCGCAGTCAAGGGGTAATCATGGCTACGCTCGAACTTCGCAATGTAAACAAAACCTATGGCCCCGGCCTGCCGGACACCCTCAAGAACATTGAGCTGTCGATCAAGGACGGTGAATTCCTGATTCTTGTGGGCCCTTCGGGTTGCGGTAAATCGACCCTGATGAATTGCATCGCCGGCCTTGAGACCATCACCGGCGGCGCGATCATGATCGGTGACCAGGACGTCAGCGGCATGAGTCCCAAAGACCGCGACATCGCCATGGTGTTCCAGTCCTACGCGCTGTACCCGACCATGAGCGTGCGCGAAAACATCGCGTTCGGTTTGAAGATCCGCAAGATGCCTGCCGCCGACATCGACGCGGAAGTCGCTCGCGTGGCCAAGTTGCTGCAAATCGAACACCTGCTCAACCGCAAGCCGGGTCAACTCTCCGGTGGTCAGCAACAGCGCGTGGCCATGGGCCGGGCGTTGGCGCGTCGGCCGAAGATCTACCTGTTCGACGAACCGCTGTCCAACCTCGACGCCAAGCTGCGGGTCGAGATGCGCACCGAAATGAAACTGATGCACCAGCGCCTGAAAACCACCACGGTCTACGTGACCCACGACCAGATCGAAGCGATGACCCTGGGCGACAAAGTGGCGGTGATGAAGGACGGGATCATCCAGCAGTTCGGTACGCCGAAAGACATCTACAACAACCCGGCCAACCTGTTCGTGGCGAGCTTCATCGGTTCGCCGCCGATGAACTTCATTCCCCTGCGTTTGCAGCGCAAGGACGGCCGTCTGTTGGCGTTGCTCGACAGTGGTCAGGCGCGCTGCGAATTGCCGCTGGGCATGCAGGACGCCGGGCTCGAAGACCGCGAAGTGATCCTCGGCATGCGCCCGGAACAGATCGTGCTGGCGAACGGCGAGCCAAACGGTTTGCCAACCATCCGCGCCGAAGTGCAGGTCACCGAACCGACCGGTCCCGACACCCTGGTATTCGTCAATCTCAACGACACCAAGGTCTGCTGCCGTCTGGCACCGGACGTCGCACCGGCCCCGGGCGAGACCCTGACGCTGCAATTCGATCCATCGAAAGTGCTGCTGTTCGATGCCAAGACCGGTGAGCGCCTGGGCGTTGCCGGCCTGCCAAAAACCGAAGCTCACAGCGCCAACGTGGCCCAGTTCAAAGGCCGCTGAAGATCAAATGTGGGAGCGAGCAAGCCCGCTCTCACAGGGGGGATTAGTGGCGGATGGAGACATCCGTCGCAATCGATGTAAACCGCGTTAGATAAAAACAGTTAATAACAATAAAACGAGGATGTAGGGATGAAGAAGAAGAACAACGCTCAACTGATCTGCCAATTGTCAGCGGTTGCGGCGATGATGCTGGCCGGTAGCGCACACGCGGCTGACGCGTTCAGTGCCGATTCCCAGTGGATGACGGGGGACTGGGGTGGCGAGCGGACCAAGCTGATCGAGCAAGGTATCGACATCAAGGCCGACTATGTCGGTGAAGTGGGCGCCAACCTGCACGGCGGCTACAACGACGACAAGACAG
Source organism: Pseudomonas sp. KD5 (assembly GCF_012932895.1). Taxonomy (NCBI): domain Bacteria; kingdom Pseudomonadati; phylum Pseudomonadota; class Gammaproteobacteria; order Pseudomonadales; family Pseudomonadaceae; genus Pseudomonas; species Pseudomonas sp. KD5. The sequence continues at coordinate 102,740 of NZ_JDWJ01000006.1, read as the reverse complement.
CGCGTTACGCCGACCAGTTTGGTCTGGGCGTGGCGCTGGACCTGCAAAAACTGTGGGGCTGGGATAACACCCAGGCCAAGATCCAGCTCACCAACCGTAACGGTCAGAACATCTCCAATGACCGTGTCGGCGACCCGCGTGCCGGCACCTTGAGTTCCTCCCAGGAAGTCTACGGTCGTGGCCACATGGTCCGTCTGACCCAGCTGTGGATCAAGCATCAGTTCCTCGACGGGAAACTGGACGTCAAGGCTGGTTACTTCGGCGAAGGCGAAGACTTCAACACCTTCCCTTGCGAGTTCCAGAACCTGGCATTCTGCGGTTCCCAGGCGGGTAACTGGGCGACCGGTATCTGGTACAACTGGCCGGTCATGCAGGCGGCGGTTCGCGTGAAGTACAACATCACGCCTGAGTTCTATGCGCAGATCGGCGCGTACAACCAGAACCCATCGCAACTTGAGCACGGTAACGGCTTCAAGCTCAGCGGCAGTGGTACCAAAGGTACCGTCTTGCCGGTTGAATTGGTCTGGTCGCCGAAGGTCAACAACCTGCCGGGCGAATACCGTGTCGGTTACTACAAGAGTACGGCCGACGCCGATGACGTCCGTAAAGACGACAACGGCAATGATGCAGCGACCACCGGCAACGCCTATCGCAGCCATGACAGCAAGCATGGCTACTGGTTCGTGGCGCAGCAACAACTGACCACCCATAACGGTGATGCTTCGCGCGGTCTGAACATCGCGGCCAACGCCACCTTCCACGACAAGGACACCAACTTCGTCGACAACTACCAGTCGCTGATGTTTGTTTACAAGGGCCCGTTCGATGCGCGTCCAAAAGACGACGTCGGGATCGGTTTCTCCCGTATCCATGTCAACGACGACGTGAAGAAAAACTCCGAGTTGGTCAACGCCGCCAATGGTGTCACCGACTACAACGATCCACTGTTCGCGCCACTGCGCAGCACCGAGTACAACTACGAGATCAACTACGGTTTCCACGTTACCAACTGGCTGACGGTGCGTCCTAACCTGCAATACATCACTCACCCGGGTGGTGTGGATGAAGTTGATAACGCGCTGGTCGCCGGCCTGAAAATTCAGTCGGTGTTCTAACGCTGTTGCGATAAGCTCCTCTCTATGTGCGCATATTTGCGGACGGCCATGGCTGTCCGCTTTTTTTTGGGGGTGGCGCACCCTCGGGTGACAGATGATTTTCAGGACCGTGGCACATGCTTGAGCATCCGCTACAACGCTTCTTCAAATCCTTGCGCGAACGTCCGGTGTTTGCGTGGGAGCGCTATCAGATGCGCGACGTGCTGGTGATCGACCATCCGCTGTGTCAGGCGGTGTTCAGTCGTCAGGGCGCGCAGTTGCTGCACTTCCAGCCAAAGGGTCAGAAACCCTGGCTGTGGTGCGCGGCGAAATGGCCGCACGTGGGTGCGATTCGCGGCGGCGTGCCGGTGTGTTGGCCGTGGTATGGCCGCCACCCAAGCGAAAACGCCTGGCCGTCCCATGGCTGGGCGCGCCTGCTGGACTGGAAGTTACTCGACAGCAGCAGTGACGACGATGGCGTGCACCTGCACTGGCAGTTACAGCTGTGCGACTGGCAAGTGGACTTGCACGCGCACCTGGGCGAACGCATGGATTTGCACTTGAGCACGGAGCATCAGGACGACATGCCGTGCCAGTTGAGTCAGGCGTTGCACGCCTATTGGCGTATTGGTGACGTCGGTGAGGTAGCGCTGTCTGGGCTCGAAGGAGCGCAAGGTTACGACCAGTTGAACCGCCAGGTTTGCCAACAGGAAGGCGAGTTGCGGGTCGACGGTGGGTGTCAGCGGGTGTTCCAGCATGACGGCGAATTGCAGCTCAAGGACCACGCCTGGCAGCGCGAACTGTGCATCGACACCGGTGATCATGCAGACACGGTGGTCTGGCATCCCGGCTCGCGGCCATTGCTGGGCGTGAGCTGGAATGAGATTTCCGAGTTCGTCTGTGTGGAAGCGGCCAGCGGCGGCACCGACAGCCTGTGCCTGGCGCCGGGGGAGAGGGCGCATCTGAGTTTGCAGGCGCGGGTTGGGGCATAGCCGATGCGCACAACCTTTGTGGCGAGGGGGCTTGCCCCCGTTGGGCCGCGAAGCGGCCCCAAAATCACCAGCGCGACATTCTGCTCAAGCCGCGTTTGCCAGGTTTACGACTGCTGCGCAGCCGAACGGGGGCAAGCCCCCTCGCCACAGGGGGTTAATTAAACTCATCCCCAATCGGATACCGACTGGCATTGAGGCTTTCCTTGATCTTGCGCAAATGCGGCTGGAAATCCACGCCTCGGCGCAAGGTCATGCCGGTGGCGAGCACATCGAGCACGGTCAGCTGAATGATCCGCGAGGTCATCGGCATGTAAATGTCGGTGTCTTCCGGCAACGGAATGTTCAGGCTCAAGGTACTGGCCTTGGCCAGCGGCGAACCCTCGGCCGTCAGCCCCAGCACCGAAGCGCCGTTTTCCCGGGCGATGCGTGCCACTTCCACCAGTTCGCGGGTACGGCCGGTGTAGGAGATGATCACGAATAACTCACCGGTGTGGGCCACCGAGGCAATCATGCGTTGCATCAGCACATCGGCATGGGCGGTGACGGCGAGGTTGAAGCGGAAGAACTTGTGCTGCGCATCCAGTGCCACCGGGGCCGAGGCGCCGAGGCCGAAGAAGTGGATCTGCCGGGCCTGGATCAACAGGTCGACGGCGCGGCTGATCAGGTTCGGGTCCAGTGCCTGGCAGGCGCTGTCCAGGGACGCGATGGCGCTGCCGAAGATCTTCTGGGTGTAAGCCTCGGGGTTGTCGTCGGCTTCCACCGCACGGCTGACATACGCCGCGCCGCTGGCCAGGCTCTGGGCCAGCTGCAGTTTCAGTTCAGGGTAGCCGCTGACACCGAATGAGCGGCAGAAACGGTTGACCGTCGGCTCACTGACCGACGCGGCCTGGGCGAGGGCGGCGATGCTGAACCGGGTCGCCTGCTGTGGGTTGAGCAGGATCACTTCGGCGACTTTGCGTTCTGCCTTGTTCAGGTCTTCGAGGCGACTCTGGATCTGTTCCAGTAAATTTCGCACGCGGTCCATATGGGGTTCCTAAATTCACCTGCGCAAACAAGCGCTCGGCTATGCAAATTGGGCCTTTGATACGGCCCATAACGGTGGCCTATCCTACTGATGGCTCCGACCGACCACCACTCGGAATCTATATTTTGCGAAAATGTTGTGGTTATTACTACATTTTCCCTTGAGTGATGCCTTGAAAAAAGGTATTTGTAGCTTAACTTGATAAAAGAACAAACATCATGCCTTCGATTACGGTTGAACCGTGCACCTTTGCCTTGTTCGGCGCTCTCGGCGATCTAGCCCTGCGCAAGCTGTTCCCTGCCCTTTATCAACTCGATGGTGCCGGCCTGCTTCATGAGGATACGCGCATTATCGCACTGGCCCGTGAACCTGGCAGCGAGCAGCAGCATCTGGCGTTCATCGCCACCGAGTTGCGTCGCTACGTGGGCGCCAAAGAGCTGGATGAAGCCGTGCTCGAGCGCTTCCTGGCCCGTTTGAGCTACCTGCATGTCGACTTCCTCAAGGCTGACGATTACGTCGCCCTGGCCGAGCAGGCCGGCAGCGCCCAGCGGGTGATTGCCTACTTCGCCACGCCGGCGGCGGTTTACGGTGCTATTTGCGAGAACCTGTCGAAGGTTGGCCTGGCCGAAAACACCCGCGTGGTGCTGGAAAAACCCATCGGTTCGGACCTGGAATCCTCGCGTAAGGTCAACGACGCCGTGGCGCAGTTCTTCCCGGAGAACCGCACCTACCGTATCGACCACTACCTGGGCAAAGAGACCGTACAGAACCTGATTGCGCTGCGTTTCGCCAACAGCCTGTTCGAAACCCAGTGGAACCAGAATTACATCTCCCACGTGGAAATCACCGTGGCCGAGCAGGTCGGGATCGAAGGCCGTTGGGGTTACTTCGACAAGGCCGGCCAGCTGCGGGACATGATCCAGAATCACCTGTTGCAGTTGCTGTGCCTGATCGCCATGGACCCGCCGGCCGACTTGTCCGCCGACAGCATCCGCGACGAGAAGGTCAAAGTGCTCAAGGCGCTGGCGCCGATCAGCCCGGAAGGCCTGACCACTCAAGTGGTGCGCGGCCAGTACATCGCCGGTCACAGCGAAGGCAAGTCGGTGCCGGGGTATCTGGAGGAGCCTAACTCCAACACCCAGAGCGACACCGAAACCTTCGTTGCCCTGCGTGCCGACATTCGCAACTGGCGTTGGGCCGGCGTGCCGTTTTACCTGCGCACCGGCAAGCGCATGCCGCAGAAGCTGTCGCAGATCGTCATCCACTTCAAGGAACCGTCGCACTACATCTTCGCCCCCGAGCAGCGCTTGCAGATCAGCAACAAACTGATCATCCGCCTGCAACCGGACGAAGGCATTTCCTTGCGCGTGATGACCAAGGAACAAGGCCTGGACAAGGGCATGCAGCTGCGTAGCGGTCCGTTGCAGCTGAATTTTTCCGACACCTGGCGCAGCGCACGGATTCCCGATGCCTACGAGCGGTTGTTGCTGGAAGTGATGCGTGGCAATCAGAACCTGTTTGTCCGTAAAGATGAAATCGAAGCCGCGTGGAAGTGGTGTGACCAGTTGATTGCCGGGTGGAAAAAGTCCGGTGATGCGCCCAAGCCGTACGCGGCCGGGTCCTGGGGGCCGATGAGCTCCATTGCACTGATCACGCGGGACGGGAGGTCGTGGTATGGCGATATCTGAATTGAAACTGCCTCAGGGCGTCAGCGCCCATGAGTTCAAAAAACCGATGCTGCTGGCCGAAGGCCTGGCATTGGCAGTGGCCAAACAACTGAGCGACGCGATTGCCGCACAAGGCACCGCGACGCTGGTGGTGTCCGGTGGACGCAGCCCGGTGGCATTTTTCCAGCACCTGGCCAAGCAGGCGCTGGACTGGTCGAAGGTGGTGGTCAGCCTGGCTGACGAGCGTTGGGTGCCGGTGGAGCATGCCGACAGTAATGCCGGTCTGCTCAAGCGTTACCTGTTGCAAGGTCCGGCGGCCAAGGCCCAGTTCCTGAGCCTCTACAGTGCCACCGCCAACCTGGAGCAGGCCGCCGAGCAGGCTGATCGCTTGCTCGCCGAGTTGCCGGCGATCGATGTGCTGGTGCTGGGCATGGGCGACGACGGTCACACCGCATCACTGTTCCCCAACAGCCCGAACCTGGCCGACGCCTTGAAAGTCGACGGCACTCGTCGTTGCTGGCCGATGCTGGCGCCGACCGTGCCGCGTCAGCGCCTGACCATGAGTCGCGCGCTGCTGGCTTCGGCCAGGCACACCGTTCTATCGATTTCCGGTCAGTCCAAGTTGACCACCCTGAGCGCCGCACTGGCCGGTGACGATGTCGCCGCCATGCCGATTCGGGCGTTTCTGCAACCTACGTTAGAGATTTACTGGTGCCCATGAACCAAGGATCAGCCGCTATGACAAACACATCCCCGACCGTTTCCATGGCGGACAAAGTTGCCCTGATCGACAGCCTCTGCGCCAAGGCGCGGATCCTGCCGGTGATCACCATCGCTCGCGAACAGGACGTGCTGCCGTTGGCCGACGCCCTGGCCGCCGGTGGCCTGACGGCGCTGGAAGTGACCCTGCGTTCGCAGTTCGGCCTCAAGGCCATCCAGATCCTGCGCGAAAAGCGTCCGGAGCTGGTGACCGGTGCCGGTACGGTGCTTGATCGCAGCATGCTGGCCGCTGCCGAAGCCGCCGGTTCGCAATTCATCGTGACGCCGGGCATCACCCGTGACTTGCTCGAAGCCAGTGTCGCCAGCCCGATTCCGCTGTTGCCGGGCATCAGCAACGCCTCCGGCATCATGGAAGGCTATTGCCTGGGCTATCGCCGCTTCAAGCTGTTCCCGGCGGAAGTCAGCGGCGGCGTCGCAGCCATCAAAGCCCTGGGCGGCCCGTTCGGCGAAGTTAAATTCTGCCCGACCGGCGGCGTCAGCCCGGCCAACATCAAGAGCTACATGGCGTTGAAAAACGTGATGTGCGTGGGCGGTAGCTGGATGCTTGACCCCGAGTGGATCAAGAACGGCGACTGGGCCCGCATCCAGGAGTGCACCGCCGAGGCGTTGGCGCTGCTGGACTGATCTGATTTACCGGATTTACCAAACACTTCGTTGTGTGTTCTACGGCTTTACGGTGCGCTTGGTCGGTGCACCGTTTTTTTTGCCTGGTGAAAACTCCTGTGGCCGTCGAAACGCTCGTTGTAGCAGCTGCCTCGCAGGCTCGGCAGCTGCTACGGATCGACATCACGCGATACATAGTTACCGCATCTCGCCGCACGTCCAGCGTTAACCTGCGTTCATCTTATGGAAGAGAGAACGTCATGGACGACAACACCTCAGCTGCATCCCCACTACCGGTTTATCAACTGTCACCCGAGCAGATCGCCGGTCCGTATTTTCGAAATCCAAAACTGATCAGGCGAAACGTCAGCGAAGGCATGGACGGCATTCCCTTGGTGCTGCGGCTCACGATCATCGATGCCATGACCGGTCAACCGGTTACCGGGGCATTGGTCGATATCTGGCATTGCAATGCGCGCGGGGCGTATTCGGGCTGGAGCAAGGTCAACCCGGACAAGGAAGTCGATGTGGATGATATCGGGTCGATCCCGCGCACCGACGACGACACCTACCTGCGTGGTGGGCAATTCACCGACAAAATGGGCATCGTGCGGTTTACCACGATTTATCCGGGGTTCTATGCCGGCCGCGCTTTGCACATTCACGTCGCGGTACGCATCACGGCCGGTAATAACTATCTGGAGGAGCGGCACGTCGCCTGGGTCGGCCAGCTTTACTTTCCCGAGGTCGCATCAAGGTCAGTGCTCAACGCCCGTGAGTACAGCGGTCGAGCCGTCTCACCGCTGACCAATGCGCAGGATATGTTTCATCAGCGCATGGGCGGCGAGGCCTCGACCCTGAACATCCACACCATCGGTCGAGACTCGAATGAGGACGGCTTTTTCGGGCACATGACCATCGGTGTCGACACGTTTGCGGTGTCATCGCAAATCAAGCCCGAGGACTTTGATAAATACACCGTGTGACGTCAGCGCAATTCGTTCAACGCCCGGGCCAGTACATCCATGTCCGCAGCCATGGTCGTGAGCCCCGGCGTAATGCGGATGCACGGGCCAGACGCCGCGCCGCTGCGCGCCACGGTAAACAGGTTGTAGTCGTTGAGCAGGCGCTCGACCATCACTTGTTGGTCGGCATGTCGGGTAAAGCGCATCGAGGTGATGCCGCAGTACAGGCGCGGGTCATCCGGGGTCATGACTTCGATCCCCGGTAACGCCCGAACGGCATCGACCCAGCGGTTGCGCAGGTAATTGAGCCGTGTGCCCTTGGCGACAGAACCGCCCATGGCCTGATGCTCTTCGAACACCAGCGGCAGGGTCAGCAGGGCCGGGATGTTCGGGGTGCTGTATGGCGTGCGGGCGCGAATGTCGGTGGCCGGGAAATGCATCTCGCCCATGTCCGGATCGATGTCGACCAGGCGCTCGGGCGCGATGTAAATGAAGCCGAGGGTCAATGGCGCACCGATCCATTTGTGCAGGTTGTAGCCGGCAAAGGCGATGCCCAGTTCATCGAGGTTGAACTCGATCTGGCCGAGGGCATGGGCGCCGTCGAGGATTACATCGATGCCATGCTCCCTGGCTGCAGCGGCAATCGCCTGCACCGGCATTACCAGACCGGTGCGATGGGTGACGTGGGTCAGGGCCATCAACTTCAGTCGCGGATAACGTGTGAAAGCTTCGCGGTACGTGGCCAGCAAGCTGTCGAAACTGGCGGGGTGACGGTGCTCGATCTCGATCACTTCCACGCCTCGATAGCGGGCCAGCCAACGCATTGCGCTCTTGACCGTGTCGTACTCCAGATCGCACAGCAGGACCTGATCGCCCGGTTCCAGGCGATTGTAGTTGCGGATCAGCGACTGCAAACCGTCCGAGGCGTTTCGGGTGAAGGCGACGGCTTCGGCCGGGGCACCGATCAGCTCGGCCAGCTGCGCGCGGATCTTGACGCTTTCGCCCTGTTCGAAGCGCTGGCGCACATGCACCGAGTTGCCGCGGTTGATGAGCTCGATGTTGCGTTGATACTCCTCGACCACGGTGCGTGACATGCGCCCGAAGTAACCGTTCTCCAGGTTCAGGGGGCCGGGTTCGACAGCATAGCGGTCGGCAAAGGTCTGCCAAAAGGCTTCATCACGGGCACGGCGGGTGTTATCGGGCATGGGCTACTCGGTCAGAAGGGCGGGTCAGTGACGAGGGGCAGGTTTGCCGTGCTTGGCGCGCAGCGGTTCGAGCAGTTCCGACAGGCCGTTGTGATCGATTTCCTGCATCAAGGCCAGCAACCCGCCCAGTTCCCCGTGAGGGAAACCTTCGCGAGCGAACCAGTTCAGGTACTGACCGGGCAGGTCGGCGATGATACGGCCCTTGTATTTGCCGAAGGGCATCTCGCGGGTAATCAGCAGTTCGAGCTTTTCGGGATTCATCATCAGTCGTCTTGATTCAAAACAGTCTGGAAAATACAGGCATTCTGCATGCAGGCCAATTGACAGATCATGCAAAAAAAACGGATACAGATTTCGCATATAAATCTAACGTATTGAAATTAAAGTGAAAAATATCAATTCGAAGCTGGCATGCGGGGTGCAATGACTTACTGCATCTTTCATCAACCGCAAGGAATTGAAAAATGACCGACATTAATAAAGAAGCGATCTCTGTACTCAACGACCTGATTGAAACCTGTAAAGATGGTCAGGAAGGGTTCAAGACTTGCGCTGAAGACATCAAGAATCCCGAACTCAAAAACCTGTTCATTCAGCGCTCCGCCGACTGCGCCACTGCCGCTGCCGAACTGCAGGCCACGGTGCGTTCCCTGGGCGGCGATCCGGAAACCTCCACCAGTGTCAGCGGCGATCTGCACCGTCGTTGGGTGGATGTGAAGTCGATGTTCACCGGCAAGGATGAAGAGGCAGTGCTGAACGAAGCGGAGCGTGGTGAAGACCACGCGAAGAAGGCTTACAAGAAAGCGCTGGAAAAAATCAACGAGGACAACCTGGTAAGTATTCGTGACACCGTTGAACGCCAGTACCACGGCGTGCAACGCAACCACGATCAGGTCAAAGCCCTGCGTAACCAGGCTCGCGCACGCTCGTAAGCGTTCGACCTGTGGCGAGGGGGCTTGCCCCCGTTGGGGGGCGCAGCGCCCCTGAAACAGGCGCCGCATTTGACCTGATTAAACGCGGTAGCAGGTTTTACGACTGCTTCGCAGTCGAACGGGGGCAAGCCCCCTCACCACAGCAAGCCCCCTCGCCACAGGGAAGGCCTCTCATCACAAGGAAGTGATGAATCAGCCGATGCTGATCGCCGGCAACGTCGGCAATGTCACGGTCTGCTGTTTACGCGGTGCCAGAATCTCCGCCTCGCCATCTACTACCAGTTCATCACGCTGGTTGAACACGCGTGTGGCGATCCGCACACGAAACTTCGGCATTTTCTCGAGAATTTCCAGGCGCACAGTCAGCGTGTCACCAATTTTCACCGGCTTCTGAAAACTCATCGTCTGACCGATATAAATAGTCCCCGGCCCAGGCAACTCACAAGCCACTGCCGCGCTGATCAACGCGCCGCTGAACATGCCGTGGGCGATGCGCTCCTTGAACATGGAGGCTGCGGCGAATTCGGCATCCAGGTGCACCGGGTTGTGGTCACCGGACATCGCGGCGAACAACTGAATGTCGCGTTCTTCGACGGTTTTGCTGTAGCTGGCGGTCTGGCCGATTTCGAGGGCTTCGTAAGGGGTGTTGGTAACCTGGGTCATCTGTCTCGATTCCTGTGACGAATTAAATGAATCCACAAAAAAACTATTCGGCTCTGGGGGGCCGGCGGTTGCTCAAGGCCTGGGCGATCCAGTTCAGCACGTCGGCAGTCACTTCATCGCGATTGCTCTCATTGAACAGTTCGTGCCGGGCCTGCGGGTAAATATTCAAGTGCAGGCTCTGGCAGCCAGCGTCGCGCAGGGCGTGGGCCAGATCTTTCAGACGTTTGCCTTCGCTCACCGGATCACATTCGCCGCCAATCACCAGCAGCGGCAGGCCCGGATCGATCTGGGCGAGATTGGACGCTTTGCTGATTTGCTGCAAGCCGCCGAGCAAATCGATCCAAAGCTGATTGGTGCAGCGAAAGCCGCAGAGCGGGTCGTTGGCGTATTTGTCGACCTCGGCCGGGTCGCGGCTCAGCCAGTCGAATGAGGTACGCGCTGGCTTGAACTTCTTGTTGAATGAGCCGAACGACAGCCATTCGATCAATGCACTGCGACCCTTGGGCCCCTGGCGCAGGCGTTCGAGGCGAGCAATCTGCCGCGCGACGCGATAGAGCGCCACGGGCTGGAAGTTCGAACCGCTGAGAATCGCCCCGTGCAGACTGGCGCTGTGGTGCAGCAAGTAAGCCTGGGCGATGTAGCTGCCCATGCTGTGGCCCAACAGCACGATCGGCGTACCGGGATGCTGTTGGCCGATATGTTGGTTGAGGCTGGCGAGGTCACCGACCACTTTGCCCCAGCCATCGCTGTCGGCGAAGTGGCCCAGCGTGCCGTTTTCAGCGGTTTTGCCATGTCCACGCAGGTCCGGTGCGTAAACACCGTAGCCCTGTTCACAGAACTTTTCTGCCAGGCGAGCGTAGCGACCGCTGTGTTCCGCCATGCCGTGGGCCAGCAGGATCACGGCTTTGAGCGGCGCAGCTGGCAGCCACTGGTTGACGAAGAGGCGGCTGCGGTCGCTCGCGGTCAGCCAGAAAGTGTCGTGGATCATGGCGATTCCTTTGCATGGGACTGTATGCGGCATGGGCGTCGTTGCATTGTATAGCGCATCCCGCGCGCGCCGTCTGATCAGGCCACGCCGGGGCAGCAAGATTCACGGGATCAATGACGACTGTGCGCATATTTGCCTGATTCACCATAGCTGCTAGTGTCCGGGAAGCCCCGCTTTTCAGAAGTGATGGAAAAAGCGGCCCTGGATAGATTCAGGTAATGAGGACAAGAACAATGCAACCTGATTTCTGGAATGACAAACGCCCGGCCGGCGTGCCCCTGGATATCGACCTTGGGGCCTATAAGTCGGTGATTGAGGTGTTCGAGCGTTCCTGCAAGAAATTTGCTGACCGCCCGGCATTCAGCAACATGGGCGTGACCCTGACCTACGCTGAGCTGGAACGTCACAGCGCTGCGTTCGCCGGTTACCTGCAAGCCCACACCGACCTGGTGCCGGGGGATCGCATCGCGGTGCAGATGCCCAACGTCCTGCATTACCCGATTGCCGTGTTTGGCGCCTTGCGTGCCGGACTGATCGTGGTCAACACCAACCCGCTGTACACCGCGCGGGAGATGCGTCATCAGTTCAAGGACTCCGGTGCCCGGGCGCTGGTGTACCTGAACGTGTTCGGGCAGAAGGTCCAGGAAGTGCTGCCCGACACTGACATCCAGTACCTGATCGAAGCGAAGATGGGCGACCTGATGCCCACGGCCAAGGGCTGGCTGATCAATACCGTGGTCGCCAAGGTCAAGAAAATGGTCCCGGATTATTCACTGCCCCAGGCCATCTCCTTCAAGAGCGCGCTACGTCTGGGCCGGGGCCTGGGCATCAAACCGCTGAACGTCGGTCTCGACGACATCGCGGTGTTGCAATACACCGGCGGCACCACCGGGCTGGCCAAGGGCGCCATGCTGACCCACGGCAACCTGGTGGCGAACATGCAGCAGGCCCGGGCATGCCTCAGTCAACTGGGTGCCGACGGTCAGCCGCTGCTGCGCGAAGGCCAGGAAGTGATGATCGCGCCGCTGCCGCTGTACCACATCTATGCCTTCACGGCGAACTGCATGTGCATGATGGTGACCGGCAACCACAACGTGCTGATCACCAATCCACGGGACATCAAGGGCTTCATCAAGGAACTGAAGAACTGGCGGTTCTCGGCGCTGCTGGGGCTCAACACGCTGTTTGTCGCGCTGATGGACCATCCCGACTTCAAGACCCTGGATTGCTCCAGCCTCAAACTCACCAACTCCGGCGGCACGGCGCTGGTCAAGGCCACCGCCGAGCGCTGGGAGCAACTCACCGGTTGCCGGATCACCGAAGGTTACGGCCTGACCGAAACCTCGCCAGTGGCCTGTACCAACCCTTACGGTGACAAATCGCGCATCGGCACGGTCGGCCTGCCGGTGCCGGGCACCACCCTGAAAGTGATCAACGATGAAGGCGTCGAGCAGCCGTTGGGCGAGCGCGGCGAACTGTGCATCAAGGGCCCGCAGATCATGAAGGGCTACTGGCAGAAACCCGAAGCCACCGCCGAAGTGCTGGATGCCGACGGCTGGTTCAAGTCGGGCGACATCGGGGTGATCGACCCGGACGGTTTCGTGCGCATTGTCGATCGCAAGAAAGACATGATCATTGTCTCGGGCTTCAACGTGTACCCGAACGAGATCGAAGACGTGGTGATGGCCCACCCGAAAGTCGCCAACTGTGCGGTGATCGGCGTGCCTGACGAGCGTTCGGGGGAGGCGGTGAAATTGTTTGTGGTGGCCCGTGAGTCGGGGGTCAGCCTTGAAGAGCTGAAGGCTTACTGCAAGGAAAACTTCACGGCGTACAAAGTACCCAAGCACATCGTGTTGCGTGAGTCTTTGCCGATGACGCCGGTGGGCAAGATTTTGCGGCGGGAGTTGCGGGATATCGCTTGATCGTTGAATGGCCCGCGCTTTGCGCGGATTGCGGGCAAGCCTCGTTCCCATAGGTTCAGTGGCGTTCATTCTATGAATGACGCGGACAGTAGGGGTGAGGCTTGCCCGCGATGCTTTTCAGACGATGAAAGCCGCGAATTCAGCGGCTTTCAGGGAGGTATAGGATTTTTGCTCTAAAATGACTGCTTGCCATTCTCGAGTCACCAAAGTGACTGTGGAGGCCTATTTAGGCTCTAGTCGGCCCTTGGCAAAGCTGCTACTCTCGGCGCGCTTTGTGACTTCTCGGCCTATGTAAAGCCAGATTCACCAATAGACAAACACCAATAATAATCGCATCAAATGCGGTGTTGAATTCGCGTTGCTGAGGAGTGGGCTTCCATGATCGAAGACTTTTGGAAGGATAAGTACCCAGCTGGAATAGCTGCCGAGATCAATCCAGACGAGTATCCGAATATTCAGGCAGTGTTGAAGCAATCCTGCCAACGCTTCGCTGACAAACCGGCATTCAGCAACCTGGGCAAGACAATCACCTACGGTGAGCTGTACGAATTGTCCGGTGCCTTTGCTGCTTACCTGCAACAGCATACCGATTTGCAGCCGGGCGATCGAATCGCCGTGCAATTGCCCAACGTGTTGCAGTACCCGGTCGCCGTCTTCGGTGCCATCCGCGCCGGGCTGATCGTGGTTAACACCAACCCGCTGTACACCGCGCGGGAAATGGAACACCAATTCAACGACTCCGGTGCCAAAGCCCTGGTCTGCCTGGCCAACATGGCGCATCTGGCACAGACCGTCGTGCCGAAAACCGGCGTCAAGCACGTGATCGTCACTGAAGTGGCCGACCTGCTGCCGCCGCTCAAGCGTCTGCTGATCAACAGCGTGATCAAGTACGTGAAGAAGATGGTCCCGGCGTATCACTTGCCCAAGGCCATCAAATTCAACGATGTGTTGAGCAAAGGCCATGGCCAGCCAGTGGCTGAAGCCAACCCGGCCAGCAGCGACGTGGCGGTGCTGCAATACACCGGCGGCACCACCGGCGTGGCCAAGGGCGCGATGTTGACCCATCGCAACCTGGTGGCGAACATGCTGCAGTGCAAGGCGCTGATGGGCTCCAACCTCAACGAAGGTTGCGAGATCCTGATCACGCCGCTGCCGCTGTACCACATCTATGCCTTCACCTTTCATTGCATGGCGATGATGCTGATCGGCAACCACAACATCCTGATCAGCAACCCGCGCGACTTGCCGGCGATGGTCAAGGAACTGTCGAAGTGGAAGTTCAGCGGTTTCGTCGGCTTGAACACGCTGTTTGTTGCTCTGTGCAACAACGAAGCGTTCCGCAAGCTGGATTTCTCGAACCTGAAAATCACCTTGTCCGGCGGCATGGCCTTGCAACTGGCCGCGGCTGAACGTTGGAAAGCGGTCACCGGCTGCCCGATCTGCGAAGGTTACGGCATGACCGAAACCAGCCCGGTGGCCACGGTGAACCCGAGCCAGAATATCCAGATCGGCACCATCGGCATTCCGGTGCCGTCGACCCGGTGCAAAGTCATCGACGATGCCGGCGTTGAGCAGCCGTTGGGCGGCATCGGTGAACTGTGTGTGAAAGGTCCGCAAGTCATGAAGGGCTACTGGCAGCGTCAGGAAGCCACCGATGAAATACTCGACAGCGAAGGCTGGTTGAAGACCGGTGATATCGCACTGATTCAGCCCGATGGCTACATGCGCATTGTCGATCGCAAGAAAGACATGATCCTGGTCTCCGGTTTCAACGTGTACCCCAACGAACTGGAAGACGTGCTGGCGACCCTGCCGGGCGTGCTGCAATGCGCGGCCATCGGCGTGCCGGACGAGAAGTCGGGGGAGGCGATCAAGATCTTCATCGTTGCCAAACCGGGCGTGACCCTGACCAAGGAACAGGTGATGGAGCACATGCGCGCCAACGTCACCGGCTACAAGGTGCCCAAAGCCGTGGAGTTCCGCGACGCGCTGCCGACTACCAACGTCGGCAAGATCCTGCGCCGCGAGTTGCGCGACGAAGAGCTGAAAAAGCTGGGCGTGAAGAAAGTCAGCGCCTGATCAAACAAAAAGCCCCGCAGATGCGGGGCTTTTTGTTTAAAGCAGTATGAAGTGTGCTTTTGTGGCGAGGGGGCTTGCCCCCGTTCGACTGCGCAGCAGTCGTAAAAGCCGCCAGCGGCCTGATCAGGTGAATCGAGGTGCCTGATTTAGGGGCGCTACGCACCCCAGCGGGAGCAAGCTCCCTCGCCACAGGGGACTCTTTGATGGCTTGAGAGGATTACTGGCGGAACTGCGCGAAATTGACGTTGGTGCCCGCCGGACGCATGTCTTGCAGGTACGAGTCCTTGTCGGCGCTCAGTTCCAGGCTCAGGGCGGCCTTGCGTTTGCCCTGGTTACGCACCACCAGGCCTTCCAGCTTCTCGCGCAGGAACACCGTCGGCACTTTCAGGTGCAGCAGTTCGTCGGTGTCCGGGGTGTGCATCAGCAAGTGAATCCATTCGTACTGACCAATGGCCAGGCGCGCGACCGGAATATCGAACCAGAAAATGTTGCGGTTACGGTTCAATTCGGTGAAATGGCAGTTGTTGACGCCAAGCACGGCACCGCCAAGTTCCTGGTTTCTGCGGGCAATGGCCTGCTTTTTATCGAGTTTCATAACGTTCCTACGGGATTGGATCTTCAGCGCCATGGCCTGAATACGTTGCGCATTCTCGGGGCAAAGCCTGCAAACATAAAGCCTAACCTGCCTGGGGCGATGAAATGTTCTGTTGGGAAATAAATGAAACTCCGCGCAAAGGCTTTCGGTCCACCCTTATGTAACGACTTTCCCCGTTGAAATGTTCTCAGGAGACATACCATGAGCAGCACTGGCGATAAAGTTAAAGGCATGGCAAACGAAGCGGTCGGCAACGTCAAGCAAGGTGTCGGCAAGGCCACCGGTAATGACAAAATGCGCGCCGAAGGCGTCAGGCAGGAACAGAAAGGCGAAGCCCAGCAAGCCATCGGTAAGGTCAAGGATGCTCTTAAAAAAGGTATCGACAAGGCGTGATCCGGCCTTTGACGAGTAACACAAACGGCCATCCGCGGATGGCCGTTTTTGTGTCAGCTTGAACTTGAGCAAGGAAATTGTTTCAAAGTCGCCAAGTAGGCTACTTTGTTGTAGAAAACGGCCCCTGAGTCGCCATGACTTCAACTTTTTTGCGGCGAGACGCTAATGTTTTTCCCGACCATGAAAGGTCTGCCCCTGCATCGCGTGATGATGCGCACGGTCACCGAGTTCGTCGCCGACGAGATGTCGACCTATGCCTCGGCGCTCGCCTATCAGATGCTGTTCTCGCTGTTTCCTTTCATCCTGTTCCTGATTGCCCTGATCGGCTTCCTGCACTTGCCGGACTTCTTCTCCTGGCTGCGCCTGCAATCGGAACTGGTGCTGCCGCCCCAGGCGCTGGAGCAGGTGAACCCGGTGATCGACCAGCTCCAGCAATCCAAGGGTGGTTTGCTCTCGGTGGGTATTGTGATCGCCCTGTGGACCGCGTCCGCTGGTGTGCGGCTGATGATGAGTGCGATGAACGCCGCGTACGACGTGGTTGAAGGCCGTCCGGTGTGGAAGCGTTTTCCGCTGTCGATTTTCTACACCATCGGCATTGCCGGCATGCTGCTGGCCGCCGCTGCGCTGATGGTGCTCGGGCCGCAGGTGATGGCCTGGATCGCTTCGCAAGTGGGCCTTGAAGATTTCATTGTGACCGTCTGGACCATCGCGCGCTGGCCGGTGATCGTGATTCTATTGATGATGGCAGTGGCGCTGATTTACTACGTCATGCCCGACGTCAAACAAGAGTTTCGCTTCATCACCCCGGGTGCGGTGTTGTCCGTGGTGGTCTGGATCGTCGCTTCGCTGGGCTTCGGTCTGTACGTCAAAACCTTCGCCAACTACAACGCCATGTATGGCAGTATCGGCGCGATCATCGTGTTGTTGCTGTACTTCTATATTTCCGCCGCGGTGCTGTTGCTCGGTGCGGAAATGAACGCGGTGATCGAGCACATGTCATCCGAAGGTAAGAAACCCGGTGAAAAGGTGCACGAAGAACCCAAACAGCATGTCTCAGGACTGGGGCGAGATCACTCAATCCAGCCGACCACTGACGAAGTCATAAAATGATCCGTGAAATTCTGAAAATGGGCGATGAACGCCTGCTGCGCATCGCTCCGCCGGTGCCGGCGGAAATGTTCGACAGCCCCGAATTGTGGCAACTGATCGATGACATGTTCCAGACCATGGAAAGCGTCGGCGGGGTCGGCCTGGCCGCGCCGCAGATCGGTGTCGACCTGCAACTGGTGATCTTCGGTTTCGAGCACAGCGAGCGCTATCCGGACGCCGAAGCGGTGCCGCAGACAATTCTGATCAATCCGCTGATCACGCCCTTGAGCCCGACCCTCGAAGAGGGTTTCGAAGGCTGCCTGTCGGTGCCGGGCCTGCGTGGGGCGGTGGATCGCTATCAGCAGATTCGCTATGAAGGCTTTGATCCCAAGGGCGAGCCGATCGTGCGCATTGCCTCGGGATTTCATGCACGGGTGGTGCAGCATGAATGCGATCACCTGATCGGCCGGTTATACCCCTCGCGCATCACCGACTTCAGCAAGTTCGGGTTTACCGAAGTGATGTTCCCGGACCTTGATCCTGCGGCGGACGATTGAATCGCTAAAGGATCGCTGTTCATGCCGGACCTGGTTGCAAACCCATGGCAATCATCGGTTTGCTGCGCGCATAACGGCTCAACCGTTCGGCCAGGGCGTAGGGCAGGGGCGGGTCGAAGGTAAAACCACGACGCTCATAAAAGCCACGCAAATCCGGATGGCAGAACAGCCAGACCGGCTCTTCAAGGTGCTTGACGGCGTGGGCGATCAACGTCGCGGCGATTCCTTGTTCGCGACAGCTCGGGTCGACAAACAGCCCGGTCAGCCAATGCCCGCCGGCCACCGGCCGCAAACACAGCGCCGCGATGATCTCTTCACGTCTTGCGACCCACAATTGAGCGTCTCGCACCGCTTTCATCGACGATTGGTGGGCGCGGTAAAACTTGTTCATCAACGGCCATAACGGCGCGTCGAGCACGGTGTACTGGGTGTTGGGCATGGGCTCGGACAGTCGGTGGGCAGGGCACAGATTATAAAAGAACACGCGCGCCGGGATAGGTGTATACCTGATCTCACATCCCCTGTTAGTGGAGTACGCATCATGTCCAAAGGTATGGAATCAAAGAAAGCCGCGAAGAAAAAACCGGCGAAAACCGCAATTGAAAAACGCGCGGACAAGAAAGCCAAGAAGGTGAATGTGTTCGGCCACTGATCCCGCGTCCATGGAGCCCGAGTCCTCGGGCTCCTGTTTTTTGCGTCTATCGAAATAACCAAACAATCTGCAAGAAATCCCGGCGCCGTAGCACAGAGGGGGACTGGTTCCCGTTCTGAGCAAAGCCATGCCCCATTACTTTGACGCTGCCCATCGTGAAGAAATCGAAACCCTGCGCCAACGTTTCACCGCTCGCACCGAGTGGCCAACCTGGTTGCTGCTGATCGGCGTTTACGTCGGCTGGTTCAGTATTGTGCTGGGCAGTGCCCGGTTGGGGCTCTGGTGGAGCACGTTGTTGCTGATTCCACTGCTGGTGTTGTGGTTGTCGGTGCAGCACGAATTGCTGCACGGTCATCCCACCCGTTGGCCAATGCTGAATAAAGTCCTCGGTTATGCGCCGTTTGCGGTCTGGTATCCCTACACCTTGTACCGCGACAGCCATTTGCTGCATCACCGCGACGAAGACCTGACCATCCCAGGTAGCGACCCGGAAAGCCGTTACCTGAGCGCTGAACAGTGGCAGCGCAGTTCGCTGTTCGAACAGGGCCTGCACTGGCTGAACAAAACCGTGCTGGGGCGCTTGGCCCTCGGTGCGCCACTGGCCTTGCTGGCGCTGGCGCGGGAGGAGCTGCAACGGCTGAAAACGGGTGAGCGCCAAGCCTGGTTGATGTGGCTGAGCCATGGTGCGCTGACGCTGCTGATGCTGGCGTTCATCGCGCGCTACAGCGTGCTTCCGGTTTGGTATTACCTGTCGCTGATCAGCGTGCCGGCGCTGTCGATTGCAATGATTCGCTCCTACTATGAACACCGTCCGCATGCGCAACCGGAGCAACGCACCGTCATCAATGAAGCGGGGTGGCCGTGGCGCTGGTTGTTCCTGAATCTCAATCTGCACCTGGTGCACCACGACTTGCCGGGGCTGCCCTGGTACGACTTGCCACGGGTGTACCGCGCGCGTCGCGAGCAATGGCTGGCGCGCAGTGGCGGGTTTCTGGTGCGGGGTTATGGCCAGTGGGTGCGTTGGCACGGGGTGAGGGCGATTGACAGTCCGCGGCATCCGTTTCATTGATTTTCACTGGTGAAGAAATATTCGATGACACAACACCTCGCTGAATTACTGATGTACGTCGCTCCCGAGCCGATCCACCAAGCCAACGAGCGTTGGCTGTCGCAGATACTCGAACAGCTCGGCAGCACCCGCCTTGATGCCGAAGAACTGTCGCTAATGGACCTTTGGCTATCCCCGCACCTGCTGCTGACCCAAACCTGTGGTTACCCGTTGATGACAGCCTTGCGCGGTCGCGTCCGGGTCATTGGTCGTCCTCGTTATGAACTGCCGGACAGCAGCGGCGGCAACCATTGCAGCCTGTTGCTGACTCGTGCCGATGATCCTCGAAGAACCTTGTCGGCCTTGCGCGGCAGTCGCGGTGTGATCAACGGCGAAGACTCCAACAGTGGCATGAACCTGTTGCGTCACCGACTGGCGCCGTTGCACCGCGACGGGCAGTTTTTTGCCCGTGTCGCCATCAGCGGCAGCCACCGCGAAAGCCTGCGCTGGCTGCGTGACGACCTGGCGGACCTGGCCGCCATCGACAGCGTGTCCTTCGCCTATCTGGCGCAGCACGCCCAGGCAGAAGTCGCTGGCTTGAGAGTATTGGCGCGCACCGCGTTCAGTCCGACGTTGCCGTACATCGCGGCGGCTGACACCACTGATGTGCAGGCTGAACAGCTTCGACAGGTGATGAACCAGACATTGAAGGAACTGCCCGAGGTCGCCGAAACGTTGGGCCTGCAAGAAGTTTTGCCCGCCAGCGAGAGCGACTATCAGATTATTCTCGATTATCAGCGGGACGCCGAAGCGCTGGGGTATGGGCGGTTGCGATGAGGCTTGCCCGCGATAGCGATGTATCAGGCGCCATTCATGTAAATTCATTTATGGAATATAAAAATTCATTTTAAGTATTTTTAATGAATAAGGCTCCTTGCTAGGATCGCGCCACCGGATCACCGGACATTCAGCGACCCCTAACCCAAGGAGCCCCGATGTCCGGCGCCGACGTTTCCCATCGCAACGACGTGGGCGGATTGTTCCGCGCCCACTACACCTGGCTGTGCGCACGTCTGCGCCGATATCTGGGAACCAGTCCCAGTGTCGAAGACATTGCCGCCGAAACCTTTGTGCAATTGCTTGAGTCGCCAGGCCTGACGCCGATTCGCGAACCCCGCGCCTTACTCACCACCATCGCCCAGCGATTGATTTATCAGCTGTGGCGCCGTCGGGATCTGGAGCGCCAACACTTCGAGCAGTTACTGCCGGTTGATCCGATTGGCGGGCCATCGCCTGAAGACCAGGCGCAGTTCTCCCAGACCCTGAAGCACCTGAATCGAACCCTCGATCGCCTGCCGGGCAAGGTCAGGGCAACGTTTCTGTTGTCGCGAGTCGATGGGCTGACCTACCCACAAATCGCCGCCGAACTGGGCATTTCCCAGCGTTCGGTCAGCGTCTACATGACCCGTTCCCAGGCACTGTGCGCGCTGCACAGCGCCAACGAACCCCTGAATCGAACGTCCTTGAACCGAACACCCCAGACCCGGAGGTCCGCATGAGATCGATCAAAACCCTGCTCGGCAGTTCGCTGCTGACCCTGAGCCTTGTGGCTGGCCATGTTCCCGCCGCAGAAAAAGCCACACCCATCCATTTCGGCGACATCACTTGGGAAAGCGGCAGCCTGATCACCGAGATCCTGCGGCTGATCGTCGAGAAAGGTTATGGCTACCCAACCGACACCTTGCCCGGCAGCACCGTCAGCCTCGAAGCCGCGTTGGCCAAGAACGACATCCAGGTGATCGGCGAAGAGTGGGCCGGGCGCAGTCCGGCCTGGGTCAAGGCGGCATCGGAGGGCAAAGTGTTTGGTTTGGGCGATACCGTCAAAGGCGCCACCGAAGGCTGGTGGGTGCCGGAATACGTGATCAAGGGCGACCCGGAACGCGGCATTAAACCCTTGGCGCCGGAGCTGAAATCCGTCGCCGACCTGGCTCGCTACAAGGACGTATTCCGCGACCCAGAAGACCCAAGCCGCGGACGCTTCCTCAACAGCCCGACCGGCTGGACGTCGGAGATCGTCAACAGCCAGAAACTCAAGGCCTATGACCTGACCGCCAGCTACGTGAACTTCCGCACCGGTTCCGGCGCGGCGCTGGATGCCGAGGTCGCTTCATCGATCCGCCGGGGCAAACCGGTGCTGTTCTACTACTGGTCGCCGACGCCACTGTTGGGCCGCTTCAAATTGGTGAAACTCGAAGAGCCACCGTTCGACGCGCAAGCCTGGAAAACCCTGGCCGATGCCAACAACCCGAACCCCAAGGGCACGCGTTCGATGCCGGCCAGCCTGGCCATCGGTGTGTCGGCACCGTTTAAGGCGCAGTACCCGGACCTGGTGGCGTTCTTCGAAAAGGTCGATTTGCCGATCGATCTGCTGAACCAGACCCTGGGGCAGATGAGCGAAAAACGCCAGCCACCGCGTCAGGTCGCCGAAGCGTTTTTGCGCGATCAGCCGCAGGTGTGGAAGGATTGGGTGCCGGGTGAGGTGGCGAGCAAAGTGAGTGCGAGTTTGTAGTTCAGCTGTATTTGATAGATAGCTATCGCGGGCTTGCCCGCGAAGCGATCTAAAGCCTTACACCAACTCCGCCGCCAACGCCGCTTTCACGCTTGGCCGCTGATCAACCCGCGCCTGAAACCGGGCCAACGCCGGCCAATCATCCAGATCAATCGCAAACAGCCGAGCCCAACGCAACACCGTAAACAGATACGCATCGGCAATGCTGAACCCGCCGGGCATCAAGTAATCCTGCCGCTCCAGCGTCCGGCTCAACACGGCAAAGCGCTTGAACAGTTTCTCTTTGATGAGCGCCTTCACCTCGTCCGCAAACTGCGGATTGAACAGCCAACCCAGCCCGCCATGAATCTCGGTCGAAACGAAGTTCAGCCATTCCTGTAACCGCACCCGCTCGAACGTTCCGCTCGCCGGTGCCAGGTTGGCCTCCGGGTGCAGATCCGCCAGGTACTGCAGGATCGCCGGGCCCTCGGTCAGCACATCGCCGTTATCCAGCTGCAATGCCGCGACGTAGCCTTTGGGGTTAATGGCGAGGAAGTCATCACCGGTGACGGTTTTCTTGCTGCTGTTGTCGACGCGGACCAACTCGAACGGCAGCTCCAGTTCGCGCAGCACGATGTGCGGCGCCAATGAGCAGGCTTGCGGGGCGTAATACAACTTCATGGGCAGGGCTCTGGTTGCGGATTTGCGCCAGTGTCATAGTGCGCGGCACCCTCGGTAAAATTAATCTTTCAGAAAACTGCCATTAGGAAAGCTACTGTCATGATGAACCTGATGCATTGGCGAATGGTGGTGGCGGTGGCCGATACCGGCAACATTACCCGCGCCGCTGAGCGGGTCGGCATGACTCAGTCCGGTGCCAGCCAGGCACTGGCCTTGATCGAAGAAACCCTGGGCGTTCAGCTGTTCAGCCGGGAAAACCGCCAGACCTTGCCGACCGCTATTGGCTTGCCGGTGATCGAACAGGCGCGAACCATGCTCGGTGCCCTGGAAAACATTCGCAGCACCGTCGACGCCGCTAAAGGCATCCAGCGCGGGACGATTCGTCTGGCCAGTTTCCCGATGGTGCTGACGACACTCCTGCCGCCGCTGTTGCGCCAGTTCAATCGGCTGTATCCCGGCATTCAAGTGGTGGCGCTGGAGGTCAGCGACAATGAAGTGGAAACATTGCTCAGTGATGGGCTGGTGGATGTCGGTGTGGCGTTGAACCCGGCACCCGCGCGCAATGCCGGACGTTTGGGGCGTGATGCCTGGGTGGCGGTTTTGCCCGGTGGCCATCCCTTGGCGCGTCGCTCGAATGAAGAGGGCGTCTCACTGGCGGAACTGGCGCAGCAACCCTTTGTGCTGGCCACGGGCGGGTGCTCGACCAATGCCCGCAGCCTGGCGGCTGATGCCGGGTTGCAACTGCTGGATGTGCGGGCCGAGGTGCGTGAGTGGAGCAGTGCGTTCACCTTGGTGCGGGAAAACATCGGCGTGACCGTGGTGCCGGAAATGACCCTGCCGACTCATCGCCAAGGCCTGCGGATAGTGCCGGTGACGCCACGCATCGACCGGGAGTTTGCCTTGGTGGTCGCGCCCGACAAAGAACCTTCGGCGGCGGTGCGGGCGCTGCTGAGGATGCTCGCAGAACATCAGTTATCGGCTGATTCGTCCGGGAACTGAAAAGGAGGGCGATCAACCCTTGCCGCCGAGCGGCAGAGGTCGACCGACCTCAGGCTACAGCGCAAGAACCACGTTGCCCGGATTCTGGAGACGCACCGTCAAGGAAACCCAATGGGAATGTCGAACTCCTGAAATGCATCGTCCACCGGCCTATAACCCAACACCCGGGTAGTTTCACTGAGGTCCAGGCGTTTGAAACGGTTATTGGAGATACCGTGGGCGATCAGGTGTTGCACACCTTCGACCTCCACAGAGAGTTGCAGCAACTGCACTGCATCACGAGGGCTGAGCCATGCACTCAGGTCGCGAGCGTTGGTCAATTCGTGACGGTCCGCAAACTCGAAAGCGCCGATGCGTATGGCAATGCTCGAGAGGTTGTGTTTGGCAGCGTAGAACGCACACAAGGCTTCGCCATAACACTTGCTGACGCCATACAGATTGGCCGGCATCACCTGCATGCCCGGTGTGATCTGCCGGTCCACCGGATAGCCCTCGATGGTCTGCGCGCTGCTGGCGAACACCAATCGTTTACAACCCGCAGCCACGGCGGCTTCGAACAGGTAAGTGGTGGCCAGAATATTGTTGGGCAGTAACTCATCGAAAGAGGCGGTGGCGTGAGGGATGCCGGCCAGATGCACAATGACGTCGATGCCTTTGAGCACTTCGCTTATGGCGGTGAGGTCGGACAGGTCCAGGCGTACAAAGCGATGCGGTGCTTCGACATTGAAGTCGGGCTCGATGCGATCCGTCAGCACGAAGGTGTAGCGGTCCTGCGAAGCTTCAAAAAAGGTTTTGCCGATTCTGCCGCAGGCGCCGGTCAGCAGTACGTTGAGTCCGTTCATGGGGTTCTCTTTTTATGGAAGGGCAGAGGGAGCGGGTTTGGCGTTATGGCACGCCGTTGCAGGCGTGTTCCATGAACCCCGGTCGCAGTGCCAGTCGTTGGCAATAGGCGTCGACGGCGGGATAGTCCGGGCGCTCCATCGGGGTCATCCGCCAGCGGTTGACCGACAAGCCGATGAGGATATCGGCCAGGGTGAACCGAGGTCCGGCGACATACGCACCGGTCGACGCGAGTTGCTGTTCGAGGATGCCCATTTTCGCGTTCCAGCCGCGAACGCCATCGGCGATCCGCTGCGAGTCCTGGAAGTTCGGCAATTGCCGCACCAGCGCAAAAAAGGCGTAGCCCCAGGACGGATTGAGTTCGGTGGCTTGCCAATCCATCCACTGTTCCACGCGAGCGCGCGCCGCCGGCTCGATGGGCAACAGATCGGTGTTTTGGTATTTGCCGGCCAGATAGCGGCAGATGGTGTTGGACTCCCACAGCACGCCGGCTTCGTCGATGAGCACCGGCACCTGTGCGTTTGGGTTGAGCTGGAGAAATTCCGGACTCTGGGTCGAGGCAAAACCGCTGCCCCAGTCTTCCCGTTCGTAGGAAACGCCCAGTTCGTCGCAGGCCCACAGGACCTTTCTGACGTTGATTGACGAGGCCCGACCCAAAATCTTCAGCGCATGTCCCATTGAGCTTCTCCGTTTGCTGTTACAGGTGCCGGGAATCTAGCACGAGCAAAGGGATGATTGCGTATCAGGTGCTCTCGCGCACCTTCAATTCAAACCCCATGTCCTGCACCGGTTTGGCCACCGAATTGCCGGCCATCAAGGTCAGCATCAACTCGGCCGAACGACGGCCAATGGCCTCTCGAGGCGTATTGATGCTACTCAGGCGCGGCACCATGTGTTCGGACATGGGCAGGTCGTTGAAGCCGAGGATCGCCACTTGTTCGGGGATCTTGATCCCGCAGCGCAAGGCTTCGAGCAGTGCGCCTTGGGCCAGGTCATCGTTGCCGAAGAAGATCGCATCGAGGTCCGGATGCGCAGCCAGCAGTTGCAGGAACAGTTCGCCACCGAGGCCGACGGAGGAGGGGCGTGGGGTCAGCACTTCCAGGGCCGGATCATACAATCCGGCTTTTTGCAGCGCCCGGCGGAAACCTTCGCCCCGCAGCAACGTGCGCTGATCCAGTTGCGCTCCGATATAAGCCAGGCGTTTGCGACCACGGGAAAGCAAATGCTCGGCCGCCGTTTCGCCGGCGGCCAGTTGCGAAAAACCGACGCAATTGAGTCCCGCCGCACTGTCCAGTTCCATCATGTAGACGCAGGGAATGTTGCTGGCCTCGATCATCCGCCGCGAACTTTCGGTGCGGTCGAAACCGGTCAGCAGCAAGCCGCGCGGCTGATAAGCCATGTAGTTGCGCAGCAGGTTTTCTTCTTCATCGCGCGAGTAATGGAAGTTACCGATCAGCACTTCGAAGCCCTTTGGTCGCAAAACCTGATGAATGGCTTCCAGCGTGTCGATGAACAGCAGGTTGGATAATGACGGTACCAACACCACGACGGAATGGCTCTGGGCCGAGGCCAGCGCGCGTGCGGCGGGGTTGACCACATAGTTCAACTCGAGGGCAGCTTTCTGGACTTTTTCCACCAGTTCGGTGGCCACCGTGCTGACGCCACGCAGGGCGCGGGAGGCGGTAATCGGGCTGACACCGGCCAGGCGCGCGACTTCGTTGAGGGTAGGACGGCCAGTGGTTCGTGTATTTTTATCGTTTTTAGGGGTATTCATCGGACGGCTTGCCAAACAAAATTCAAGGCACTAAGGTAGCGCTGTCTCGATGCAGCTGCAAATGCGTGAGCGGGGTTTGCCTGATCCTCGCTTTTCGGCATCGAGAACGAACATGCTGCAACCCACAAAAATGACAAGAAGGCGTCGGCAACATCTGCTTTTGCACTAGAGTTTTACGTAGCAAAGGTAGCGCTGTCTGCGCGCTGAGGTGTTACATGAATCATCCCATCACCGCCCTGGTCATCATGGGCGTTGCCGGTTGCGGCAAGACGTGCGTCAGCCAGGCCCTGTGCCAGCTCAGCGGCGCGACCGCCATTGAAGGCGACACTTTCCACCCTGCCGCCAATATCGAAAAGATGAGCGCGGGTATCCCCCTGAACGACGAAGACCGTGCCGGCTGGCTCGACAGCCTGTGCGATGAACTGCGCCGCGTCGATGCCCGTGGCGAGCGCCCGGTGCTGACCTGTTCGGCCCTCAAACACAGTTACCGCGAACGCTTGCGCAGTGCCTTGCCGGGCCTGGGCTTTGTGTTCCTTGAGTTGACCCCTGAAGTCGCCGCCGATCGTGTCTCCCATCGGCCGGGCCACTTCATGCCGTCGACCCTGATCGACAGCCAGTTCGCCACCCTTGAATCGCCCGTTGGTGAGCCCCTGACCCTGGCTCTGGATGCTTCAAGTTACAGCGTCGACGAATTGGCCGCTCAGGCCCACCGCTGGTGGCTCGATCACGGCTTGAAACTCGCCAGTTGAGTTTTGCTGCAAAAGATAGCGCTGTCCTGACGGCTTCTGATTAATCGCTTTAATAACAACAACAAACAGGAGACACCCCCCATGTTTGGCATGTCCCACGAGTCGTTTCTGCTGCTCGATGCAGTGGTCACGGTGATCGGCTTGATTGTCCTGATCACCAAGTTCAAGTTTCACCCGTTCATTGCATTGATCATCGCCGCCGCGTTCCTCGGGCTGACCTCCGGCATGCCGATCGGCACCATCATCAAGGCGTTCCAGGATGGTTTCGGCGGCGTTCTCGGTTTCGTCGGGATCATTCTGGCGCTGGGCACCATGCTCGGCAAAATGATGGCCGAGTCCGGCGGGGCGGATCAGATCGCCCAGACCCTGATTCGGGCCTTCGGCAAGGATAAGGTGCAGTGGGCCATGATGTTCGCGGCCTTCCTGGTCGGCATCCCGCTGTTCTTCGAAATCGGCTTCGTGCTGCTGATCCCGCTGGTGTTCATCGTCGCCCGTCGTACCGGTGTGTCGATCATCAAGATCGGTATCCCGCTGCTGGCCGGTCTGTCCGCCGTGCACGGTCTGGTTCCTCCGCACCCGGGGCCGTTGCTGGCGATCGGCGTGTTCGGTGCCGACATCGGTAAAACCATTCTCTATGGCCTGATCGTTGCGCTGCCAACGGCCATCATCGCCGGTCCGATCTTCGGTACGTTCATTGCCAAGCACATTCCCGGTCATCCGAACCAGGAGCTGGTGGATCAACTGGTGCGCGATGAGGATGCAGGCGATCTGCCGAGCTTCGGCATTACCTTGGTCACCGTGCTGTCGCCTGTGTTCCTGATGCTGCTCAAGACCTTTGCCGATGTGGCGCTGCCGGACGGCAACTTCTTCCGCACTTTCATGGACCTGATCGGTCACCCGATCTCGGCGCTGCTGCTGGCGTTGCTGCTGTCGCTGTACACCTTCGGCTACAAGCAGGGCATCGGTTCGCAACAGATGCTCAAATGGCTGGATTCGAGCCTTGCGCCGACTGCCGCGATCATCCTGATCATCGGTGCCGGTGGTGGCTTCAAGCAGATGCTGGTGACTAGCGGTGTGGGTGATGTGATCGGTCACATGGCGGTGGCGGCTCAGATCTCGCCGATCCTGCTGGCCTGGCTGGTAGCCGCGGTGATTCGCATCGCGACCGGTTCGGCAACCGTGGCGACCATCACTGGCGCCGGCATCGTGGTGCCGGTAGTGGGGATGATTCCGGGTGTGAACCGTGAGCTGCTGGTGCTGGCCACCGGTGCCGGTTCGTTGATCCTGTCCCACGTCAACGACGCCGGTTTCTGGCTGGTGAAGCAGTACTTCAACATGACCGTGGCGGAAACCTTCAAGACCTGGACCGCGATGGAAACCATCCTGTCCGTGGTAGGCCTGGGCTTCATTTTGCTGTTGTCATTGTTCGTCTGACACGAACGGCCAACACAAAAAAACCGCAGCGATGCGGTTTTTTTGTGGGCGACTCCTACAGGGGGTTATTTGGTGACCAACCCATCCGCCCGGAACATCCCGCGAATTCCGCGCACGGCCTGACGAATCCGGTCCTGGTTTTCGATCAGCGCGAAGCGCACATGATCGTCCCCGTACTCACCAAACCCGACACCCGGCGAGACGCAAACCTTGGCCTCGGCCAGCAGTTTCTTGGCGAATTCCAGCGAACCCAAGTGCGCGTAAGCCTCGGGAATCTTGGCCCAGACGTACATCGACGCCTTCGGGTTCTCGACCATCCAGCCCAGTTCATGCAGGCCTTTGACCAGCACGTTGCGACGCTGGCGATACTGTTCGGCAATGTCGCGCACGCATTGCTGATCGCCTTCCAGCGCCGCAATGGCCGCGACCTGCAGCGGGGTGAAGGTGCCGTAGTCGTGGTAGCTCTTGATCCGCGCCAGAGCGTTGACCAGCTCCGGGTTGCCGACCATGAAGCCGATGCGCCAGCCCGCCATGTTGTAGCTCTTGGACAGGGTGAAAAACTCCACCGCGATGTCCTTGGCGCCGGGCACTTGCATGATCGACGGGGCTTTCCAGCCGTCGTAGACGATGTCGGCGTAGGCCAGGTCGTGCACCACCAGAACGTCGTACTGTTTGGCGAGGGCGATCACCCGCTCGAAGAAGTCCAGCTCCACGCACTGGGCA
Source organism: Pseudomonas sp. KD5 (assembly GCF_012932895.1). Lineage (NCBI taxonomy): Bacteria > Pseudomonadati > Pseudomonadota > Gammaproteobacteria > Pseudomonadales > Pseudomonadaceae > Pseudomonas > Pseudomonas sp. KD5. The sequence goes on along the minus strand of NZ_JDWJ01000006.1, from coordinate 73,744 downwards.
GTGGGGTTGGACGGGAAGCCGAGGATCATCATTTTCGGTTTCGGGATCGAACCGCGAATCGCCCGTTCCAGCTCGGCGAAGAAATCCACGCCAGGGATCAGCGGCACCGACCGCACCTGGGCACCGGCAATCACCGCACCGTAGATGTGAATCGGGTAGCTCGGGTTTGGCACCAGCACGGTGTCGCCCTGGTCGAGGGTGGCCAGCATCAAATGCGCCAGGCCTTCCTTGGAACCGATGGTGACGATGGCTTCGTTTTCCGGGTCGATATCAACCTGGTAGCGATCCTTGTACCAATTGGAAATCGCCCGACGCAGGCGCGGAATCCCTTTGGACGTGGAGTAGCCGTGGGTGTCTTCGCGCTGGGCGACGGTGACCAGTTTTTCCACGATGTGCGGCGGCGTTGCCCCGTCGGGGTTGCCCATGCTCAAGTCGATGATGTCTTCGCCACGACGACGGGCGGCCATCTTCAGCTCGGCAGTGATGTTGAAAACGTAAGGGGGGAGTCGATCTATGCGCGCAAAGCGGCGCGGCGAACCTTGTTCGGCCATTGTTGCCTCGAATAACGTAAGCGCCCGGAACCGTCCGAGCGACGCTGGCCACTGCGGTGGCCTGTGGCGGAATGTAAGGGCAGGTATGGCAAACTGTCCAGCCTCTACGTAAACAAATTTTCCGAAGGAAACGGGTTGATGGAATTTACCAGTGGCTTCCTGCTCAGCCTTTCGCTGTGCCTGGACATCGGCGTGGCCAATATCGCGATGATCACGCTGGCGATGCAGCGCGGCTATTTCCAGGGTTTTGCCCTGGGGCTGGGGACTTGCGTCGGCGACCTGATTTACGCAGTGCTGGCACTGGCCGGCATGACCGTATTGCTGCAATACGAAACCGTGCGTTGGGTGCTGTGGATCGGCGGTTCGGCGCTGTTGATCTACTTTGCGGCGAAGATGATCTATTCGGCGATCCACCACGAGGCGCAATTGGCGGCGACCGCCGAGGTCGGCCAGAACTCCCATCGCAAGGAATTCTTCCGTGGGATTTTTCTCGCCATGTCGTCGCCGAGCGCGATCCTCTGGTTCGCGGCGGTGGGCGGCACGTTGATCGCCCGTTCCGGTGGCGGCGGCACCCTCAGCTCGGCGTTGTTTCTCGGTGGATTTCTCTGCGCGGGAATTCTCTGGTGCGTCGCGCTGTGCTTCGCGGCGAGCCACGGCGGCAAGTTGCTCGGTGACAAACTGCTGCGTTATTCCTATATGGCATCAGCCGCGATCTTCTGCTATTTCGCGGTCTACGTGATTCTATCGGGTTACAACGAGTTTATCGGTGCGCCCACCGCCGGGCAGCTTCCGGGGCTCTGACTGGGCGAATCGGGTTTGGCTTCTATACTCCCAGCCGAACCCACCTTTTTCGTTCCCAGGAGTCGAGTCATGGATGAGCAAAAACGCGTCGAAGTGGCTGAACCTCGCTTCGAACATGGAAACTTCCTGCTGATTGCAGGTTTTCGCGATCGCTTCACCAAAGAGACCATTCAGGACATCCCTGCGCTGTGGGAAAAACTGATCCCGCACATCGGAAACATTCCGGGGCAGAAGGGCGAAGTGACCTACGGTGTTTGCAGCAATTTCGACGGCAACGGCGGTTTCGATTACATGGTCGGGGTCGAAATCCGGAAGCTGGATGACTTTCCGCAGGAAAAGTATCCGTGGATCGAAGTCCTCCCGCGTCAGTACGCGGTGTTCGAACACAAGGGTTCGCTGGATCTGTTGCCGCAGACCATTGATTACATCTACAACACTTGGCTGCCGGCCTCCGAATACAAAGGGCTCAACGCCCCGGAGCTGGAACGCTACAGCGCCGATTTCAATCCCAAGCTCAATACCGGCAAGCTGGAAATCTGCGTCCCGGTCGAAAAGAAAACCTGATGAATAAACGGCAGCGCGAAGCCGCTTCGCGCTGCCGATCACGCCTTACTTGCCCTTGATCCGTCGTGCCCGCAACAGGTCGATCGCCAAAGAAACGAAGCCGAACGTGCTGATGCCCAACAGCATAAGAAGACCGATTTGGACGCTGCTCATGGTGTATTCCCCTCATGGTGACTAGAGACAGGCAACACAAATAGCCCCGGGAGACGCGCAATGAAAGTGCCTATACGAAGGCTTTACGGCACTTGTCGTGATCGATATGAACACCTTATTAATTTATGATCCCAGCCTTTCCCCCCGCCGATTCCGAGCTGCCATGAACACCGTCATCCGCCACGTCATTCCCGCTGACCTGGACCGTTGCTACGCCATCGAAACCGTTGCCTACGAAGGCGACGAAGCCGCCACCCGCGAGAAAATCGCCACCCGCATCGCCACTTGGCCCGAGGGCTTCATCGTCGCCGAAGTGGATGGCGTTGTAGCCGGTTTCGTCAATTCCGGTGCGGCGTTCGAGGTGGAAATGTCGGACGAGGCGTTCAAGGAACTGATCGGCCACGACCCGGCCGGCCCGCATGTGGTGATCATGTCGGTGGTGGTGCATCCGGATTATCAGGGGCAAGGCCTGGCGAAACGCTTGATGGGTGAATTCATCCAGCGCATGCGCGCACTGAACAAGGCAAGCATCCACCTGATGTGCAAAGAGCGGCACATTGCACTGTATGCCGGGTTTGGGTTTGTCTACATCAAGCCTTCGGCGTCCGACCATGGCGGGATGGCGTGGCATGAGATGGTGCTCACCCTCTGATTGATCGTTCCAACGCAGAGCGTGGTAACGACCAATCCTCTAATAGAGACTATCGCGCACCCTGGCCGGTGCTTCCCGGTCATACGTCTCGGCATCGAACTGCCCATCGTTCAGCCGTTTGTGAAACGCCCCTGCCGTCGGCAGGGCAGAGCGGTCGAGGTAGCGCTCGGGGTTCCACAAATCCGAACGAACAATCGCTTTCGAACAATGGAAATACGCCGCTTCCACCGTCACCAGCATTACCGTGCGCGCCGGTTTGCCATTGACAGCAAAACTCTCCAGCAATGCCGGTTCGGCGCTGATCTGCGCCGTGCCGTTGACCCGCAGCGTCTCGCCGATCCCCGGAATGATGAACAGCAGCGATACCCGCGAGTCGAGCACGACATTGCGCAGCGTGTCGATGCGGTTGTTGCCGGGGCGATCCGGGATCGCCAGCGTGCGCTCATCGATGATCCGCACAAAACCCGGCGTATCGCCGCGCGGTGAACCGTCCATGCCGTCGGGGCCGACCGAGCTGATAATCACCAGCGGCGAGGCGCGGACCATCGCCTGATAGTCCTCGTTCAAAAACGGGATCTGCTTGCGCACCGCGCGCTCATGGGGCTGGCCGTAGATCGCTTCCAGTGCTTCGATTGAATTCAACATTCGTTCATCCCTCCATGAATCAGAAAACCAGTCCCATCCGTCGTTCGTAACCGATCCGGCCTTTGTACGCTTCGCCGCTGTCGACAAAACCGTATTTGGCATACAGCGCGATGGCCGATTCATTGTCGGCATCCACCGACAACTCCAGCCCTTTGATCTCCGGCCAGGCCTGGCGCGCAACCTCGGGCAGGGCTTGCAGGCAGGCCTTGCCGTAACCTTTGCCCTGGGCACGGTGATCGACTTGCAGGGCGTGCAGGGTGGCGCTGTGTTCGTCGGCCCAGGCCGGCAGCACCGGCGGGCGCTTGAGCAGCAGGAAGGCCACTGGAACCTCTTCGGCCAGCAGGGCAAAGCCTTTGACGCCTGGGCCCGGTTTGGACAGCAAGGTGTGCAATGCACCGTGGATGTCACCGGAGAATCTGATTTGTTCGGCGTGGATTTCGATGGCCTCGACCTGTTGGCGCTGCAAGGCGTTCAGGCTTTCGTAAGGCACGAGTCGGGCTGTCACTGGAGTGTCCTTTTTCCAACACAAATGAGGCTCGGATTCTAGCGAGTTTGCCTCCATGGATTATTTTTATTTCGGTTGTCGATTTGGCTTTTTGCCAGACGACTAAAGGTGTCTTCAACAAAAAACACGGAGAACCCTCATGAACGCTCAGACACAAATCCATAACCTGATCGAGAACTACCGTCAGGCGGTCATCGCCAAGGACGTGGAAAAGGTCATGGCCCTGTACGCCGACGACATCGTCTCCTTCGATGCCGTCAAAGCCCTGCAATTCAAGGGCAAGGCGGCCTACCGTGCGCATTGGCAGGAATGCATGGAGATGTGCCCCGGCCCGCATATTTTCGAGTTCCATGAAATCAACGTCGTGCCGTCGCAGGAGATCGCTTTCGCTCACTGGCTGGCGCATTGCGGCGGCACCAATGAAAAGGGTGAAACCCAGGCTTGCTGGATGCGCGTCACCGCGTGCTATCGGCAGGAAGCAGGGCTCTGGCAGATCGTCCACGAACACTGGTCGGCTCCGTTCGATATGACCAGCGGCGCGGCGCTGTTCAACCTGGAACCCTGATGGTCGGGCTGTTTATCGGAAAGCAGCGCCAAAGCGCCAATCGACAGCCATAGTTGATCAGTTCGGTCACGGCAAAGCCGCCTGAAATGGAGAGTCCCATGAAGTATTTATGCCTGGTCTACAGCAACGAGCACGAATTGCACTCGATGCCCGAAAGCCCCAACGACGCCGAGTGCATGGCCTATGCCGAGTCGATCCAGGGCAGCGGCCGGATGATCGCCGCCGAAGCGCTGGAGTCGGTGCAGACCGCGACCACCGTGCGCATGCGCAACGGCAAAATGTCGATCACCGACGGCCCGTTCGCTGAAACCAAGGAGCAGTTGGCCGGCTTCTACCTGATCGATGCCAAAGACCTCAATGAAGCCCTCCAGGTCGCCGGTAACATTCCGGCGGCCCGGGTCGGCTGCGTCGAGGTGCGGCCCGTTCGCCAGTTGAATGTCTGAATAACTATCACAACAGGAGTTCTTTTATGAGTGTGCGAACCGTCCAGCGAAAAATGGCCCCAGGCATGCCGGACTGATGCCGGGCGAATCGGTACGGGCGCAAGTCGAGCAGGTTTACCGCGACGAGTCGCGGCGAATCCTGGCGACCCTGATCCGCTTGCTCGGCGATTTCGACCTCGCCGAAGAAGCGCTGCACGAGGCGTTCTTCGTCGCGGTCGAGCGCTGGCAGCGCGACGGTGTGCCGGACAATCCGCGCACCTGGCTGGTGTCCACCGGCCGTTTCAAGGCCATTGATGTGTTGCGCCGGCGCGCGCGTTTTAACGCGTCCCGGCCGTTGTTGATCGCTCAACTGGAGGCGCTGGAGCAGGCCGACTGGAGTGACGAAGACGTGGAAGACGATCGCCTGCGCCTGATCTTCACCTGTTGTCACCCGGCGCTGGCGGCGGACGCTCAAGTGCCGCTGACCCTGCGTGAAGTCTGCGACCTGACCACGGAAGAAATCGCCCGGGCTTTCCTCTCGGCGCCGGCCACCATCGCCCAGCGCATCGTGCGGGCGAAGGCGAAGATCCGTGACGCGAAAATCCCTTACCAAGTGCCCACCCTCACGGAACTGCCCGAGCGTCTCGACAGCGTGTTGCGGGTGATTTACCTGGTGTTCAACGAAGGGTACTCGGCGTCTGTCGGCAGCGAGCTGACCCGTGAAGACCTGACGCGCGAAGCAATTCGTCTCGGTCGGTTGTTGATGGAGTTGTTGCCTGAACCGGAGGTGATGGGGCTACTGGCGCTGATGCTGTTGCATGAGTCCCGGCGTCCGGCCAGGACCTCCGCGAGCGGTGAGCTGATTGTGCTGGATGAACAGGATCGCTCGTTGTGGAACGCCGAGCTGATTGCCGAAGGCTGCGCCTTGATTGAGCGGGCATTGACGACACGGCGCTTCGGACCTTATTGCTTGCAAGCGGCGATTGCCGCGGTGCATGCCGAAGCGCCCTCGGCGGCAGAGACGGACTGGGCGCAGATTGTCGGTCTGTACGATGTGCTGCTGCGGGCGGTGCCGTCGCCGGTGATCGAACTGAACCGCGCGGCGGCGCTGTCCAGGCGCGATGGCCCGCAGGCCGGGCTGACGTTGATCGAAGGGATTCTGGCCCGGGGCGAGTTGCTGGATTACCACCTGGCGCATTCGGCACGGGCAGAGTTTTGCCGGCAGTTGGGAAGGGTGGAAGAGGCGCGAGCGGCGTATCAGCGGGCGCTGGAATTGACACAGCAGGTGCCGGAGCGGCGGTTTATCGAGGGACGGCTCCGGGCGTTGGAGTGATGTGATTTCAATGGCCCCATCGCGGGCAAGCCACGCTCCCACAGTCGAATCGCAAAGGTGTGATCGCCTCAATCCTGTGGGAGCGTGGCTTGCCCGCGATAAGGTCCGCAGGACCTTCATTCCAGCATCTTGCCCAATAACCAACTCCCCGCCGGCCCCGGCGGGTGCAAACGCGACCACAGCGCATCGACGTACACCGGTTTCGGCCAGCCGCGCACTTTCAATTCCACCAACGAACCAGCCCCGAACCGCCCCACCAGCCATCGCGGCAACGGTGCCCAGCCGAACCCGCCCTGAGCCATTTCCAGCAGCATCAGGTAACTCGGCGCCGACCAGACCCGCCCCTTCGCGCGGCTTTCATACGGATTGACGATCGTCGCCAGACGCAGTTCGCGGTGCTGTTGCAGCACGTCCTGATCGATGTCGTTCAGCGTCGCCAATGGGTGCGTGTGGGACACGAACAGGGCGATTTCCGTGCGCTCGTCCACCGTCGAACTGACCAGGTCCGGCGGGTAGCTGTCCTGCATTTCAGCGAAGGCGACGTGCGCGCGGCCGCGTTGTACCAGTGCTACCAGGTCATCGCATTCGGCGATCAGGCATTCAAGTTCCAGGTCTGGATACCGCTGCTCGAAAGCACTGAGCGCCGCTTCGAAACGGTCGGACTGGTAAGTGTCGGAAATCGCCACGGTCAACTTTGGCTCGATGCCTTGGGACAATTGGCTGGCGGTCATTTCCAGACGGCTGGTGGCGGCCAGAATCTCCTCGGCCCGTTGCAGCATGACGTGCCCGGCCGGAGTCAGGCTCGGCTTGCGACTGCTGCGGTCGAAGAGGACAAGGTTCAGGTCGATTTCCAGGCTCGCCACGGCGGCGCTGATGGTCGACTGACTGCGCCCGAGCTTGCGCGCCGCGGCGGAAAACGAGCCTTGGGTCGCGGCCTCTACAAACGCCAGCAACACTTCGTGGGAAGCCATGAACTATCGCCTTGATCGATGGTTATTGGTTATGAAGTATCGGTGTGATGGCAGATCATGGCAACCACAGTCACTCAGGGAGTCTGGCCATGAACGCTAACAAATCCATCACTGAACGAATTCTCCAGGCCATCGGTTTCGAACTGCTGGCGATACTGATCTGTACTCCGCTGCTGGCCTGGGTCATGGACAAACCCATGCTGGAAATGGGCGTGGCAACCATGGCGATTGCAGCCCTTGCCCTGGCCTGGAACGTGGTCTTCAACGGCTTGTTCGACCGCGTGCTCAAACGCTTCGCCATTGTGCGTAACGCCTGGGTGCGCGTGGTGCATGCGCTGTTGTTCGAAGGCGGGCTGGTGGCATTTGGGGTGCCGTTGATTGCCTGGTGGCTGAAGATCAGCCTGTGGCAGGCGTTCCTGCTGGATATCGGCGTGCTGCTGTTTTTCCTGCCGTACACCTACGTGTACCACTGGGGCTACGACGTGGTGCGTGAGCGGCTATTACTGCGCAGGGCTTGCGAAGGCTATTGAATGACCTGTAGGAGCGAGGCTTGCCCGCGAAAGCGGTTTCACAGTCAGAGTCATCGTTGAATGTGAAACCGCTTTCGCGGGCAAGCCTCGCTCCTACACAGGTTGTGTATGGTCAGAACAGCTTGGTGAACAACCAGTACAAACTGCCCGACAGCACAATCGCCGCCGGCAAGGTCAGCACCCAGGCCATCAGCAGGTTGCGGATGGTCTTCATCTGCAAGCCGCCACCGTTGGCGACCATGGTTCCGGCCACGCCTGAAGACAACACATGAGTAGTCGATACCGGCAGGCCGAACATGTCGGCGGCGCCGATGGTCAGCATCGCCACGGTTTCTGCCGAAGCACCCTGCGCATAGGTCAGGTGCGTCTTGCCGATTTTCTCGCCGACCGTCACCACGATGCGTTTCCAGCCGACCATGGTGCCCAGTCCCAGGGCGATGGCCACCGCGATCTTCACCCACAGCGGAATGAACCGCGTGGCGTTGTCGATCTGTTGCTTGAACAGTTGCAGCTTGCCGGTGGTGTCGGTGTCGAAGTTTCCGACCTTGTTCTTGTCCATCAGGCGAATGGTTTCGCTGGTCAGGTACATATCGTTGCGCACGTTGCCCATCGCTTCGGCCGGGACTTTCGACAGCGAGCCGTAACCCTTCACTTCGTTACCGATCTGGCCCGCCAACGCGGCGAGGGCGGGGATCAGTTGCGGGGTGGCTTCCTTGTTGCGCATGTAGTCGGTCAGCACCGGGCGTGGATCGGTGGGCATCGGCAGTGGTGTGTTTCTCATCAGGGCTTGCTGGGTGACTTCGGCCACCGCGGCGAATTGCAAGGCCTGATCCGCCGGCATGGTGCGGTTCAATGCATACGCCATCGGCAGCGTGCCCACCAGAATCAGCATGATCAGGCCCATGCCTTTCTGGCCGTCGTTGGAGCCGTGGGCGAACGACACGCCGGTGCAGGTCAGAATCAACATGCCGCGAATCCACCACGGTGGCGGGGTATTACCCTTCGGCGCCTTGTACAGTGCGCGATTTTTGACGAAGACACGCAACGCCAGCAGCAACAACGCGGCAAAGGCGAAGCCGATCAGCGGCGACAGTAGCAACGCGTAACCGACCTTGGTCGCTTGGGCCCAGTCCACGCCACTGGTGCCGTCGCGGCCGTGCATCAAGGCATTGGCCACGCCGACGCCGATGATCGAACCGATCAGGGTGTGCGACGAAGAGGCCGGCAAGCCCAGCCACCAGGTGCCGAGGTTCCACAGGATCGCGGCGATCAACAGGGCGAAGATCATCGCGAAACCGGCGGAGGAGCCGACCTGCAGAATCAGCTCCACCGGCAGCAGGGCGATGATGCCGAACGCCACCGCGCCGCTGGACAGCAACACCCCCAGAAAGTTGAAGAACCCGGACCAGGCCACGGCGAAATTCGGCGGCAAGGAGTGGGTGTAAATCACCGTCGCCACGGCGTTGGCGGTGTCGTGAAAACCGTTGACGAACTCAAAGCCCAAAGCAATCAGCAGCGCGACACCCAACAGCAGAAACGGCGTCCAGGTGGTGACCACCGTGCCGAGTTCGCTCATGTCGTGCATCAGGCTGTAGGCGGTGAACAACAGCCCGCTGCCCAGCACGGCAAAGAACATCACGAAGGTGAGCAGGCCGGGTTTTTTATCGAACTGCGGCCTGGCGCCGCTGGCGGGAGCCTTTGTAGCGGCGGTGAAAGAAGGCGTAGCCATGCCGGACAATCCTGAGCAGAGAAGGAGTATCGGCCATGATCGTTGCTAAATATTACAGTGAGGCTGCGCTGGGTCAGTGTTTGGTTTTTTTGTGGGGCTAGAAGTTAATGCAGGCAAATATCTGTGGCGAGGGGGCTTGCCCCCGTTCGGCTGCGAAGCAGTCGTAAAACCAGAGAATGCGGTTTGAATGAATAAACCCGATAAGGGCCGCTGCGCAGCCCAACGGGGGCAAGCCCCCTCGCCACAGGATTGGGATAAGGCCTTGGTACTTTGCTTAATAATCGCGCCGCTTGCGAAACGCCCAGCGCCCGGCAATCAGGGTAAACGTCGCCACCAGCGCCACCAGAATCCAGAACCCCTCCGGATCACCGGCAAGCGGCACCCCGCCGACGTTCATGCCGAAGAAACCGGCGATGATGTTGATCGGCAGCGCCAACACCGTGACCACGGTCAGGGTGAACAGCGTGCGGTTGCTCTGCTCGTTGAGATTGGCGGCGATTTCTTCCTGCAATAGCTTGATCCGCTCACCGAGCGCCGTAAGGTCGTTGATGATCAGCGCAAACTCCTCGGTGGATTTGCGCAGCTCCTTGACGTCCTCCTTCTGCAACCATTGCGGCGGGCGATTGAGCAGGCGCAGCAACGAGCCCGGCTCCAGCGCCAGCAACCGTTGCAGGCGCACCAGCACCCGGCGGTTGGCGCCCAGTTCGGCACGGTTGGTGGACAGGCGCGACGACAGCAATTCATCTTCGATCTGATCGACACTGAGGCTGGTCTTGCGCACGATCTGCGTCAGCACTTCGCCCTGATCGCGCAGCAAATGCACCAGCAATTCCAGCGGTGAGCGAAAGCATTCACCGGCCTTCACCGAAGAGCGCAGCTTGTCCACCGAGTGCAGCGGTTGCAGGCGCGCGCTGATGATCAGCCGACTGCGGGCGCAGACCCACAGCGTCGAGACATCCGAGGAAACCATGCTGCTGAGGTTGAACACCACATCGTTGACCACCGCCAGCAACGCCGAATCGACATGCTCGATGCGCGTCGAACGCGACCCTTCATGCAAGGCTTCGAAAAACTCGTCGGGCAATTCCAGATGGCTTTTCATCCAGCGCTCGCACGCCGCATGGGCCAGGTTCAGGTGCAGCCAGAGAAACTCGTCACTGTCGTCCGGTTGTTGCAGGCAGTGCAGTGCCTTGGCCGAATCGATCTCTCGACCGCGCTCGCCGGGGCGAAAACTGAAACCGTAAAGCAGGCCGAACAAGTCGGAATCGCGATGGCGTTGGTCAATGCTGTGGTTCATGAAGTCTCGCTGCGAGGAGGCGCCTGTCGCGGGTTTCACAGGTTCACTTGAGCCCCATCATTGCAAGCGCTCATGACGGTTTTGTGATGGCGAGGTGTACGCAAACGATTGCGATACCGATGGTCGGATTCTCCTCAAGAACCGCTCTGGAACGCCGATCACGCTTGAGTTACGTTTGCGCGCCTTCGGCCAAGGGCCAATGTGGCAGACAGGGATGTCCGGATACTTTTCACGCCTTCATCAGCGTGCCTCATTCCTGTTTCGAGTACTTCCCGATGTCTTTGCAAAAGTCCCTTCGAGCACAAATTCTCGCCCTGTTGAGTGGCAGCCTGTTGGCGATGTTGTTGATCGCTTTGGCCTGCTTTCACTTTCTGTCCAACGGCGTTCAGAGCTACGCGAATCTGATTGAAGGCCCGTTGCACACTTCGCAATTGATCGATGAAGCCAACCTGCAATTCAAGGTGCAGGTTCAGGAGTGGAAAAACGTCCTGCTGCGCGGCAAGCAACCCGCGGACCTGGACAAATACTGGAAGCAGTTCGAGGAGGGGCAACGCAATGTGCAGGGTATCCTTGGTGAACTGGCCGGGCAGAAGGGTATGGAGCCGCAACTCAAGACCCGCATCGAACGCCTGCGTGAGGAGCATCGTGTATTAGGTGCGGCGTATCAGAAGGGCCGTGATGCCTACGTGGCGGCCGGTGCCGACCCAGCGGCGGGCGACAATGCGGTCAAGGGCGTGGACCGCGCTGCCAGCGAGCAGATGAATGAACTGGTCAGTGAACTGCGCAAGCAGAGTTTCGAACAATCGAAATTGATCAGTGCCAGTGCCGATCAGACGGTGGTGTCGGGGCTCGTGGTGATGCTGCTGTCGGGTCTACTGATTGGCCTGTTGAGTCTGTGGCTGGTCAACCGCAATCTGGTGGAGCCGATCCGCAAACTGATCGACTACGTGGCGCAACTCAGTCAGGGCCGGTTCGCCGAACGCGTGGCCAGCACCCGTCAGGACGAGTTGGGCAACCTGGCCAGGGCCGCCAACACCTTGCGCGATTTCCTCGCCGAAACCTTCAGTCGTTTGCAGCGCAGCGCGTCGGACCTGGACAGTGCCAGCGGTGAGCTGAACTCGATTGCCGGCCTTATGGCCAGCGGCACCAACGAGCAGTTCAATCGCACCGATCAGGTGGCCACGGCGATGAACGAAATGTCCGCCACCGCGCAAGAAGTCGCGCGCCACGCCGCCGATGCGGCACGTGCGGCCGATGAAGCTGATCAGTCCGCCCAGCAAGGCGAGAAGGTCATGCAGGGCACCATTCATACCATCACCCAAATGCGTGGCGAAATCGCCAACACCGCCACGGTCATCCGTCGCCTCGAAGAAGACAGCGGGCGCATCGGCAAAGTACTGGAAGTGATTCGCGGCATCGCCGAACAAACCAACCTGCTGGCGCTCAACGCAGCGATCGAAGCGGCCCGTGCCGGTGAAGCCGGGCGTGGTTTTGCGGTGGTTGCCGATGAAGTACGCAGCCTGGCCCAGCGCACGGCGGCGTCGATCATCGAGATCAACCAGATCATTCAAACCGTGCAAACCGGTGCGGTGGATGCGGCCCAGGCCATCGAAAGCGGCCAGTCGCGCAGCGAGCAAAGCGTCGAGCAAGTGACCCAGGCCGGCGCCATGCTCGAGCGGATCACCCATGCCGTGGAAGCCATTCGCGACATGAACCGCCAGATCGCCACCGCCGCAGAAGAACAGACTTCAGTGGCCGAAGACATCTCGCGCAACCTCACCGAAATTACCAGCATCGCCAGCACCAACCTGGACAACGTGCAGCGCACCGAAGCGGCCAGCCACAACCTGCATGGGCTGTCAGGGCAATTGAATGAGGTGACGGCGCGGTTGAGCGCCTAGTGAAATGGGTTGTGTACCGATTCGGTTACCGAATCGGTACACAGTCGCTCTCAAGTTCGTGCCGCGCCTGACGATGACGGAAGTTACCCAAACTGCATATTGGATAACGCCCATGGTCAGCATCAGTTCCGTTTCGATCAACCAGACCCTGTCGACCTCTTCAAGCCAGGTTTCGATCAGCGACAGCACCGAAGACAGCACCGTCGCGGCATCCACCGAGACCTCCAGTGACACCACCAAGGCTGCCGCCGGTGGTGCTGCCGCGTCGAGCGAAAGCAGTTCCAGCAGCAGTGAGTCCGATACGGTGAAAGAACTGCGCAAGCAGCTCGCCGAACTGCAAAAGCAATTGCAGGAGCAACAGCAGCAACTGCAAGCGGCCCAGGCCAAGCAGCAAAGCAGCGAAGCCAAGGCCGCGGAAGTCGCAGCGGCTCAATCGCAAATTACGGCCACGTCGGCTTCGATGCAGACGGTGACGGCGGCGTTGTTGCAGGCGTTGCAGGATGAGGGTGGCAGTACGTCGGGTTCGGTGGTCAGCACCACCGCTTAAGTCCTGGGGGGCAAGCTGAAGGTAAACGTCGTGCCCTGCGGCTCGGTCGATTCCACCTCCAGTTTGCCGCCATGGGCCAGCGCGATCTGGTTGGCAATGTACAGCCCCAATCCGAGGCCGGCCTGCGGTGTTCCGCCGGTCGGTCGCGAGTAGGGCTGGAACAGATGCTGCAGCGCATCCTCGGCAATCAGCCCGTGGTTTTTCACGCTCAATATGAAGTGCCCTTCGTTGACCTGCGCACTGACCTCGAGCGTGCCGTCGGGATCTCCGTGGACAACGGCATTCGCCAGCAGGTTGGACAGCAACTGCGCGACCCGTTCGCGATCGCAGTGAATGTCGCTCAGGTCGCCAATCGACGACTGAATAATGCGCTTGGGGTGAATGCTCTGGATCTCGGCGATCACATGCCGCAGCACATCCCCCAAATCCGGGCACGGCTCGATATTCACCGGGATGCCGCGACCCAATGACCCGCGCGCGAAGTCCAGCACGTCGTCGACCAGTTTGGTCGCACGCCGGGCGCTGGTGAGGATATGTCGCGCCCGTTGCTCATTCGCTGGGTCTTTGACTTTGCGCAGGAGCATTTCGGCGCCGGCGCTGATGGCGAACAAGGGGTTGCGCAGATCATGACCGAGCACGGCGATGAACTGCTCGCGCAGCTCAGTGGTTTTGCGTTCCTTGATCGACGCCGCTTCGGTCCGTTGCAGGTTTTCTTCGGTTTCGATCTGCAGCGCCAGCATCCGGGCGAACGATTCCATGGTGCTCCGGATCGTGCTGGACTTGAGCGGCGCAGGATCAGAGTCAAGGGCGCAGAGGGTGCCGAAGAAGCGTCCATCGGTGCGAAGTATCGGCACTGCGATGTAGCTTTCGAAGGGATGATCGCGGCTGAGCGGGTCTTCACTGACCTTGTCGATGACCACCGACTGTTGGCCCCGGCGAATTTCGTCGCTCAGCGTGGAGACCAGCTGCAGTTCATCGCCCACTTGCACGCCGTAATCCAGTCGATCGAGCACCGCGCAGGCGATCCAGGTGTTGTCGATGACGCGGGCCACCGCCGCGAACCGCAAACCGGTCAACTCACCTATCACCTGAAGAACTGCTGGCACCGCGCTGATCCGGCTGATCGTGGCGATGTCTGCTGCCGCTGTTTGCCCCATATCCGTGGTTCTCTGCTTCAACATGCTGAGTGGTGTTGAGGGATTCTAGCGGGCCTGCGCAAAAGGGCGCGACTTCGTTCATCACTGCAGCGATTTGCCTTACGCCGAACGCAAAAAAGCCGCACGACCCGAAGGTCGTGCGGCTTTTTGTAGTTGAATCACTTGTCTTGTTTGTTGCTCAGGACCTTGCCAGTCGCGGCATCGAAGTCCACGTCCCATTCGGTGTTGTCAGCCAGACGCAGTTCCACTTCATATTCGTAACCGTTGAAGTGGTTATCCAGGTCGGTATCGGTAATCGTGGCGCCCGGGTGCAACTTCAGCGCGGCCTGGTTCATTTCTTCCAGGGGTTTGATCTTGCCGCTTTTGACCAACTCGGGGATCTGGTCGACGCGAACGTCAGCCTGGGCCAGGCCAGCGGTGAGAGTCAGGGCAGCAGCGGTGAACAGGGCAGTTAAGGTTTTCATCAAGTTCTTTCCTTGGAGGAGCTGTTTAAGTGGGATCAGGTTAAACAGCGCAACTTAATTCACCCTTAAAAAAACAATCGCGGGCAACCACGCTCTCACAGGTTTTGCGCAGACCTTGTGGGAGCGTGGCTTGCCCGCGATGGGGACGACGCGGTGCAGTGCCTGGCGCCAATCAGTACCCGTTGTTCTGCAACAACTGCGCAACACTCGCCGCCGCCGGGCGCTTGTAGAACTTCAGCAGTTCGCTGGCGCGATTGGTGAAGATGCCGTCGACACCGGCATCCGTTACTTTCTGATAATCCACGGCATCGTCGATGGTGTAGACGTGCACCAGCATGCCCTGATCGTGGGTGAACTGGTTCATCCACGGTTTCACCAGGTCCGAATAGCTCTGATCGCCGCCCTTGGTCAGCGCGGCAGAAGGCCCGGTGCCGATAGCGCCTTGGGCCTTGGCGTACTCGACCCATTGCTGGAATTCGGCTTTGTCCTTCGGTTCCTGTTTGGCGTAGTAAGTCGCTTTGTCCTTGTCTCCGGACTCAGCAAACGTCACTTTGGATTTCGGCTCGATGCTGCCTTCGCCGACCCACAACAGCAGGATTTTCGGCACTTGCGGCATCTCCTTCTCGAGCAGTTCGAGGCTGCTCTTCTCGAAGGTTTGCAGCACGACTTTGCCTTTCCCCTGGCCGACCGCCAGATTACTTTTTGCCAGTTTGGAACCCGTCGGGCTCAGCCAGCCACGGTCCTGCAATTTATCCTTGAGATCGCGCTCGATGCCGGGAAACTGCTTCGGTTCTTTGGTTTCGATGTACAGGCCAGGCTTGTGCAGCGGATTGCCTTGGGCGATGTCGATGATTTCGTCCAGGGTCAGGATCTTCAGACCCACGTAGCCCGGACGGGCGCGATCCGGGTACGCCGTGTTGAACCAACTGCCGGCATCCAGGGTTTTCAGTTCGGCGATGGTGAATTCGTTGGCCGGGCTGTCCTTGCGCTCAGGGAATTTGGTAGCGACGTCGGTGGTGCGTTGCAGGTTGTTGTCGTGCAGGGCGAACAGCACACCATCCTTGCTGCGTTGCAGGTCCATTTCCAGGTAGTCGGCGCCCAGGTCACGAGCCAGTTTGTAGGCTGCGGCGGTGGATTCCGGTGCATCGAAAGAGGCGCCACGGTGGGCGATCACCGCCGGGTGCGGAATGCCCAGGCGGGTTGCCAGTGCGCTGGGGCTTGGCTCGCTGGTGGCCTGTGCCTGGCCGAGGCCGAGCATCAGGCTCAGCAGCAGGGCGCTTTTGGTGAAGGAGACAGGCATGGTCGAAGTCCTTTTGCGATGAGTTTTCAAAGACGTATCTTTTAACAACTGAGCGCCGCTTGTGCTATCACCAGACCGACATAAACGTGTTTAAAGAAGATTTTTTCGACGCTTTTGTGCGGCTCTTTGCAGTAATCTTCACACCTGCAGTTTCCCCGGCAGAGGGAAACCCGTTCACTTGCCCTGCGTGTAAACCATCGATCACCGGTCCTTAGCGACCTTTTGTGAGGTTTACCATGCGCATCACTTCCCAGCTCATTTGCCAGGCCGCCGACCAACTCAAAGGCTTCGTCGGCCTCAATCGCAAAACCGGCCAGTACATCGTGCGCTTCAGTGAAGACGCTTTCGGCATGGACGTAGCCGACGACGGCATCATCCCTACCAGTGAGTTCGTCTGGGCACCCGGCCCCGAGCAGACCATGACGCTCAAGCGCGAACTGATTCAGTTGCTGCTGGACCAGAACATCGACGACCGGATCAACATCACCGAGCCGTTGCGGGTGTACATGAATCGACAGGACGTGCCGCAGATTACGGCGGTGAGGAGTTTGGTGCGGGGGTGAGGGGTTTGTGGTGGCTGTTCTGGCGTCTTCGCGGGCAAGCCCGCGAAGACGGTCTCCAGAATCACCGGGTCATTCACTGTTTGAACGCATAGGCCCGCTCAACCTTGCACACCCGCGTATGACACGCCGAATACCAGGTCGATCGCCCGCGTTCACGAATCGCGCTGTGCTCGGGGTGATGCTTCCAGGCCAGGATCGCCGCTTCGCTGGCCCAGTAGGACACCGTAATCCCGAGTCCATCCGCGCCCCGGGCCGATTCCACGCCCAGGAAGCCGGGTTGCTCACGGGCCAGTTCCACCATGCGTTCGGCGGCCTGTTCGTAACCGTGATCGCCTTCGGTGCGCAGCGAGGTGAAAATCACTGCGTAGTAAGGTGCTGCAGGTGTCTGGGCGATCATGATTTTTGCCTCACACAGGCCTCGATCAACGCCTTGACCAATGGCGGCAGCAGGCCCTTGAGCGCGGCGCGTTCTGGTTGGAACAGCGTTGCGACAAAGAATGGATGATCCTTCAGCTCCACTGCCCGCAGATCCCCCGCCGAATCGTGGCCAACCGCGTGCAACTGTCGCGTCAGTAGCTGCCGTTCAAACTCGGGATTCACACCGTAACGGCAGTGATAGCCTTCACGAATCTCCGCATTTTCGTACGCCTTGGCGATCAATGAGCCTTCAACCAAATGAATGCTGTCGACGGCTTCCACCAGCGCACAGGTCAGCGGCGTGAGTAACGCCCGCGTCGAGTCGGGCGAAGTCTCGCCGTGTTCGGCATCTTCCCAGCCCAATACGTTGCGGGCGAATTCCAGCACCGCGTGCTGAAAACCGCCGCACGTGCCGAGGAACGGTCGCTGCTGCTCGCGGGCAAAGCGGATCGCCCGTAACGCGCCATCCATGTCGCGATAAGGGCTGGCGGGTACGCACCAGAAACCATCGAACTCATCCAGTGGCGTATCGGCGGTGATGTGGTCGGTGGCCAGCCATTGAAACTGAACGTTCTGGCCAGTGTGTTCGGCGGCCATGCCGAGGGCGACGGGGATGGCTTGGTGGGCGGTGACCTGTGGATCGTAGTCACCGATCAGGGCAATGCGGATGGCGTTGGTTTCCATGAGTGATCTCGACGCTTGTTGATTTCCGGCACCGACTATAAATTGGCGTTCACGCAATCAATATTGGCGTTATCCCAAGTGATCAATGCATCGACGCACTATCGGCTGGACTATCCCGACCTGTCGCTGATCCTCGCTTTAGTGCGCGGCGGCTCTCTGGCCCGGGCTTCGGCGTTGTTGAAGGTCGACGTGTCGACGGTGTTTCGCGCGGTCCGTCGACTCGAAGCCGCGCTGGGCCAGCAACTGTTCGAAAAGAGCCGCGCTGGTTACCTGCCTACCACGTTGGCTCAGACCCTGGCCGAGCAGGCTGAACGCGCCGAACAAGCACTGGAGGCGGCGCGCATTGGCGTGGAGCAGGGCGGTGAAATCATCAGCGGCACCGTGCGCCTGACCTGTACCGATTCGGTCCTGCAAAGTCTGCTGTTACCGGCACTGGCGCGGTTCATGCCGTCTTATCCGGCGCTAACTATTGAACTCTGCACCTCCAACGACTTCGCCAACCTCAGTCGCCGCGACGCCGACATCGCCTTGCGGCTGACCCGCACCCCGCCCGAGCATCTGGTTGGCCGGCGATTGGCAGACATTTCCTACCGGGTCTGTGCCAGCGAGGCCTATCTGCAATCGGTCGAATCCCACGACCTGGCCTCATTGACCTGGATCGCCCCCGATGACTTCCTGCCCGATCACCCCACCGTCGCTTGGCGGCGCCAGCAGTTGCCTGGCGTTACCCCCGGTTATCGCTGCAACAGCATGTTGTCGGTGACTGAATTGGTGCGGGCTGGACTGGGCGTCGCGGCGTTGCCGGACTTTTTGATCGGTGAAGGACTGCAACCGTTGACCGAGCCCCTGCACGGTTACGACACCGCGCTGTGGCTGCTGACCCGCCCGGACTGCCGCGCATTGCGCTCGGTGGTGACATTGTTCGACGAGTTGGGGCGGGCGCTGAAGTTGCCTTGAGTCGGATCAAACCTTCGGTGGCTCCTTGCCGATGAAGTGTTGATGCATTTCCGAGGTCAGGCTTTCGATGCGCTCAGTCAGGGTCTTGGTGATTTCGGTGAGCCGGGTGTTTTGCTCCAGCAACTCCTTCAGTTGCGCAGTGTTCCGCGCGGCTTGGGCCTGACGTTCACTGTTGGCGATGGCCAAGGCTTCACGATGTCGCGCATCGGCTTCGGACTGGGCTTTGTCCCGCGCCGCCTGACGCGTCTGGGCCAGCAGAATCAGCGGCGCGGCGTAGGCCGCTTGCAGGCTGAACGCCAGGTTGAGCAGGATGAAGGGGTACACATCGAATTGGGTTACGCCGGACAGGTTCAGGCAAATCCAGATCACCACCACCAAGGTCTGGGCGCCAAGGAAGGTCGGCGTGCCGAAGAACCGCGCAAAAGCCTCGGCGCGCAGGGCAAAACGGTCGGTACCGAAAGTAGGTGCCAGGTGCGCGTGAGGGCGATGGAAGCGCAGGTGATCGACGGGGCCGGTGATTTCGGTTTCGGTTTCGTGGGTCGGAGTGCTCATGATGCTCTCTGAAGGGGGCGGGGACTGAGGCTCACTATAGCTCCAGCGTCAGTCTCATTCAGAAACACATTACCGGGTTCTTATTCAGAGCGGCCGATCAGCGATAAAACGGCGGACATTGTCATTTTTTGCAGCTTGATTCAGCACGCATAACACGCCAGGAACATGTCCAGCGCCGACTCCACCACGGTGTGCTGCATGTCGGGCGACAGGCCCGATTGGCCCATGGAGATCTGCGGCCAGAACGCAAAGGACTTGAGCAACCCATGGATCTGTTGCGCGGCGAACTCAGGCTCGACCTGTTTCAGGCGGCCATCGGCCTGGGCGGCGCGAATCCACACGGTCAAACTTTCTTCGCGCTCACCCATTCGGGCAACCATGTTCTGCGCACGCTCGGGAGAGTGGATGGTGGCGGCAATCGCCACCCGCGCCAAGTCGAGAAAATTATCATCGGCCAGCATCTGCAATTTCGCCTGCAACATCAGGCGCAGCTGATCGCGCAGGGGCAGGTCGTGGCGGTAGGCCGTTTCCTGTTCGGCCGTTACTCGGGTCCATAACTGATTGAGGATTTCGGCAAACAACTCTTCCTTGCTCGGGAAGTGGTTGTACACCGTGCGCTTCGACACGCCGGCGGTGGCGGCGATCTTGTCCATGCTGGTGATGTCGAAACCGTTGGCACGGAATTCGGCAATCGCCGCCTGGATGATGGCTTCGCGTTTTCGGTCGGTGAGGCGCTGTGGAGCTGTCATAAGTACGTTTCGGCAGGAAGAAGTGGAGAATTACACTTGGTAGTTTACTTGTGATCGGCTTTGATGCAACCTAGAAACTACACTGTGCAGTGTAATGTTTTGTTAATCCTGCACAGTGAGAAATTGAATCTTCGGCTGATGCGTGCGTGCCTTGGCCATTTATCGTCCCAAGCGGAAAATCGTCGATTGTGCGGTTTTTCTGGAGTCATTCAGTCATGGACACTTCAACTTCCCCAGCGAACAACGCTTCAACGCCTGAAGCGTCCCGACAGGCTCAAGGGCAGTACCGAAACCATGTGCCGGTGCAGCGCGAAGGCTTTCGCAAAACCTTGCGCATCCTGTGGAACTTTATCTTCAACAAACCGCACGACACCCGGCCGTCGGCCCCCGTTCCGGTGCAAACCCTGACCCAGGCGGCGTTGATTGCCGCGCCTAACCACAGCGTCTATCGCCTGGGCCATTCCACGCTTCTGCTCAAGCTGCAGGACAAGTTCTGGATCACCGACCCGGTCTTCGCCGAACGCGCTTCGCCCGTGCAATGGGCCGGCCCCAAGCGTTTCCACCAGCCGCCGATCAGTCTCGAAGACCTGCCGCCGATTGAAGCGGTGATCCTGTCCCACGATCACTACGACCACCTCGATTATCAGGCCGTACTCAAACTGGCGGACAAGACCCGCTACTTCCTCACGCCCCTGGGCGTGGGTGACACCCTGATCAAGTGGGGCATCGACGCCAGCAAAGTGCGCCAACTGGATTGGTGGCAGGGCACCGAGGTCGATGGCCTTCAATTCGTAGCCACACCTTCGCAGCACTTTTCCGGTCGCGGGCTGTTCGACGGTAACAGCACCCTGTGGGCATCGTGGGTGATGATCGACGGCGACACGCGGATTTTCTTCAGTGGCGACAGCGGCTACTTCGATGGCTTCAAACGCATCGGCGAGCAGTACGGCCCATTCGACCTGACCCTTATGGAAACCGGCGCCTACAACGTCGAGTGGCCTCACGTGCACATGCAGCCCGAGCAAACCCTGCAAGCGCACATCGACCTTAAAGGGCGCTGGTTGCTGCCGATCCACAACGGCACCTTCGACCTGTCGATGCACGCCTGGTACGAACCTTTCGACCGTATTCTGGCGCTGGCCTGGGAACGGAACGTATCGATCACCACACCGCAAATGGGCGAGGCGTTCAACGTGATGTATCCGCAGAGTGGTGGCGCGTGGTGGTTGGGTGTGGAAGATGTAAGCGATCAGGCGACAGTGCAGAACGCTTGATGTTGTGCTGCCGGGGCGCTTGCGGTGCAAGCGCCCCGGACTTTTCAGCTGCGTTCGTCCAGTAACGGCTTTGTATATTCCGAGATTTTTGCCACGGTCAGATCGCAAAATTCTCCACGGAGTATTTCGTTCAGTTCCTCCTCAGACAATCCGAGCCTATGGGCAGCATCAGCCTGACTCAGCCGACCGGTTTCGAGGAGCATGCCTATTTTCATAACGTGTTCGGCTTTGGCCCGCATCTGCTGCAACCTCACTCAACCATCGCATAATCCGCCCGCCCAACCGGATTTGGTGTGGACCCTTTCACATTCATCCCTCGGCCCGGTGCAAACCCCGGGAAGAACACCAGGCCTTGCGATTCAAACCGATACGCCAACGCCAGCCGCGTGACATCCAGCACATTACGCTGCGCTTCGAATCGCTGGATGGCGTCAACGGAAACCCCGGATTCCTCGGACAACTCTTCCACACTCCAACCCAGCATCGCTCGGGCCTGGGCGCAGTGGGCGGGGGTGAACTGGAAGAGGGCGATACGTTCCAGGGTGATTTTCATTGCAAGAGAGGCCATGGTTTTCTCCGGGGATCGAGCGTGGCGATTCGAAAATGTACTGTGTTTTTGTACAGTTGTTTTGCGCCCGGATCAAACTCATTTTTTGATCGATTGTCTTTTTTCGCTCAGGCAGGGGCGTTGGACCGACTACGCTGTCTCTAGGCGGTTTCCTGAAAGCTCCAAATGATTGAACGTCAGCCTTCTGATCTTCAATGCCGGAAAGGTGGCGTTTCAAAAGCAGTGCGCCACAGCGTTATGCGGGGAAGGGAATCATGAAAAGACTACGTCTGCTATGTGCCCTGATCAGCTTTACAACTCTGCCGGTCCTGGCCGATACGGCATCGCCAAACAAAGATGCCTTTGTCACCAACCTCATCAATCAGATGACCCTCGACGAAAAAGTCGGCCAACTGCGGCTGATCGCTATCGATGAAAAGATGACGCCCGAAAAAATCTGCCAGGAGATCACTGCCGGGCGAATCGGGGGGACGTATGGCTCTGTGAGCCGTTATGTAAACCGCCCCATGCAAGACGCGGCTCAACAAAGCCGCCTGAAGATACCGATGTTTTTCGGTTGGGACGTGATACACGGTCATCGAACCATTTTCCCCATCGGCCTGGCCTTGGCCTCCAGTTGGGATATGGACGCCATCGAGTTGAGCGGTCGAACGGCGGCGAAAGAAGCCAGTGAGGACGGTATCGATATGACCTTCGCACCGATGATCGATGTCGCCCGTGATCCTCGCTGGGGGCGCACATCCGAAGGCTTCGGTGAAGACACCTATCTGGTTTCACGCATTGCCAGAGTGATGGTCCAGGCCTACCAGGGCCAGAGCTTGAGCGCGCCCGACAGCATCATGTCCAGTGCCAAACACTTTGCGTTGTATGGGGCTGTCGAAGGAGGGCGCGACTACAACAGCGTCGACATGGGCCTGGCCCGAATGTACCAGGACTACTTGCCACCTTATCGTTCGGCGATCGAGGGTGGCGCGGGAGCCGTCATGGCGGCGCTTAACTCGGTAAATGGCGTGCCGGCGGCGGCCAATACCTGGTTGATGCAGGACCTGCTTCGCAAAGCGTGGGGCTTCAAGGGACTGGTCATCAGTGACCATAACGGGGTAACCGATCTGGTTCAGCACGGTGTTGCGAGGAATCCTCGCGACGCGGCCAGGCTCGCCATCAGGGCCGGCATTGACATGAGCATGAACGACTCCTCCTATGGCCCGGAGTTGCCGGGGCTGCTTGAGTCTGGCGCTGTTTCCCAGAGCGATATTGATAACGCGGTGCGCGAGGTGCTGGGTGCCAAGTACGACATGGGGCTGTTCGAAGACCCTTACCGACGCCTCGGCGCTGCCAGTGCAAACGCAGCTGATAACGACCCCGAAAACCGTCTGCACAGAGCGCAGGCCCGTGAAGTGGCACGCAAGACACTGGTGCTGCTGAAGAATGAAAACGGGCTATTGCCGCTGAAAAAACAAGGCACGATCGCGCTCATTGGCCCGTTGGCAAAAAGTGCCGTCGACATCATGGGCAGTTGGTCCGCGAGCGGTGTGCCTGCGCAATCGGTGACGATCTACGACGGGCTGAAAAACGCGATGAACCAGGGCTCGCTGATCTATGCCCGAGGTGCCAATCTCGAGGAGGATCAGGAGGTTGTTAAATACCTGGAATACCAGGGCGTGTCCGAAATCGCCAACGACCCCCGTCCGTCAGCAGAAATGATTGACGAAGCAGTCAAGGCTGCACAGCAAGCCGATGTTGTGATCGCCGTGGTGGGAGAGCCTCGCAGCATGTCCCATGAGGCGGCCAGTCGAACCAGCCTCGATCTGCCTGGGCGCCAGAGTGAATTGATCACCGCCCTGAAAGCCACCGGCAAGCCGCTGGTACTGGTGTTGATGAACGGTCGGCCGCTGTCCATCGGCAAGGAGCAGAAACAAGCCGATGCGATCCTGGAAACCTGGTACAGCGGCTCCGAGGGAGGCAATGCCGTTGCCGATGTATTGTTCGGTGACTACAACCCGTCCGGCAAATTACCCATCACCTTTCCACGCTCCGTGGGGCAGATCCCCAATTACTACAGCCACCTGAACACCGGCCGTCCGTACCTGCCGGGTGCGCTTCGCAACTACACGTCGCAATATTTCGATCAATCCTATGGGCCGCTTTACCCCTTCGGCTATGGGCTGAGCTATACCGATTTCAGCCTGACCGACATGGCCCTGTCTTCGACCACACTGAACAAGACCGACAACCTCGTCGCCAGCATCATGGTGAAAAATACCGGCCAGCGTGACGGCGAAACGGTGGTTCAGCTGTATATCCGCGATGTCGTTGCCTCCGTCGCCCGTCCAGTCAAAGAACTGAAGAACTTTCAAAAAATCATGCTCAAGGCCGGCGAGGAGAAAGCGGTGCACTTCAGCATTGACGAGAACGACTTGAAGTTCTTCAACAGCCAGTTGGAATACGTCGCCGAGCCGGGTGAGTTCCGGGTGCAAATCGGCCTGGATTCCCAGGATGTGAAGGAGCAGAGCTTTGAATTGCTGTCAGAACAAGCCAGTCAAGACAATCATGCGCCTGGTGCAGAACCTGTAGACGCGAGCGGTGCGGCGATCCGACTTGCCCACGAAGAACGATGATGCGTAATCCCTGAAATACCGCGTTGCATTCTTCGCGGGCAAGCCTCGCTCCTACGGGGTCATTTCACCCCTTCCAACCAAACGGACGGTGCCTGCCCCAGCACCCGACGAAACATGGTCGAAAACGCCGCCGGGCTTTCATAGCCAAAATCCAGGGCAATGCGCGTCACCGGTGTGTCCACCGCCAGCCGCGCCAAGGCCAGCACCACACAGGCTCGCTGCCGCCATTGGCTGAAACTCAGCCCGGTTTGTTGGCGGAACAGGCGATTGAACGTACGCAAACTGATGTGCAACTGATCGGCCCATTGCTGCGGCGATTGGTGAACGTTCGGTTGCCGGAGAAACCTCTGACACAACCCGAGCAGCCGCGAATCCACAGGCAGCGGAATGTGCAACGGCAGGGGAGCACTGCGCGCCAGTTCATGCAGCAACAAGTCGATCAGCGCCCCATCGCGCCCGGCCTCGTCGTACTCCAGCGCAACCTCCACCGCCTCCATCAGTAAATGCCGCAGCAACGGCGAAACACTGATCACCTGGCAGCGGCTGCCCAGATCAACCGCCCCCGGTTCGATATACACACTGCGAGTGCTCACCCCCAGCATCAACACCTCATGCGCCACCCCCGGCGGAATCCACACCGCCCGCTGCGGCGGCACCACCCAATTGCCGTCCAGCGTGCTCACCTGCATCACCCCCGTGGCGCCATACAACAACTGCGCCCGCCGATGGGTATGGCTCGGCAACCGATGACCATCGGGGTAATCCGTACCGATGGCCACCACCGGCCGTGGCGTGTCGTCCAGCAGATCAATCGAAACATTGCGCATCGAGCGGCACCCAGCGATTGGCGTAAACACAAACATTATTGGCTGACTTGCTGAAGCAGGCCAAGCCCCGTCGCTCTATCGTCGGCCACTCTCAACCCACGGACGATGCGCGATGTTCTTCTACCTCTTGCTGGCACTCTTCGGCTGCATGACCGGCATAACCGCCGTGCTGTTCGGCTTCGGCGGCGGCTTCGTCGTCGTGCCCTTGCTGTACCGCATGCTCACGGCCAGCCACGGCACCGACGACCCCATCGGCCAATCGGCTATGCACATTGCCGTAGCCACCTCGACCTGCGTGATGATCGTCAATGCACTGATCGCCACCAGAAAACATCACCACGCGGGCAATCTCATTCGCCATTACCTGTGGCCGTTGGGCGGGTTCATCGGCCTGGGCGCGATCGTCGGAGCTATTGCTGCAATGTGGGCGAGTGGAGAGCTGATCCGGTTTGCCTTCATCGTTTACCTGGGCGTGACCATTCTGGACTGCTTGTTCAGACGCGGTTTTCTTACACAGTCCTACATCGAAGTCCCACGGCGATTGGGCGGGGCAGAAGTGTCTGGCGGCGGTGTGGGAATTGGCGCTATCGCCACGTTTCTTGGGGTGGGTGGTAGCGTCATGACCGTGCCGTTGCTAAGACGTTGTGGCCTTAGCATGTCGCAAGCCACATCCATGGCTAATCCGTTGAGTCTTCCGGTTGCGGTGGCTGGGACGCTGACCTATATGGCGATGGCGGGATTTACCGAGTTTGATCTGGGGCCGTGGTTTGTCGGTTATGTGGATGTGCTGGCGTTTACGCTGCTGACGGTTGGGTCGCTGGTGGGGATTCGGCTGGCCACGCCGTGGATCGGGCGGATACCGGATCGGGTGCATGCCCGGGTTTATATTGGTTTGCTGGTGGTGGTGATGCTCAGCATGGCGACGAAGTGGGGCGTGCAATGAGGCTCGATTCTCCCCAGCAACCTCGCCATAATCCGTCCCCCGTTCAACTTGCGCCGCATGCAACCTGCCCGGCGCGGCTTCTGACTCATTCAGGGATCGATCAATGTTCAAAGGATTGTTACGCCTGGCGCCAGTCGCCACGCTGTTACTCATGCTGTGTTCCACTGCTCATGCCGAGGACGGGAGACGAGTGTTCACCGGCACCCTGGGCAAGATGCCGATCGTGCTGGAGCTCAACACCAACCAGCCGGACGAAGTCACCGGCCGCTACTTCTATGAGAAATACCATCGCGACCTGGAGCTGAGCGGCTCGCTGCAAGAAGAGACCCTGACGCTAACCGAAGGCAACAACCGCTACGGTGAAGACAAACCCCAGCCAACCCTGAAGTTGCAAGAAACGGCCAATGGCTGGCAAGGCGAATGGAAAGGCCCCAAGGGCAAAATCCTGCAAATGCAATTGACCGAGGCCAAGCTCCCGGCACCGGCCGCAGACACCTTGCCCTTCATCGCCGCGCTGCCGAAAAGCGATCCTTACGAATATCTGCGCCTGCAAGGCTTGAAACTCAAACCGGGCAAGAAAGAGTCCTTCATGGGCTACGACCTGCAATGGTGGACGGAGCCCGCGTCCGGTCTCTCCATGTTCAGCATCGAGTCCGGCTACCCGAAAGCTGACCAGCAGCGGATCAATCAGCAATTGTTGGAGCGGCTCTGGAGCGAAGTCATCAACTACCACGGCTGCTTGCTGGGAGGTGGGGAATATGCCGAATTCGACCAAGGCGTCGCCCCCCAATTCCTGTCGCCCGATGTGGTCAGCCTGAACATCTCCACCAGCTACAGCTGCGGCGGCGCTCACCCGGACTTTGGCAATTCGCCGATCAACCTCGACGTTCACACCGGCCATAGCCTGTCGCTGGAAGACGTGCTGTGGGTTGGCAACGGCAAGCCGCTGCTGCACGCCGACCGCGACGGCGCGAGCGATACATCCTTGACCGAGGAAGAGAGCAAGGCACGATTCACCTATCAGCGCGAAGTGTTCGTACCCTGGCTGATCAAGCAATTCGCCGCGCTGTACCCCGAGGAAATGCAGAAGCCGGCGGACGAGGACAGCTGCGACTACACCGACGAAAGCGTTTGGGGTTATTCCAACTGGCACTTCACCGCCAAAGGCCTGTACCTGGGACCGTACTTCGCCCGCGTACAACGTAACTGCGATGACCCGGGCTGGTCAGTGCTGCCATACGCCGTGGTCAAGCAACATCCCGGCGCGGTCAAACTCGAACTGCCTCACAACTAATCCTTAGCCTGCTGCCAACCCCGGCGCTTCCCGAATAATGAAGTGATCCAGATTCTCGATGTTGGCACTGAACACCCCGAACGTCTGTTCGGGGTTTTTCTTGCTCGGCACCTGCTTCAACTCCGGCGTCACGCCATAAAAGAAGCAATACAACTCGGCATCACTGTCGACGGCGTGCTTGATCTCCTCCAGAAACGCTTTGCGCTTGCGGTAGTTGTCGATCAGCTTCTTGCTCAGGTAAACGTTCACCGAATAAGGCTTCTTCTTCGCCTCGTCCGCTTGCTTGAACCAGACCTTCTGTTCGAAATCGATGCGAAAGCTCTGTGTGTAATCCTTGATCTCCTTGATCTTGCCCCAGTAAATCAGCCCCTTGTTGTCCTGCAGGTACTCGATCTTCTTGAAGAACGACCCATAAGGCGCCGTGTGCTCGCCAATCTTCAGCGGCATGCGCTTGAGCAGCTCCTTGTCCGCGAAGTTCGACACAAAACACTCCACCGGGTGGGCGAAGACATTGGTCTTGTCCGGCGCCGACTCCCGGCTTGGCTGCTCGACGTTACTGGCCGCTGGAGTAGGTGTCGGGTTACCCCGAATGACATCTGCCGCCACCGCCGGGTTTGACGGCTTACGCACATACTCACGCCGAGTCAGCAACAACTCCGACGGAAAATGCTCCTCCCGACCGTCATCCGATTCCGCCCCGTCCGTCTCCAGACCCGACGCCGGCGTCTTCAGACTGACATAAGGACAACCCCCGACATGCCGCGTACTGGGGATGTTCTTGAAGTGCGGCGTGCGTACGTAATTCACATTCTTGGCGTTGAACGTCCCCAACACGTTGGCCGCATCAAACGCCAAACGGCAGGCATCGTTAGGGCACTGGAAATGCTCCTTGGCGGAATCGAACTCCATGGTTTCGTCGAAATTCAAATCGCGCACGTCATAGATCGACAGCTTGTCGTCGAGGCTGAGGCAGTAGGCGAGGTTGAATTTCATGGCGGGCTCGGGTCCTTGAGTGGGGAAGGGTATTAATAGCGGGTAGCATGAGATGGCGCACCTGTTGATTCAAGTGGTGGGCCGCATTGATCGTTGGGCAGGACTTGAAACGCCATTTTTGACAGACGGTCAGCTCAATACCTTTGCCTATCGAAAATCTCAGGCTTCAGCTAGCTTGGCTAACTCTGTGGAGGTGCGATATGACTGAACGGGTACAAGTAAACATGCTCGAAGCAAAGTCCCAGCTCTCTCAACTCGCTGAGCGTGCATGGCGTGGCGATGCGGTTGTGATCGTCAAGGATGGCAAGCCTTATCTGGATCTGCTGCCTCATGTCGAGACATCTTGGGCGCGTAAGCTTGGACGGTTGAAGGGGAAGATTCGGATGTCTGCGGATTTTGACAAGACCCCTGACGACATCATTGATGGATTTGAGGGCTGCCTATGAGGCGCTTGTGATCGAATACTGATTACCCAGGCTCAGGCGGAGGGGCTGGAATTGGTCACGGCGGACGGGATTATTCCGCAGTATGGCGTACGGGTGGTTTTGGCAGGGTTGTGAGGGGGGGCGGGACATTGATGTTTCCAACGCTATCCGACCCTTTCTGAGCCAAATGTTTCACATTATGGACTTCAAGATACGGCAACCCGTCCACCTCGAACGGTGCGTTCTGACCGCAATCTTCGCAGACGCTTTTAGCCAACAGTTAGGCCAGTATTTCGATACCGTGTTTTTCCACGATGCTGAGCAGTTTAAGGGCCATCCCTCCAGGGCGCTTGTCGCCGGCTTCCCACTGCTTAACTGTCGATGCGCTTGTGTTCAGGTAGCGGGCAAAAACCGGCTGACTGACGTGACTACGCAGACGAATCTTCTTGATCTGAGCTGGCGGGATTTCAGCGGGCACATCAGCAATGCAGGTCTCGTCGAGTTCCCGCTTGTCCGTTCACGACTTCCTGCACCGCTTCACAGAGATCAGCATCTGTGATCGCTGCTTTTTTTGCACCGTTAACCCATTACACGTCAATTTTGACTGGTGGTTAAAAAAAGAATGAGATCGGATGGAAACGAAACCGAGCAGGCCTGTTCAATGGCTGTAATTTGATCCTTCGTCAATTGGTAGTCATACACATAGTCCTCTTGATCCTTCCAGCCCATCAATACCGCGAGCTCCTCGCTTTTGATCGGAAGCACGTTCTCATAAGAAGCAAAGTCGTCTCCCTCATAGATACCCATCACCGTGTGCTTCATGGCTCTACCGTCCTCGTTGGGTCTGCGGGTTTTGTCTGATTGCCTGATGCGTGATCAAACTCGCCCAAGTGTTTTCCGCGTTTGTTGTATTTCTCCACTGCGCCGTGCTGGAAGTCCCATTCGTAAATCGTGCCTTTTTTATCCTTCCAACGAGGACGCAGGCCCCCGCCCTTCATGCGGGTTTTGCCTGGGGCCCATTTTGCATCCGGGAAGGCCGGCAAGGTATGTGGCTTCGGGTAGTAATGATGAGAAATACTGACAACGACATAGACGGGTCTTACCCCCGACTCCACGGGAAACACCAGAATGAAGTCCTTGTACTCCGGCGGATATACCGGGTTCACGATGATGCTGTCAGCTGCTTTCGTCGGCGGGTAAACCCAGATATGTGGTGCTTGCGGGGCAGCCTCCAGCACCGGAATGCCCAGGATGTCGGAACCGTCCACGGCCGGGGTCCAGATCAGTTCAATGCCGTCACCCAGGTCGGCCACCTGCTGGCTGCCACGCAATGTGAACTGCGCGACATCTACCATTTCCCAATCTGTGGTTGAATTCGCCTAAATAGATCCCGAGTTTGTCGTGTTTTTCCACTGCATGACTTTTGTACCCCCATTCATATATTCAAGCGTTGCAGCTAAGTTGAAATAGGTAGGCTGCGTCATACACTTTTTTCCCCAGTAAAGCCTCCAAGGCTCCAAGCTGCTCGTCCGTAAGGTTGTATCCCTCCCATCCGTGCTGCTCAGCAGTCCAACCCATGATGTTTTTAATTTCCAGGTCGTGCCCAGTCGGTAACTCCACTTCGAATGCCAGCAGTTCGTTATGTTTGTGAAAGGCTTCGATTACATAAATCATGGTTCCACACTCCTAGAGCTGTCTGCAGGTTTGGTTTGCTTGCCGGTAGTCGGATCATATTCTCCGAGATGGCGGCCGCGTTTGTCGTACATCTCCACAGTGCCGTGCTGCGAGTCCCATTCAAAAATTGTCCCTTTTGACGTTTTCCATCGTTTTCGAAGACCACCGCCGCCTTTTACCGGGGTCTTACGATTCGCTCTCGTTGCATCGGGAAAGGCAATTAGCCCATTCGGTGCGGGATGGTATTTGTGGTCAGCAACACTCACCACAACATAAACCGGCCTAATCCCTGAATCAGCCGGGAATACCAGAATGAAATCCTTGTACTCCGGCGGATATACCGGGTTCACGATGATGCTGTCAGCTGCTTTCGTCGGCGGGTAAACCCAGATATGTGGCGCTTGCGGGGCAGCCTCCAGCGCAGGAATGCCCAGGATGTCGGAACCCTCTACAGCCGGGGTCCAGATCAGTTCAATGCCGTCACCCAGGTCAGCCACCTGCTGGCTGCCGCGCAATGTGAACTGCACGACATCAACCATTTCCCAATCGCGGTTTTTGCCGGTGTAGAAACCGTATCCCTTGAGGCTGCCGTCAGTCTGTTGCTCGACCCGCAGGCGAACGCGGGTGCGGGCCTGTTTGAGTGCACGGAGTTGGTCTTCGTTGTAAAGCGAGCTGTCGCCCAGACTCGATGGTGTGACCAGCGCAACAAGGCCAACCAGCGTTGCTGTTACGGCGCTCGCCGCGGCCACGGGAGCAGCGGCGAATGCCGAGCCGGCCAAGGCGAGGGAGCCCAGACCGACGGGAATCGCTGTGCCACTGATCTTCTTCAGTGGCACAGCGCCTGATTCATCCGCTTCGCGAGCACCCAGCAGAATCAGGTCACCGTAGTCTCTCAGGCTATCGGTCGGCACCATCCCTGAGGGATTCGAGTAGTCGATGATGGCGTCCGGCAGCTTGCAGGACTTGGCGAAGACACATCCGGCTTGAGTAGGCCTTTGCTTTTCCGCGATGACCTGACGGCTGCGTTCGAAGGCGTCTTGCCTGGCCAACATGGCCTCGTAGGCTTTTTGTCGGGCGTCCCGCTCGGCCAATTCGGTGGCAGTCATATAGCGGTAGGTGACGTGGTGCCCATCACCGGAGGGTGGATTCTTAATCCGCGGAATGTCCTTGTTGCCAGCCACTGATCATCCTTTCGTTCATCCATCGGCAGCCCCGGAAAAGGGGCTGCGCGACATTAACTAACGTGGCTAATCGTGGCTGTAGGACGAGTCTTGGATGACTCTAAGCGTTTTCTCTTTTTATCAGAACAGCAGCGCAATCCTTACGACTCGCTGCCTTCGTGCACATGTGCCGATGAAGTTTTCCAGGCCCAATCACTCAAACTTCAACCGCTTCACCTTCTGAAACAGCGAAGCAGTGAACTCATCCCGATCACTCGAATGGTGACAACGTCGATGACAATTCGGACACAGCGCCACGGCATTGCTCGGGCGATCCGAACCTTCCTGCGCCAAATGCTTAACGTGATGAACCTCAAGAAACGGCTTGCCGTCCTTTTCAAACGGAGCCGGTTTTCCGCAACCCTCGCAGATACCCTTGGCCTCTTTCCGCACCCAGGCTCTAACCTCAGGATCGCGTACAAAAGAGTTGCTCGAGCTCGGCACTTGTTGTGGTTTCAATATCCCCTTCGGCTCGCCTTTGAACGGTCGCTTCTCAAGTTTGGCAGCACGTTCTTCTAGCGTTGCTTCATCGGCGGTCGGGGCAAAGTCTTCCGGCGTTACAGTATTCGGCGCGTTCAGCGCTTCACGAATGCTACGCGCAACATTCGCGCCGACATTCTTGGCAGGTTTGTATCCCTCAATGCGATCTCGTCCGAGTTCGACCAGCACGGTAGAGATGTTCTGCATTCGAAACTCAACCGAGCCTTTGGTGCGGCCCGCTAAGGCACCTTCGCGCAGGACGCGATTCTCGTGAGCCTTATTGACCTTCTGACCGCTTTGCTCGCGTGACAACATGCTGAGATAGGCATCGACCGCAGCCTGAATCTCCACGTCACTCCAATCGCTATTGCTTTTTTCCGTATCCATACAATCGCCGAGGGTTGAAACCCTCGGACGATACTGAGTGGCCATTACACCTGTCTACGAAAATTCCTACAGAAAAGACCGACGCATCGCTCAAGCGATCCTACAAATACACGTCGCTCTAACCCACCGAACGCTTCGAAGACTGAAACACCTCCGCAACCTTCCGCCACCAAGGCCTAACCACCGTCACGCGCCGCTGCGATTGATCGCTCAACAGGTACGGCATGTCCCGAAGCCGAATCCAACTTTCATTCTGCCAATGAAGCAAACTCAACGACATCTCCGGCCAATCCAACACACTCAACATCGGACGATCCGAATTTTCCGAGGGGTTTACATCGCGTAAGGCTGGCACCACCTGATGGGTCAACCATTCTCGCAGCAACCGATTCCCTGGAACGTAGTGATACACCAACAGCGCATACACGCCGGACTCACTGAGCATCAGCTGTTTTTCTGGTTGCCGGAAATACTCAATCCACAAGACGCGACGCTGATCTTTATCCAGTTTGCTGACCATGCGATCACTCAGATGGACACCCATCAAACGGCCAATATCGCGGGCGCAGAACCATGGCTGGTTTTCAAGGAGGAGAGCATGGAGGTGGAGGTTGTGGCGGGTGAAGATCGTCGGCCTAAAGGGATCACGCATGACCGATCGGTGTGGAGCTTCTGCAGGCATATCCATTACCTCTACGTATGAGTGGAAGAGGGCCGGAACCCGACGTAGAGGATCTAAGAAATCCCAACAGGCTGTTTCTCCCACTCACAGGATTACGCGTATATCGCTGATATCAGCGCGCGTACTGAGGAAAGGAAGTTAGCTTCTACGTTGGGCGTTTCTTAGGCACCTGCTATAGAGCTTAGAGATGCTCTGAAACGACATCAATGCGGACGGTGCTGGAATTGTTGTAGGAGTTTTAGTAGCGAAGGTCGAAATTAGTGAGAATTTTCTTACCCAATAAAAAGGCCCCGATCAGATCGGGGCCTCTTGCAATTCGATTTTTCGATTTACATCGTCAAATCACGGCTAGCTCAGGAATCAATCCCAGCTAAGTGCACCGCCGGTTTGATACTCGATAACCCGAGTCTCAAAGAAGTTCTTCTCTTTCTTCAAGTCCATGATCTCGCTCATCCAAGGGAACGGGTTAGTCGTCCCTGGATACTCTTCCTTCAAACCAATCTGCGACAGACGACGGTTAGCGATGAACTTCAGGTAGTCCTCCATCATCGCCGCGTTCATGCCGAGTACACCGCGTGGCATGGTGTCCCGCGCGTATTCGATCTCCAGCTGAGTGCCCTGCAGAATCATCTGCGAAGCTTCTTCCTTCATCTCGGCATCCCACAAGTGCGGGTTTTCGATTTTGATCTGGTTGATCACGTCGATGCCGAAGTTCAGGTGCATGGATTCGTCGCGCAGGATGTACTGGAACTGCTCGGCGACGCCGGTCATTTTGTTGCGGCGGCCCATGGAGAGGATTTGGGTGAAGCCGCAGTAGAAGAAGATGCCTTCCAGAACGCAGTAGTAGGCGATCAGGTTGCGCAGCAGCTCTTTGTCGGTTTCGACGGTGCCGGTTTCGAACTTCGGATCGGAGATCGAACGGGTGTATTTCAGGCCCCAGGTGGCTTTTTTCGCGACCGATGGGATCTCGTGGTACATGTTGAAGATCTCGCCTTCATCCATGGCCAACGATTCGATGCAGTACTGGTAGGCGTGGGTGTGGATCGCCTCTTCGAAGGCCTGGCGCAGGATGTACTGGCGGCATTCCGGGTTGGTGATCAGGCGGTACACGGCCAGGACCAGGTTGTTGGCAACCAGGGAGTCGGCGGTGGAGAAGAAGCCGAGGTTGCGCATCACGATGCGGCGCTCGTCGTCGGTCAGGCCTTCCGGGTTTTTCCAGAGGGCGATGTCGGCGGTCATGTTGACTTCTTGCGGCATCCAGTGGTTTGCGCAGCCGTCCAGGTACTTCTGCCATGCCCAGTCGTATTTGAATGGTACGAGCTGGTTGAGGTCGGCGCGGCAGTTGATCATGCGCTTTTCATCGACAGCTACACGGGCAGAGGCGCCTTCCAGTTCGGCGAGGCCTTCGGCGACGTCGAGGGAATCCAGGGCAGCCTTGGCGCGGGCGATGGCGGCGGAGTCCGTCGCGGTCACGGCGCGGGCCTCTTGAGCGGCGGCACCACCGGCGCTGTCGAGGCGGTCCATGTTGGCTTCAGAAGCGTGGCCGGCATTGGCGCCTTTTACAGCGGCTTCGCCGTCATCTTCTTTGTCGAATTCGTCCCAGCTCAGCATGACGTGTCGTCTCCTGCGTGAGGGCCAGATTGCCCGTGTGAAAACTGATAGGTTGGTTTTTCACACGGCCGGTTCTGGCCGCGTTGGATCTAAAGGAAATCGTTTGTTGCAGCAGTACAACGCAGGCAATAAACAGAATTTTGTACGGGTGTTCCGAAGCCGCTGATGGGCGCAGAAAGCGTGAACCGCTCTGCGTGGGCTTCAGACTGGCTTTTCACCCCTGTAAGGGAATATTGCAGGCCCGTTTAAGTCCGCATTATAAGGAAATTTTCGGCCCCGTGGTGCGGCGAAATGGCACCTGGAGGGCTTGGCGAGGGGCGTTTTCAGGTTGGAGCGAGGGTTTACAGGGCTTTGGCGGAGGAAGTTTTTTTTTCGCCTGTTTCGGCTGGTTTTTGACGGTGAGATCAGGGTGTTCGCCCGGTTAAGCGCGGCTGATACGTTGCAAGCCAGGTAAGACGGGGCTTGCAGAGCAATGGGCGGGGTTTTGTGGACGAGATTGTGTGCAATATTGAGCTGTAAGGGAGCTTGAAAAGCGTTGTTCAAAAAACAACCAAAAAACCCTGTTTTTCACTACATGTTGTGGTTTTGGTCGATTTTCAACCACTCCAGACACAACTAAGCCCGACCGAAGTCGGGCTGTGATGTCGCGCCCGGTTTCAGCTGAAACGAGCGGCACCTACGCGGTCAGAGCCATCAGCAGCAACTTTGGCTGCACCGATGTGATCGGCGCCATCGGCAGCGACTTTGGCAGCGCCCGTACGATCGAAGCCGTCAGCCGCAAAAGAGGCGGAACCGGTGTGGTCGTAACCGTCAGAAGCGACAGCCGCATCGTTGAAAGCAGCCGAGCCAGTGCGGTCGTAGCCGTCAGCGGCGAAGGTGTTGGCGGCCAGGACGGAAAGGGTCAGGGCGAGGATCAGTTTGGTTTTCATGGTAGTGGCTCCAGGTTCGTTGGCGTTGTGTGCCTTGGTGTGGAATTCATACTACGCCAGATAATTTGATTAAAAAGCGCAAATAAATGCTAAAAACAATCAAGTTAATCGATGTAAGGCTCGGCACTTCATCGGTCTCTTAAAAAGGATGGGTCGAGCCTTAGGGGGTAAAAGTGGGGCGGATCAGCCGTTGGAGCAGCCGTTACCCATGACGCTGTAACGCAGAATGTGTCGCTGGCCTTTGGAGTCGTCGTAGACCATTTTGGCCGGGACTACTTCGCAGACGTTCGGGACTTCGCTCATCGAGATGACTTTGGCGATGTCCAGGTGGGTGGAGTAGGTGTATTCCTCGACGACGGGTTGTTGTTTTGCGGCATCAGTCGGGGCCTCGTCTGCCATGGCGGTTGCGCACAGACTGCTGAGGGCCAGAACCAATAAAGCTTTCATTTCGAATTTACCTTTCTGAGGTCGAATGGGGTCACGCAATCTTTTTAGGATTGCGTGTGGAGCTTTAGTAAAGAGTCTTGGATTAACTGCCTTCGTGGGGGCTGCAACTGGGTTAATCACATTGCCGTGTTGGCGAGACCGATTTTAGGCCTGGGCATGACGGGCATATAGCCGTGCTTTTGATAAACACCTTTGGCAGATTTGGTAATAATCGTCGAACCCCCTAAAACAGTGGGTTTGAGCGTCGCGTCGCGGTATAGCCACATTTTGTAGGGGCTTGTTACTACCATCGTCGAATGGTTCTATAGGCCCGCCCCGGCTACAACTGGGGCCATACAAAAACAACTATTCCACCGAGGTAAGAAAGATGAGTGCGGCTTCTCTGTATCCCGTTCGTCCCGAGGTAGCAGCCAATACGCTGACTGACGAGGCCACTTACAAGGCCA
The DNA here is from genome assembly GCF_012932895.1 of Pseudomonas sp. KD5. Lineage (NCBI taxonomy): Bacteria > Pseudomonadati > Pseudomonadota > Gammaproteobacteria > Pseudomonadales > Pseudomonadaceae > Pseudomonas > Pseudomonas sp. KD5. Next base: position 36,917 of record NZ_JDWJ01000006.1, on the reverse strand, counting down.
TGTACCAGCAGTCGGTCGTCAACCCGGACGGCTTCTGGCGCGAACAAGCCAAGCGCCTCGACTGGATCAAGCCTTTCACCACGGTGAAGCAGACGTCCTTCGACGATCACCATGTCGACATCAAATGGTTCGCCGACGGCACGCTGAACGTTTCCTACAACTGCCTCGACCGTCATCTGGCCGAGCGCGGCGATCAAGTCGCGATTATTTGGGAAGGGGATGACCCTGCCGAAAGCCGCAACATCACCTACCGCGAACTGCACGAACAAGTCTGCAAGTTCGCCAACGCCTTGCGCGGCCAGGATGTGCATCGCGGCGACGTGGTGACAATCTATATGCCGATGATCCCCGAAGCCGTGGTCGCCATGCTGGCCTGCGCCCGGATCGGTGCGATTCACTCGGTGGTGTTCGGTGGTTTCTCGCCGGAAGCCCTGGCCGGTCGCATCATCGACTGCAAATCCAAAGTGGTGATCACCGCCGACGAAGGCATTCGTGCCGGCAAGAAGATCTCGCTCAAGGCCAACGTCGACGACGCCCTGACCAACCCGGAAACCAGCAGCATTCAGAAAGTCATCGTGTGCAAGCGCACCGGCGGCGACATCAAGTGGAACCAGCATCGCGACATCTGGTACGAAGACCTGATGAAAGTGGCGGGCACCGTCTGCGCGCCAAAAGAAATGGGCGCCGAAGAAGCGCTGTTCATCCTTTATACCTCCGGTTCCACCGGCAAGCCGAAGGGCGTGCAGCACACCACTGGCGGTTATTTGCTGTACGCGGCAATGACCCATGAGCGCGTGTTCGACTACCGCCCGGGTGAAATCTACTGGTGCACCGCCGACGTCGGCTGGGTCACCGGCCATTCTTATATCGTCTACGGCCCGCTGGCCAACGGTGCGACCACGCTGCTGTTCGAAGGCGTGCCGAACTATCCGGACATCACCCGGGTGGCGAAGGTTGTCGACAAGCACAAGGTCAACATCCTCTACACCGCGCCGACCGCGATCCGCGCGATGATGGCGTCGGGCACCGCCGCTGTTGAAGGTGCCGATGGCAGCAGCCTGCGTCTGTTGGGTTCGGTCGGTGAGCCGATTAACCCGGAAGCGTGGGATTGGTACTACAAGAATGTCGGCCAGTCCCGTTGCCCGATCGTGGATACCTGGTGGCAGACCGAAACAGGCGGCAACATGATGAGCCCATTGCCGGGTGCTCATGCGCTGAAACCTGGCTCGGCAGCACGGCCGTTCTTCGGCGTGGTGCCGGCGCTGGTGGATAACCTGGGTAACATCATCGAAGGCGTTGCCGAGGGTAACCTGGTGATTCTCGACTCGTGGCCAGGCCAGGCGCGCACGCTGTATGGCGACCATGACCGTTTCGTCGACACCTACTTCAAGACTTTCCGTGGCATGTACTTCACCGGTGACGGTGCGCGTCGTGACGCAGACGGTTACTACTGGATCACTGGTCGCGTGGATGACGTGCTTAACGTTTCTGGCCACCGCATGGGCACCGCCGAGATCGAAAGCGCGATGGTCGCTCACCCGAAAGTCGCCGAAGCGGCGGTGGTGGGTGTGCCGCACGACATCAAGGGGCAGGGCATTTATGTCTACGTCACGTTGAACGCTGGTGAAGAGACGAGCGAGCAACTGCGCCTGGAGCTGAAGAACTGGGTGCGTAAAGAGATTGGCCCGATTGCCTCGCCGGATGTCATTCAATGGGCGCCGGGTCTGCCGAAAACCCGTTCGGGCAAGATCATGCGCCGGATTCTGCGCAAGATTGCCACGGCGGAATACGACGGGTTGGGCGATATCTCCACCCTGGCCGATCCGGGTGTGGTGCAGCATTTGATTGATACACACAAGACCATGAATGTTGCGTAAGTAGCATTCGGAGTCATCGAAGCCCTGCCAGGTGTTGAGTCTGGTGGGGCTTTTTCGTACTGATCTTCAACCAATAATTATCGGCTTCCCCCGTAGGCCCTTTCCCACTGTTACCCATCACCTTTCAAGTAACTGAATGTGTAACCGCCCGCCCGATAACGAGGCAATGGGAAACGCAAAGCCCCGTTTCAGGGCTTCTCAATCGCCATGAAAAATAAGACACAACGCTACGCTTGCCGGATTAGAAGGGTTTGCCAATAATAGGCCCGCAATTTGCAATATAGATCGGTTCACTGTCTTTTGCTCTTGCATGAAATTGCAGGGCTGTCAACGTGCCCAAGCGGCATTCTCGGTGCTTCTGTAATTTGTTGTCGCATTGAAGAAATATCGGCTTCTGGCCTGTCGTTAGAATGCCAATCACTCGCTCGTCGTTGCCTGCGTTGAAATCAGCGCACGGTTCCTAGGACGCAGCACCGCTTTTTGGTTTAACCATTCGCATATTGGGCTGTCGCTCACTCTGCCGTTTTTGCCCTTTACCGATGGAGTCCCAAGATGAAGAAACTCGTGCTGCTTGGCGCCCTGGCACTGTCCGTGCTGTCCCTGCCGACATTCGCCGATGAAAAACCTCTGAAAATCGGTATCGAAGCGGCTTACCCTCCGTTCGCCTCCAAAGCACCGGACGGCAGCATCGTGGGTTTCGACTACGACATCGGCAACGCCCTGTGCGAAGAGATGAAGGTCAAGTGCCAGTGGGTCGAGCAAGAGTTCGACGGCCTGATCCCAGCACTCAAAGTGCGCAAGATCGACGCGATCCTGTCGTCCATGTCGATCACTGAAGACCGCAAGAAGTCCGTGGACTTCACCAACAAGTACTACAACACCCCGGCTCGCCTGGTTATGAAAGCCGGCACTCAGGTCAGCGAAAACCTGTCTGAGCTGAAGGGCAAGAACATCGGCGTGCAACGTGGTTCGATCCACGAGCGTTTCGCCCGCGAAGTCCTGGCCCCGCTGGGTGCCGAGATCAAGCCTTACGGTTCGCAGAACGAAATCTACCTCGACGTGGCCGCTGGTCGCCTCGACGGCACCGTGGCAGACGCTACCCTGCTGGATGACGGCTTCCTGAAAACCGACGCCGGCAAGGGCTTCGCCTTCGTTGGCCCGGCCTTCACCGACGTCAAATACTTCGGTGACGGCGTAGGGATCGCGGTTCGCAAGGGCGACGCGCTGAAAGACAAGATCAACACCGCGATCGCGGCCATTCGCGCGAACGGCAAGTACAAGCAAATCCAGGACAAATACTTCGCCTTCGATATCTACGGCAAGTAATCGTCCCCGCAACAAGTCCGAAATGGCGCAAGCAACAGGATCTCTGAGGTTTGCGCCATTTTTTCATCCCAACTTTCGAGGACCTGAATCATGTTGAAAGGCTACGGGGCTGTCATCCTCGATGGCGCATGGCTGACGCTTCAGCTCGCCTTGTCGTCCATGGCCCTGGCCATCGTCCTGGGGCTGATCGGCGTTGCGCTGCGTCTGTCGCCGGTGCGCTGGCTGGCCTGGCTGGGCGATCTGTATTCCACGGTGATCCGCGGTATTCCCGATCTGGTGCTGATCCTGCTGATTTTCTACGGCGGCCAGGACCTGCTCAACCGCGTTGCGCCGATGCTCGGCTATGACGACTACATCGACCTGAACCCGTTGGCCGCCGGTATCGGCACCCTGGGCTTCATCTTCGGTGCATACCTGTCGGAAACTTTCCGTGGCGCGTTCATGGCGATCCCCAAGGGTCAGGCAGAAGCCGGCATGGCATACGGCATGAGCAGTTTTCAGGTGTTCTTCCGGGTGTTGGTGCCGCAGATGATTCGTCTGGCGATTCCGGGCTTCACCAACAACTGGCTGGTACTGACCAAGGCCACCGCGCTGATTTCGGTGGTGGGTCTGCAAGACATGATGTTCAAGGCCAAGCAGGCGGCAGATGCTACCCGCGAGCCTTTCACCTTCTTCCTCGCGGTGGCGGCGATGTACCTGGTGATCACCAGCGTCTCGTTGCTGGCATTGCGTCATCTTGAGAAGCGCTACTCGGTAGGCGTAAGGGCGGCTGAGCTATGATCTTCGACTACAACGTCATTTGGGATGCCTTGCCGCTGTACTTCGGCGGGCTGGTGACCACCCTCAAACTGCTCGCACTGTCGCTGTTCTTCGGTTTGCTGGCGGCATTGCCGCTGGGGCTGATGCGCGTTTCCAAGCAGCCGCTGGTCAACATGAGTGCCTGGCTGTTCACCTACGTGATCCGCGGCACGCCGATGCTGGTGCAGCTGTTCTTGATCTACTACGGTCTGGCGCAATTCGAAACAGTACGTGAAAGCTTCCTCTGGCCATGGCTGTCCAGTGCCTCGTTCTGTGCGTGCCTGGCCTTCGCGATCAACACCAGCGCCTACACCGCCGAAATCATCGCCGGCAGCCTGCGTGCCACGCCGAACGGCGAGATCGAAGCGGCCAAGGCCATGGGTATGTCTCGCATCAAGATGTACAAGCGGATCCTGCTGCCATCGGCCCTGCGCCGGGCACTGCCGCAGTACAGCAACGAAGTGATCATGATGCTGCAGACCACCAGTCTGGCGTCGATCGTGACCCTGATCGACATCACCGGTGCTGCGCGCACGGTCAACGCTCAGTTCTACTTGCCGTTCGAAGCCTACATCACCGCCGGCCTGTTCTATCTGTGCCTGACGTTCATTCTGGTGAAGCTGTTCAAACTGGCCGAACACCGCTGGCTGGGCTATCTGGCCCCGCGGAAGCATTGATATGGAACGTATCGATCATGCTTTGCCGTGGAGCCACCTGGGCAGTGAACGCCGGATCTCGGTGTTCCGCTTCGGCGCTGGCGAGCGCAAGGCTTACATCCAGGCCAGCCTGCACGCCGATGAACTGCCAGGGATGCGCACCGCGTGGGAGTTGAAAAAACGCCTGAGCGAACTCGAAGCCCAAGGTTTGCTCAATGGTGTGATTGAACTGGTGCCGGTGGCCAATCCATTGGGCCTGGGTCAATTGCTGCAAGGCAATCATCAGGGGCGTTTCGAAGCGGGCAGCGGCAAGAACTTCAACCGGGATTTTGTCGAACTCAGCGCGCCGGTGGCCGCCGAACTCGATGGGCATCTGGGGGATGATCCGCATGCCAATATTCGACTCATCCGTCAGGCCATGAGCGATCACCTGGCAGCTTTGCCAGAGGCGAGCAGCCAGTTGCAAGGCATGCAGCGCATCTTGCTCAGCCATGCCTGCACCGCTGACGTGGTGCTGGATCTGCATTGCGATTGCGAAGCGGCGCTGCACATGTACGCCTTGCCGCAACACTGGTCGCACTGGCGCTCACTGGCTGCGCACTTGAACGTCAAGGTCGGCCTGCTGGCGGAAGATTCCGGCGGCAGTTCCTTTGACGAAGCGTGCTCGCTGCCGTGGCTGCGTTTGTCGCGTCTGTTCCCGGATGCGCAGATTCCACTGGCCTGCCTGGCGACGACCATCGAACTGGGTGGTCAGGCCGATACCGGTCGCGCTGAGGCAGAAGCTCACGCCGAAGGCATTCTGGCGTTCCTCGCCGAGCAAGGCTTGATCGGCGGTGAATGGCCCAAGCCTGCGCAAGACGCGTGCGAAGGCATGCCGTTCGAAGGCACCGAATTACTGTTCGCGCCGCATCCTGGCGTGCTGAGTTTTCTGCGTAAACCCGGTGAATGGGTTGAAGCAGGCGACGAGATTTTTGAAGTGATCGATCCGCTGGCGGATCGGGTCAGCACGGTGTGTGCTGGTACGTCCGGGGTGCTGTTTGCCATTGAACGGCTGCGTTACGCCCAACCCGGTTTCTGGCTGGCCAAGGTGGCGGGGCGCGAAGCGCTGCGTCACGGGCGCTTGCTCAACGACTGACTGACTGTTTTTGTGAGAACCGACCGCATGTACAAACTTGAAGTCCAAGACCTGCATAAACGCTATGGCAGTCACGAAGTGCTCAAGGGCGTGTCCCTGAAAGCGGCGGCTGGCGATGTGATCAGCATCATCGGCTCCAGTGGCTCCGGCAAAAGTACTTTCCTGCGTTGCATCAACCTGCTCGAGCAGCCGCACGCGGGCAAGATTCTGCTCAACAACGAAGAGTTGAAACTGGTTGCCAACAAGGACGGCGCGCTGAAAGCCGCCGATCCGAAACAACTGCAACGCATGCGTTCGCGCCTGTCGATGGTGTTCCAGCATTTCAACCTGTGGTCGCACATGACCGCGCTGGAAAACATCATGGAAGCGCCTGTGCATGTGCTCGGTGTGTCCAAGGCCGAAGCCCGCGAGAAAGCCGAGCACTACCTGAACAAGGTCGGTGTGGCCCATCGCAAGGACGCCTACCCAGGGCACATGTCCGGTGGCGAGCAGCAACGTGTGGCGATTGCCCGTGCGCTGGCGATGGAACCCGAAGTGATGCTGTTCGACGAACCGACCTCGGCCCTCGACCCGGAGTTGGTGGGTGACGTGCTGAAAGTCATGCAGGCCCTGGCACAGGAAGGCCGGACCATGGTGGTGGTGACGCACGAAATGGGCTTTGCCCGTGAAGTGTCGAACCAGCTGGTTTTCCTGCACAAAGGCGTCGTCGAAGAAAGCGGCAACCCGCGCGAAGTGCTGGTCAATCCGCAGTCGGAACGCTTGCAACAATTCCTCTCGGGCAGCCTCAAGTAATCGCTCCCGTTACGCACCAAATTAGGTCATGCTGCGCACCGCGCGCCAGATGGTCTAATTTGGTTGCAGCCGCCTTCGGCTTTAACACTGTCTTCGTTTCGGATTGCCCGCCATGACTGCCCATCGAATTGGTTTCCTGATTTGGCCCAGCACTAAAGCTCTGACGCTTGCGCTGGCTGAGGAGGCCTTGCGTGTTGCCCAGCGTGTGCACCCGGACGTTGTTTACGAATTGTCGTTTTTGCAGGCCGAACCGCCGACCGACGGCGCCTGGCAATTGCCCGGTGAGCCATGGGCCGGCAAGCTCGAAAACTTTCAGAAACTGTTCCTGCTCGCCGACGAACCACCGACTTCTCTCGCGCCGCCGCTCAGCAGTGCGTTGAAACAGCTGGTGCGCGCCGGTTGTGTGATCGGCGGTTTGTCCGCCGGTGTTTACCCATTGGCGCAGTTGGGTTTGCTCGACGGTTATCGCGCTGCCGTGCATTGGCGCTGGCAGGACGATTTCGCCGAGCGTTTCCCGAAAGTGATTGCCACCAGTCACCTGTTCGACTGGGATCGTGATCGCTTGACCGCGTGCGGTGGCCTGTCAGTTCTCGACTTGCTGCTGGCGGTGCTGGCCCGCGATCACGGCGCCGAACTGGCCGGTGCGGTGTCGGAAGAACTGGTGGTCGAACGCATTCGCGAGGGCGGCGAGCGCCAGCGTATTCCGTTGCAGAACCGCTTGGGTTCCAGCCATCCGAAGCTCACCCAGGCGGTGTTGCTGATGGAAGCCAACATCGAAGAGCCGCTGACCACCGACGAAATCGCCCAGCACGTGTGCGTATCGCGTCGGCAGCTGGAGCGGATCTTCAAGCAATACCTCAACCGCGTGCCGAGCCAGTATTACCTGGAACTGCGCCTGAACAAGGCCCGGCAGATGTTGATGCAAACCAGCAAGTCGATCATCCAGATCGGCCTGTCGTGTGGCTTCTCTTCGGGGCCGCATTTCTCCAGCGCCTACCGTAACTTCTTCGGTGCCACGCCCCGGGAAGACCGCAACCAGCGGCGTAGCAGCAGCCCGTTCGAATTGTCGTCGGTGCCGTCCGAGCGCGGGTGATCAAGTGCTCCACGCTCGGAACTGAAGGTTGTGTTACTCGTCCATCGCTGAGCTATCGGAGGATGAAACCTCCATTTCGCCTCGATTGATTACTTCTTCCACGCCGAAATCCGCGCCCGTGTGTTCAAAGTAGCCGATCAGCCGTAACAGGCTCTCCTCGGAAAGCTGATTGCCTCTCAGGCTAATGTTCTCCGCGATGTCCAATGGCATCTCCAGAACGTCACTGGGGACCTCGGTGATTGCGTTTTCGCTCAGGTCTGCCCAGTCCAGTTCGGTCAGTTGTAACAGGCCATGTGGAATTTCGGTGAGGCCAGTGTGGTTAAGCACGACGGTCGCCAGACTTGGCATCTGGCTCAGGTCCAGTGTTTGTCCCAGAGGGTTGTGGCCCAGATCGAGATAATCAAGCTGTTCCATCCCTGCTAATGCGTTAGTCGACTCCGGTGACAAACGGATGCGGCAATAGGGCAATGACAACGATCTCAGTCGACTCATCTTGAATACCGCCTCAGGAATGTTGCCCAGGTTGCACTCGCGCAGCCTGAGGCTTTTGAGGTTGGGGAAGGACTCCAGAAAGCGCCCGATGCGGGTCGCGCCGTTGGCACTGCCAAGTTCCAGCGCTGAGACATGGCTGAAGTCGGCGCTCAGTGTCGGCAGCTCTCCGATGATGATGGAGGGGGCAGTGAGCTCGAACGTGGGCTCAAGGGCATCGTTGAAATCATCCAGTTCGGATTCATGCTGCCAGCACCTCTCAAGAAGCTGTTTGAATTGGTCACGGTTGGCTTGTTCGACAGCCAGTTGGTTGTCGTTGAGGGGGGTGTCCGTTACGGGGTGCCGGTCCGGAACGTCGGCGGTCCAGACAGACAAATCATTTCTCAATTGGGCAAACTCTTCTTCAAGGCGCGTCAGATCGGTGCGGCCATCCTCCAGCGTGCCCGGCAATTCGTAGACAAATTGACTCGCTTGCTCGACGTCCATGCCGGGGTATAGCGCAGTGACGCGATCAATGTCCGCCTCGGGGGCATAGACGGACATGTCGTAAGCGGTATCGAAGTGGTGTTGCTTGATCAGTTCTCGGGCTCTGTTGGAAACCGGATTGTGCGTGAGGTGTATGCCACGCTTGTTGTACAACGAGCTCTCGAACAATCCGACAGGCAACTCGCTGATAAGGTTGTTCGTCAGCAGAAGGGTGTCGAGCCTTGGGTGTTGCAGGGCGCCGGCCGGAATTTCGGACAGGTCGGTGGCGCTCAGATCCAGGTGAGTCAGTTCGCTCATTGTGTCGATGTGGGGTGCGGTTTCAAATGGATTCTTGTACAGATCCAGCGAGACCAGCTTCTTCAATGAAGTCAGTTTCGACCATGTGGCCGCGTCAATCCTGATGCCGCAATCGCTTAGAACCAGGGCGTGAAGGTCTGTCATTCGGGGGATGGCGTCGGGGAGGGTGGTCAGGGAGAAACGGCGTAACTCCAGGCGGTGTAATCCACTGAAACGCTGTAGAAACCCTGGAATACCCTGCGCGGTATGGTTGCCTTCCAGGGATAGCAGCGACACATGAGCGAAGTCGGCATGTATTGACGGCAAGTCACCGATTATCGGCTCTGCAAACCTGAGCGTATACCGGCTAGTCTCATCCGGTGCGTCGAAGTCCAGTTCGGTCTGTCGCCGCCAACTGCGTTGGATTTCCTGAGCCAGCAACTGGCGATTGTTTCTCTCGGCTTGTTGATCCAGCTCACTGAGAGGGCGTCCGGTTTCAGGATGAACAGTGGGCACCTCATTGATCCAGGTGCCCAGGTCCTGATGCAGTCGGACCAGCTCTCTATTCAGGCGTGAGAGTTCAACGCGAGCGCCATCGGGGTGACTCTGCAATGCCTGGACTACGGACTGTAATTGCTCTTGAGACAGATTGGGGTAAACATCTCGAACCCGGTCGTTAAGCGTAAGTGTCTCGCGGCTGGCTCGGCTATAGCCCTGCGTGCCACCGGGCAGGCGCATGGTGGTGGGGTCATAGTAGGGTTTTCGATGGGGATTTTTTGCGAACAGTGCGCGTAATGCCGGTTGCTCCAGAGCGTGCTCGGCGATGCGTTGTTTGAATGTCCGGGCGTCTTGAGGCGAAGGGCTCAATGCATTGCGCTGTGCATCCGGCAACGCCTGAAAGAGGGCCTGATAGAAATCACCGGGTACTGATTCACTGTCCTGGTGAGCCTGGTAGGTCCCGTCTTCGGCCCGCACCAGCGTTTTAAGTGTCGGCGCATCGGGCTGACCAATGCTGTCACGCAGGGTCCCGTCATGGGAATAATCCCTCACTTCGATACGTAGCTCGGCAGGCCAGTTGGGCAATGAGTTCAGACTATGTAAGGCCAGTCGATGGGTATCGGTGGTTTCCAGCGCTTTGGAATAAAGGCCTTCACAGGCTCGGGTTGCACGTACGGCCTCCATGGCTTTTTGTGCCGCGTCCTTGAGGCGTTGGGGGATGCGATTGCTGTGCAACTGCCGTAATTCGGTGCCGGTGGCATTGCTCACCAACTCTTGTGCAATATCGGTGGGTAGTCCCTGCACGTCGTCAAGCAGTCGCTGAACTGGCGGGTTATCCGTTTTTTCCTTTGCGCGGTAGAGCATTTCGAACAGCGATTTGCGGTACCTCAGGGCGAGATCCACAGTCTGCTTTCGGAGTGTTTGCGTCTGGGTTTCCAGTGCCGGCACAGGCGTGTCGGCAGGCCATGCGTCGTATCGGCTCAGCAGTTGATATTGCATGGCCGGATCGGCCTTTCGATAGTGTTCGGGTTGGTCGCTGCCGATCTGTTCGATAAAGGTTTCAATGTCCCGATTGATCCGGAAGCGTTTGATCGTGTCGGTCAGCAGCGAAGGCGGGCGATACCGCTCGACGTGCGTTTCACGCACTACGTTGTCGTGGTAACCGCTGATCCGCAGGATTTGCTCGCGCTCGGCGCTACTGAACGATTCAACACTATGGCCGAGGCGACGCATGACTTTTTCCCGGTCCCAGTTCAACGGTTGTTCCAGCTCTGTGTACCAGGCGCCGTGGTTGTTATGCAGCAGAGTCGGCTGATAAGCATCGGCCCGGCTCGGATGCTCAATCTGAAACGCACCCGACGTATGATCGGGTTTCACGGCATACAGTTTTTCTTCCAGTCGCAGCAGTGTCTTGCCTCCGTGACGATAGAGGCCAAGCTGATCGGGTTTTGATGCTTCGGGCAAACTGAGAGTTTGTTCGTAAGGTGTGAGATCCGGCTTCCAGTAGCGGGTTTTTCCCTCAGGCGTCGTGATGGGTTTGAATGGGGCGATAAGCCCAACAGCTTCGCGCGAAAGTAGGCGACTGAAGGCGCCGGCAGCGATGGCGCCGCCCACCGCGAAGGTGCCTACCTAGACCACTGTTTCGGCGAACGTCATCAAGTGCCCCAGCGCTTCTGTTTTCAGCCCTATGGCCAGGTCCACGATGCCTTCGAAGGTCTCATCGAGTAACTGGTAGGCCATATAGGCCAGCATCAATTCGCCAAGAAACGGAACAAATGGCAATGCAACAAACGTCGCGATTTCAAGAAGTGTCGAGGCCACTTTGCTGAAGGCATCCCACAATGCCCATCGTGCGTTTCGGTCGGCAGAAGCGGTGGAGACGGCGAGCGTGCTGGCGTCGTTGAGGATCTTGTTCAACTGCCGCTGATGGAGATGGTTCCACAGGTCCGCTCTGAACGGGGTTATCGCAAACCGGAGATTGGGCGTGTCGATGGGCGTTTCGCGCCAACTCGGCATGGGGTCGCCATGCTGGTGTGGATGCCAGGTTACGCTCTGGAGGCGACGATTGAGATCAGCAAAGAAATGTCCCCTTTCTTTGTGGTCGACGAAGCGACTGAAAAACGTTTGGTAAGCGGGAGTGCGCAGCTTGCGGGTTAGCTCGTTGAGGAACGCCAGTGTGTCTGGATATTGCTTGAGAGGGTGCTCCGGATCGTCCGGGATGTAAGCGATGACCCGCGTTGCCTTGCGTGCTCGGTCAAGCTTCGGCGCGAACATGACGATGCCGGTCAGTGAGGAAGACATGATTGTCAGGTCGTGACAATACAGCGGCTGGCCATCCAGTCGAGCGCCCGAACGTCCTTCCACAATGCGCAGGATCGAGAGGCGGGCATCCTCTGGAATGTCCCCTCGGATGTGCGCCATTTGCAGTGCGGACTTGAGTGCGGTTTTGTGCGAACCGATCACCTTCGATTTCAACACCGCTGCGGCCACCGGATTGGTCAGCCCCAGATTGTCTTTAAGGTAAGTGCTGTACTGGCCACCGATATCCAGTTCCCGGCACAACAGGGCAAAGGCTGCGACAGTGAGTTTCTGCTTGACCCTTGGCAGTGTCTCGAACTGCCCTGTGAGCGACGGTTTGGTGATGAACGTCGAGGCGGACTCATAGGCATCCGCTGCGGTTTCCGATTCCTGAAAATTATGAAGGCAGGCATCGAGCAGCGATACGGTCCAGGTACGCGCAGCACCCGTCTTGATCCCGAATAAGGGCACTGTTTGAGGTGTGTAGAGGCGCAGGAAAGTGGTTTTGACGTCCAGGTCCAGGTCAAAACGGGTTTTCAGGGCCGCGCTCAGAAGAGGTTCGGCAAAGTCGCGTGCGCTTTGCAGCTTCGACAGCATCGAGTCCAGGCGATTTCGATGGGTCCAGTGTTCCTGGCTGAGCTTTTTCAGCGACTGATGTTGCGAAGGCGTCGCGGTGCCATGCCAGTCCGGCACGGCAAGCGAGGCTTGTTTGAGAGCGCTACGTGTACCGAGCGAGGCTTCTAATACCCAGCTCGGCAGATTATTGAACAGGTGATGGTAGTGATCGTCCGGTTGTGTGGCGGATTCACTGACGGCGACAGTGGAGGGGTGATCATTTTCGTATCGGCTCATGCGCTATTCCCTTAGCGTTTGGATTGGCCGCCAGCAAAACAGACAATGATGTGTTCGGTGCGGTACATAATTACCGCACCATCCGACAACCCTGCCTATAACCTGTGTCGACAGTTTAAACTGCGCCTTTGCGACCCTATATGTCGCATTGCCGTAAACCCGGGCAAAACCGGTGTTTGCGCTATAAGAAGTTGTCGCTTGGCGGCAAGGCCGGGCTGAAAACTGTCCTTACAATCCCCTCATCGCTCGCCAGTTTCAGGCGAGTGTTCCTCATCAGGAGACTCCGATGTCCGTTGAGCACGCTGCGGTAGAACGCGCCGATTTTGACCAGGTAATGGTTCCCAACTATGCGCCTGCCGCTTTCATTCCTGTGCGTGGCGCCGGTTCCCGTGTTTGGGACCAGTCTGGCCGCGAGCTGATCGACTTCGCCGGCGGGATTGCCGTTAACGTATTGGGCCATGCGCACCCGGCGCTGGTCGCTGCATTGACCGAACAGGCGAACAAGCTGTGGCACGTCTCCAACGTGTTCACCAATGAGCCGGCCTTGCGCCTGGCCCATAAGCTGGTCGACGCCACGTTTGCCGATCGTGTGTTCTTCTGCAACTCCGGCGCCGAAGCCAACGAGGCCGCTTTCAAGCTGGCCCGTCGCGTGGCCCATGACCGTTTCGGGACCGAGAAGTACGAAATCGTTGCCGCGCTCAACAGCTTCCACGGCCGTACCCTGTTTACCGTGAATGTCGGTGGCCAGTCGAAGTACTCCGACGGCTTCGGTCCGAAGATCACCGGCATCACCCACGTGCCTTACAACGATCTGGCCGCGCTGAAAGCCGCTGTTTCCGACAAGACCTGCGCGGTGGTGCTGGAGCCGATCCAGGGCGAAGGCGGCGTACTGCCGGCCGAGCTGTCTTACCTGCAAGGCGCCCGTGAACTGTGCGATGCGCACAACGCGCTGCTGGTGTTCGACGAAGTCCAGACCGGCATGGGCCGCAGCGGTGAGCTGTTCGCCTACATGCATTACGGCGTGACCCCGGACATCCTGACCAGTGCCAAGAGCCTGGGCGGCGGTTTCCCGATCGCAGCAATGCTGACCACCGAAGACCTGGCTAAACATCTGGTTGTCGGCACCCATGGCACCACTTACGGCGGTAACCCGCTGGCATGCGCGGTCGCTGAAGCAGTGATCGATGTGATCAACACGCCCGAAGTGCTGAACGGTGTCAAAACCAAGCACGACAAGTTCAAGACCCGTCTTGAGCAGATTGGCGAGAAATACGGCCTTTTCACTCAGGTTCGTGGCCTGGGCCTGCTGCTCGGTTGCGTGCTGGCCGATGCCTGGAAAGGCAAGGCCAAAGACATCTTCAACGCCGCCGAGCGTGAAGGTCTGATGATTCTGCAAGCCGGCCCGGACGTGATTCGTTTCGCGCCAAGCCTGGTGGTTGAAGACGCCGATATCGATGCCGGTCTGGACCGCTTCGAACGCGCCGTGGCCAAGCTGACGCAAGCCTGATTCATACAGTGCTCCTCAGCGCCTATCGTAATAGATAGGCGTTGAGATTATTTCCTGTGCCGGGCCTGCCCGGCATTTTTTTCCCCGAGTTGGCGCAATTCGCCAACCTGATGTTAAGAAAGGAGTGACACCATGCTGGTGATGCGCCCCGCGCAAATGGCTGATCTGGGCGAGGTACAGCGTCTGGCTGCGGATAGCCCGATTGGTGTCACTTCCTTGCCGGATGACGTTGAACGCCTGAGCGACAAGATCGCCGCAAGCGAAGCCTCGTTCGCCGCCGAAGTGAGCTTCAACGGTGAAGAGAGCTATTTCTTCGTGCTCGAAGATACCGCCACCGGCAAGTTGGTCGGTTGTTCGGCCATCGTTGCCTCGGCCGGTTATTCCGAGCCGTTCTACAGCTTTCGAAACGAAACGTTCGTGCACGCCTCCCGCGAGCTGAAGATTCACAATAAGATCCACGTGCTCTCCCAGTGCCACGATCTGACCGGCAACAGCTTGCTGACCAGTTTCTACGTGCAGAGGGAGTTGGTGGGCACGCCTTGGGCGGAGCTCAACTCCCGTGGCCGTCTGTTGTTCGTGGCCAGCCATCCGGAGCGCTTTGCCGATTCCGTGGTGACCGAGATCGTCGGTTACAGCGACGAAAATGGCGACTCGCCGTTCTGGGATGCCATCGGTCGCAACTTCTTCGACCTCAACTACGCCGAAGCCGAGCGTCTGTGCGGTTTGAAGAGCCGCACGTTCCTCGCCGAGCTGATGCCGCATTACCCGATCTACGTGCCGTTGCTGCCGGACTCCGCTCAAGAGGCGATGGGCCAGGTGCACCCGCGGGCGCAAATCACCTTCGACATCCTGATGCGCGAAGGCTTCGAGACCGATCACTACATCGATATTTTCGATGGTGGCCCGACTCTGCATGCCCGCGTCTCGGGGATCCGTTCGATCGCCCAGAGCCGTGTAGTCCCGGTGAAAATCGGTGAGCCGGTCAAAGGCGCCGGTCGTCAGTATCTGGTGGCCAATGCCCAGTTGCAGGATTACCGCGCTGTGTTGCTCGAGCTTGATTACGCGCCGGGCAAACCGGTGACCCTGGATCTTGAAGCGGCCGAAGCCTTGGGTGTTGGTGAAGGTGCCAGCGTGCGCCTGGTGGCGGTTTGACGCCTGCTTCCTGGAGAGAAATGTCTGGAAAGCAGCGAAATTTCGCGGGTGGCGCAAGCGGCCCGTTTGAGGAGATAGCATGATCGTTCGTCCCGTACGCAGCAGCGATTTACCCGCTCTGATCGACCTGGCCCGCAGCACCGGCACCGGCCTGACCACTTTGCCGGCCAACGAAGAGCGTCTTGCCCATCGGGTTGGCTGGGCCGAGAAAACCTTCCGCGGCGAAGCCGGGCGGGGCGATGCGGACTACCTGTTCGTACTCGAAGACGACAATGGCCGCGTGGTGGGTATTTCCGCGATTGCTGGCGCCGTCGGCCTGCGTGAGCCCTGGTACAACTTCCGGGTGGGCCTGACGGTCAGTGCCTCGCAAGAGCTGAATATCTACCGCGAAATTCCGACGCTGTTCCTGGCCAACGACCTGACCGGCAACTCTGAACTGTGCTCGCTGTTCCTGCACGCCGATTACCGCAGTGGCCTCAACGGCCGCATGCTGGCCAAGGCGCGGCTGCTGTTCATCGCCGAGTTCCCGCAACTGTTCGGCAACAAGATCATCGCTGAAATGCGCGGCATGTCCGACGAAGCCGGGCGTTCGCCGTTCTGGGAAAGTCTGGGCCGGCATTTCTTCAAGATGGAATTCAGCCAGGCCGATTACCTCACTGGCGTGGGCAACAAGGCGTTCATCGCCGAACTGATGCCGAAATTCCCGCTGTACACCTGCTTCCTGTCGCCAGACGCGCGCAACGTGATTGGCCAGGTTCATCCGGACACCGAGCCGGCTCTGGCGATGCTCAAGAGTGAAGGTTTCAGTTACCAAGGCTACGTCGATATTTTCGACGCAGGCCCTGCGGTGGAGTGCGAAACCGCCAAGATCCGCGCAGTGCGCGACAGCCAGGCGCTGGTGCTGGCCATCGGCACCCCGGGTGATGACGCCACGCCGTTCCTGATCCATAACCGCAAGCGCGAAGACTGCCGGATCACTGCCGCGCCAGCACGCTTCGCCGCTGGCACGTTGGTGGTTGATCCGCTGACCGCCAAACGTCTTCAACTCAACGCTGGCGATCAAGTACGCGCCGTTCCGTTGTCTGCAGCTCGGGAGTCGAAATAATGAATTCGCTATACATCGCCGGTGAATGGCTGGCCGGCCAGGGTGAAAGCTTTCAATCGGTCAACCCGGTGACCCAGCAAGTGCTGTGGGCCGGCGAAGGCGCCACTGCCGCTCAGGTCGAGTCGGCCGTGCAAGCCGCGCGTCAGGCGTTCCCGGGCTGGGCCCGCCGTACCCTGGAAGAGCGCATCAGCGTGCTGGAAGCCTTTGCCGCTGCGCTGAAGAATCACGCTGACGAATTGGCTCGCACCATCGGTGAAGAAACCGGCAAACCCTTGTGGGAAGCGGCGACTGAAGTCACCAGCATGGTCAACAAGATTGCCATCTCGGTACAGAGCTACCGCGAACGGACCGGCGAGAAGAGCGGCCCGCTGGGCGACGCCACCGCCGTATTGCGTCACAAGCCGCACGGCGTGGTGGCGGTGTTCGGTCCTTACAACTTCCCCGGTCACTTGCCGAACGGTCACATCGTGCCGGCGCTGCTGGCCGGTAACAGTGTGCTGTTCAAGCCTAGCGAACTGACACCGAAAGTCGCCGAACTGACGGTCAAGTGCTGGATCGAAGCCGGTCTGCCGGCCGGCGTGCTGAACCTGCTGCAAGGTGCTCGCGAAACCGGTATCGCCCTGGCGGCGAACCCGGGCATCGACGGTCTGTTCTTCACCGGTTCCAGCCGTACCGGCAATCATCTGCACAAGCAGTTTTCCGGTCGTCCAGACAAAATCCTCGCGCTGGAAATGGGCGGTAACAACCCGCTGGTGGTGGATCAGGTTGCGGATCTCGATGCGGCCGTTTACACCATCATTCAGTCGGCGTTCATTTCTGCCGGCCAACGCTGCACGTGCGCCCGTCGTTTGCTGGTGCCGCAAGGCGCCTGGGGCGATACGCTGCTGGCGCGTCTGGTGGCGGTCAGCTCGACCATCGACGTCGGTGCGTTCGATCAGCAACCAGCACCGTTCATGGGCTCGGTGATTTCCCTCGGTGCTGCGAAAGCCCTGATGGAAGCGCAAGAACATCTGCTGGCCAACGGCGCCGTGGCGCTGCTGGAAATGACTCAGCCTCAGGCTCAGGCTGCGTTGCTGACCCCGGGCATTCTGGACGTGACAGCGGTTGCCGATCGCCCAGACGAAGAGCTGTTCGGTCCGCTGCTGCAAGTGATCCGCTACGCTGATTTTGAAGCGGCGATCGCTGAAGCCAACGACACCGCTTATGGCCTGGCGGCCGGCCTGCTGTCGGATTCCGAAGCGCGTTATCAGCAGTTCTGGCTGGAAAGCCGCGCCGGTATCGTCAACTGGAACAAGCAGCTGACCGGTGCGGCGAGCAGCGCGCCATTCGGCGGCGTCGGCGCCTCGGGCAACCATCGCGCCAGCGCCTACTACGCGGCGGATTACTGCGCGTACCCGGTGGCCTCGCTGGAAACCCCGAGCCTGACCTTGCCAGCGGCCCTTACGCCCGGCGTACGCATGTCGTAAGACAGACCCTTGTAGCAGCCTATAACAACAGATTCTTGTGGAGCCTCGCTGATGAAATCCTATGAAGTCAATTTTGACGGTCTAGTGGGGCCGACCCATAACTACGGTGGCCTGTCCTACGGCAACGTCGCCTCCCAGAGCAACAGCCAGCAATCCTCGAACCCGAAGGAAGCTGCGCTGCAAGGTCTGGCGAAAATGAAAGCGCTGATGGATATGGGCTTTCAGCAAGGCGTGCTCGCACCACAGGAGCGCCCTGACGTAGCCGCCCTGCGCCGCTTGGGTTTCAGCGGCACTGACGCGCAAGTGATTGAGCGCGCCGCCAAGGATGCAATGCCGCTGCTGGTTGCCAGTTGCTCGGCATCGAGCATGTGGGTGGCCAACGCCGCCACGGTCAGCCCGAGTGCCGACACCGCCGACGGTCGTGTGCATTTCACCGCCGCTAACCTCAATTGCAAATACCACCGCAGCATCGAGCACCCGACCACCAGTCGCGTGCTGGGCGCGATGTTCGCTGACCAGAAACACTTTGCTCACCACGCCGCGTTGCCGGCCGTGGCGCAGTTCGGTGACGAAGGCGCGGCCAACCACACCCGTTTCTGCCGTGACTACGGTGAAGCCGGCGTCGAGTTTTTCGTGTTCGGTCGTAGCGCGTTCGACACCCGTTATCCGTCCCCGCAGAAGTACCCGGCGCGCCAGACCCTCGAAGCTTCCCAGGCCGTCGCTCGCCTGCATGGCTTGAGCGATGACGGCGTGGTCTACGCCCAGCAGAACCCTTCGGTGATCGATCAGGGCGTGTTCCATAACGACGTGATCGCAGTGGGCAACGGCGAGGTGCTGTTCTATCACGAGGACGCCTTCCTCGACACCGACCAGATGCTCGTTGAACTGCAAGGCAAACTGGCAAAAGTCGGCGGGAAATTTCAGTCGATCTGCGTACCGCGTTCCGCGGTCACCGTGGAAGACGCCGTTCGTTCCTACCTGTTCAATAGCCAGCTGCTGTCGCGTCCTGACGGCTCCATGTTGTTGATCGTGCCGGAAGAATGCCATGGCAACGAACGCGTCTGGCAGTATCTGCAAGGCCTGACCAGCTCTGGCGGCCTGATCCGCGAAGTGAAAGTCTTCGATCTCAAGCAGAGCATGCAGAACGGCGGTGGCCCGGCTTGCCTGCGGTTGCGCGTCGCCCTCAACGAAACCGAACTGGCGGCCGTCAACCAAGGGGTTATCATGACGGCTCCGTTGTACGGCACATTGACCGAGTGGGTCGACAAGCACTACCGCGACCGCATGACCGAAAACGATCTGGCGGACCCGCAATTGTTGCTTGAGTGCCGGACGGCACTGGATGAACTGACGCAAATCCTTAAACTGGGCGCGGTTTATCCATTCCAGATCAATTGATAGCCGGCGCGCTTTGGCTTTTTATATGAATGGCAAGCGCGCCGCTTAATCTCCAGATGAGAGCGTAAATACATGAGCGATACCCTGCAGCTGATCCTTGAAGACACCGACGGCACGCAACTGGAAACTTCCTGCACCCGCGTCGCGGTCATGTGGCAAGGCAAAGAGCTGTGGATCCAGCAGGACGGCCGTGGCCAACTGCTGATCGGCGTGGACGTCGAAGAGGGTGACGCTGAATACGCCAACCTGCTGCTGCGCCCATTGGCGACTAATCTGGTAAGTCTGCAACTGGAGATGGAACCGGCCGACCTCGGCGATGATGAGGACCACGTGCACGGCCCGGATTGCAATCACGACCACTAAGGAAACCGCTCTATGCTCGCCCTCGGCAAACTGCTTGAACTGACCCTCGCCGGCCGCGAACCGGCGGAGAAGACTCAACTGACTGTCGAAGGCGTACGGATGCGCTGGTTGAGCGAAGGTGCGCTGGAAGTCCGGCCACCTGAAGCTCGCGACAATGGCCTGGACCTGCTGCTGTCGGCCGGTATCCATGGCAACGAAACAGCGCCGATCGAGCTGCTCGATCGCCTGTTGCACGACATCGCCCGCGGTGACTTGAAACCGCGCGCCCGTATTCTGTTCCTGTTCGGCAATCCCGAGGCCATCCGTCGCGGTGAGCGTTTCATCGAGCAGGACGTCAATCGGCTGTTCAACGGCCGTCACGAACAAAGCAGTGGTTCCGAGGCCTTGCGCGCCTGTGAGCTGGAGCGGCTGGCGGCGACGTTCTTCAGCCTGCCGGACCGTAACCGTCTGCACTACGATCTGCACACGGCGATCCGTGGCTCGAAAATCGAGCAGTTCGCCCTGTACCCCTGGAAAGAAGGCCGTCAGCATTCACGCCAGGAGCTGGCTCGCTTGCGCGCCGCCGGCATGGAAGCGGTGCTGTTGCAGAACAAACCCTCCATCGTCTTCAGCTCCTACACCTACGACAAGCTCGATGCCGAGTCCTTCACCCTGGAGCTGGGCAAGGCCCGGCCGTTCGGGCAGAACGAAGGGGTCAATGTCAGCCTGCTGGAAACCCGCCTGAAGCAGATCATCGAAGGCAACGAGCCGCCAATGACCGATGAAGGGCTGGCAGGGTTGCAGTTGTTCAGCGTGGCCCGGGAAGTGATCAAGCACAGCGATAACTTCCGCCTGAACCTGCCGGCGGACATCGAAAACTTTTCGGAATTGAAAGTGGGTTATGTGCTGGCCGAGGATATCGCCAATACCCGCTGGATCATCGAAGAGCAGGGCGCCCGGATCATCTTCCCGAACCCCAGGGTCAAGAACGGCCTGCGCGCCGGCATCCTGATTGTACCGACCACCGACGAAAACCTGGTCTAGGCACAACACCCGTCAAATGTAGGAGCGGGCCTGTGTGGCGAGGGGGCTTGCCCCCGTTGGGTCGCGAAGCGGCCCCCGGTTTGGGTCCAGACAAACCAAGTTATCTGGATTTACGACTGCTTCGCAGCCGAACGGGGGCAAGCCCCCTCGCCACACAAGCCCGCCCCCCACAAGTTTTATCGGTGTTTAGACAGCTACCGCGCGAGGCTCGCTGCGGCGCAATGCGCGAGTCTTGTGCAGCGTATCTGCACACGTCTTCGCCGCTTCCTGACCTTTATGCACGAAATGCTCGAAGAAGAACTTCTGATGTTCTTCACCGGCATGGAAGTGGTGCGGGGTCAAAACCACCGAGAACACTGGCACTTCGGTTTCCAGCTGAACCTGCATCAGGCCGCTGATCACCGACTGGGCGACGAATTCGTGGCGATAGATGCCGCCATCGACCACCAGGCCCGCGGCGACGATGCCGGCATAACGGCCGGACTTGGCCAGCAACTTGGCGTGCAGCGGAATTTCAAAGGCGCCACCGACTTCGAAGAAATCGATGTCCGACTCCTGATAACCCTGGGCAATCATTTCAGCGACGAAGCCTTTACGGCTCTGATCGACGATTTCCTTGTGCCAGCAGGCCTGGATGAACGCGACGCGCTCGCCCTGATGGTTTTTGCTTTTGCTATCGATTGCGGTGGGTTGCATGTTCTGACTCCTGTTTGTGTGAAAAACAGGGCGTTATGAATCGAATGGGATTTAAGGGTACGCAGGCACACGTGTCTACGGACGGCGCTTTGGTATGGAACCTGGGCGGCGTCAATCCCGTTCTCTCTTCATCCGGACTATGACCGTCGGCCCCGGGATCACACCGGGTCTGCTGACCTTGCCGCCATCACAGCCATTGCCGTGCCTGTCGCCAAGCGCTCGCGGGCTATGCGCATTGCGCGCAATTACCGCCGGTGGGGAGTTACACCCCGCCCTGAGAACGTTTTGCCGCCAGATTGTTTGGCGGCGAAGCGTTTTTAACACATATTTATGGGGCGTGCATGGCTGCTTTCTGATGATTGCTATCGGGTTTTCCGAAGGTATACAGCGTCTTTTCCTCGTTCAAGGCTTGATTAATTGTCGGCATGACCGCAGTAATTCCTTTCCGAAACGGATTTTTCCCCTGTTTACCGAGGCCAGATTCATGAGCGTTATCGATCTTCGCAGCGACACCGTCACCCAACCGACCGCAGGGATGCTCGACGCGATGGCCAATGCCGCCACCGGTGACGACGTTTATGGCGAAGATCCGACGGTCAATCGTCTGGAAGCCGAGCTGGCAACACGACTGGGTTTTGCCGCGGCGCTGTTTGTTCCAACGGGCACCATGAGCAACCTGCTGGGCTTGATGGCCCACTGCGAGCGCGGTGACGAGTACATTGTCGGTCAGCAGGCCCACACCTATAAGTACGAAGGTGGTGGCGCGGCGGTGCTCGGTTCGATCCAGCCGCAGCCGCTGGAAGTGCAAGCCGATGGTTCGCTGGACCTGGCGCAAGTCGCCGCCGCGATCAAACCGGACGACTTCCACTTCGCCCGCACCCGTTTGCTGGCATTGGAAAACACCATGCAGGGCAAGGTGCTGCCGCTGGAGTATCTGGCCCAGGCTCGCCGCTTCACGCGTGAGCATGGCTTGGCGCTGCATTTGGATGGCGCGCGTCTCTACAACGCGGCGGTCAAGCTGGGTGTCGATGCCCGGGAGATCACTCAGCATTTCGATTCGGTGTCGGTCTGTCTGTCCAAAGGCCTGGGTGCGCCGGTCGGTTCGGTGCTATGCGGCTCGGTCGAGTTGATCGCCAAGGCTCGGCGTTTGCGCAAGATGGTCGGCGGCGGCATGCGCCAGGCCGGGATTCTTGCGGCGGCGGGGCTGTATGCGCTGGATAATAATGTTCAGCGCCTGGCCGACGACCATGCCAACGCACAATGGCTGGCTGAAGGCCTGCGAGCGGCGGGGTATGAGGTCGAGCCGGTGCAGACCAACATGGTTTACGTGAAAATGGGCGACAAGGCCGAAGCGATCAAGGCCTTCGCCGCGACACGCGGGGTCAAGCTCAGCGCTGCCGCTCGTCTGCGAATGGTCACGCACATGGACGTCAGTCGTGCGCAAATCGAGCAGGTCGTCGCTACATTCGTCGAGTTTTCCCGCATCTGATCGCGTTAGCGGTCCAATTGACCGTTTCTATCGTATAAACACGCTGTACCCCGCGCGCAGGGCCGATATAATGCGGCCCTTTGCCGTCGCTTCGTCTGTTGACGTTTCGCACAGGCCTTTGGCCGCAGCCTCCGTGGAAGAACCTAATGAAAAGCGCAGAAATCCGTGAAGCCTTCCTTCGCTTCTTCGAAGAGCAAGGCCACACCCGTGTAGCCTCCAGCTCTTTGATTCCGGGCAACGACCCAACCCTGCTGTTCACTAACGCGGGGATGAACCAGTTCAAGGACTGCTTCCTGGGCCAGGAAAAGCGCGCGTACACCCGCGCCGTCAGCAGCCAGAAATGCGTGCGTGCCGGCGGCAAGCACAACGACCTGGAAAACGTCGGTTATACCGCCCGTCACCACACCTTCTTCGAAATGCTGGGTAACTTCAGCTTCGGTGATTATTTCAAGCGTGACGCCATTACCTTTGCCTGGACGTTCCTGACCTCCGACAAATGGCTGAACCTGCCGAAAGAAAAGCTCTGGGTGACCGTCTACGCCAGCGATGACGAGGCCTACGACATCTGGACCAAAGAAGTCGGTGTACCGGCCGAGCGCATGGTTCGCATCGGCGACAACAAGGGCGCGCCGTACGCGTCCGACAACTTCTGGACCATGGGCGATACCGGCCCGTGCGGTCCTTGCACCGAGATCTTCTACGATCACGGCGCCGACATCTGGGGTGGCCCACCGGGCTCGCCGGAAGAAGACGGCGACCGTTACATCGAAATCTGGAACAACGTTTTCATGCAGTTCAACCGCACCGCCGATGGCGTGTTGCACCCGTTGCCAGCCCCGTCGGTGGACACCGGCATGGGTCTTGAGCGGATCAGTGCCGTGCTGCAGCACGTTCACTCGAACTATGAAATCGACCTGTTCCAGAGCCTGCTGAGCGCATCGGCCAAGGCCATCGGTTGCACCAATGACAATCAGGCTTCCCTGAAAGTCGTGGCTGACCACATCCGTTCCTGCGGCTTCCTGATTGCCGACGGCGTGCTGCCGTCCAACGAAGGTCGCGGTTATGTACTGCGCCGGATCATTCGTCGCGCTTGCCGTCACGGCAACAAACTGGGCGCCAAGGGCAGCTTCTTCTACCAGATCGTTGCGGCCCTGGTCGCCGAGATGGGCGAAGCATTCCCTGAGCTGAAATCCCAGCAGGCGCACATCGAGCGCGTGCTGAAGGCCGAAGAAGAACAATTCGCCAAGACTCTGGAGCAGGGCCTGAAGATCCTCGAGCAGGATCTGGCCGAACTCAAAGGCGACGTGGTGCCGGGCGACGTGGTGTTCAAGCTTTACGACACCTACGGTTTCCCGATGGACCTGACCGGCGACATCGCCCGTGAGCGCAGCCTGACCATCGACGAAGCAGGCTTCGAGCGCGAAATGGAAGCCCAGCGCGTGCGTGCCCGCTCCGCCAGCTCCTTCGGCATGGACTACAACAGCCTGGTCAAGGTTGATGTGGCCACCGAGTTCACCGGTTACACCGCTCACAGCGGTTCCGCCAAAATCGTTGCTCTCTATAAAGAAGGGCAATCGGTTGACGTACTGAGCGAAGGCGAAGAGGGCGTGGTCGTTCTCGATCAGACGCCGTTCTATGCCGAGTCCGGTGGTCAGATTGGTGATTGCGGCTTCCTTCAGGCTGGCGCTGCGCGTTTCGACGTGCGCGACACCACCAAGACCGGCGGTGCGTTCCTGCACCACGGTGTGCTGGATTCGGGCAGCCTGATCGTAGGTGCTCCGGTGGAGACTCATGTCGATGCCGAAGTGCGCCATGCGACGTCGCTGAACCACTCGGCAACTCACTTGTTGCACGCCGCATTGCGTCAGGTGCTGGGCGAGCACGTTCAGCAGAAAGGCTCGTTGGTCGACAGTCAGCGTCTACGCTTTGACTTCAGCCACTTCGAAGCGATCAAGCCTGAGCAGTTGAAGGCGCTGGAAGACATCGTCAACGCCGAGATTCGCAAGAACTCCGAAGTTGAAACCGAAGAAACCGACATCGAAACCGCCAAGCAGAAAGGCGCCATGGCGCTGTTCGGCGAGAAGTACGGCGACAGCGTACGTGTGCTGAGCATGGGCGATTTCTCCGTTGAGCTGTGCGGCGGTATTCACGCCACCCGTACTGGCGACATCGGTCTGCTGAAAATCATCAGCGAAGGCGGTGTGGCTTCGGGTGTGCGTCGTATCGAGGCAGTCACCGGTGCCGCGGCACTGGCCTACTTGAATGCTGCAGAAGAACAACTCAAGGAAGCGGCCAACCTGGTCAAGGGCAGCCGCGATAACCTGATCGACAAGCTGTCGGCTGTGCTGGAGCGCAACCGTCTGCTGGAGAAGCAACTCGAGCAGTTGCAGGCCAAGGCGGCCAGCGCGGCGGGCGACGATCTGTCGGCTTCTGCCCTGGACGTCAAAGGCGTGAAAGTGCTGGCCGTGCGTCTGGACGGTCAGGATGGCAAGGCGCTGCTGGCGCTGGTCGATCAACTGAAAAACAAACTCGGCCGCGCAGTGATCCTGCTCGGCAGTGTCCATGAGGAAAAGGTCGTTCTGGTTGCAGGCGTGACCAAAGACCTGACTGGCCAACTCAAAGCCGGTGATTTGATGAAGCAGGCTGCTGCGGCAGTGGGCGGGAAGGGCGGTGGTCGTCCAGACATGGCGCAGGGCGGTGGTACTGACGCTGGCGCACTGGATGCCGCATTGGCCCTGACTGTTCCATTTGTAGAGCAGGGTTTATAAGGCAGTGTGCCTGGCCCGCGGTCTAGTGGCGGGCCAGAACGCTGTTTGAGTGATTATTGGGCGCCCTTCATGGGCAGAGGCGGCTTTGAAATGGCTTTGATCGTACAGAAATTTGGAGGCACCTCAGTCGGCACTGTCGAGAGAATCGAGCAGGTCGCCGACAAGGTTAAGAAATTCCGCGATGCGGGCGATGACCTGGTGGTTGTGCTGTCTGCAATGAGCGGCGAAACCAACCGTCTGATCGATCTGGCCAAGCAAATCAGTGGCGACGGCCAACCGGTTCCGCGTGAACTGGATGTGATCGTTTCCACCGGTGAGCAGGTGACGATTGCACTGTTGGCCATGGCGCTGATCAAGCGTGGCGTGCCAGCGGTGTCGTACACCGGCAACCAGGTACGGATTCTGACGGATAGCGCGCACAATAAAGCGCGTATCTTGCAGATTGATGACCAGAAGATTCGCGGTGACCTGAAGGCCGGTCGTGTGGTGGTTGTCGCCGGTTTCCAGGGCGTCGACGAGCACGGCAATATCACCACGCTCGGTCGTGGTGGTTCCGACACCACTGGCGTGGCACTGGCGGCAGCCCTGAAGGCTGACGAATGCCAGATCTACACCGACGTCGACGGCGTCTACACCACCGACCCGCGTGTGGTGTCCGTGGCTCAGCGTCTGGACAAGATCACCTTCGAAGAGATGCTGGAAATGGCCAGCCTCGGTTCCAAGGTGTTGCAGATCCGTGCGGTCGAGTTCGCCGGCAAGTACAACGTTCCGCTGCGCGTACTGCACAGCTTCAAGGAGGGTCCGGGCACCCTCATTACTATTGATGAAGAGGAAACCATGGAACAGCCGATCATTTCCGGCATCGCTTTCAACCGCGATGAAGCCAAGCTGACCATCCGTGGCGTGCCAGACACCCCGGGCGTGGCGTTCAAGATTCTCGGCCCGATCAGTGCCGCGAACATCGAAGTCGACATGATCGTGCAGAACGTTGCGCACGATAACACCACCGACTTCACCTTCACCGTACACCGCAACGACTACCAGGCGGCGCAATCGGTGCTGGAAAACACCGCTCGCGAGATCGGTGCCCGTGAAGTCGTTGGCGACACCAAGATTGCCAAGGTCTCGATCGTTGGCGTCGGCATGCGCTCCCACGCAGGCGTGGCCAGCCGCATGTTCGAATCCCTGGCGAAAGAAAGCATCAACATCCAGATGATCTCGACTTCGGAAATCAAGGTGTCCGTGGTGATCGAAGAGAAGTACCTGGAACTGGCTGTGCGCGCCCTGCACACAGCTTTTGAACTGGACGCGCCGGCCCGACAGGGCGAGTAATGCGTTTCCCCCGAAGGGCGCGGTCTGACCGCGCCCTTCGCTTTTTTGAATGGTGCGTACCAAAACTGTTCTTTTGCTCGCGCTAGTCAATACTCAGGCATGTAGGGCTGCGACCTTTTCGGTTGTAGGTCGAATGCCTTTTTTTTGCAGACTGTTGTCCCTGAAATGAAATGCGTGAGGAGAAAGGTATGCTGATTCTGACTCGTCGGTGCGCAGAAAGCCTGATTATTGGTGATGGCGAAATCACCGTGACCGTGCTCGGCGTTAAAGGAAATCAAGTGCGTATTGGTGTCAACGCCCCGAAAGAGGTGGCTGTGCACCGTGAGGAAATTTACCTGCGTATCAAGAAAGAGAAGGACGAAGAACCAAGCCATTAATTTTTATCGTTTTTTATGTTTGCAAACGGGGATAAAGCTGGTTAATATACGCCCCGTGTTGCGGAGAGCTGGCCGAGTGGCCGAAGGCGCTCCCCTGCTAAGGGAGTACACCTCAAAAGGGTGTCGGGGGTTCGAATCCCCCGTTCTCCGCCATTATTTGTTTAGTACGTTGTAATCTGGCTTCTTCGGTAAGTTGTTGAAATTACTAGAAAAAGTGCTTTACAAAAAGATTTAACGGCCTATAATGCGCGGCAACAAATGCACTCGTAGCTCAGCTGGATAGAGTACTCGGCTACGAACCGAGCGGTCACAGGTTCGAATCCTGTCGAGTGCACCATTTAAGAGTTGTTTGCAGTAATGTGAGTAACTTGGCTTCAACCAGTTGTGATCTGGTATAAAAACACAAATGCACTCGTAGCTCAGCTGGATAGAGTACTCGGCTACGAACCGAGCGGTCACAGGTTCGAATCCTGTCGAGTGCACCAAACACCAAAAAGCCCGCGTTTAACGCGGGCTTTTTGCCGTCTGCGATTTGGCTTTTCCTTTGGTACAACCTTTCTCATCGAACTCGATGTGAGCACTGCGCCCTCGCTTGTTGTCGTAGCGGTAGCTCGTGGCTGAATTGCGAGTGCTGATTTTGTCTGGCTTGCCGAGAGCGCTTTCGACGTCCTGCTGACTCATGCCGGCAACCACTCTCTGATTGATGATCGCGATGCGGCGTTCCTTTGCGCTGAGCTGATTTCCACATTTGTCCTCGGACTGACCAACGACCGTCGGCTCTCTCCTTGGTTTTTTCATACTTGATGTTTCGCGAACCTCGGCTTCTGGTATCAGGGCTGTCGTGCTGCCAGGCAAAAACGTGCGTACTTCCTGAAGCGAAAGGCTTTCTCCGGTCGTACAGCTCAAGGTCGTGAAGGTGATGCGTCCGTCAGGGGCTTCACACCGGTGGATGGTCGTAGCAAACGCCCAGGGCGGCAGGCAGAGCAGGGCGGCAAGTAAAAGATAATCAGCATTCCATGGCATTCGACGTCCTCCTTGACGGTCCTTATCAAGAGTAGCCGCTGCATTTTTCGACTAGGGTGTGTTTTCTTTTCAGGATGAGTCGTCGCAGTTCCATGGATCAGGACAGCGCTCAGGTTTGTCTCGCAAGCGCTTGTTTCAGCCGCGATTTTTTAACGTTTAAAACCGTCAGGCGGTGTTATCATTGCGCCCGTCAGCCCCGCCGGGGCTTGTGGAATACCTCCATGGACTTACCCAGTAGTTACTCAGTACCCCGTTTTTACAATCATGAATTGACTGATTGATCCTTCCGGCGTGCCCCGCTGCTGGGAGTGGAGTTCGCCTATGTCTGAAGTTGAAGTAAAGAAAACGCAGGAAAGCTTGCAGGACCGCCTTGCTCAAGTCGTTGAGCTGCTGCAGCGCCAGCGGGTGGTCGAAGACCTGACTCATCGCCAGGAAGGTCCGCATCACGACCGGGTCGAGAACCTGGTTCACCGGCAAAACCTCGTCGAGTTGCAACGCAAGCTCGATGATCTGCACTCCGCCGACGTTGCCTACATCCTTGAAGCCTTGCCACTGGACGATCGTCTGACCGTCTGGCAATTGGTCAAGGCCGACCGCGACGGCGACATTCTGCTCGAAGTATCCGATTCGGTTCGTGAAACCCTGATCGCCGACATGGACGATCACGAGCTCCTGGCGGCGGCCAAGGACATGGATGCCGACGAACTTGCTGACCTGGCCTCCGAGCTGCCGCGAGACGTCGTCCACGAGCTGATGGAAACCCTCGATGCTCAACAGCGTGAGCGCGTCCGCTCCGCGTTGTCCTATGACGAGGAGCAGGTCGGTGCGCTGATGGACTTCGAGATGGTGACCATCCGTGAGGATGTCAGTCTTGAAGTGGTGTTGCGTTACCTGCGTCGTCTCAAAGAATTGCCAAGCCATACCGACAAACTGTTCGTGGTCGATTACGACGGCGTGCTCAAGGGCGTGTTGCCGATCAAGCGCCTTTTGGTCAACGACCCGGATAAACAGGTCTCGGAAGTAATGGCCAGCGATCCGGTGAGTTTTCATCCGGACGAAGACGCCTACGAGGCCGCTCAGGCGTTCGAGCGTTACGACTTGATCTCGGCCCCGGTGGTCGACAAGAACGGCAAGCTGATCGGTCGTCTGACCATCGATGAAATGGTCGACCTGATTCGTGAAGAGAGCGAAAACGAAGTTCTCAACATGGCGGGTCTGCGCGAAGAAGAAGATATTTTTGCGTCAGTCTGGAAGTCCCTGCGCAACCGTTGGGCCTGGCTGGCGATAAACCTGATCACCGCGTTCGTTGCATCACGGGTGATCGGCCTGTTCGAGGGCTCTATCGAGAAGCTGGTAGCGCTCGCGGCATTGATGCCGATCGTGGCGGGTATCGGCGGCAACTCGGGTAACCAGACGATCACCATGATCGTTCGGGCCATGGCGCTGGACCAGGTCAGTACCGGCAATACGTCGAGGTTGATGCGCAAGGAGTTGGCGGTTGCCTTGATCAATGGCCTGGTCTGGGGTGGGGTGATTGGTGTGGTGTCCTACCTGCTTTATGGCAGTTGGTCCCTGGGCGTGGTGATGACCGCCGCCATGACGCTTAACCTGTTGCTTGCGGCATTGATGGGTGTGTTGATTCCGATGACCCTGGCGCGGCTTGGGCGCGACCCGGCAATGGGCGCGAGTGTGATGATCACTGCCATGACCGACAGTGGTGGCTTTTTCATCTTCCTCGGGCTGGCGACGATTTTTCTGCTCTGACGTTCTGCCTCAAAAGAACCCGCCCAATCGGCGGGTTTTTTTGGGGCCGAATTTCAGGCAAAAAAAAGCCAGCAATTACGCTGGCTTGAACTTTCGGGATGAATCAGGAAGCGTCTGCAGCCATTTCGGCGTCATGGGCGATCAGCGAAACCAGAGCGTTTTGCTGGCGGTGGGAGAGTTGGCGGAAGCGTTGCAGCAGTTCGCGTTCGTGCAATGACAGCTCGGGGCTGTCCAGGCGCATGCTCAATTCTTCGCCCAACGCGCCTTCCTGAATAAGACTCTGCTCAAGGCGCGCGATGATCTCGGAATTCATGCTGCGATGATGATTGCGAGCCACCTCGGCAATGCGTTCACGCATTCCGTCTGGCAGACGTACGACGAACTTGTCAGCCGTACGGCTGGAATAAATTGCCTGTTTCAATGGGCGCATATATTTAACCGGTTAGTTCAGGGGAGCGGTTCTCGGGATAGGCCGCAGGATGTCAGATAGGACAAGCACTCCGGCCAAATGTTCAACCTGAATTGATAGAGGCGCGCATCATGCCTCAAATTAGCCAGATCATTGGCGTCAATTCTGTGACAAATATTGATCTGGGTAAAGGCTTAATGCCAGCACCTATTATCAGAAATGCGGACTGGTTTGAAAACATTCCATGAGTCCGTATCGCTGACCGCGTCCTCTTGCCCGACAGGTGATGCCCGAAGACGCCTGAAGGTGCATGCTATGCGGATTCGATCCTTGTTCCTTACCTTAACAGGATAGTGGCAAATGGCCGATTTACTAGGGCAGACGGACGGTATGGGATGATTTCAGGATGGATGGCAGGCTGATTTATTTAATGGGGCCTTCGGGATCCGGCAAGGACAGCCTCATCGAAGCCGCTCGCGGGCCATTGCGGGTACGCAATTGTGAAGTCGTGCGGCGGGTTATTACGCGCTCGGCTGAGTCCGTCGGCGAAGACGCCATTGAGGTGTCCCGCGAAGAGTTCGAGCGACGCAGAAACAAAGGGGATTTCGCGCTTTCTTGGCAGGCCAATGGGCTGGATTACGGTATTCCTGTGCGTATAGACCAGTGGCTCAAGGACGGGCGCGATGTGCTGATCAATGCTTCGCGCGGCCACCTGACAGAAGCGCAACAGCGCTATCCCACGCTGTTGCCGGTGCTGTTGACGGTCAAGGATGACGTTCTGCGAGAGCGCCTGCTACGGCGGGGGCGTGAAAGCCCGGCAGAAATTGAAGCGAGACTGCGCCGCAATGCGCTGTTCACGGCTGACGATACAATCGGTGATACGCAGATCCGTCGACTCGATAACTCCGGCGACCTTACGGTCACCGTTGCCGGTCTTCTGGAGTTGCTGAGCGTCAGCGCAGAACCGGATCGAACTTGATCTTGCGCCCGGCGATCAGCGCCAGCACGAACAGCGCACTGAACACGCCGCAGGCAATCAGGGGCAGGGTGACGATCGTGTCCTGGACTAATGACAGATGAAAGATGCCACTCAGTAGAGCGAGGATGAGAAACCCTGCGGCTGATTTGGACATGCTGTGCTCCTGATGAGGTGGTTCAAAATACCAAGCGTTCAAAAGACTGCGTGCGCGGTTGAAGACTCTCCTGGCTCACCTCTTGGCTGACAAAACTGCGTTGATCGCTCGTGACTGCCCATTGAGGCGCTTTTTGCAGCTGCAGGTAATGGGGCGTGCGTTGGGCAACCATCGCAGCGTCGTTTTCGGGAAAGAACTGAAAACCCAACAGAACCGCCAGGGCGACTGCATTCGCGACTAAAAGAGCGCTGTTCATGGGGCTGATCTCCTTCGTTCTTTGAGAACAGTCGAAGCAGCCCGCATGCCAAAAGTTTAACGGCTATTAAATTCTTTAAAAACAACGATTTAAGATATTTTCACCAAGGGCCGGCATTGCATTTTGCAATGATGGCATTTTGCGGTGATGCAATTTGCACGGTAAACAAAGCCACGCTACCGCAGGGCGTCTGCCTACACTTAAAAAGCCCTACGGACGACATGACAAAAGCGGGCCTGCCCGTTAACATGCACGCCGTCCATCGCCGCGCATTCCTTGCGCGCGACTTGTGTCTCAGTAGCTCAATTGGATAGAGCATCCCCCTCCTAAGGGGAAGGTTGGCAGTTCGAACCTGCCCTGGGACACCATATATTTGAAAGCCCCACGCAGAGTGATCTGGTGGGGCTTTTTTGTGGCTATCCATCGGTGGATAACTGACTAAAAATTCTCAGCCCCACCTTCGGCCTTGCCAATCGATGTGCTCACTTGCGTGATATGTCGACGTCCGTTGACCGAATAACTGCGTTCCTGGTCTTCAGATCCCGGTTTGCGCAACGTCAGTAGTGCAAACAGTCCGTCCTTGTCGCTGTAGCTCCCGTACCAATTGATCAGTCTTGCGATGAAGCACTCATTAGCGATGACCACCGGCATATCGGCGACGGGTTCGATCGCGTAGTAACTCGCCCCGAAGCTGTAATAGTCATCACTGTCTTTTACTGAAGGAGGAATGGGGCAGATCGGGGTTTTCTGTTGACCAGTTTCCAGGGCTTCATCTGCATTCACTTTGATCAAGGCTTTCGCGAGTACCTTTTGCAGGGCTGGCTCCAGTTCGAAAGCGGTGGTTCCGTCCTCCAGATATTGAGTGTGGGGCACTGTCAGTTGATAGCCGTAGCGAACGGTCAGTGTAGGTACTTTGTTATTGATCTTCAGGGGATTGAGAAGAAAGACCTGGTCAACGCCGTAGCTACCGTTTCGGTAGGCTAAGTAGATTTTTCCGCGAGCCTTGATCCAGTTCACGGATTGGTTGGCGCCGCGTTCATTGGTATAGAAAAGTGAGTCGGATTCATGGGCTGGCCCCGATGTCCTGCTGATGAACCGACCTTCACTGCGACGGTAGGTTTGCGTGTAACTGAACATCCCGGTGCCGCCGGAATAGGTTTCAACGATGAGGTCACGCTGTCCGTCGCCATCCATATCCATCAGCGTGTATGAGGTCTGCCCGGACTCAGCGGCGTCGCTGATGTCGGACGCTTTCAGTGCCTTCCATTCGTCCTTTGTAACATCTTGGGGAATGGTCTTGGGAAAGAGGGATTGCTCATCTTCACCCGAGTCGCCAGGGAATGACGTTGTGCTGCTGTCGAACGCCATGGAGTCGAGTGCTCGCTCCAGTGCAAATTCCGGATTGTCCTTGCTCAGGTCCTGGATGCGTTGTTGCAAATCCTCCATCACCTGTTTATCGACATCGTCGGGTTGATAGGCAACGACGTCGACCCATTGCACGTGCAATGCCAGCAAGCGTTCGCGATAGTGTTGGTCCAGGCAGGCGACGTCTTCGACGCATTCATTGCGCACTTTCAACCACTGGCGCTGGGATCTCTTCAGTTCAACCTGCGCCGGCGAAGCGGCGTTCATCAGCGTTCGATAGACCGACCCCATTTGCGTATCCAGCTCATACAGTCCTTTGTTCGCGCAAATTGTATTTTCGACAGCGTTTGCCGCTTTTGTGCAGTCCATTCCGGTCGCCAGTGCGTGCTGGAAAAACAGCAGTGCGCAGGCAGATACGATGTAGTGTCCTTTGATGTACACGATGAAATCCTTTTCCAGGGTAGTGCACATTAAACTACGCAACCCAGAGGTTCATCTAACGCGTTGCATTCTCCGGTGAATCAAATGGTCAGGGGCAGTGTGAGCGAAGGAGTTGAGTAGCCGGATAATGGTTCGACCTTCCCTGGTCTCCAGCATTATCAACTGCTCAACTCCCGCCCACGATCACGCCGTCAGTGTATGGTCCGTATCCCCGAACCAGGTGCGCACCAGATCTGGCCCAGGCGTACCCGTGTGGTCAAGCACCGCCACGTCGACGAAGTTCTTGCCATTACTTGCGCCATCGGTATCCACCTTCACGGTGATGTCGGTGCCGGTCTGCACCACTTGGACAAAGTCCGACACCTGGCTGGTGCCGGCGACAAAGTTGGCCTTGAGCAGCGCAGAGAGGTCGATTTTGTCCCCTTCGGCGTAGTTGTAGTCGAGGATATGGTCGCCGCCTTCATTCACGTTGAAGTAGGCAAACACGTCGGCGCCCGCGCCACCGCTGAGCGTGTCTGCGCCTTCACGGCCTACGATGATGTCGTTGCCGTCGCCGCCACTGATCGTGTCTGCGAGCATGGTGCCCACCAGCGTGCCGCTGGATTCTCCGTGGTAACTGACTTGAGTGCCGGCCGCGCCGCCGTCGGTGACCTGGAAGTCTTCCGCCGAGTAATGCCCCAGCAGGTTCACCTCGGCCCGATGCACGCCGTCGTCCACTGTCAGCAGGCCGCCGGCGCCAGAGGCGCTGGCGTTATAGCTGAGCTGGGTGTTGGCGCCGAAAGCGAGATTGCCGAACGTCAGCATGTCATCGCTCTCAAGGCCGAGGATGCCGGACAGCGAGCCCGCCGTTTCGGCCTGGGCGATCACCAGCGTGCCCGCGCCTTCGCCGTGGAAGGCGACGGACCCGTGTGCAGCACCGGAGAAGGTCAGGGTCGCGTTACCGTCGATGGTCGCGCTGCCATCGCCGGTCACGTCGGCCAGCAGGCGCAGGTCGCCACCATTGGCCCACAGGTGGCCGGTGTTTTCGACCGTGCTGGCCACCGTCATGCCGCCTGGGCCCGTGGACTCCAGCACCCCGCTGTTGGTGATGGTGTGGGTGCCGGTGTCGAGCACCAGGCTGTTCAGCCCGCTGGCCATGATCAGCCCCGCATTGATCAGCACCATCTGTCCGGCACCCAACTGGCCGGCGCCGGAAATGCGGTTGTCGACGTTATTCAGTACGGTGTCGGCGCTGCCGCCGAAAATCACGTTTTGCGCGTTGTCGGATAGCAGCACTTGGCCGCCACCGGTCAAGGTCGCGCCACGGAACAGAACCTCAAGGCTGGTTGCGCTGCCGGCGGAGCCGAGCTCGATGGTGCCGCTGTTATGGATGCTGCCACCGAACGGCATGATCGCGCCGTCGGCAATGGTGAGGGTCCCGCTGTTGTTGGTGAGTGGGTCGACATCGAACTGGAAGTTCGCTTCGCTCAAGTCCGCCGCATCGACACCTTTGAGAGTGACCGTTTGGCCGGAGCTTATGCTGACCAGTGCATTGCCGTTGGCGTCGTTAGTGATACTCAAATCTGCAAAGCCGTTGATGCCCGTGAAGCCAACCAAGTCGATCTTGTCCGCTGTGGCATCGAAATTGTAGATCTGGTTGTTGCCGATCGGCTGGGCGAAGACGAAGGTGTCGGCACCAGACGAACCGGTCAGATTGTCATCGGCGGACACGGCGAAGATCGGCGCGCCTGGGGCATAGACTTCGACGTTGTTGAATACGTAGGCACTGGCGGTGCTGCCGTCGATGTTGCTCCAGCTCATGTTGACATCAAGCACCAACGCACCCACGAAGTCGCTTGGTGTTGTCACGGTCAATGCGCCGGGATCGTTGGTGTGCACGGTCCATGTGCCGTCGCCGTTGTCGGTTCCTGCATTGAACACCCACCCCGAGGGAACCCCGCTGATGGACACCGTTACGGGGCCGCTGATATCGGCCAATGGAGCGTTGAGGGCTAGATTGATCGGTTCGCCAGCCACACCTGCCGGAAGATTCGCGCTAGAGGTGAACGCAACACCCGTATTGCCAGCCAAGTCCGTGTAGGTGTTTGTAACGCTGGCTTTTACAGATCCATTGTTGGTTCTTGTGAAGTCCACTGTATAAGTAGTGCC
This sequence comes from Pseudomonas sp. KD5, assembly GCF_012932895.1. Taxonomy (NCBI): domain Bacteria; kingdom Pseudomonadati; phylum Pseudomonadota; class Gammaproteobacteria; order Pseudomonadales; family Pseudomonadaceae; genus Pseudomonas; species Pseudomonas sp. KD5. Next base: position 1,126 of record NZ_JDWJ01000006.1, on the reverse strand, counting down.
GCTACCGGAGAAGTTGCTGAGGGTTCCGCGGCCTGCGGTGACACTGAAATCACTGATATCGAAGTTAATCACAGCTTCACTGAACGTGATGGTTATTGTGCCGCTGCCGGTGTTCCCTAGCGGTGTCCCTGACGCTGTGAGCGCGGTTATGGAAGTCACCGTCGGCGCTACGGTATCAACTGGCGTCTCAACGACGTTCTGCACGTTTACCGTAATGGTCTGCGTGTCGACTCCGCCATTGCCGTCGGCCACCTGAACGTCCACAACATAGGCATTGTCGCCGGCAGTCCCACCGACATCCTGGGGATTCTCGTAGTCGGGCGCCGAATTGAACGTCAGCACCCCGCTCGAACTGATCGAGAATTTGCTGAAGTCTGTCCCGGCCGTATTCAGGATCGAGTAGCTCAGCGTCTGCGCTGGTAGATCGGCATCGGTCGCCACCACTGTCGTGACCGCCGTGGTGTTCTCCGCCACGCTGACCGAAGCCGTCGCACCACCACCGTTGGAGGTGATCACTGGGGAGTTGTCGTTGACGCCTGTCACGGTTACCGCAATCGCCTGGTCGTCGAACAGCGTGCCGTCCGATGCCCGCACAATCACGTCATAAACGTTGTTCGTTCCCGTATCAGTCGGCGCTTCAAAGTTGGGTGCAGAGATAAAGCTCAGCACGCCTGTGCCAGAAACGATCGAGAATTTCGCGGCATCCACTCCACCGACGATGCTGTAGCTCAGCGTTTGTGCCGGCAGATCAACATCGGTCGCCGTTACCGTCGTGATCGCCGTGGTGTTCTCCGCCACGCTGATCGAAGCCGTTGCACCAGCACCGTTGGAAGTGATCGTCGGTGAGTCGTTGCTGCCGGCGATATGCACGGTGACCGAAGTGAGGGTGCCATCGGCGCTGCTCACGGCGAAGGTGTCGGTGTAGGTGGTGCCGGCGGCGAACTCGTTGTGCGCGGAGTTGGCGACGTAGGTCCAGGCGCCGTCGGTGCCGATGGAGAACTGGCCGTAGCTGCCGGCGGTGTTGGTTTGGGCGACGAAGGTTGCGGCGCTGTCGACGTCGCTGATGGTCAGGGTGCCGGCGGTGGAGATGTCGACGGCGGCATTGGTCTCGGTGAGGTTGGCGATG